>NZ_JBITVX010000004.1:0-27237 GCF_044543345.1 Pseudomonas sp. NPDC077451 | reverse complement strand
AAGATCGCCAGCAAGCTGGCTCCTACAGACGGCGCTATGCCGATACTGGGTGATAGATATCGTTGGTCCTTACGATCACCCCTTCAACGAAAGCAGCGTGGCTGCACCCAGCTCAACGTCAACCCGCGGGCCAGGCTTTCGTAGGAGCCAGCTTGCTGGCGATCCGGACCTCCGCGGTGTGCCGAAAAGATCGCCAGCACGCGGGCTCCTACAGACGACGCTGTACCGATACCGGCTGATAGATATCGTTGGCCATTTACGAGGCAGCGAGTCGATTGAGAAGGGAACCGCAACGACCCGAACGCCTCGAAAAGACCAGGCGGCAGCCGCCGCGGAATCAATCATCGACGAAGCTATGGGGTTTCGAATGAGGCTTCGCACACCATTGTCCGCCTGGCGTTCGCTGTCCGGTTTTGGCCTGCTGTTGGGCACGCTGTTTTTCTGCGCGGCGTTGACGCCCTCGCTGTTGCCGCGCTCGACCCTGAGCCAGGGCGTGCTGGCTGGCGCAGCACTGGCCGCAGGCTACGGCCTGGGCGTATTCGCCCGTTGGCTGTGGCGTTACATGGAGCTGGCGGTGCCGCCGGAACGTTTGCGCAGCCGGGTCAATATCATCATCGCCATCGTCAGTGCGACGCTGGCGGCTTATTTTCTTAGCCAAGTCACCGGCTGGCAGAACTCGATCCGCTCGTTGATGGGCATGCCGCCGGTCACCAGCGGGCACCTGCTGGAAGTGATACTGACCGCGCTGGCGACTTTCCTGATCCTGCTGATCCTGGCGCGCCTGTACCGCCTCGTTTCGCGCTTCGTTTCTCGCCGTGCCGATCGCTTCCTGCCGCGCCGGGTCGCGAATGTCATAGGCGTCGTGGTCGCCCTGACATTGTTCTGGTCGCTGGTCACCGATGTGCTGGTCACCCGGGCACTGAAGGTATTGGACGCGTCCTTCGCGCAGTACGACGCGCTGATCGAGCCGGAAGCGGCGCAACCGGCCTCATCGCTCAAGAGCGGCAGCCGCGAATCGCTGCTGCGCTGGGACGAGCTGGGGCGTACCGGCCGCGAGTTCATTGCATCCGGCCCGTCGGCTCGGGACATAGCGGCCATCAGCGGTCGCGCTGCGCAGGAGCCGATCCGTGTCTACGTCGGCTTGCGTGCCGCCGAAACGCCTGAAGCGCGCGCGAGACTGGCCCTGCGCGAGCTGCTGCGCACCGGCGCCTTCGAGCGGTCGGTACTGGTGCTGGTCACGCCGACCGGCACCGGCTGGATCGACCCCGCCGCGATGAACAGCGTCGAGTACCTGCACCATGGCGATGTCGCCAGTGCGGCGCTGCAGTACTCCTACCTGAACAGCCCGCTGTCATTGCTGGTGGAAGCCGAGTACGGCGCTGACGTGGCGCGGGCACTGTTCGAGGAGGTTTATGACTACTGGCGAGAATTGCCGACCGAACGACGGCCAAGGCTCTACTTGCACGGCCTGAGCCTCGGCGCTTTGCATTCGCAAGCGTCCTGGGAGCTGCATGAGCTGATCGGCGATCCCTTTCAGGGTGCGCTGTGGAGCGGCCCCCCTTTTGAGAGCCAGATGTGGCGGCGAATCACGGACGACCGCAATCCGGGAAGCCCCGAATGGCTACCGCAATTTCGCGATGGTCGTTTCGTTCGCTTCATGAATCAGCACGGCACGCCCGAGCCGATGGACGCTTCATGGGGGCCGATGCGGTTGCTCTATCTGCAATATGCCAGCGACCCGATCGTCTTTTTCGACTACCGCTACGCCTGGCGCCGACCGGACTGGCTGAGCGAGCCGCGCGGCCCGGACGTCACACCGGCGCTGCGCTGGTTTCCACTGGTGACCATGCTGCAGCTGGCGGTCGACATGGCAGTCACCACCCCGACACCACCGGGCCATGGGCATGTGTATGCGCCTGCCGATTATGTCGATGCCTGGCGGTTGGTGACTGCGCCCAACGATTGGAGTGACGAGACCTTGTCCCGCCTGAAAGCCCATCTGACCCGCGAACTCGCCAGCGCCGCCGAACAGGACGGCAATGAAGCAGCCTACGGCAATCGTGGCGGCTAGATCGGTCGCCCTTCGCCTGGTTCAACCACCACGAGACGTGGCGGTGGCGGCGAGCGGTCAGCGCGTGCCGATCACCGTCGCCGCATGGCCCGGCTGGCCCGCCAGCTGACGCTGGGCCATCTTCTGCTGCTTATAGGCCAGAGCAGCCGGCGCGACCGGTGTCACCTTGCCGGTTTCCATCCACTTTTTCAGGCGGTTGGCGTCGGCCATGTGGGTGTACTTGCCAAAGGCATCGAGCACCACGAAGGCTACGGGGCGCTTGTTCATCACGGTGCGCATCACCAGGCAATGGCCGGCCGCATTGGTAAAGCCGGTCTTGGTCAGCTGAATGCTCCAGTCAGGCTTGCGCACCAGGGCGTTGGTATTGCGGAAACCCAGGGTGTAGTTGGGCTTGTGGAAGGCCACGGTCTTTTCGCTGGTGGTGCTGAACTGCTCGATCAATGGATATGCCTGGCTGGCCTTGAGCAGTTTGACCAGGTCATTGGCGCTGGAGACGTTCCGCTCGGACAGGCCGGTGGGCTCGACATAGTGCGTACGGGTCATTCCCAACGCCTTGGCTTTGGCGTTCATCGCCTGGATGAAGGCGCTGTAACCGCCCGGATAATGGTGTGCCAGGCTCGCCGCGGCGCGGTTCTCGGACGACATCAGGGTCAACAGCAGCATTTCGCGACGGCTGATCTCGCTGCCGATGCGTACACGCGAGTACACCCCCTGCATTTCGCGCGCGTCACGGATGGTGACGGACAGGCGCTGATCGAGCGGCAGCTTGGCGTCGAGCGCCACCATCGCGGTCATCAGCTTGGTCACCGATGCGATCGGCACCACCACGTCTGGATTGCTGGAATAGAGCACTTCATTGGTTTTCAGATCGATCACCAGCGCGCTGCCAGAGGCCAGCTCCTGTTGCACAGGGGCCTTCGCAGCAGCGGTGGAAACGGGGGTCAACATGGCGCTGCTGCAGGCGAGCAGCAAGCCGAGAATGGAATGACGAAGCTTCAAGATGGACACCGATGAATTGGCAGTGAAAAAAGGCGCGCCGAAGCAGACGGACGCGGCGCGCATTATACGGAAAAGGCGAGCACAAACATGGTCGCAAGCCCTTATATTTCGGCGCTTGCAGCGTATCGACCGAACGCAGGGCTCTGGCCGTTTCGCTTGTTTCGCCTCACGGACCGTTCAGCGCAACGGCCACAATCCAAAGCGTAGAACAACATGCGTAGCGCTGCTGGGTTTGCCGGCCCGCGGCTCATAAGCTTGTCGGCAGCGCGACTTTTCGCCACAACCGAGCCGACCGGCGGAACCCGGTCGCTGTTGATAGGTCCGCTTTTAGCAGTCCTGGTGTTTTGGTTGACACGGCCGAAGGCACCTTCACCGCTTCGCAGAGTCCAAACCTTACATTCAAAGGGGAGAACGCTATGTCCCGCTTCAGCCGCACACCCACCACCCGCGACGAAATCGAGCGCGAAATCCAGAATTTGATGACCGCGCTTGACGATCTCAAGGATGACGCCTCGCGCGAGTCGCGTCATCGTTTCAACGCCCTGCGTTCGCGCGCCGAGACGCTGTGGAACGACAACAAGTGGGACGAGCACTGCCACGACCTGTCCCGCCGCGGCCGTGATGCCGGGCGCATGGCCAAGGATTGCGCTCGCGAGCATCCGCTGAGCACGGTCGCTCTGGCCGCTGGCGCAGTTGCGCTGATTGGCTATCTCGCCACGCGTCGCTGATGCGGCCGAGCCGTCATGCTCAACGCTGAAACGCCGCGGCTCAAATTCGCTCTGTATGGCGCGCATTCGAGCCTCGGCAACGCGCTGCTCTGCGAGCTGCTGACGCGGCAACACGAAGCCGTGGCCCTGGTCGATGATCTCAATTCGATGACCGTCCGCCCAGGACTGCGCGCCAAGACCGGTGATCTGTTCGATGCCGTCAGTGTCTCGCAGAGCGTGGCCGGGATGGATGCGGTGATCTGTTTGTACGACAGCCCGTCATTGGCCACAGCCTCCGGCGCAGCAGCCAATCATCAGCCGCATGACCTGTATCAGGCGGTCGATGCCTTGCTGTCCGGTTTGCCAAAGGTCGGTGTCGAACGGCTGGTACTGGTCGCCGATCTGTCCGCCAAGGGCGACGATCCGACCGTCACCGCCGCGCTGCAACGCATTGCTGCGCATCCGTTGAAATGGACGCTGGTGGATGCCAACGCTGATGGCGACGACCTGTCGATCGAGGATTTCAGCGTGATTGACGATCTCGACTCCAGTGATCGACGTGTGCAGCTACGGCGTATCGCTGCGGGAATCGTCGACGAGCTGGAGACACCGCAGCACCTGCACGAGCAGATTCACTTCCGTATCTGAGCGACCCTCAAGCGCTGAGCTGGCTGCGCAGCTGCGTCAGAACCGGGCCCGAATCCGGCCGTACCCCGCGCCACAACTCGAAGGCCGCCGCCGCCTGTTCGACCAACATGCCGAGCCCATCGCGGGTCGCTGCGCCGCGTCCGGCCGCCCACTGGCAGAAGGGCGTCGGCTTCGCGCCGTACATCATGTCGTAGCAGAGGGTAACGCCAGGTTCGATGAGGTCATCGCTCAACGGTGGCAGTTCACCGCCGAGGCTCGCCGAGGTGCCGTTGATGATCACATCGAAAGGGCCTCGCAGCTGCTCGAAGGCGCTTGCACTGACCGGCCCCAGCTCGGTGAACTCGCCGGCCAGCTGTTCGGCCTTGGCCAGGGTGCGGTTGGATATGACCAATGCTACCGGGCGTTGCGCCAGCAGGGGCTCGAGCACCCCACGCACCGCACCACCAGCGCCCAGTAACAGAATCCGCTTGCCTTGCAGCGTGACGCCAGCGTTGTCCCGCAAGTCGCGGACCAGGCCAATGCCGTCAGTGTTATCGCCCAGCAGGCGACCATCTTCCAGCTTCTTCAGGGTATTCACCGCGCCGGCACGTTGGGCGCGCTCGCTCAGCTGGTCGGCAAGGCGAAACGCCTGTTCCTTGAAGGGCACGGTGACATTCGCGCCCAACCCCTGTTCGAAGAATGTGCGGGCATAGCCGGGGAAGTCATCGAGCGGCGCCAGCAAGGGCTCGTAGCTGAGCGTCTGGCCGGTCTGCTCGGCAAACAGACGGTGGATCTGAGGCGATTTGCTGTGGCCGATGGGGTTGCCGAATACGCCGTAGCGGTCCATTGATGCTCCTAAAAGCAGTAGCGATTCAGAGGTGGTATGGGCTATTCAAGGCTATTCGCCCAGCCAGTCACGATCCTGCAGGAAGTACTCGGTCAGCCGCGCCTCGGGAGTGCCGGGCTCGGGATGCTTGTTGTAACCCCAGCGCACCAGCGGCGGCAGCGACATCAGGATCGACTCGGTGCGTCCACCTGACTGCAGACCGAACAGGGTGCCGCGGTCGTAGACCAGGTTGTATTCCACATAGCGCCCGCGGCGCAGCTCCTGGAATTCCCGCTCGCGCTCACCGAAGGGCATCGCTTTGCGCCGCTGGACGATTGGCAGGTAGGCCTCGATGTAGGCATCGCCTACCGCCCGCATGAAGGCGAAGCTGGTGTCGAAATCCCATTCGTTCAGGTCGTCGAAGAACAGCCCACCGACCCCGCGCGGCTCGTTGCGATGCTTGATGTGGAAATACCGATCACACCATTCCTTGTAGCGCGAATAGACATCGGAGCCGAACGGCGCACACGCGTCCCGGGCCACCCGGTGCCAGTGCACGCAATCCTCTTCGTTACCGTAGTAGGGCGTCAGGTCGAAGCCACCACCAAACCACCAGACCGGCTCTTCGCCTTCTTTCTCGGCAATGAAGAAGCGCACATTGGCGTGGGAGGTCGGCACATAGGGGTTTTCCGGGTGGATCACCAGCGACACGCCGAGCGCTTCGAAGCCACGGCCGGCCAGTTCAGGGCGATGGGCGCTGGCCGAAGGCGGCAGCCCGCTGCCATGAACGTGGGAGAAATTGACGCCGCCCTTTTCGATCAGCGCACCGTTTTCGATGACCCGGGTCCTGCCACCGCCGCCTGCGGGGCGCGTCCAGGCATCCTCGACGAAGCGGGCACCGCCGTCTTCGGCTTCAAGGGTGGCGCAGATACGGTCCTGCAGATCGAGCAGGTAGGCTTTGACGGCTTCGGTACGCTCGTTCACGAATTCACCTTGGCAAGTGGCTGCGCCGCCGCCAGGCATAAACCAAAGCAGCGACGCTGAAACAGAAGGCCGGCAAGCATATCATCGAGCCAATTGACGGACGCGCCCCGGAAGCGTTGGATAGGCTCCTTTGCTTTTGCCAGGAGTCGATATGTCGCAGCGCATCCAGTTCAGTCAGCACGGTGGCCCTGAAGTCCTCGAACAGGTCGACGTCCCGGTCGCCACACCGGGCGCCGGTGAGGTACGCGTGCGCAACCATGCGATCGGCCTGAATTTCATCGATACCTATTTCCGCAGCGGGCTCTATGCACCACCAAGCCTGCCATCGGGCCTCGGCACCGAAGGCGCTGGTGTGGTCGAGGCGCTGGGCGAGGGCGTTAATGAATTCGAGGTCGGTGACCGCGTGGCTTATGCGACCGGGCCGCTGGGTTCCTATGGCGAGCACCACATCCTGCCAGCACGACATCTGGTCAAGCTGCCCGAAAGCGTGAGCTTCGAACAAGCCGCCTCGGTGATGCTCAAGGGCCTGACGACTCAATATCTGCTGCGCCAGACCTATGCGCTGAAAGCAGGCGAAACCATCCTTTTCCACGCGGCGGCCGGTGGTGTCGGCTCGATCGCCTGTCAGTGGGCCAAGGCCATCGGCGCCCGGCTGATCGGCGTGGTTGGCTCGGCAGAAAAGGCCGAGCGCGCCAAATCACTGGGCGCCTGGGAGACTATCGATCGCACTCAGGAAGACATCGTCCAGCGTGTGTTAGAGCTGACTGACGGCCAGAAATGTCCGGTTGTCTACGACTCGGTGGGCAAGAGCAGCTGGGACGTCTCGCTCGATTGTGTCGCCCCGCGTGGCCTGCTGGTCAGCTTCGGCAATGCATCCGGCGCGGTTACCGGAGTCAATCTTGGCGTACTGGCTCAGAAGGGCTCGCTGTATGTCACCCGGCCAACCCTGGCTGGCTACGCCACCTCAGCCGAACGCCTGCGAGGCATGGCGGTCGAGCTGTTCGAGATGATCGTCAGCGGCCAGATCAAGGTGGAGATCGGCCAGCGTTACCCGCTCGCCGACGCTGCCGAGGCGCAGCGCCAGCTCGCCGCAGGCAAGACGACCGGCTCGACCATCCTCCTGCCCTGAACTGGCTGGAAGCCAGCGCGCCCTGGCGCCATTGGCGTCAGGATGCGCGGATGACCTCGCCGTTGCGTATATCGCGAATGGTGGAGGGGTTTTTACGTCCGCCCAGGCTGCCGCCAAGCACGCCGTCCAGATCCCCTGGAAAGTACTGCTCGACGCGCAGACGTGAGCGCGCCGAAGGTCGGCCGGCCGGGTTGGCCGAGGTGGACACCAATGGTCCGGTCAAGGCGCAAAGCCTCGCCACCAGCGGGTGATCGGTCACACGCAGTGCAACACTGTCGTGTTGGCCGGTGATCCAGTCTGGCAAGCGATCACGGTGCGGGACCAGCCAGGTATTCGGCCCAGGCCAGCTGCCAACCAAACGGTCCAGCCAACGCTCAGGAAGGTCTTCCAGCAGAAAATCGAATTGCTCGACGCAGTCGGCGACCAGAATCAGTCCTTTCTCCACCGGCCGTTCCTTCAGAGCCAGCAACCGATGTACCGCGTCGCTATCCCAAGGATCGCAGCCCAGCCCCCAGACCGCCTCGGTCGGATAGGCGATCACCCCGCCACGCCTGACGACCCGCGCCGCCTGCTGCACACGCCAATTGCCGACCATTGCCACCTCCCCTGAGACTGATCGGCGAAGTGTACCCAAGCGCTGTCGGCAGCACAGTAGGGCCTTAACCCGTACAGGCGACCCAGCGACCATTCTCGCAAGCGACGAGCCCCTCGATTTCCAGCTCGGTGAGCGCTGCGAGGATTTCTGACAAGGGCTGGTTCACGGCATCTGCCAGCGCCTCGCTGCTCATGGGAGCGGCATGCAGCTGGGCGAGCAATGGGTGCATCGGCTCGGATCGTTGCGCTTCGGGTGTGGCCGGGGTTTGCTGCCAGCCGCGCAAGGCCTGCAGTACGTCGTCGACACTTTCCACCAGTGCAGCGCCCTGGCGAATCAGCTGGTGACAGCCTCGGGCGCCGGGATGGTGGATCGAGCCGGGGATCGCATAGACCTCACGACCCTGTTCGGCAGCCAGGCGGGCGGTGATCAGCGAGCCGCTCGAAGGACTTGCCTCGACCACCAGCACACCCAATGACAAGCCGCTGATGATTCGATTACGACGAGGAAAGTTGGCGGCCTGCGGCGGACAGTCGAGCGGCAGTTCTGAGACCACCGCACCACCACCCTCAACAATGCGCGCAGCTAGCCCCAGATGGCGACGCGGATAAAGGCACTGCAGCCCTGTACCCAGTACGGCGATCGTCTTGCCACCCACATCCAGCGCACCCTGGTGTGCTGCGCCGTCGATACCCAGGGCCAGCCCGCTGGTAATCACGAAACCGCCGCGAGCCAGGCTGCGCGCAAAGGCAGTGGCGTTATCCAGCCCTGGTCGAGAGGCGCGACGGCTGCCGACCATGGCCAGCTGCGGGCGCTCCAGCAGGCCTGGATCACCCTCGATGAACAACAGGGGTGGGACGTCCGGCAGTTCCTCCAGCAACCCGGGATACGCCGGGTCATCCCACATCAGCAGATGGTGCCCCGGTGCCTCCAGCCAGACCAGGCTGGCCGCGGCTCGCTCACGGATCGCCGGGCTGCGCCTGGCTTCGGCACAACTGGCCGGCAAGCCCAACGAGCGCCACGCGGAGGCTGGCGCGCTGAGCGCTGAGGACGCATCGGGAAAGGCACTGAGCAATTTATGCAGGCGACGCGGGCCCAGCTCCGGCAACAAATGCAGGCGCAGGCGCGCTTCCAGTTCAGCAGGGGAAATCGAAGGCATGACAACAATCCTTGTCTCTTGGCACCGCATCCATGCAGTGCTGTTCAGCAGAAATGACAAGCCCCGCGATGCGGGGCTTGGGGGTATCAGGGGTTGCGGACCTTATCCATCACCGACAGTGAGCGAGTCGCCTGCAGGACCAGGCCATAGCTGAGCTTGTCGTAGGTGCGGAACACCATCAGCAGGCCCGAACGCTCGTCAGGAATCTTCACGTTTTCACCAGTGACTCGGTCGCGGACGGTTTCGCCGGTCTTGTACACGGCCAGCACGTTGCCGACGTTCAGCCCGTCACGCGCACCCCGGTTCAGCGTAACCACATCGAACTGACCGATCTGGGTCACGCCGCGCGGTACATCCAGAATCACACCGTTGATTTCTTCTTTCGGCTCGCTCGGCATGAAGGTCGAATTAACCGCACGCTCTTCACTGGGGAACAGACGGTCGCCAATGCGCGCTTCCTGGGTAACCCGCGTGAGCATCATGGTCGCAATGTCACCTTCCATGTCGAGAAGCTCGGCGGTGCCTACATCGTCGGCGTTAATACCTAGGAACTCGCCGCTCTCTGGGTCAACGTAGGTCTTGCCCTGACGGAAGATGCCGTAGATGCCGATGTCATCCTGGAACTCACCGCGGCCGTAGACACGATCCCCAGAGCCACTGATGACGCGCTCGGCGTTGCCTGCAACGATGTAAGGAGCGGCCTCGAATTCAGCTGCGCTGTCGACAATGCGGTTACTCAGCAGAAAGCTGTTGATGGCTTCCAGCGGGATGGTGCTGATGGCCTCGGCCATGGGGGTCGTGCGAACGGTCGGCGAGAGCTTGATGGTTCCGCGCGACGCGCCACGGTTGAGCATGATGCGCGGTTGGCCGTCGACGTAGACCAGGCTGAGGCTGTCGCCGGGATAGATCAGATGCGGGTTTTCCACCTGCGGGTTCGCATGCCAGAGTTCAGGCCATTTCCAGGGTTCGCTGAGAAAGCGGCCGGAAATGTCCCAGAGTGTGTCGCCTTTCACTACGGTGTATTGCTCAGGATGGCCATCCTTCAGCTCCACAGCGGCCTGCGCCATGCCGCCAACCGCCACCAACAGCAGGGCGAGTAGTGATTTCCTCATGTGGTGAATCCCTTTATGATGTGCCTTCACGTAAAGCGCCCTAGCGCCGCAGAAACCCTTGTGGAAAGCGGCGTTAAGCCGTTTACAAGCTGCTCGGCATCTTAGCAGCGGCTTTTGACTTTATTCCATAAGTGCATCACAAACGCATATGGCAATCCTGAACATCCTAGAATTTCCCGATCCACGCCTGCGCACCATCGCCAAACCGGTGGACGTGGTCGACGACGGCGTTCGTCAGCTGATCGACGACATGTTCGAGACCATGTACGACGCACCGGGCATCGGCCTGGCCGCCACGCAGGTCAACGTGCACAAGCGGATCGTGGTGATGGACCTGTCGGAAGACAAGACCGAGCCACGGGTCTTCATCAATCCCGAGTTTGAGTTCCTCACCGACGAGATGGAGCAGTACCAGGAAGGATGCCTGTCGGTCCCCGGCTTCTACGAAAACGTAGATCGTCCACAAAAGGTGAAGATCAAGGCGCTGGACCGCGACGGTCAGCCTTATGAGCTGATTGCTGAAGGTCTGCTCGCGGTCTGCATCCAGCACGAATGCGATCACCTCAACGGCAAGCTGTTCGTCGATTATCTTTCCAACCTCAAGCGCGACCGGATCAAGAAGAAGCTGGAAAAGCTTCACCGTCAGCAGGCTTGATCTCCCACTCCAAAGGCTTGCAGCAGCAAGCCTTTTTTATTGATGAGTCTTCTATGCGCATCGTTTTCGCCGGCACGCCGGAATTCGCCGCTCAGCATCTACAAGCCCTGCTCGACGCCAAGCGTCAGGTCGTGGCGGTGTATACGCAGCCGGATCGCCCGGCAGGTCGTGGCCAGAAACTGATGCCCAGCCCGGTCAAGCAGTTGGCGCTGCAGCATGGAATACCAGTTTATCAACCCCAGACCCTGCGCGATCCGGCTGCCCAGGCAGAGCTGGATGGTTTGCAGGCGGACCTGATGGTCGTGGTCGCCTATGGCTTGATCCTGCCGCAGGCCGTGCTGGACATGCCGCGCCTGGGCTGTATCAACAGCCACGCCTCGTTGCTGCCACGTTGGCGTGGCGCAGCGCCGATTCAGCGTGCCATTGAAGCAGGCGATGCCGAATCCGGTGTGACCGTCATGCAAATGGAAGCGGGGCTGGATACCGGGCCGATGCTGCTCAAGGTCAGCACGCCGATCACCCGTGAGGATACCGGCGGCACCCTGCATGATCGCCTGGCCGAACTCGGCTCGCGCGCCGTGATCGAAGCGGCAGCGGCGCTGGAAGCCGGCACACTGAAAGGCGAAGTCCAGGACGACAGCCTGGCTACCTATGCGCACAAGCTGAACAAGGACGAAGCTCGCCTCGACTGGCAGCGCCCCGCAGTTGAGCTTGAACGCCTGGTGCGGGCGTTCAATCCCTGGCCGATTTGCCACAGCAGCCTCGACGGCGCGCCGGTGAAAATTCACGCCGCGCAACTGTCCACAGGTCAGGGCGCGCCGGGCCAGATCATCGAAGCAAGCAAGGACGGCCTGGAGGTTGCCTGTGGTGAGGGTTCGCTGACGCTCACTCGTCTGCAACTCCCTGGCGGCAAGGCACTGGCCGTCAGCGACCTGTTCAATAGCCGCCGCGAACAGTTTGCCGTCGGCAAGGCGCTCGAATAATGTCAATGAATCCGCGTCTCGCCGCAGCACGCGCGCTAGCGGTCGTGCTGTCCGGCAAGGCCTCGCTGAACAGCAGCCTGCCGGATGTATTGGGTAAGGTCGACGCGCGTGACCGCGGCCTGACCCAGGAACTGGCATTTGGCACCGCCCGCTGGCAGCCGCGCCTGTCAGGCCTCGCCGAGCGCTTGTTGCAGAAGCCGTTCAAGGCAGCGGACCGCGATGTCGAAGCCTTGCTGCTGGTCGGCCTGTACCAGCTGTTCTACACCCGCATTCCGCCGCATGCCGCCATTGGCGAAACCGTTGGCTGCGCCGAGAAGCTGAAGAAACCCTGGGCGAAAGGCTTGCTCAACGCGGTGCTGCGCAACGCGCAGCGTGACGGCGAAGCGCTGCTCAAAGAGCTCGAACGCGATCCGGTGATTCGCTTCGCCCACCCGCGCTGGCTGCAAAAGTCGCTCAAGGCTCATTGGCCTGAGCAGTGGGAAGCGATCTGCATCGCAAACAACCTGCATCCTCCGATGATGCTGCGGGTCAACCATCGTCAGGTCGAGCGCGACACCTATCTCGCGGAACTGCAGGAAGCCGGCATCGAGGCCTTCCCCTGCAGCCACAGCAGAGACGGCATCCGACTCGCCGCCGCTTGCGACGTCACTCAACTGCCTGGCTTTGCCGAGGGCCGCATCAGTGTGCAGGACGAAGCGGCGCAATTGGCCGCCGGTCTGCTCGATCTGGCCCCCGGTCAACGCGTGTTGGACGCCTGCTGCGCCCCGGGCGGCAAGACCTGCCACATTCTCGAACGCGAACCTGCCTTGGCTGAAGTGATCGCCCTGGACCTCGAGCCGAAACGATTGCAGCGTGTGCAGGAAAACCTCAACCGCTTGCAGCTCGACGCCAAACTGGTGGCTGCCGATGCCCGAGCCACCGACGTTTGGTGGGACGGCGAACCCTTCCAGCGGATCCTGCTCGACGCGCCGTGTTCGGCCACCGGCGTGATCCGTCGCCATCCGGACATCAAGCTGGCGCGCCAAGCCGATGACATCGCGCCGCTGGCCACGCTGCAGGGCGAGATGCTCGACGCGCTGTGGCCAACCCTGGCAGTGGGCGGGGTGCTGCTTTACGCCACCTGTTCGGTGCTGCCGACCGAAAACCGCGAGGTGATCGAAGCCTTCCTGACGCGCACGACCGGCGCCCGTGAATTGGACCTGCCCAAGGGTTTCGGCGTCGAACAGACGCATGGACGTCAGCTGTTGCCTCAGGACAATGGCCACGACGGCTTCTACTACGCCAAATTGATAAAAGTCGCGGCCCAACCCAATGGCCGACAATCCTAAGGTGGGCCAGACGCCAATGTCTCGGCCACCCCATGCTGTGGCGGTTACAAGCCGCCTTACAGGAGCGATCGCGTGAAGATCATCATTCTCGGCGCAGGGCAGGTGGGCGGTACGCTTGCCGAAAATCTTGCCAGCGAAGCCAACGACATCACAGTGGTCGACACCGACGCTGATCGCCTGCGTGATCTCGGCGATCGGCTCGACATCCGCACCGTGGTGGGCCGCGGTTCATTCCCGACGGTATTGCGCCAGGCGGGTGCGGATGACGCCGACATGCTGGTCGCCGTAACCAACAGCGACGAGACCAACATGGTTGCCTGCCAGGTTGCCTACACGCTGTTCCACACACCGACCAAGATTGCCCGAGTCCGTGAGTCGGTGTATCTCACCCGCTCCGGCCTGTTCAGCAACGAGGCGATTCCGGTCGACGTGCTGATCAGCCCCGAGCAGGTGGTGACCAACTACATCAAGCGTCTGATTGAGCACCCTGGCTCGCTGCAGGTGATCGACTTCGCAGGCGGCAAGGCGCAGCTGGTCGCGGTGCGGGCCTACTACGGCGGACCGCTGGTAGGCCAGGAGCTGCGCCAGATTCGCAACCACATGCCCAATGTCGACACGCGTGTGGCCGCGATCTTCCGCCGCAACCAGGCGATCCTGCCGCAAGGCGATACGGTCATCGAAGCTGATGACGAGGTGTTCTTCATCGCGGCACGCGGCCACATCCGCGCGGTGATGAGTGAGATGCGCCGGCTGGATGACAACTACAAACGCATCGTCATCGCGGGCGGCGGCCACATTGGGGAGCGCCTCGCCGAAGCCATCGAAAGCCGCTATCAAGTCAAGATCATCGAAATGAACCCGGCGCGCTGCCGCTACCTGTCCGACACGCTGGACAGCACCATCATCCTGCAGGGCAGCGCTTCTGATCGCGACCTGCTGGTGGAGGAGAACATCAACGACGCGGACGTGTTCCTGGCCCTGACCAACGACGACGAAGCGAACATCATGTCTTCGCTGCTGGCCAAGCGCCTCGGCGCGCGCAAGGTGATGTGCATCATCAACAACCCGGCCTATGTCGATCTGGTCCAGGGCGGTGAGATCGATATCGCCATCAGCCCGCAGATGGCCACCATCGGCACCTTGCTGACCCACGTGCGCCGCGGCGATATCGTCAGCGCCCACTCCTTGCGCCGCGGTGCTGCCGAGGCGATCGAGGTGATCGCCCACGGTGACTCTCGTTCCAGCAAGGTGGTTGGCCGGGCCATCGGCAAGATCGCATTGCCGCCCGGCACCACCATCGGCGCCGTGATCCGTGACGAAGAGGTGCTGATCGCCCATGACAATACGGTCATCGAATCAGGCGATCACGTGATCCTGTTTCTTGTCGACAAGAAACATATCCGCGACGTGGAGCGGCTGTTCCAGGCGGGGCTTACCTTCTTCTGACGACTTGTTTCTGATGAGCGGCTCGCTCGGCCAGGGCTCACAGGCCGAGCGGTGGCAGTTCGCCGTTATGCCGTCACAGTCCGCTGACCGGGCAGCAGACGCACGATCGCGTTCAGCAGCATGCCGTAGAGCGGAACGAACAACGCCAGGCTGATGATCAGCTTGATGACGTAATCGACGCTGGCAATCTCCACCCAGTTCGCCGCCATGAACGGGTCGTCGCTGTGCCAGAAGGCAATGGAAAAGAACAGAAAGGTGTCCAGCAGGTTGCCGAAGATGGTCGAAGCGCTCGGGGCGATCCACCACTGGCGCAAGCGCCGCAGCCGGTCGAATACCTGGATGTCGAGGATCTGTCCGAACGCATAGGCGAGAAAGCTAGCAACCGCAATGCGGAACACGAACAGATTGAACTCGCCCAGGGCCGAGAACCCAGCGAACGCACCCTGGTGAAACAGCACCGAAACCACGTAGGAGGCGACCAGCGCCGGAATCATCACCTGGGCGATGACCCGGCGCGCCGGTCCCTTACCGAGCAGGCGCACAGTCAAGTCAGTGGCGAGAAAGATGAAGGGGAAACTGAACGCGCCCCAGGTGGTGTGCCAGCCGAACAGGGTGATCGGCAGCTGCACCAGATAGTTGCTGGCGATGATGATGACGATGTGGAACGCGATCAGACCGGCCAAGGTGGCTCGGCGGACCGATGAAGGGAGCTGCAACATGGCATTTCCTTTTTGAAGTGATGGGGTTAGGGAACCCATTGCCGTGCCGACATGGCCCGAGCGGCGCGCATTCTAGTGTCATTTCAGGCTGGAGGGTAGCGCGCCGGTCGGAACGCCGGACGCGTTGCATCACATGGGAACCCGTGGAGCCGAAGAATCCGATGCTTTTCAATTCGCTGCGATCTAACCCGACAGGCTAGCGAGCACCGCGAAACTCATGGATTTCCGGGTACTGCTCGAACACGTCTCGTATGCTTGCCAGCCCCGTGCGCAAGCGCTGGTCGCTGCATTCAGCGCCGATACACAAGCGCATTGCCCTGGGCCGCGGGCTGCCAGGGGGAAGAAAGGGATCAGGCAGCGTCAGCGCGATCCCACGCGCTCGCAACTCATGCTGCAGGGCGTCGAGATCCCAGTGTTCGGGCACATCTAGCCAGGCACTGAGCGAGGCAGGATGGCTGCCGCGCAGATAATCACCCAGCTCGGCGGTCACCGCAGCCTGTCGGGCAGCGATCAGCTCGCGCTGCAAGCTCACCAGCTCCCTGGCACGGCCGCGCTCGATCCAGCGCGTCGCGATCTCACCCAGCAACGGGGCTGCCATCCAGCTGTTGACCCTGAAGATGCTCTCGGTACGCAACGCCAACCGCCGAGGCATCGCCAGGTAGCCGAGGCGCAAGCCGGTCAGCACCGACTTGGTCAGGCTGGTGCAATAAAACGACAACTCCGGCAGGTAGTGACTGAGCGGTGGGGCCGCTCGGTTATCGCCGAGCAAAGGGCCGTATACGTCGTCCTCGATCACGTAAACACCATAACGGCGCGCGATGTCGGCAATCTCGCGACGACGTGAGTCGGGCATCAAACTGCTGGTGGGGTTATTCAGGTTCGGCGTGCAGACCAGCGCGGTGACCCGCTCGTTGGCGCAGATATCCTCGAAATGCTCCGGATCGAGACCGTCGCAATCCGCCTCGACACCCTGGAGTTTGAAGCCGAGCACCTGAGCGGTACCAATCACACCGTGATCCGTACAGCTTTCACAGAGCACCAGATCGTCAGGTCCCGCCAGCGAGGCAAGGGCGAGGAAGATCGCCTGAGAAGCGCCATTGGTCAGCAGCAGGTCCTGCGGTTCAACGCCCAGCCCCAACCCGGCAAGCCACTGCACGCCGGCCTCGCGGTGATGTTCGAATCCGGCGATTGGCCGGCAGGCATGGATCCACGGCTGCTCGTGCTCGGCGGCCAGTTCTGCGCAGGTCTGCCGCCAGTAGCGGTCATGACGTTCGCTGCGAACGATGCGTGCCGTGGAAAAGTCGAGCAGGGATTGTTCGCCGCGGTCGAGCATGGAGGTGGCGACCCGCTCGCTGATGCGCCGGCTAACGAAGCTGCCGCGTCCGACCTCGCAGCGCACCCAGCCCTGGCGCTCCAGTTCCTTGTAGGCGTTAGTCACCGTTTGCACGCTGATGTCCAGCTGCTCGGCCAGCAAGCGTTGGGTTGGCAGCCGCTGACCGTCGATAAGATCGCCCTGTTCAATGTCGGTTGCGATGGCCGTGACCAGCAGCTTGTATTTCGATCCGCCGCCATGGGCAGCCAGCAAGGCCTGTTTCCAGTTGTGCATGACATTCCACCTCTGTCGAGGCGACAGGATCAGCTGAAGCGCAATGTCATGCAATTGTCCTAGTGCAATCCTTTGGGGAAAACCGCTTTTGCTATGCTCGGACAGCGAAACGCGGCGCACCTCATATATAGAAAAAGAAGTCCAACGTCGCGTCGAGGCAGGGAATGCCCTGTCCTGATGCTCTTGAAGCTGCCCTCCAAACTGCTGGTTCTGTTGCCGGCGAACGATAAAAAGCACAGGAGAATTCACGATGAATCGCGCACGTCCTTTCCATTTCGGCAAGCTTTTGCTGGCCTCAGCCGTACTGACCGGCTTTTCCCTCGGCGGCCTGGCCCAGGCCGATACCCTCGACGACATCAAGGCAAAGAGCAGCGTCCGGATCGGTTATGCCAACGAAACACCGTTCGCCTACACCGCCACTGATGGCAGCGTGACCGGCGAATCCCCGGAAATCGTCGAGAAGATCTTTCAGAAGATGGGTATCGAAACCATCAAACCTGTGCTGACCGAATGGGGCTCGCTGATCCCGGGTCTTCGTGCCAGCCGGTTCGACCTGATCGCCGCTGGTATGTACATCACCCCAGAGCGCTGCAAGCAGGTGCTGTTTACCGATCCGCACTATCAGCTGCAGGACACCCTGCTGGTCAAGGCCGGCAACCCCAAGCAACTGCAGAGCTACGAAGACATCGCCAAGGATGAGTCGATCAAGCTGGCCATCATGTCCGGCACGGTCAACCTCAACTACGCGCGCAAGGCGGGTATCAAGGATTCCCAGATCGTTCAGGTCCCAGACACCACCTCGCAACTGCAGGCTGTGCGCACCGGTCGCGCCGACGCGGCAGTGGGCACGCAGCTGACCATGAGAGGCCTGGCCGAGAAAGCCGGGGATCAGGTCGAGGCCACGGATGACTTCAAGGACGATCCGGCCAACACCGGTTACGGCGCGCTGGCGTTCCGTCCAGAAGACAAGGCGCTGCGTGACGCCGTCAACGCGGAGCTGAAGAAATGGCTTGGCAGCGATGATCATCTAAAAACCGTCGAGCCCTTTGGCTTCGACCGCTCGAACATCACCGACAAGACCGCTGAGGAACTCTGCAGCGCCTGATCCAATGGCGCATGAACAAGGAACCGGCGCGGGCTTTTGAGCCCTGCCGGGCTCCCACGTGAATAGCCTTCAGATAGCTCAACCCCTTCTCTCCGGCTCCGTCGCAACCCTGCGATGCGACCGCTTTCGACTGGCCTGTTGCCCGTCGCGTAACGCTACCCGGCGCCACGATCTTCGCCCCCAAGCAGCCAAGCCTGACGGGCGACCTGCTTCTATCGCCGCGCCGCTAACCGGAAATCCACGATGAACGAACTACTCCCGCTCATGCTGCAAGGAGCCTGGGTGACCGTGCAAATCACCTTTTTTGGCTCCCTTCTGGCCATAGTCGCCGCGCTGATCGGCGCGCTGGGTCGACTGTCGCCGATCAAGCCGTTGCGCTGGCTGGCCATCGTCTACGTTGAAGTGTTCCGCGGCAGTTCGCTGCTGGTGCAGCTGTTCTGGCTCTACTTCGTGCTGCCGATGCCACCGTTCAACATCGCCATGAGCGCATTCAATGTCGCGGTGATCGGCCTCGGGCTGAACATCGGCGCCTACGGCGCGGAGGTGCTGCGCGGTGCCATACGGTCGGTGCACGAAGGGCAGTACGAAGCCTGCCAGGCACTGAACATGACCGCTGGGCAGCGTCTGCGCAGGGTCATCCTGCCGCAAGCGCTGTTGGCGGCGATCCCGCCAGGCACCAACCTGCTGATCGAGTTGCTGAAAAACACCTCGTTGGTGTCGCTGATCACGCTGTCCGATCTCGCATTCCGTGCACGCCAGCTGGACCAGGCAACCCTGATGACCCTTGAAATTTTTGGCCTGGCGCTAGTGATGTATTTCGTTCTCGCCCAAATCATCAATTTCTCCATGCGCACCCTTGAGCGGCGCCTGGCGCGCGGCCGTATGCGGGGAGGCATGTCATGAATTTCTTCGATTGGGAGTTCGCCTGGGAAATCCTGCCCAGATTGCTCGATGCCTCACTGAAAACCATCGGCATTACCATCGCCGGGTTTTCCATCGCCATCGTGCTGGGCTTGTTCCTCGCGGTGGGACGCCGCAGCCGGCATCGCTGGCTGTCCTGGCCGATGACTGGCTTGATCGAGTTCATCCGCAGCACACCGCTGTTGATTCAGGTGTACTTCCTGTTTTTCGTCCTGCCGAATTACGGTTTCAATCTGACCGCTTTGCAGGCGGGCATCATCGGCATCGCGCTGCATTACGCCTGCTACACCGCGGAGGTCTATCGCGCCGGGCTCGATGCAGTACCCCGCGCGCAATGGGAGGCGGTGACGGCGCTGAACATGAAGCCGCTCAACGCCTACCGCAAGGTGATCCTGCCACAGGCGCTGCGACCGATCCTGCCAGCGCTGGGCAATTACATGATCTCGATGCTCAAGGACACGCCCGTGCTCTCGGCCATCACCGTAGTGGAAATTATGCAACGCGCCAAGAACATCGGCTCGGAGCACTTCCGTTATCTGGAACCGATCACCATGGTCGGCCTGTTCTTTCTCATTCTCAGCCTCGGCCTCGCCTGGTTCGTACGCCGACTGGAAAACCGTATGGAGCTAGCCCGATGAACGCATCGACGCCTGCCGGCGAAACCCAGAACTCAACCAGCCCTGCCAACGAGCCGGAGCTTATGGTGCAGTTTCGCGATGTGAGCAAACACTTCGGCGACCTGACCGTGCTCAACCATCTCGACCTAGATGTCCGAACGGGTGAGAAGGTCGCCATCATCGGCCCCAGCGGCTCCGGCAAATCAACCCTGCTGCGTGCATTGATGACCCTAGAGGACATCGACGAAGGCGTAATCATGGTCGATGACGAACCCTTGACTCACATGCCGAATGCCAGTGGCAATCTGGTCCGCGCCAACGCGCGGCATCTGCGCAGGGTCCGCGGCAAGGTGGGCATGGTGTTCCAGAGCTTCAACCTGTTTCCGCACATGAGCACCCGGCAGAACGTGATGGAAGCACCGGTGCAGGTGCTCGGACTGTCGAAGAAGGAAGCTCGCGAGCGTGCCGAGGAATTGCTGGCGATGGTGGGGCTGGAGGACAAACTTGAGCACTATCCCTCGCAACTGTCGGGTGGCCAGCAGCAGCGGGTAGCCATTGCCCGAGCACTGGCGATGCGACCCAAGGTGATGCTGTTCGACGAGGTCACCTCTGCGCTGGATCCGGAGCTCTGCGGCGAAGTGCTCAATGTCATCCGTAGACTGGGCGATGCGCACAGCCTGACCATGCTGATGGTGACCCACCAGATGGGCTTCGCTCGGGAATTCGCTGACCGGGTATGCTTTTTCAATGAAGGCAGGATCCACGAACAGGGCACGCCGGACGAGCTGTTCGGCAACCCCCAGGAGACCCGCACACAAGAGTTTCTCAGTGCGGTAACCCAGGCGAGCTAGGCTAGTGGTCAGAGCACGTCACTGCTACACCGGCTGCTTCAGGAAGGATTTCCCAGGGGAACGCAATGATCGAATCGCTGCAAAAGATGCTTGGCAAGGGCATGGACAATCCAATGCTGCGCTTCGGGCTTGGCAAGGGCTACCTGGATCTTGGGGACTCAGCTGAAGCAGCGGTTCATTTGCAACGCTGCGTCGAACAGGATCCGAAATACTCTGCCGCTTGGAAGCTGCTCGGCAAGGCGTTAAAGGACTGTGGGGATCTCGACGGCGCGAGGCGTGCCTGGGAACAAGGCCTGCTCGCGGCGCAGGCACACGGCGACAAGCAGGCCGAGAAGGAAATGGATGTGTTTCTCCGCAAGCTGAACAAACAGGCCGGCAGCTAGCGCCAGCCGGTCGCACACCCTGCCAAGCTTCTATTAATCTGGCTGGACGAAGCGCAAGCCAACACCCTCAGCATCGACACGCATCACTTCCATCTGCAGCACAGGGGCGGGAATGGGGAGATCCTGCACCTGCCCACTGACCGTCATGCCCGGCTGCAACTCGATCAGCTGCGGATGTTTGACGTAGACGCCGCCATCCGAGAGATCGCGGGTGTGCGCGAACACCTCGCCAAATGACTCGTGGGTAATGCGGATACGGCACTTCATGGGTGCGCGTGGATGCTGCCGCTGATTCGGGTTTCCCATAGAAGTCCCTTTACTGGGTGAGCTGTCGTTAGTACCAGCGTTTTTCGCCGGCTGGCCGCTTTTTGAAGCGTTTCATCGTCCACATGTACTGGCTCGGCCAGGTCCGCACATATCGCTCGATGACGCCGCTCATGGCTGCCACCGCGACCTCGACGTCCTCGTCGTACATGGCTGGAGGTGCTGCCTCGAGAATGACCTTGTAGCCCGAACCATCATCCAAGCGCAACGCGTGAAGGAACACACCTACCGCTTTGCCGCCCGTCAGCATGCCAGGCACGAACTTGCTCGTCAGCGCTTGTGTGCCAAGGAACGGCACGAAAACGCCGGCGCCCTCGCTGGGTTCCGGATCCGCTGGTATGCCCACGGCACCGCCCTTTCGGACTTCCTTGATGACGCTGATGATGCCCTCTCGGGTCGAGGGCGCGACCTTGTTGCCCAGTTGGACACGCTGGCGTTGCAGGAGATCATCGACCGCCTTGAGCTTCGGCGGGCGATAGAAAATGATCGGTTTGCATTGCGCGCAATAGAAGTGATTGAGGACTTCCCAGTTGCCCAGATGGCTGGTGATGCCTACGACTCCCTTACCTGAAGCCAAAGCTTGCTCCAGCACTTCCAGCCCCTCGACTTCCTTGACCAGCCGCAGCGTCTTGTCTGCTGGCCAGATCCAGGCGCAGGCACTCTCCGTAAAAGCCATGCCGATCTGCTGCAGGCTCTGTCCGAGCAAACGCTCGCGTTCGGCAGCGTCGAGTTCTGGAAAACACTTGGAAAGATTGATCCGGGCGACTTCGCGAGAACGGTTCGGCAGCTTCCACATCAGCCAGCCAATGAAGCGACCCGACCCCTGAACTGCGCGCCAGGGGAGTAGGGCGAACAGGCGCAGAAAGCCAACCACCAGCGCACCTTTGAGCTTGTCCAAGGATCTCTCCCGAAATCAAAGACGCTATTGTAACTGCTTAGCGCGATTGGCTACCCCTTAGGCATCACAGCCGTTTGGGTGCCTGGCCGGTACACGCGCCAGAGCGGGATAACGATCACAGTCAGTGGTGTGGTCCATGACCATGCCGCACGCCTGCATAAAAGCGTAACAGATGGTCGGGCCGACAAAGCCGAACCCGGCCTTCTTCAACCCACGGCTCATGGCCTCGGCTTCGGCGATCACCGCCGGCATCTGGCTGATCGACTCGAAATGGTTGATCTTCGGCTCGCCCCCAACGAAGGACCACAACCAACCCGACGGGTCTTCCAACTCCAGCCAGAGCTGGGCATTGCGCCGTGCGGCTTCGAGTTTTCGACGGTTGCGGATGATGCCGGCGTCGAGCATGCATTCGTCGATCTCGGCATCGGTCATCTGTGCCAGACGCTTCGGATCAAAGCCGAACAACACCTGGCGATAACGCTCTCGCTTGCGCAGCACCGTAATCCAGGACAGTCCCGCCTGTGCGCCTTCAAGAATAAGAAATTCAAAGAGGACCTGAGGATCACGGGTGGGAACACCCCACTCGCTGTCGTGGTAGTCAATGTATAACGGGTCGTCACTGCACCAGGCGCAACGCGGCATTGTTTTCAGATCCTTGAACGGGGCGAAAAGCAGATCGGAAGTGCGACCGGCGCTACGCCGTAGAGCACGCGTCGCCACGGGTTCGAGCCGTTATCGGGTATACTCCGAGGCTTTCTGTCGAAGCCAGCACAGGTGAACTTTTGACCCAGCCTACGCCTGCCATGCGCACCTTCCAAGACCTGATCCTTGCCCTGCAAAGCTACTGGGCAGAGCAGGGTTGCGTGGTTCTGCAACCCTACGATATGGAAATGGGCGCCGGCACCTTCCACACCGCCACATTCTTGCGTGCTGTCGGTCCTGAAACCTGGAACGCAGCCTATGTTCAGCCTTCGCGTCGCCCTGCCGATGGTCGTTATGGCGAGAACCCCAACCGTCTGCAGCACTACTACCAGTTTCAGGTCGTGCTCAAGCCCAACCCGGACAACATCCAGGACCTGTATCTGGAGTCGCTGCGTCGCATCGGCGTCGACACCTCGGTACACGACGTGCGCTTCGTCGAAGACAACTGGGAATCGCCGACGCTGGGCGCCTGGGGGCTCGGCTGGGAGGTTTGGCTCAACGGTATGGAGGTCACCCAGTTCACCTACTTCCAGCAGGTCGGCGGCATCGAGTGCTATCCCGTTACCGGCGAAATCACCTACGGTCTCGAGCGACTCGCGATGTATCTGCAGGGCGTCGACTCGGTCTACGACCTGATCTGGACGGACGGCCCGTTCGGCACCGTCACCTATGGCGATGTGTTCCATCAGAACGAGGTGGAGCAGTCCACCTATAACTTCGAACATGCCAACGTCGACAAGCTGTTCGAACTGTTCGACTTCTATGAATCGGAAGCCAACCGGTTGATCGAACTGGAGCTGCCGCTGCCCACCTATGAAATGGTGCTGAAGGCCTCGCATACCTTCAACCTGCTGGATGCTCGCCGGGCCATCTCGGTGACTGCGCGGCAGCAGTACATCCTGCGCGTGCGGGCACTGGCTCGCTCGGTGGCGCAGAGCTATTTGCAGGCACGCGCCAAACTCGGCTTCCCCATGGCCACCCCGGACCTGCGTGACGAAGTACTGGCCAAGCTGGAGGCTGCAGAATGAGTGCACTGGATTTCCTGGTCGAGCTCGGCACCGAAGAGCTGCCGCCCAAGGCCTTAGGCAAGTTGTCCGACGCGTTTCGCACGGGCATCGAGAAAGGCTTGAAGGACGCTGGTCTCAAGCATGGGCGGGTACAGGCGTTTGCCGCACCCCGACGTCTCGCCGTGCTGATCGAGCAGCTCGACACCGAGCAGCCTGATCGCAGCATCAACCTCGACGGGCCGCCGCTGCAGGCGGCGTTCGACGCCGAAGGCGAACCGACCCAGGCCGCCCTGGGCTTTGCGCGCAAGTGCGGCGTGGACCTTGCCGAAGTCGACCGCAGCGGCCCCAAACTCCGGTACAGCCGCTCGATACCTGGCCAGGCGACTGCTGAGCTGCTGCCCGCTATCGTCGAAACATCGCTGAACGAGCTGCCAATTCCCAAGCGCATGCGCTGGGCCGCTCGCAAGGAAGAATTCGTCCGGCCAACCCAGTGGCTGGTCATGCTATTCGGTGATCAGGTCGTTGACTGCACCATCCTGACTCAACGCGCCGGTCGCGAATCGCGCGGCCACCGGTTTCATAGCCCGAGCCCAGTACGCATTTCAAAGCCGACAAGCTATCTGGAAGACCTGCGCGGCGCTCATGTCATTGCCGATTTTGCCGAACGCCGCGAGCTGATCGCCAAGCGTGTCGAGCAGCTGGCCAGCGAGCAGAACGGCAGTGCTATCGTGCCGCCAGCGCTGTTGGACGAAGTGACCGGGCTGGTCGAATGGCCTGTACCGCTGGTGTGTTCGTTCGAGGAACGCTTCCTGGAAGTACCACAGGAAGCGTTGATCACGACCATGCAGGACAACCAGAAGTACTTCTGCCTGCTGGACGCCAACGGCAAGCTGCTGCCGCGCTTCATCACAGTTGCCAACATTGAATCCAAGGATCCGGCTCAGATCGTTGCGGGTAACGAGAAAGTGGTGCGTCCTCGCCTCACCGACGCCGAGTTTTTCTTCAAGCAGGACAAGAAACAGAAGCTCGACAGCTTCAATGAACGCTTGAAAAACGTGGTATTCCAGGCCCAGCTTGGAACTGTGTACGACAAGGCGGTGCGAGTCTCCAGGCTGGCCGCATTCATCGCCGAACGCACCGAAGGCAATGCCCACTGGGCGGCGCGCGCGGGCCTGCTGAGCAAATGCGACCTGGCCACTGAGATGGTCGGCGAATTCCCGGAAATGCAGGGAATTGCGGGTTATTACTACGCCGTCAACGATGGTGAACCCACCGACGTTGCCCTGGCTTTGAATGAGCAGTACATGCCCCGCGGGGCGGGTGCAGAGCTGCCGACTACCCACACAGGTGCCATCCTCGCGGTAGCCGACAAGCTGGATACGCTGGTGGGCATCTTTGGCATTGGCATGCTTCCCACCGGCAGCAAGGACCCTTACGCGCTTCGCCGCGCGGCCCTGGGCATCCTGCGCATCCTGATTGAAAAGCGTCTGGATCTGGATCTGGTTGCTGCCGTGCGCTTCTCTATTAACCAGTTTGGAAGTCAGGTCAAGACTGAAGGCTTGGCCGATCAGGTCCTCGATTTCATCTTTGATCGCTTGCGTGCGCGGTACGAAGACGAGGGTGTCGAGGTAGCGTCCTATCTATCGGTTCGTGCCGTACAGCCGGGCTCAGCGTTGGACTTCGATCAGCGCGTGCAAGCCGTACAGGCGTTCCGCAATCTGCCGGAAGCCGAAGCCTTGGCGGCTGCGAACAAGCGCGTCTCGAATCTGCTGAGCAAGTTCGAAGCAAAGCTACCGGAAACCGTCGAGCCCCGTTACTTCGACAATGCCACCGAGTTCTCTTTGTATTCTGCGCTGCAGCAGGCCGAACAAGCCGTGCAGCCCCTGGCTGCGGATCGTCAGTATCGCGAGGCGCTCGAGCGTCTGGCGCACCTGCGCGGTCCGGTGGATGCCTTTTTCGAGGCGGTATTGGTCAACGCCGAAGACGCTTCGGTTCGCGCCAACCGCTATGCCTTACTTGCCCGGTTGAGAGGATTGTTCCTTGGCGTTGCCGATATTTCCGCACTTGGCTAAGCCGGTGAAGCTGATCGTGCTGGATCGCGACGGCGTGATCAACGAGGACTCCGACGCCTATGTAAAGAGCGTGGAAGAATGGATTCCGATCCCGGGCTCGATCAGGGCGATCGCACGGCTATGCGAGGCTGGCTGGACGGTGGCAGTTGCCACCAACCAGTCCGGCCTTGCCCGCGGCCTGTTCGACGCCACCACACTCGGTGACATGCATTTCAAAATGCAGCAGCTGGTGATGGAGGAGGGCGGCCGCGTCGATCTGATCGTGCATTGCCCGCATGGCCCCAATGATGGCTGTGATTGCCGCAAGCCGCTGCCCGGGTTGTTCGAGCAGATCGCCGAGCACTTTCATCTTGAAAGCCTCACAGGTGTCCCTGTGGTGGGCGACAGCCATCGCGATCTGCACGCAGGGATGCGCCTCGGCGGCATTCCTTACCTGGTTCGCACCGGAAAGGGCTCGAAGACTGCAAAAGGCCCGCTACCAACCGGCACCCAGGTGTTCGATGATTTGGCAGCTGTGGTCGATCATCTGTTGGGAGCCAAACGATGAACGTTTTGCTGCCGATACGCATCCTGTTGTTCTACTTGCTGCTGTCGTTCACGGCCTTCGCCTGGTGTTTGGTCAGTCTGGTTTTCGCACCCTTCATGTCGTTCCGCACGCGCTACCGGTTCGTGGTCCAGACTTGGTGTCGCAGCGCCGTATGGTTAGCCCAGACCATCGTAGGCCTGCGCTATGAGGTGAGCGGCGCGGAGAACATTCCGGAAAAGCCCTGCGTGATTCTTTCCAAACACCAGAGCACCTGGGAAACGTTTTTTCTTTCGGCCTACTTCGAGCCGTTGAGCCAGGTGCTCAAACGTGAATTGCTCAACGTCCCGTTTTTTGGATGGGCGATTCGGCTGCTCAAGCCGATTGCGATTGACCGTGAGAACCCCAAAGAGGCATTGCGCCAAGTTGCGAAACAGGGACTGGAGCGGCTAGAGCAAGGCGCCTGGGTGCTGATTTTTCCAGAGGGGACGCGCGTTCCTGTCGGGCAGGTTGGCAAGTTCTCGCGCAGCGGTGCTGCCTTGGCAGTCAACGCCAAACTCCCGATCTTGCCGGTAGCACACAATGCCGGTACGTTCTGGCCGAAGTCAGGGTGGGGTAAACGGCCTGGGACCATCCAGGTTGTCATCGGCCCAGCCATGCATGCTGAGAGCGAAGGTCCTCGTGCAGCAGCCGAGCTCAATCAGCGCGCCGAAGACTGGATCAATGGGACCGTGGCGGACCTCGAAAGCAAAGTTTGATTCAAGAAAAGCAGCAAACAAAAAAGGGGAGCAGACCTTGGCCTGCTCCCCTTTCTTTTTACCTCGACGCTCAGTCTTCGACAGAGCTGCGGATCAGGTGATCGAAGGCACTCAGCGAGGCCTTGGCGCCCTC
>NZ_JBITVX010000003.1:0-410922 GCF_044543345.1 Pseudomonas sp. NPDC077451 | reverse complement strand
AAGCTGCTGCACATCGCCTATGGGGTACTTAAATCGGGCCAGCGTTTCGACCCTCAACTGGCCCTTGCGCGCTAATGGGGAAGACGGTATCTACGGGGTCGGAGAGTCAAACGAGCCCTATCGTTTGATGTCACTCACGGGACTGGCCGCCAGGAGCATCACGGCGAATTCAACATCACCTAAGTGCGATGCAGTATCCCCTTGCTCCTTGAAGCGAAGCCTTGCTGATTCGAAATAAGGGCCTTTGATCTTTCCCTGGCTAGCTACAACCACAGCGGCATCGTCGGTCACGGCCGCCGCGTATCCACTCCAACCACTGCTGGAAGATTCAGTGGTCTGGTGACTGCTCATCAACGGTAGCCCGACAGTAACGAATGCGGTTGAGATAAGGCCTTCACCAAGGTCTCGCGCCTTCAGCAGGCAAGGTGCGCCTATACAGGCTTCAGCCGAAACCGTTGGGGTTACAAATAGGGCCGTGAGAAAGGCTGCGAGCAGGTACGTAGGATGCTTTGCGATAACAGACATGATCGGTCCTTGATTGTCTGGTGGGTGTTAAGCGTCGCGCATTGAACCCTATACCGGTGAAGAGTTAGCGGGCCTGTTTCACAAGGATGATCGTTGGAAAGCGTTTCCAGGGCGCTTGGATGGAAAGCGCTCCACCGAACCGCCCGGTCGCTTTGTCTGCTGTGCGAATCCTTCATCTCGCGCCTGATCAGTCCCAGCCCCATGCGTCTTCCGAGACTCTTATCGACCCCGGCGTCCGCGAAAAGCGTGGCGCGGGGGCGGCGTGCAGCGCGCCGTCGATGTCGCGATAGACGCCACGTTGTTGCATGTGCGGGTGCTGCGCGGCTTCTTCCAGGGTGAGCACGGGGGCGAAGCAGGCATCGGTCCCTTCCAGCAGGCTGCACCAATCGGCTTGGGTTCTGCTGGCGAACAGCGCGGCGAGTTGTTCGCTTAACTCCGGCCATTGCGTCGGGTCGTTGCAGCCTTCACGCAAGGATTCGGGCGCCTCGATCTGCTGCATCAGTTCGGTCAGGAACTGAGGTTCCAGTGGTCCAACCGCGATGTCGCGGCCATCGGCGCAGGTGTAGCAGCGGTAATGCGGTGCGGCGCCCGACAGCAGATTGCGGTCGCGTTCAAGCGAGATGGCGCCGCTGGGCAGGAGCCCGGCGAAGAAGCTCATCATCGAGGACACGCCGTCGACGATGGCGGCGTCGACCACCTGGCCCTGGCCTGACCTTTCCCGTTCCCATAACGCGGCCATGATCCCGAACGCCAGATACAGCGAGCCGCCGCCGAAGTCGCCGACCAGGTTGAGTGGCGGAATCGCTGGGCCTTCGCGATTGCCGATCGCAGCCAGTGCGCCGGTGATCGCCAGATAGTTGATATCGTGGCCGGCACGCTTGGCTAGCGGTCCGGTCTGGCCCCAACCGGTCATGCGGCCATAAACCAAACGCGGGTTGCGCCCGTGAACCTGCTCAGGTCCGAGCCCCAAGCGTTCCATCACGCCGGGCCGAAAGCCTTCGATCAGCACATCTGCGCCTTCGGCCAGCGCCAGGCAGCGTTCGCGTCCGGCGTCGGTGCGGATATCCAGCGTGAGGCGCTTGCGGCCGCGATCAACCACAGGATTGGGCCAGCCATTGCCGCCCTCGCGCTCGATGCACATCACCTCGGCGCCAAGGTCAGCCAGTAGCATCGCGCAGTGTGGACCGGGCCCGATACTGGCGAACTCCAGCACGCGCAGGCCGAGCAGCGGGCCTTGGCGGGGTGTGGCGGTGGCGGTCGACATAAGGCGCGTTCCTGTTGGTGATGTGATCCATCGCGCCCGTACGTGCAGGTGGACTGAAACCCACCCTAGGGGTCGCCAGGTGGCTCGCCGGAGATGACTGGGTGAATCCACAAAACGGCGCGGCCCGCTACGTTCGCTCGGCTGGGTGAAATCGGTGGGCTGAAGCCCACCCTACGGTAGCCACGGTCCCGTCCCCCAGGTTCTGCCGCGCTAAAGGCTCGCCGCGTCAGCTGCGTTTTCCTCCAGCTCTATCAAGTGGTCGCGGTAGCGGTCGCGCAGGGTTTTCTTGTCGATTTTGCCGGTCGCGGTCAGCGGGACGGTGTCGATGATGACGGCGTCGGGCATCCACCATTTGACGATTTGCGGCTCCAGGTAGGCGAGTACCGTGTCGATGCAGATGTCGGCCTCGTCGTGGGGTTCGATGATGAGGATCGGGCGTTCTTCCCATTTCTCGTGGGCCACACCGACCACCGCTGCGATGCGTACACCCGGGCAGGCCACGGCGATGTTCTCGATATCGATGGAGCTGATCCACTCACCGCCGGACTTGATCACGTCCTTGCTACGGTCGGTGATGCGCATGTAGCCGTTGGGGTCGAGGGTGGCTATGTCGCCGGTGTCGAACCAGCCATCGGCGTCCAGTGCGCTGGTTTCGCTGCGGAAATAGCGCTCGACCGTCCAAGGGCCGCGCACTAGCAGGGCGCCGGACGTGACGCCGTCATGCGGCAATTCGTTGCCCGCCTCATCGACGATCTTCAGTTCGATGCCGAATTGCAGGCGCCCCTGCCGGGTCCAGATCGCTTCGTTGGTGGCCGCTTCGCCCATGGCCGCGAGCTTGGGCGTCGGGGTGGCGACCACGCCGAGGGGGCTGGTTTCAGTCATGCCCCAGAGCTGGCGAACGCTGACGCCATAACGCGTCTCGAACTTCTCGGCCAGCGCACGGGGGACGGCCGAGCCGGCGATTACCAGGCATTTGAGCTGGCCGGTGTCTTCGCCCGTGCGCTCTAGATGATTGAGGTACATGGTCCAGATGGTCGGCACGCCGCCGGAGAATGTCACGCCCTCGTTCTGAATCAGCTCCTGCAGGCTGGCGCCGTCCATCTTGTCGCACGGCAGCACGAACTTGCAGCCGTTGATCGCGGCCGTGAAGGGCACGCCCCAGGCGGTGGCGTGGTAGAGGGACGAGCAAGGCATGATGCAGTCGAATGCGGAGAAGCCGAAGGCGCCGGTGAGGCCCGCCGCCATGGCGTGAAGGACGACGGAGCGGTGGCTGTAGACCACGCCTTTCGGGTTGCCGGTGGTGCCGGAGGTGTAGCAGAGCATGGCGCCGGCGTTTTCGTCGAACTGCGGCCAGTCGGTGACTGGCTGTTCCTGCGAGATCAGCGTTTCGTAACTCAGCGCGCCGATTTCGCCTGGTTCGGTGCGCTGGGCATCTGACAACATGATGAAGGTGTGGGCTTTTTCAAGGTGCGGGCGCACACGCTCGACCAAGGCCAGGAAGCTGCGGTCGAACAGCAGCACGCCACTGCCGGCGTGGTTCAGGGTGTAGATGATCTGCTCGTCCGACAGCCGTGGATTGGCCGTGTGCAGCACCGCGCCAATGCCGGGCACGGCGAAGAACAGCTCGAAGTGGCGATGGGTATTCCAGGCCAGTGACGACACCAGGTCGCCGGGCTTCACCCCCAGCTTGCGTAACATGCTGGCGGCTTGGCCGGCGCGTTTTGCGAGCCCGGCGTAGTCGTACCGCCAGATGGGCTCGTCCACCAGCCGTGAGACGATCTCGCGGTCGCCGTGGGCGAGGGCTGCATGGGTCAGGATGCCGCTGATCATCAGCGGGGTCTGCTGCATCGTACCTTTGAGCATCGTCGTATCCTTTTTATTGTTGTCTGGATAGCGGTCGCGCTTGCCGCCATCTCGCTCGGGATTACTGCCTCGGGGTGTTTCGTTCTTCAGCTTCTCTGATAGTCGGGCCTTTGATCGCCAGCAAGCTGGCTCCTACAAGAGCAGGTGATACCGAAGACAATCAGACGGCTCATGAATAGCCGTCCGCTGAAACTTCCAGGGATCATCTGATCCCTGGCAAAACCTGATGCCGCCTTCACGCTTATAGGGGTTGATCACAACCCGTAGTTATTCAACTCCCTCGCAATCAGCAGCCGCTGAATCTCGCTCGAGCCTTCATATATCTGGGTTATGCGCGCATCGCGGTAATAACGCTCGACGGGGTAGTCCTCCAGATAGCCGTAGCCGCCGTGGATCTGCATGGCCTTGGAGCACACGTATTCGGCGACTTCCGAGGCGAACAGCTTGGCCTGGGAGGCTTCGGACAGGCAGGGCAGGTTGGCGCTACGCAGGCGTGCGGCATGCAGGATCAGCAGGCGCGCGGCATTCAACCGGGTGTGCATGTCCGCCAGCATGTTTGCCACGCTCTGGTGCTCGATGATCGGCTTGTCGAACTGGATGCGCTCACGGGCATAACCCAGCGCTGCTTCGAACGCCGCGCGGGCGATGCCTAGAGCCTGGGCACCAATGCCGATGCGGCCGCCTTCGAGGTTGGAAAGGGCGATTGCCAGTCCCTTGCCGCGCGGGCCGAGCAAGTTTGCCTCGGGAATGCGGCAGTCGCGCAAGGTGACGCCGCAGGTGTCCGAGGCGCGGATGCCCATCTTCTTTTCCATGCGATCGACAACAAAGCCGGGGTTGTCGGTGGGGACCAGAAACGCGGACAGGCCTTTTTTACCGAGCTCGGGATCGGTAACGGCGAAGACGATGGTGATCTTGGCGCGCTTGCCGTTGCTGACGAATTGTTTGGCGCCATTGATCACCCACTCGCCGTTTTCCAGCACGGCGCGGGTGCGCAGGTTGTGTGCCTCGGAGCCGGCCTGAGGTTCGGTGAGGGCAAAGCAACCGATGGCGCGACCTGCCGCCAGATCCGGTAGCCATTCGTCCTGCTGTTCGGGCGTGCCGTATTTGAGGATCGGGCCGCAGCCGACCGAGCTGTGAATGCTCATCAACGCCCCGATGGCGCCGTCACCTGCCGAAATTTCCTCGACCGCCAGGGCGTAGGCGACATAGTCGATATAGGTGCCGCCCCATTGCTCGGGCACGATCATTCCCAGCAGCCCAAGCTCGCCCAGCTGGGTCACGGTGTCGTCGCCGATCCAACCGGTCTGTTCCCACGCTTGGGCCTTCGGCGCGATCTCGGCGCGGGCGAAGTCGCGCGCCATGTCGCGAATCATCCGTTGCTCTTCGCTCAGTTCGATGTCTTGCATAAAAATCAATTCCTAGTCGGCGAAGAAGGCCGCCACGCGTGCTGGCGTCACTTCCTCCAGCGTAGGCGGGTTCCAGCGCGGGTTCTTATCCTTGTCGACGATCAGCGCCCGAACGCCTTCGATGATGTCGCCCTGATCGAACCACTGTCGGTCCAGATGCAGCTCCATGGCGAAGCAGTCGGCCAGCGACAGGGTGCGTCCGCGGCGGAGCATCTCTAGCGTGACGCTGACCGAAAGCGGCGAACGGCTGTCGATCACCGTCAAGGTCTCGGCCGCCCAGTCGCGGTACTCGGGGCGCTCTTCGGCGGCCAGCGACTGACGAATCGCAGCGACGCTGTCATGCGCGAAATGCTTTTCGATGGCCGGGGATAAGGCTTTGAACGGTGCATCCGGCAGTTCGGTGCAGCCCATCGAAACCAGAAGGTTGGTCAGCGCCTGCAGCGGCGGCATGGACCAGTCCTGCTGGTCGAGGCATCGTTCGAGTTCGGCGAATTGCTCGTGCGGTACGCTGTAATCGGCGAGCCCGGCATACAGCGCATCAGCAGCATTCACATGGTTGCCGGTCAGGCCCATGTAAATGCCAAGGTGGTTCGGCAGGCGCGACAAGAAGTAGCTGCCGCCGACATCGGGGAAATAGCCAATACCGACTTCCGGCATGCCCATGCGCGTGCGTTCGGAGATAACCCGTAGCGAGGCCCCCTGAACCAGCCCCATGCCGCCGCCCAGGACGAAGCCATTCATCAGCGCCATCAGGGGTTTGGTATACGCATGAATGTACTGATCGAGCGCGTATTCCTCCTCGAAAAACTCGCGGTGCAAGCTGTCGCCGCTTTTGTAGCTGTCGTACAGCGAGCGGATGTCACCACCGGCGCAGAAGGCTTTCTCGCCTGCGCCGCGCAACACCACGGCCACCACGTCTTGGTCGTCAGCCCACTGCTGCAACTGGCGGTGCAGCATCCTCACCATTTCCAGGGTGACGGCATTCAGCCCGGCGGGGCGGTTGAGCGTGAGATAGCCGACGCGATTGCGTACATCGATCAGTACCGGCGCTTCTGCCTGGGTCATGTCTAGTCCTCTTGGCGGTAGAGTTTGATGATCGCGGAGAAGTCCAGCCCACCATGGCCCTGCATGCTGAAGGCCTGGTACAGCTGCTGCGCGAGACCACCGAGGATAACCGGCTGGCGCACTTGTTTGGCCGCTTCGCTGGCCAGTCCGAGGTCCTTGAGCATCAGGTCGGTGCCAAACCCGCCGCTGTAGCCGCGCGAGGCCGGGCCGTTCTCCAGTACGCCAGGGAAGGGGTTATTGATCTCCGATGCCCAGCATCTGCCGCTGGATGAGTTGATGATTCCGGCCAGAACCTTGGCGTCCATCCCCAGCGCGACGCCGAGGGACATGGCTTCGGCCACGCCGATCATCGAGATGCCTAGCAGCATGTTGTTGGCGACCTTGGCCACTTGCCCGTTGCCAGTGTCGCCACAGTGCACGATGTTCTTGCCCATTGCGGCGAGGATCGGCTGCGCCTTCTGGAAGTCCGCCTCGCTGCCGCCGACCATGAAGGTCAAGGTGCCGGCTGCGGCGCCCACCGTGCCGCCGGATACCGGGGCATCGAGCATGGGGTTGCCATTCTTCGCCGCGGCCACTGCGACCTCCCGCGCGGACATTGGGTCGATGGTGGAGGAGTCGATCAGCACTACGCCGGACGGTACATGCGCGAGCAGCCCGTCCTCTCCTAGGTAGACCTGCTTCACATGGGCAGCCGCAGGCAGCATGGTGATGATGGTTTCGACACCCGCCTGGGCGACTGCAGCCGGCGATGTGGCCTCTTTGGCACCCGCTTCGACCAGCCCGGAGACCGCCGTGGCGGAAAGATCGAAGACAGTGACCTTATGCCCGGCTTTGAGCAGGTTGCGGGCCATGGGCCCGCCCATGTTGCCGAGTCCGAGAAATCCGATATGCATGGCCGTTTCCTTCTTGTTCTGATTGACGGCTGAAACGGTGCCGGGTGTTTAGCCGACGCCGATCCGGTTACTTGAGGTTGATGGTGGTGTTCACCGGGCCGCCGACTTCGTTCTCGTCGAACCAGCGCTGGGTGACGGTCTTGGTCTGAGTGTAGAACTGCACCACCTGCTTGCCATACGGGCCGAGGTCGCCGAGTTTCGAGGCGCGCGAACCCGTGAAGGAGAACATCGGCACCGGCACCGGGATCGGCACGTTGATGCCCACCTGGCCGACATCGATCTCTTCCTGAAAATGCCGGGCTGCCGCGCCGGAACGGGTGAAGAGGGCGGTGCCGTTGCCGTTGGGGTTGGCGTTGATCAGTTCGATGGCTTCATCGAGCGTGTCGGCCTGCATCACGCAGAGCACCGGCCCGAATATTTCCTCGCGATAAATGCTCATCTCAGGCTTCACGCCGGAGAAGATGGTTGGCCCGACGAAGTTGCCTTGGTCGTAGCCGGCCACCTGAGGGTTGCGGCCGTCCAGCACCAGTTCGGCGCCTTCCGACACGCCGCGCTCGATCAGCGAGCTGATGCGATCCAGCGCTGCGCAGGACACCACCGGTCCGACATCGGTGCCGCTTTCGGCCCCTGCGTTGATCTTCAATGTCTTGGCTTTGGCGATCAGATCCGGCAGCCAGCTCTGCGCCTCGCCCACCAGGATCAGCACCGACAACGCCATGCAGCGCTGACCGGCCGCGCCGAACGCAGCGCCCGTGAGGTTGTTGAGGGTCTGCTCCTTGTGGGCATCCGGCAGGATGATGCCGTGGTTCTTCGCACCCATCATGCACTGCACGCGTTTGCCGGCCCCGCTGGCGCGGTTGTAGACGTGCGTGCCGACCTTGGTCGATCCCACGAACGATACGGCCTTGATATCCGGGTGGTCGCAGATCAGGTTCACCGCATCAGCGCCGCCGTGAATGACGTTCAGCACTCCTGGTGGTACGCCGGCTTCCATCGCCAGTTCCGCCAGACGCATGGTCACCATCGGGTCCTGCTCGGAGGGCTTGAGCACGAAGGTGTTGCCCGTGGCGATGGCCATCGGAAACATCCACAGCGGGATCATCGCCGGGAAGTTGAACGGGGTAATGCCCGCACAGACGCCCAACGGTTGCAGCAAGGTGTAGGTGTCCACACCCGTTGCGACGTTGTTGGCCAGTTCGCCGAGCTGCAGATTACCGATCCCGGAGGCATGTTCGACCACTTCCAGGCCACGGAACACATCGCCCTCGGCGTCCGGCAAGGTCTTGCCCTGCTCGGCAGTAAGGATCGCCGCCAGCTCCTTCATGTTTTCGCGAATCAGTTGCTGGTACTTCAGAAAGATCCGCGAACGCGCGCCGATTGGGGTTTTGCGCCAGGTCTTGAAGGCTTCCTTAGCGCTGGCAACCGCAGCGTTCATTTCCGCTTCGGTTGCGAAGGGAACGCGTGCCAGAACCTCCTGCGTCGCCGGGTTGACGATGTCGCGCCATTCGCTGGTTGATGACTCGACCAGCTCACCGCCGATCAGGAGTTTGACTGTGGGGATGGCACTTGACTGGGTCATGGCGTGTCCTAGCGATTGTTGTTATTCGGATAGGCAAGTCGATGGAGCTGTCCTGATCCTAGAGTGCATATTTGTCAACATCAATGCGGCTCGATGCATAGCTTGTCTGCATAAATGCACAGTCTATGCTTGCAGCGAATACGGCGGGCTGCTGAAGCTCGCCGCCTCGCTTGGTTCAATAAACTTTGCTAGCGGGACACCCATCGACCGGCCGTGAAAGGTGCTAATGCAGATTGCAAATATCCCCGGCGCGAACCCGGCAACCGATTCCCTTGCGGATTCGCTGCCGTTCGGTGATCCCGTACTCGACGTCATCCCCATGGGCGTGTGCGTGCTCGACGCCAACGGCGCTGTGCAGCGCTACAACCGGATGGCCGATCAGCTGTGCGGCGGGGTGTTAGCCAGTCACGGACGCTTGCGGATAGCGCGACACGATGGCGAGCTGATGCCGCTTGCCGATACCCCGCTGGCTTACACGATCCGCACCGGTCGCTCCGCTCAGGACGTCGCGCTGCTGATCGAGCGGCCCGATGGCATTCCGGCCGCTGTGTTGGCCAATATCGAAGCGCTGCGCAACGACACCGGACAGATCACAGGCGCAGTCGTTTGCTTTCAGGCCATTACGCCTGCGCGGCAGTCAAGCGCCGATCGGCGGCGTGATGTCGACTGGTTGAGCGCGATGGTGAACCACACGCCCGAATGCGTGAAGGTGGTTGATCGCGACGGGACACTGGTACAAATGAACCCGGCTGGCCTGCAAATGCTGGCAGCGAACGGTCCGGAGGACGTGGAGGGTGCCTGCGTATTTGAGCTGATCGCGCCTGAGCATCGAGCCTCATGGCAGGAGCAGCACCTCCGGGTTTGTGATGGTGAAAAACTCAGTTGGGAATTCGACATCATCAATCTCGCCGGAAACCGGCGGCACATGGAAACCCATGCAGTGCCCATGACGCTGCCAAACGACAGCAGCGGATCCAGGGATGGTTTCGTACAACTGGCAATCACTCGCGACATTACCGAACGCAAGCAACTGGAGGCAGCCAACCGGGAGGCAGAACAGCGCTTGCGCGACCTTCTGGAAGCCTTGCCTTCGGCCGTTTACACCACCGATGCGAATGGCAAAGTCAGCTACTTCAACCAGGCTTGTGTCGAGCTGACCGGGCGAGTGCCGATCATTGGCAGCGATGAGTGGTGCGTAACCTGGCGGTTGTACTGGCCAGACGGCACACCGATGCGTCACGAGGATTGCCCGATGGCCGTGGCGTTAATCGAAAACAGCGCTATTCAGGGTGCCGAGGCGTTGGCTGAGCGACCGGATGGAACCCGTGTGCCATTTCTCGCGTATCCCGCGCCGCTACGTAATAGCGCCGGCGAGTTGATTGGCGCGGTCAACATGCTGGTCGACATTACCGAGCGAAAGGTCGCCGAAGATCATCGCCAATTGTTGCTCAATGAGCTTAACCATCGGGTCAAGAACACCCTCGCGACGGTCCAGTCGATTGCTGCGCAGAGCTTTCGTCGCGATGCCAGCAACCAAAGCTATCAGTGGTTTGAAGGGCGCTTGATCGCGCTCTCCAAGGCGCACGATGTGCTGTCGCGGGAGAACTGGCTAGCCGCTGACCTGCGTGATGTTATCGAGCAGGCCGTCGCGCCGTTCCGGGTCGATGGCCTGCAACGTTTTGTCAGCGAGGGGCCGGCGCAGCGGTTGCGTCCCAAGCAAGCGTTGGCGCTGGCTATGGCACTGCATGAACTGTGCACCAACGCATCCAAATATGGGGCGTTGTCCAGCGACTCAGGCCAGGTGCGCATCGCCTGGGAGGTGGTGTCACTGTCGGAGCAAACACCCACTCTTCGGTTGCACTGGGAGGAGGTCGGCGGGCCGGTCGTTACCCCACCCGTACGCAAAGGGTTCGGGTCGAGGTTGCTTGAGCGCGGGTTGGGTGGTGAGTTGAACGCTGAGGTACGTTTGGCCTACCTCGCCGGCGGCGTTGTTTGCGATATAGAGGTGCCGTTGCAATGAGTGGTTTGTGTTCGAAGGTACTGGTCGTCGAGGATGAAGCGCTGATCGGCATGTTGCTGGAAGACATGCTGCAAGACATCGGCTGCGAACATGTGGAACTGGTGCCACGCTTTACGGAAGGAATGCAGGCAGCCGAGAGCGGTGATTTCGATCTGGCAGTGCTGGACGTCAACCTGGACGGGGTCAATAGTTTTCCAATTGCGGATCGCCTGATCAGCCGCCACATTCCGCTGGTGTTCGCGACCGGTTATGGCTCGGTCGGCATGGACCCGCGCTACGCGCACATCCCAACGCTGCAAAAGCCATTTTTCTTCAGTGACCTCGAGCGAGTCGTGCGCCAGGCCTTGGCGGTTGACTGAGACGGCAGGCCACGTTCTGAATGGCCTGCCACTGCACGTATGCTGCTGCGAGAGGGCTAAGCTGCAGCAGGCTGTAGGGTTTTACGGCCCCTGCGTAACGAACGCCGAATTGCCTGTACCGTTCTGCATGATGGTCGCGTCGTACTGCTGCACGTTGTCCCATGCACCTGTCTGCACGAGCGAGGCGTAATTTTCCGTGCCCATCTGCTCAATGGTGCCGCTGCTGTAGTAGCCCATCTGAACCACGTCTATCTCGTTGGCCGTTCCGTTCTGGTCAATGACAAGGCTGCTGCCGTCGAAATCCTGCTCGATATCGACCCGGTTGGAGTTACCTGTGGAGCGCCCAACGACTGACGTCGAGCGTCCGCCTTGCTCCGCAGTCAGCACGTTGCCGATGCCGTCCTGTGTAAAGGAGAACGAAGAGAAGCCGCCGGACTCCACCACATCCGCGACGTTGTCCGTACCGATTTGAACCAACGCCACATCCCCTGAGGAATAGCGACCGCCTGAGCGCTGGTCGAGCGTCGCCTCGTTCCCGGTGCCGTTCTGGCTAATGGAGGCATAGGCGCCATAAGGGAAGCCGTCCTGAGTGAGTCTGATGACGTTGGCTGTGCCGGTCTGCTCGGTATCGGCAGAGGCGCTGCCGGACTGTTCGATGAACGCGGTATTGCCGTCACCGCTCTGGACGCCGGTGTAGCGTTTGCCCAGGCGCCCGACCTGGAAAACCTCGGTGGCGTTGCGCTGTCCGTTCTGACTAATCGTCGCGGCGTTCCCGGCGCCGTCCAGCTGTTCGATATATGCCAGGTTGCTGATTCCTGCCTGCGAGATAGCGGCCGACTGGCCTACGCCCACCGAAGATTGAAGGATGGTCGCCAGGTTGTATTGACCGTCTTGACTGATCGCCACGCTGCCGTTGGAACCACTCTGATCGGTAACAGAGATATTGCCGCTGCCGACCTGATCGCTCTCGGCTGTCAGTCCGACACCGCGTTGCTCGGTGAAGACAACGTTCGCCGTGCCGTTCTGACGCTGGGTGACGCTGCTGGTATCGCCTTGCTGAACCACATCGGCGACGTTATCAGTACCCGTCTGGTCCTGAACCGACTCGCTTGCGGCAATGGCGTGGTTGCCGATCAGCAGTGAAATGGCGGCTGCCAGGATTGTTCTTTTTGTTTGCATGTCAGTATCCCTCCGCTGCAGGAGCCTGACTTCTATTCGTCAGGTTTGCAGTTGTGTATCCACCGGAAAGACGATCTGGCATGGGCGGAGAATTAATACCTCCAGCACAACCCGGCATTAAACGAAGGCGTTGATGTCCGGGCTCGATTGGCCAGCATTCTGCTTTGTATTGTTTGGAAATAACGAGATGGCGAGCCGGTGCGAACGGGACTAAGCCGGTTCTGGCGGGCCGCAGTCGGCGAGCAGCTGCTTGGTGAAGAACGCCTGTTGCGACTTGAGGTTGAACAGTTCAGGCGAGAACAGCCAGCTGTGGGTAATGCCCATAAGGCTTGCATAGACAAACAGCGCCCGGCTGTGTGGCTTGGCTGTGCCAGGGTCGCTGCTTGGGCTTGCGGCTTCGATGAGCGTTTCCAGCAGCGTAACGATGTCACGTGTCAGTTTGCGCTCACGCGCGAGGGTATCGGCCATCTGCTCGGTGAATTCGGTCTTGTTCAACAAGATCTCGAATGACTGCCGGTGCCAGCGATCCTCCAGCAACAGGCGAAACCATTCGCTGACGAAATGCTCGAGAGCCTCCAGCGGTCGCTCGGCCATGCCCTGGCTTTGGATAATCAGTTTTTCCAGGGGCTGCTGGGAATATCCCAGAACCGCCTGGTACAACTCATCCTTGTTCTTGAAGTGCCAGTAAATCGGTCCGCGGCTGAAGCCTGCTTCATCGGCGATCATCGCCAGGGTCGTGTTGGAATAACCGTTCTTGCTGAATAGCTCCAGCGCGGCGGCGATGATCTTCAGGCGGGTTTGTTCGGCGTCTTCTTTGGTACGGCGCATGAGCTTGATCGTTGAGAGAGGGGCATGAGAACGCGAGCTGCCAGCTTCAGGTAGAAGCTGGCAGCCAGCACCTTTTACAACTTTCCGTCCGCCGCCATCTGCATGTAGGTGGTATCGAAGCGCAGTTTGACGTTGGCATCGGAGCCGAGCAACTTGTCGCCCGGCATAGCGATGCCGACGAAATCTACTGAGTCGGCGCCGTCGCCGAGCAGGCCGTGATCGAAGGAGAACTGGCGAACGCTGTCCATGGCGTGGTAGGCCTCGTCGCTTTCGATGAAGGCCAGCGAATCGGCCGGCTTCCAGAACATCTTCATGCCCTTGAGCTGGCTTTCGTAACCGGCTTGATCGGTGCCCGATGCCTGGCCCAGGGCCGCACGTGCCTTGGCACCTTCCTCGGTGTCGCTTTCGAGGATGCCCATCACCTCGTACCAGGCGCCTACCAGCGCTTTGCCGAAGTTCGGGTTGTCCGCCAGGGTTTCGCTGTTGACGATGGTCAGGTCCTTGATATGGCCCGGGACCTGGCTAGAATCGAAGGCCTTGTGCGCGCCGCGCATGGCAGCGACTTCATCCAGCAGCGGGTTCCAGGTGACGACGTTGCGCACGTCGTCGGTGCTGAACGCCGCGACCAGATCGGCATCCGAGGTGTTCACCACCTGCACGTCGCGCTCGCTCATGCCGACGCTGTCCAGTGCCTGGGCCAGCAGGTAATGCGAGACCGACAGCTCGACCAGATGAATCTGCTGGCCTTTGAGCGATGTCAGATCGGCACTGTCCTTCATCACCAGGCCGTCGTTGCCGTTGGAGTAATCACCGACGATCAGGGCCGTGGTGTCTACGCCGCCGGCAGCCGGGATCGAGAGCGCATCCATGCTGGTGGCGACGACGCCGTCGAACTGGCCCGCGGTGTACTGGTTGATCGATTCGACGTAGTCGTTGATCTGGGTGATGTTCACCTCGATCCCGTACTTGTCCGCCCATTTCTTCATGATTCCCGACTCGTCGGCGTACTGCCACGGCATCCAGCCGGCGTAGATCGTCCAGGCGATGTCGAAGGTTTTCTTTTCTTCGGCCTGCACGGCAAAAGGCGAAAGGGCTGCAAAGATCACGGCGCCGGCACAGAATGCCCGCTTGAACGTATTGGCTTGCATGGTGAATCTCCTTTTCATCGAGTCAGAAGAATTTCAGGTAGCGCTGGATTTCCCAGTCGGAAACATGGGTGTGGTAGGCATTCCATTCGTCGCGCTTGTAGTCGACGAAGGCCTGGTACATGGCGTCGCCGAAGACCTGGCGTGACAGCGGGTCGGCCTCGAAGGCGTCGATGGCTTCGGACAGCGTGCGCGGCAGGGTCTCGATGCCCATGTCCGCGACGTCCTTTTCGCTGTAGTCGTACATGTTCTCGCGGTGCGGCTGGCCCGGCTCAAGCTTTTCACGTACCCCTTCGAGACCAGCGGCAAGGATCATCGCGGCGCCGAGATAAGGGTTGCAGCCGATGTCTGCGGCGCGACATTCCACGCGCGCGCCCTGGGACGGAATGCGCAGCATATTGGTGCGGTTGTTGTTGCCGTAGCAGACGAACACCGGTGCCCAGGTCGAGCCGGACATGGCGCCCTTGCGAATCAGCCGCTTGTAGCTGTTCACGGTGGGCGCGATCACTGCGCAGATCGCCTTGGCGTGTTTCAGTACGCCAGCGATGAAGTGGTAAGCGAGCGGGGTGACACCGCAGCCGTGCGGGTCCTCACCGTCCACCTCAAAGAGATTCTTGCCAGACGCCAGATCCGCCAGCGACATGTTGTAGTGCGCGCCACTGCCGGTACGCTGCGCGGACGGCTTGGGCATGAAGGTGGCGAAGGCACCGTGCTTGCGGGCGATCTCATTGGCCATCATGCGGAAGAACACGAAGCGGTCGGCCATCGTGAGTGCGTCCGAATACTTGAAGTCGGTTTCGAACTGGCCGTTGGCGTCCTCGTGGTCGAAGGAGTAGACGCCCCAGCCCATCTCGTTCATGGCCTCCACCAGTTCGTCGATCACCGGCAGGTTGTCCATCAGCAGGCGCGGGTCGTAGCAGGGTTTGGCTGCGGTATCGCGATCACTGAGCGGGGCGAAGCCGCCGTCCGGTGTGTCCTTGTAGAGGAAGAATTCGGTCTCGATGCCCAGATTGAAGCTGTAGCCCATCTCGGCTGCAGCCTCAGTCTGGCGCTTGAGAATGCCGCGCGAGCAGGCGTCGAACGGCTTGCCGTCCAGGTACAGATCACTGGCGAACCAGGCCAGGCTACGGTTCCAGCTGCACTGGGTGGCGCTGGCCGGGTCCGGCATGGCGGCGACTTCGTTGTCGCTGATCTGCTGCGGGACGCCCTCCAGCGCCGCCCCGGTATACAGCTCCGAACCACGCAGCATCTGGCCAAGATGCGCCAGTGGCACGAATTTGCCTTTGATTACGCCGTGCATGTCCACGTAGCTGGCCATGGCGTACTTGACGCCTTTGTCCTGCAGGCTCTGTTTGAGTTCGTCGATCTGGGAAAGCGGAAAGGTCGTCATGGTGGGAAATCCCTTGCTGAATTCGGGCCAGCGTTACGCGCTGTGGCACGAATCCTTCATCCAATATACATGCCAGCGTGTATAGAAAAGATGCTGCAAGGCCTGCCGGGACACCCGCCAATGCTGCTCAGAGGAACTGCAAGTGATTGAGATAGAAAGGGAAAAAAGATTCATCGAACTGGGCGATCTAGCGCTTGAAAGCGGCCAGACGTTGCAGAAAGCGCGGCTCTGCTATCAGGTCGTCGGCCTGCCGAATGCACAGCGAGACAACATCGTGCTGATTCCCAGCTACTACGGTGGATCGCATTGGGGCAGTCTGCCCCTGCTTGGTGCAGGCAGCCCCCTAACCAGGGGTGACTACTGTGTGGTGTTGACCAATCTGTTCGGTGCCGGCTGGTCCAGCTCGCCGAGCAATGCCACCGCAGGGCAGGGTGGCGCGGATTTTCCGCACATCACGCTGGCGGACAACGTGCGAGCGCAACGCATGTTGCTCGACCAGCTGTTTGGCCCAACATGGCAATTGCACTTGGTCACTGGCTGGTCCATGGGCGGGATGCAGGCGCTTTATTGGGCGTTGCTGTTCCCTGAACAGGTGCAGCATATCCTGCCGTTTTGCTGTACGGCGCGCTGCTGGCCGCACAATTTCGTCTTCCTCGAGGGCGTAAAGGCGGCTCTGCAGGCCGATTCGGCCTGGCAGGGTGGGCGTTATATCGAGGCGCCCGAGCGCGGCTTGCGAGCCTTCGGCCGCGCCTATGCCGGTTGGGCCTACTCGCAGGCGTTCTTTCGCAATGAACAGTGGCGTGAGCTGGGTTTCACCAGTCTCGACGCCTTGCTCGGCTATTGGGAACAGGACCACCTGGAGCAGGACGCCAACGATCTGCTTTGCGTGCTGAACACCTGGCAATCAGCTGATCCGTCCGCGCTACCCGGTTTTGGCAGCCTGGAAGAGGCGCTGTCTCACGTTTCTGCTCGGGCGATCATCATGCCCAGCAGTAGCGACCTCTATTTCACCGTTGAAGACGCGCGACACGAAGCCTCGCTTATGCCCAACGCCGAGCTGCGGGAGCTGCAGTCGGACTGGGGACATTGCGCCGGCGGACCGGGGCGCAACCCGCAGGCCATGGCGCAGGTCTTCGCCGCCATGCATGACTTGCTGGCGTCCTGACGGTAAGTCCTAGGACGGCTGGCACGGTTCTGGCTAATAGCTAAAGGCCAGCGCCGCCAGGTGCTGTGCTCTCCACCGCTTCTGCGGGCACCTGCCATGGGATGCGTATGCCGAAAGACTCGATCGATATTCTCTGGGTAGTGCTGTGCGCCGGTCTGGTCTTCAACATGCAGATTGGGTTTTTGTGCCTGGAAGCTGGCCTGACGCGAAGCAAGAACGCCATCAACGTCGCGACCAAGAACCTGGCCGACCTGTGCATTGCCTTGCTGCTCTACTGGTCATTCGGTTTCGCGCTGATGTTTGGCACCAGTCAGGACGGGGTGATGGGCACGAGTCTGTTCATGCTTGAACTTGCGGCCGACGATAGCTGGCCGCTGGCTTTTTTCCTGTTCCAGGCAATGTTCTGTACGACTGCCGCCACCATCGTTTCGGGCGCGGCCGCCGAGCGTATGCGCTTCAACGCCTACCTGATCGTCGCCGCGCTGTCGGCTGGTCTGATCTATCCCTTGTTCGGCCATTGGGCATGGGGCGGCGCCTTGCGTGAAGGTCAGGGTTGGCTCGCACAGCAAGGATTTGTCGACTTTGCGGGTTCGACCGTGGTGCACGGCGTAGGCGGCTGGATCGCGCTGGCAACGGTGATGGTCATCGGCCCGCGCGCGGGCCGCTTCGATAGCAAATGGCTGCGGCAGAACATGCCGGGCTCAAACCTGCCACTGGCGATGCTCGGCGGCTTGCTGCTGCTGTTCGGCTGGTTCGGCTTCAACGGCGGCAGCACCTTGAGTTTCGATGGGCGTGTGCCGGGAATCGTCGTCAATACCGTTGTGGCAGGCATGGCTGGCATGGCGTTGGCGATGCTGTTATCGCAATGGAGGCACGGCTACGTCGAGCCCGTTGCGTTGCTCAACGGCATGCTGGCCGGGTTGGTGGCGATCACCGCGAGTGCTCATGCGGTCAGCATTGCCGACTCCCTGCTGATCGGGGCAGGCGGTGGCCTGGCGATGTGGCTGGCAGATCGGCTATTGGTGCGCTGCGCCATCGATGATGCCGTCGGCGCGGTTCCGGTTCACCTGGCGGCCGGCTTGTGGGGCACTGTGGCGGTAGCGCTGTGTGGTGACCCGCTGCTGCTCGGCACCGGCCTGAGTCGCTTCGATCAACTGATGGTTCAGTTGCAGGGCGTGCTGGTTTGCGCGGTCTGGGCGTTCGGCTTGACCTATCTGCTGTTGCGGCTGATCAATCGGTACTACCCGATGCGGGTGAATCCCGATGATGAGCGCGTGGGATTGAACGTCAGTGAGCATGGCGCACGCACCGAACTGATCGAGCTGCTCGACGCCATGGCTGAACACCAGCGTCTGGGGCAGTTCCAGCGCGAAGTGGACGTTGAGCCGTTCACCGAGGTCGGGCAGATCGCCGAGCAATACAACAAGGTGATCCGTGCCCTGCAACACGCAGTGGCGAAGACGCAGAGCATTGTGCGGGACATCCGCGACGGCATCGTCACCTATGGCCATGACGGCATTCTGACCAGCTGCAACCCCGGCGCCGAAAGACTGTTTGGTTTGCCGGCCGAGCAGATCGTCGGGCAACCCCTGCAACGTTTTGTCGTGGGCAACAGTGCGTCGCTGTTGCCGGAAGCCGGCGGCGAGTTGAAAACCGAACTGATGCTCCACGGCAAAGACGGCGAACTGTTCGCCGCAGAGCTGACCGCCAGCCAGGGAAACCGCCCGCAGGACGCCTTCGTTTGCATGGTGCGAGACATCACCGAACGCCGACAGATCGAGGAGCAGCTGTTCGCGGAGAAAATGCTCGCCCAGGTCACGCTCGCTTCCATCGGCGATGGCGTGATCACCACCGATAGAGCAGGGCGCGTGCGCTATCTCAACCCCAGCGCCGAGCGGCTGATCGGCTGGAGCCAGGCCGCCGCGCAGGGGCTGGTGCTTGACGAGGTCTACCAGCTCTTCGATGAGGCAACCGGTGCGCGGCTGCTCAATGCCGCCAGCCTAGGCCTTCGGCGCAGAAGTGACCGTCAGGATCGTACAGAGCGGGCGCCGGGCATCCTTCATCGACCTGATGGCACGCAATTGGCCGTACAGGATGCGGTTGCGCCCATCCGCGACGCCGAGGGTGCCGTCATCGGTACTGTGCTGACCTTTCGTGATGTCACGGTCACCCGCCAGCTGGCTCACAAGCTGACGTTCCAGGCCAATCACGACAACCTCACCGGGCTGGTCAATCGCTCTGCGTTCGAGCGCCAGATCGAGTCGCTGCTGCGCGAATACACAGGTGGCGAGCATGTTCTCTGCTACATGGACCTGGACCAGTTCAAGGTGGTGAACGACACCTGCGGCCATGCCGCCGGTGACGAATTGCTGCGCCAACTGGGCCAACTACTGAGAGGCCGTGTGCGGGGCAGTGATCTGCTGGCGCGCCTGGGCGGCGATGAGTTCGGCATCCTGTTCAATGAGTGTTCGTTGAATCAGGCGGTGCGGATTGCCGAAGACATACGCCACGCGGTTGACGAGTTTCGCTTCAGTTGGGAGGGCAAGAGTTTCGCGGTTGGCGCCAGCATCGGTCTGGTGGCCATCGACGAGCACGCGAAAACGCTCGGCCCCTTGCTTGGTGCTGCCGATAGTGCCTGTTATGCGGCCAAGGACGGCGGTCGCAACCGCGTGCATGTGTATCAGGCGGACGACCAACAGCTGATGGAACGCCGCGGCGAGATGCAATGGACGCACCGGCTACGGCAAGCACTGGATGGCGACCTGCTGCGTTTGTTCGTGCAGCCGATCGTGCGTGCCGCAGGCGACGACGGTTCGCAGCGCTATGAAGTGCTGGTACGCATGCAGGGCGAGGATGGCAGCATCATTCCCCCCGGCGCGTTCATGCCCGCGGCTGAACGTTACGATCTGGCACCGGCGGTGGATCGCTGGGTGGTCGGCAATTTCCTGGCATGGGTCGGCGATCTACGTCGTCGTCCCGGTGCGTCGCTGGGGCATTATTCGATCAACCTGTCGGCAACCTCGCTGGGTGAGGAAAGCTTTCTCGAATTCGTCCTGTCGGCCATCGAGCGTCACCAAATTCCCGCCAATTGCCTGTGTTTTGAAATCACCGAAACTGCGGCGATCGCCAACCTCAGCCGTGCCATGACCTTCATGAACAGCCTCAAGGCTGTGGGTTGCAGCTTCGCACTGGACGACTTCGGCTCGGGCCTGTCGTCGTTCGGGTACCTCAAAACCCTGCCGGTGGATTATCTGAAGATCGACGGCAGTTTCGTTCGGGACATTGATCGCGACCCCATCGCGCGGGCAATGGTGGCGTCGATCAACAACATCGGCCATGAAATGGGGCTGAGTACCGTGGCGGAGTTCGTTGAGTCAGCGGCCATCCTCGAGTGCCTGCAGGACATCGGCGTTGACTACGTGCAGGGTTACCACCTGGGCCGGCCGGGACCGCTCGCCGAGCTCTCCGGCGTGCGGATGATGCCGCGCTGAACGACGATGCGATCTGGACCGGTGGGGTGGGCCGGGCAACGTTCCGCTTTAGCCCACCGCAGGCTGCTCAGCGGGTACTGAAGGGGATAGCTGCACAACCCGGTCGACAGTAGGGTGGGCTTCAGCCCACCGTGGATGCTAACCCGCGATCGCTGTCAGTTTCTGGAGCTGGTCGAGATCGGTCTGCATGCCTGAGGTTTCGCGAATGCGCCCGAGGATCTCGCGTTTCAACGCGGTGAATTCGGGCGACAGCTTCATGTCTTGGTTGCGCTGCGCTGGCATCGGCACCTTATAGATAGAATCGATTCGCCCTGGCCGTGGCGCCATCAGCACCACACGGCTGCCGAGGCAGATGGCTTCTTCAACATCGTGGGTGACGAACAGAATCGTGGTTTTCTCGAGCTTGAGCACGTGACGAATCAGGTCGTGCATCACCTCACGCGTCTGGGCGTCCAGTGGAAAAGGGAACGTATTTGTTTATCGGACACTGGCCGCTTCTAGCCGATTGCTGCCGGTCGCGAAGGACTGCATTCGGCCAACAGCGGACAGTAAGGCCAATAAATAAATCTGTCCCCTTTAGTTCGAAAATCAAAGTTTCTTCCTCTTATTGGCCGCGCGGCTTGCCCTGCTGGATTTAGTTAATCCGACTAGAAGCATCCGTTATCGGAAAAGACAGCGCCTTGACCTTACCGTATAGGTCATAAAGATGAAGTGCCGACATATCCAATATAGGCTCATACATAAAAGAGTTGAGATGGATATTTTCAGGAGTCATTAAGTTTACTTGCGAGAGCACCATAATCACGTCATTGCTAGATGAAAAGCTCGATGAGAACTTGCTAAACAATTCGAATGTCTGGTTGCTGCTAATAGTAGACACGAAGGTAGCGTCATTTATTTTGGCAATCATGTACTCTTCAGCTTTAAGCCTGATGGCGATAGATAAAATCACCTTCGATTCTAGTTCAACATCGTCAGCGGCATTGGCGGCAAGCGCTTCAGCCTCATCGTAGATCAGTTGAAGAGCGCTATATGTGGAGTTTGGAAGAGACAACGCTGCTTGGTCTGAGAGCGTGGCTTTAATGGTAAACTCAAGATCCGCAACTGTAAGAGCCTGGCTATCTGATTTTATATGTAAAAGTGAGGTAAGCATCAGGTAGTGTTGGCTGGTCTTCCCGTGGCAGTACTCTGATAGATTTCGCACAAAAGGAATGCTTGCTACTAGAAAAGATGAGCTTTTGGCTAATCCCTTCTTCCAAATCACAAATGGATTATTTTGATATTTTTCTTGCACAAAGCTTAGAGCGTGCTGATCTTTTCTGGCGAAAAGTCTTCGCTCTCTAGCAATTTGGAGGCGACTGCTTATTGTTCGGTGGAAATCAAAATTATGAGTTAGGAATAGCAACCTAAAAAATGTGACCTTGGAAATTTCGTTAAAGTACTCGATGATCGCATACTTGTTTTTATAGTCGAAGGAGTCAGCGATATCGTCAACCACAAATAGGGTGGTCTGATTCGACTCTAGGCGTGCCTGTACCTCGAAAAGCACATTCAGAATATAAAGCGCCCGCTTCTCTCCCTGACTGAGAACCTGAAGCAGCTTTTCTTCCTCGACACCACAGGTTTCTTGCCCATCATGAAATTCAAAAGCGACTTTAGGGCTTTCGCCTTTTAGAATAACGTCTTGCTGATTTTGAACAATCAGCTTGAAGGGAACATAAAAGCGTTCGTTGAACTGATTAACCACGGCAGCCCATTTGGTTTTTTCTTCCTGAGCCTGTTTTGCCGTCTGCGCAATTATGTCCCTTGCGGAAGCATATGCCATGGCGAAAGAGTTTATGGCTGGTTGCACTACGTTGAAATAGCTGAACCATAGTCTCTTTCTGAAACCTTCAAAATCACCAAGCTCAGGAAGAATTTCCGGGTGGAGTGTCAAGTACCCCCTGAACTTTTTTAGCTCGGCGTTCTTTTGCAGCTGTTTATCAACCGCTTCGAATCTTGCTGACAGTTCTTTGTCGCCCAAGATACGTTGCTTTTCTGCCTGAACTAAACCCTCCAACTCCTTGGCAGATGAAACTTCAGTCCTTTCCCCTCCATTAAAAATATTAAGGGTGTGGTTGGCTTCAAAAAACCCGTTGGTTTGAAGATTTTTAGAGACATCACTGGCCCCGGCATGATTAAACTTCTTGCTGAGCAGAGGGGAGCATTCAACCAGTTCTTGATATTTAGATATATACTCTTGAAGCTGTTGATGTAGCGTTCCAGCCTTAAACGCAGCTATCGTTTTGTCGTTGAAGATTTCTATATAGGATAAATCAGCAAATTTCGCATCGCCGTCGAGCTCACCTGCCAGCTTCGCGAAAAAGTCGTACGGATTCGTAAATTTGAATACTTCTTTTATTTCTGAGGCAGGAGAGGATTTACCAGGCCAAGCTGACGCTTCCTTCAACGCTTTTAGCAAGTCTTCTTGAGTAGACTCAATATTTCTCACAGCTTCTTCGTATTCCCCTCTCAATTGGGGGTTTACTAGTAACGTCGAGGTTCCAGACCCGGAATAACGCTCCACATAGGGCTTGATAACAAAAACGGAGTCCGGGGTGATCGACGTAGTGGGTTCGGCTGTGATTGCGCGGATGGTTGTGCGTGTCGGGAAAATCAAGTCTTGGCTTTCACGTCCTTCTTGGAAGTCTAGAAATGTCCTCGCAAGTGACGTCTTCATGAAACCGTTCGGGGCATAGATTGAGAAGGCCGAGCCAGCTGGGGTTTTTTGCGACCCTTTGAATGCGAGCGTCGCATCAAGCTTTTGAATACCGTAGCAATTTTCCAATTTAATATTTAAGGCATCCATATCCATTGCTCCAAATTAAAGGCTTCCCCGTTGACGGTATCGTTCTGCCACTATCTTGTCCACATCACGCATATCACGGATGCACCCTGTAGGCATTCGGATGTTCGACGTCTTGATGATGATCGCCTCGCGATCGCAGTCATCCCCGAATGGGATAGATCCGCCATTCAGGTCAAGTGAATCGCCTCTGGTTTGGCAGACACCATTGAGCGGCAGCTATTGGCCGAAAGTGGCCGGTGGTGGCCATTTTCGGATGCCGCGTTAAGCATCAGGTCAAACCGGCCGCGCAGGTGGGGGAGTCCGCGCGGCCAGTCGATGGATTACCCGGCAATGGCCGTGAGTTTGGCCAGTTGATCGAGATCGGTCTGCATGCCTGACGTTTCCCTGATGCGCGTCAGGATCTCGCGTTTCAACGCGGTGAATTCGGGCGACAGTTTCATGTCTTGGTCGCGCTGCGCTGGCAGCGGCACCTCATAGATGGAATCGATTCGCCCTGGCCGTGGCGCCATCAGCACCACGCGGCCGCCGAGGTAGATGGCTTCTTCGACGTCGTGGGTGACGAACAGAATCGTGGTTTTCTCGAGCTTGTGCACGTGGCGGATCAGGTCGTGCATCACCTCACGCGTCTGGGCGTCCAGCGCGCCGAAGGGTTCGTCCATCAGCAATGTCGCTGGCTTGGGCATCAACGCGCGGGCGATGGCCACGCGCTGCTGCATACCGCCGGACAGCTGGCTTGGAAAGGCCTCGGCAAAGTTCGTCAGGCCCATGAGGCTGAGCAGGGCGTCGGCTCGCCCGCTAGCGGTTTCAACGTCGCCATCGCCACGCACGGTGTCCGAAATCACTTTGAGTTGGCGGCAGAACTTGATGTTTTTCATGACCGTAAGCCATGGGTAGAGGCTGTAGTGCTGAAAGACCATGGCGCGGTCGACGCCGGGGCCATCCACAGGGTTGCCGTCTAGCAGGATTTCGCCGCGGCTCAGGGTTTCCAGGCCGGCAATGATGCGCAGCAGCGTGGATTTGCCACAGCCCGACGCGCCGACGAAGGTGATGAATTCGTTTGGGCGCACATCCAGGCTGACCGATTGCAGCGCCTCGACCTCGCGCGTGTCGCTGATAAAGGTTTTGCCTACCTGCTGAATACGGATCTTGGCGTCGGTCATGCTTGTGTCCTCCACGGGAAGGCGCGGCGGGAAAGCCAGCGGAAGGCCTGGTCGGTGAGCAAGCCGATCAGCCCGATCAGCAGGATGCCGGCGAAGATCTTGTCGGTGTGCATGTAGCGCTGAGCCTTGAGAATGGCGTAGCCGAGGCCCGAATTGGCGGCAACCAGCTCGGCAACCACCAGGTAGGTCCAGGCCCAGCCGCAGGTGATGCGCAGGGTGTCGAGGATTGCCGGGCGCGCGGATGGCAAGATCACTAGCTTGACGATCTCGCTGCGGTTGGCGCCCATGGTCTGGGCGGCCTCGATCTGGGTCATCGGCACGCGGCGGACGTCTTCGGCGACCATCAACACCATCTGGAAGAAGGTACCGATAAAGATGATCAGCACCTTCGAGCCTTCGTCGATGCCCACCCACAGCATCACCAACGGTATGAAGGCCACCGCCGGCATGTAGCGGATGAAGTCGGTCAGGGGTTCGAGAAACGCCTGCACCGGGCGGTAGGTGCCGATATACAGCCCTAGCGGCAGCGCCAGTAAAGCCGAAGCGCCGAACCCGGCCATGACCCGCCAGACGCTGATGCCTATGTCGGTGAGCAGGCCTTCGCTCGACCACCAGCGGCCTAGTCGCTCCAGCACGGCGCCGGGGCTGGGCATGAACATCGGGTCTGCCAGCCCTAGCGCGGTATAGGCCCACCAGAGAATGAACGGTGAAATCAGGCCCGCTGCGGCCAGTGTCCAAACCGTGGTTTTCGGCAGATCGCCACGAATGCGCCACCAGCGGGCGCTGCGCGGCTTGGCAACGGGCGCGGGTTCTGCGCTGATCGGTTGCGCTGCGACCGCCGCGCGCGGCTCCAGGTTAGTGTTCGCGCTAAGGGACAAATGCGCCGTCATGCGACTACCTCCTGAACGAGAGCTGAAATCGGATTCGCCACGCTTACCCAGCCGAGGGCCGGCGGGAATTGACCGATGCGGGCCAGGTCCCCTTCGGGAATACCGGCGGGTTGGCTGAAATTCCAGTAGCTCGGCAGCAGGTTGTCGCCGACACGCCCCGGCAAGGTCGAATGGCTGATCATCCAGGGCGTCGCGCCGTTGCGTTGTCGGCCGAAAGAGATTTCACAGGCCAGCAGTTCGAGGCGTTTTGCCGGAGTGGCGCGGGCGAGTTGGTCGCGTAGCTGCCCACCTTCGGGGTCCAAGGGCGCAGGCCTGTCGGCAACGAACATGAAGTAATCCCCGGCAACCAGCAGGCAGGCCTGGCGCTCAGGTTCATCGGCTGACCGCAGCCACAGTCCCCAGTTGGTGCCGCTGGATTCGGGTACACGCTGCCAGACTTCGTGATAGCGGCCGTCCAGGCCATCTTCGAGCAACCGATCGGGCCCCTCGAAGCGCATGCGGCCAATGTCGGGTGAGCCGCTGGGCGGCTGGTAGTCGATCAGCCGATGCCATTGGCAAATGTCAGCTTCCACCATGGTCAAGCCGGCAAAACCGGCCTGTTCGCACAGAGCCAGCTGTTGTGCATGCGTGCACGTGGCAAGCGAGGCAGCGGTGGTGGGGGGATGGGGAATGCGCACGTCGGCGTGCAGATGGGCCGTCTGCAGCCAGTAAACATCGCTGGTTTCGTCGCGGCATCCGTCGCTGGTGGTCAACAGGCGACGGCGCCATACGCCCATGTAGGTCTCGGGAATGCTGTTCATGCGTGGTACTCCGGGAATCGTTTGAGGGTTCGCCAGAAGGCCATGTCGTGGTTCGGCCACAACTCAGCCCCGCTATCGGCGGCCAATCCCTTGAGCTTGCGGATGCTGTCCAGCGCCATGTCTTCGCGGTCCTGCCAGCAGAGACCGGGCGCTATTTCATCGGTGAGGTTTTCTTCCAGATCCGCCGCGTCTCCCGTCAGGATGACGGGCTTGCCGTGCGGCAGTTCGATCAGCAGAGACATGTGCCCAGCGGTGTGGCCGGGTGTGTTGATCGCCTGCACGCCGGGCACCAGTTGGTATTCCTCGCGCTGGAGACTCCAGCGGTTCTGGTCAACGAACGGGCCAGTGAAATCGTCGGCGAAGTAGGCATCGTCGGCTTCGTCGAGAGCGGCCGCCAGCTCGGCCTCGTGCACATGCACGTCGCAGCCGCACAGTTCGCACAGCCCGCCGGCGTGGTCGAAATGCAGGTGACTGAGAAACACCAGGTCGATGTCGGCCGGCGTCAGGCCGTTCCGGGCCAGGTGGGCCGGCAAACGCTGGTCGTCACGCATGTCCGGTGGCCCCATCGGGAACTCCAGCGGATCGAACCAGCGCGCTTTGAGTGCCGGGTCGTTGATCTTGGCGTAGTCGCAGCCGACATCGAAGAGGATGCGGCCCTGCCGGGTCTCGATCAGGAACGCCAGGATTGGCGCCTCGATCAGGGTGCCGTGGCCACGGTTGCGGGTGGAAATCGATTTGTCGTAGCGATGGGTGGCGGTCAGCAGGGGCCAGAGCTTGAGCACATCGGTCATGCGGGCATCTCCAGCAAGGCGATCAGCGCATCGCTGGTGATGACTTCGCCGAACAGTCCGCCTTCGACGCCGATCATCGACAGTGCCGCGGCATGCAGTGCCGGGTAGGCAGAGCCGCAAGCGTCAGCGACCGTGAGGCAGGCGTAGCCGAGATCCACCGCCTGGCGCAGCGTTGAGGAAACGCAGACCTCGGTGGTTACACCAGTCAGGATCAACTGACCGATCCCGCGGTTTTGCAGCAGCAGTTGCAGGTCGGTATGAGCGAAGGCGCTGTAGCCGGGCTTGTCGATCACCGGCTCGCCCGGTTCGGGCGTGAGCTCCTCGATCAGCGCATTGCCAGGTTCGCCCCGCACCAGAAGACGGCCCAACGGACCGGGGCTGCCAATTGGCGCGCCGCTGGCCTCGGCACGTCGGCGCTTGGTGTCGGGGAGGTCGCTGAGGTCGGCGCGATGGCCTTCTCGGGTGTGCACGACCAACAACCCGCATCGTCGCGCCGCCACCAGCAGCTGGCGGATAGGTTCGATGGGTGCGCGCAGGCGCTCGATGTCCAGCCCAGCCTGATCGGCATAGCCGCCCGGCGCGCAGAAGTCGCGCTGCATGTCGATCACCAGCAGCGCGGTATGCGCCAGTGCGAGGTTCACTGCAGGTTCCCCAGGTCGAACTCATGGCAGACCGCCGCAGCGATGCCGCTGACAATGTCGTCGGCCATGCGCTGTCCCTTGCCCGCTGTCGAGCCCTTGGCCGAAGACAGCACGCCTGAAGGTGGCACCCATTCAGTGCGGGGCGGATACATGTCGTACGGTGGAAAATCTGCGCAGGCATCCTCCGGGATGCGCTCCAGCGCTACCAGGCTGGGGTAGTAATGCAGCATCAGTGAGGTTTCGATGACGGCCGCGTGCTCAAGGGCAAAGCCTGGAAAGCCGTTTGGAAACACGTCAGCCAGGGTCTGCTCACGGCAGAAGTCCCAATGCTCCAGGCGCATGACCTCGAGACCGGCATCCGGGCCCAGTTCGCGCAGCGCCAATTGGATGCCTTCGCCGACGAACCACTGGTTCTCGTAATGCCCGACCACCAACACCAGTCGCCTGACGCCGTGTCGGTGGAATTCACGCACCGCGTCGCGGACCAGCGCGCTCAGCGTGGCGCCATCCAGGCTGGTGGTGCCGCAAAAGTGCTGGCCGCCGCCACACTTGGGCTGTGATTTGTAGCCGTAAGACAGGGCGGGTGCGACCAGCCCGCCGATGCGTTGCGCCACATCGGCGCAGATGGCGCTGGCGAGCAGCGCGTCGGTGCCCAGCGGCAGATGCGGCCCGTGCTGTTCGGTGGCACCGCAGGGCAGAAAGAGCACAGCGCCATCACGCACGCGGCGTTCGTATTCGACCCAACTGAGTTGATCCATGTGCACGCTGTTCATAGCGAAGGGCTCCGAATTACGGTCAGGGCCGGACGTTCCGGCCAGCTGGCGATCAGTGCGGCAAAGGTCACAAGCGCCGCGCCTAGCCATTCATGTGGGGTAATGGCCTGGCTACCGAACCAGGCGGAAGAGAGCACCGCTGCCACCAGCTCGAAGACGACCAGCACTGCCGCACGGCCGGCTTCGATATGACTGACGCCGTACTGCACCGCGGCCATGCTCAACAGCCAGCCGAGGGCCATCAACCCGATCTGCCAGCTCAGCGTGAGGCTCAGCGGTGGCGGGTAATCGCTCAGCAATGGACAGAGCACGGCGGCAATCAGAGCGCTACCGACGAAAGGCGCCAAGGTCTTGCTGGCCAGCGGCACCCGGTCGGCGGCGCGGGTAGCGAGATTGTTCAGACTGAAACCGAGGCCGGCCGCCAATGCGAGCCAGTCGTTGCCACTCAGCGGACGGATCAGCTCGCGGCTGACGCCAAGGGTCAGGGCGATGCCGAGCATGGCCACCAACAGCGCGCCGATTCGTAGCGCTGTCAGGCGTTCGCCCAACAACAGCCAGCCACCCAGCACGCCCCAGACCGGCGCCAGGTAGAACAACAGCATCACCCGCACCACATCGCCGGTGGCCAGGGCCGTGACCAGCGCAGCGGTCGCACCGCCACCGCAGATGGCGATGGCCAGTAGACCGTTGCGCTGCGCTGCCCAGGCATGACGCTCGCGCCAGAGCACCGGCAAGGCGATCAGGCTGAGCAGTCCGTAGACCAGCAACACCAACGGCATGCCGACCAGGCCAACGCTGGCGAAATGGTGCAAGGGCAACCAGCCGAGGCCCCAGGCGACGGCACCCGTGACCAGCAGGACCTGTGGCAACAGGGTCGTCATGCGCCCATCCAGGAACCGCCGTTGGGCCCAAGTATTTGCCCGGTGAAATAGCTGGCCTGTGGCGAGAGCAGAAAAACGATGGCTGCCGCAACTTCATCAGGTGTGCCGAGTCGGGCCATGGGAATGTCCAGCTCCTTGGCCATCCATTCGGCGCTCATGTTTTCTGCTGAGACCATCGCCGTGGCGATGGGGCCTGGCGCGACGGCATTTATCCGTATGCCGCTGGCGGCGAATTCACGCGCCAGCGAGCGGGTCAGGCCAATCACGCCGGCCTTGGCGGTGCAGTAGGCGGCGTAGTCGCTGCGGCCGAGAAAGCCGAGGTCTGAAGCTACATTGACGATGGCGCCGCAACCACGCGGCTGCATATGCCGCAGCGCCTGCTGTGTGCATCGATAGACACCGTGAAGATCGACATCCAGTACCCGTGCCCAGTCCTGCTCTGTGGTGTCGAGAAAGGGTTGTTCCAGAATGATGCCGGCGTTGTTCACCAGCAGGTCCAGCGGCCCTTGGGCGAGGATTTGCTCGAACATCCCGGCCACGCCCGCCGCTGAAGCGACGTCCGCTTCGACGCAACGTGCTCGGCCGCCAAGCGCATCGACCGCCGCGCACAGTTGCTCTGCCAGTTCCAGTTGGCCGAGGTGGTTGATCCAGACGCTCGCGCCCACTTGCGCCAGGCTCAGCACGGTGGCCCGACCAATCCCGGTTGCCGCGCCGGTGACCAGCGCCACTTTGCCTTCCAGTGGCTGGCGATTCATCAATGCATCACCTCGCCATGGCTGACCGATAACGCCTGCCCGGTGAGCGCCGCCGCCAGCGGCGAACCGAGAAACAAGAAGGTGCCGGATAGGTCCGCCGGGGTCAGCAGCTCCGGAATCGCCTGGGCCGCCAGCACCGCGACCAGTTCTTCGGCTTCACTGCGCCCGTTTTTCGCGGCCATGATGCGCAGCGAACGCATCGCTGCATCGGTGCCGATCCAGCCTGGGCAGACGGCATTGACGCGGATGCGCCGCGGTCCCAATTCCCAGGCCAGTGAACGGGTCAGGCCGATCACCGCATGCTTGCTGGCCGCATAGGCGGAAAAGCCCGGTACGCCTTTCAGCCCCCAGATCGAGGCCTGGTTGATCACACTGGCACCGGCACGAAGACGAGGCAGCAGCGCGCGGGTCAGTCGCTGCATGGACGACACATTGTTGTCGAGCAAATGCGTCCAGCAGGCATCAGCCTTGGCGCCAGGGTCGGTAATCGGCGTCTGGTATTCGAGACCGGCATTGTTGACCAGCACTTCGACCGAGCGGTTACGGCAGGCCAAGTCGTCAGCGAAGTGCTGCACGGCGTGCCAGTCTCCGAGTTCCAACGTGGTGGCGTGCAGCGGCCCCTCCGGTTGCAGGCTTTCGGCCAGTTCGGCCAGTGCGTCGGGGTCGCGATCGACCAGCTCCAGCGTGGCGCCGGCGTCGGCGTAGGTTTTTGCCAGCTGGCGGCCTATACCGCCAGCAGCACCGGTGAGGACGACGCAACGTCCGCGATAATCGAGCGCTTTATGCATTTCACACCGCCGTGAGGAAAGACACGCCAACTGCACCGTAGAAGCCGTCGGCCTTCTGCGGACCTTCACCGACCGAGCCATAGTCGTCATCCAGCACACGACGCAGGCGATAGCGGTGGAAGCTGCCGAGCAGGTCGCGCATCGGAATGACCTGGTTGTAGGCGCTGCCGTACAGCTCGGCATGCAGCGCGGGCAGGCGATACCAGGGCGCGACCGGTTTCTCGTGATGGGCGTTGTGGTAGGGAAAGTTGAGCAGCAGCAGATTCAGCGATGGCCAGCGTGCGGACACCACATTGCTGAAGGTATTGAGTTGCTCGTAGGCGCGGTCGCGTTGCTTGTTTTCCGGCACCTGGCCGTCCTCGAGCACAGCGAAGGCGTCATAGGTGTGCTGGTAGGCGTCGGCGAAGCGCAGCACAGTGACCATCAGCATCCAGGCCACGGCATACAGCACCAGAGCTTTCAGCGAGAACCAGCCAAGCAGCCCGAACAGCAGCGCGCGGATAAGCATGATCTGGGCGACCTTGCCGCGGCGCGCACGGTGCTTTTCGTTGCGGGTGACGAAGGGCAGCACGATCACGTAGCCGTGCATGATCAATTCGACTGCCGGCACGTAGGCCCACTCCAGCGCTACAACCAGCTTCTGGAACCACAGGGGGCGGGCCTTGAGAAAAGCCTTGCTGTCGAAGGTGATCACGTCGGCACGGTCGACGTGGTGACGCATGTGTTTCTTACGCAGGTCCTGAAAGTCGGCATAGCAGCTGCCAGCCAGCCAGCTGCAGGCATTGCCCGCCCACTGATTGTGTTTGGGCACGCTGAAAATGGTGCCGTGAGCGAACTCATGAATCAGGTAGGCGGCAATGATCATTGCGTGACCAAGCAGTAGCGTACCCAACGCATTCAACCAGCCATTGGCCGGGAACAGCATCATCAGCCCTGCGATGTAGCCGAGCAGGGCGTAGGTCATGACCAGTGTGTTCGGCAGTCGACCATCGGCATAACGGAAAAGTGGCTTGCGGGTTTTCATACGGGTCTCCTGTCGGGGCGAGCGCTACTCGCCCCGGCGCGCGTTACTTGGCGAGTGCTTCGGTGAACTGCGCGTCGTAGGTGTCGCTGAAATCCGGGACGGAGGGGATCTGGCCGTTATCCACCAGCAACTTGGCAATGATCGCGCCGCTGCCATGGAAGGAATGGGTGTCGTCGCTGGGCGCGAAGCTCTTGCTCATTTCCGCGAGCGGGATGTTGTAGGCACCGGACATCTGTTCGGAGGCTTCTTCGGCGCTGACGCCCAGCACCTCGCCAATGATGTCTGCCGACTCCTCGGGATGCGCCTGCATGTAGGCGAGCCCGTCGAGGTAACCCTGGATCATCGCCTTGATGGCGGCAGGCTTCTTGGAGATCACCGCTTCGTCGAAGACCAGCACATCGGTGATCAGGCCGGGCGCATCCTTGGAGGAATAAACGACCTTGAACTTGTCGCCGCTGCCCATGGAGAGGATCTGCGACACGTTGGGCTCGTAGGTCACGCCAACCGGCAGGTTGCCTGAGGCCATGGCACCGGGAATGCCTTCGGGCGTCATGTTGACCGGCTGGATATCCTTCTCGGTCATACCGTTCTGTTGCAGGGCGTAGGCGAGCAGGAAATCGGAGGGCGAGAGCGGGTTGTAGCCAATTTTCTTGCCTTTGAAATCGGCCACAGAGTTGATCGACGCATCCGCGACGATGGCGTCACCACCATTGGAGAAATCGATGGGCATCACCACGCGGTGCTTGAGGCCTTTGGCGACGGAGGCAACGACCTGGTCATAGGTCAGCATGCCGCCATCGAGTGCGCGGCTGAGCATGGCGGTGGGAATCAGGGCCGGGTCGTTGAAGAACTGCAACTCCACATCCAGGCCGTGAGGTTTGAACAGGTCTTTCTTGTCGGCCACGTAGAACGGCCCGTAACCAGCCCAGACGACGGTGCCGATCTTCAGTTTTTCCGCCGCCTGAACCACCAGCGGCGCGAATACGGTCGCGACGGCCAGGGTGGCGCCGAGCAGGGTCTTGTGCAGCGAAGGAAACAGCGGACCTGTCATGGTGAAACTCCTACACAGTGGAAGAACCGGCACGGGATGACATCGCGTCCTCCCGGGCTTTTATCCCGCCGTGTAGTCCCAATCCGTGGGACCGGAGAACTCTCGGACCAGCGCTCATCTGCATGAGCCGGAACCCTAGTTCGCCTGTTGTGTAGCTCCTGTGTGCCGAGCGATGTGAGCGCTGTCGCGACTCATCCCGTTCTGTGCTGGGTAGAGCAGGTTGCGTGCCAGTTCAATTTGTAGAAGCTGTTCACGTTAAATATCAATGGGATGAGAGGTTTATCTCGACAGCTTATCGCGTCAGGGCGGCAGGCAATTTGCGCTCAAATGGTGAGCAGTGCGCCGCGATGGTGCTGCCGGTCAGCGAAGTTGCTTTGCGATTTCAGGGCCTTCGCTGTCACGCCCTGCGACCGGCCTCACGGCTTGCAGCCTGGGTTAGGCAACCGGAACGTTTGGCCGGCTATGATCGAGGACCTTCGGAAATGGATGTCCACGAATGCAGAGGTTTCCGCTTTTCGGACTGTTGCTGCTTGCCTTCCTTTCGATTGGTGCCGGCGCGGTAAAGATCATCAGCTGGTTTATAGGCAGCGCGTTGGAACACCTGTCAGAGCGCGACTGGCAGCGCGTGGTGGCCTGCAGTCGCAGTCTCGCGTCCCGATGTGCATATTCGGAGCCAGTCGAAGCGCTTCTACAGGTGGAGTTTGTTTCGATCGGACAGGGCGCTGTTGCAGTGCTGGTCCTCGCCGTGGCGCTCCTTGTCAGCCACCTTGCAAGGACCTCGACTCGATCATTCCTCCTGCTGCTCGTTCTGTTGTTGGCATTTGCCCTCGCGATTCAGTTCGCTCATCTGCACTTTGCCGAGTTGGCAGACCAATTTGTCCGATCGAGCTTGGCCTCCGTTGCGCGAGACTGCCTTGAGGCCCAAGCCGGCACGTCCTGCTCTGATTACGCGGTGCGCATGCAGGGGATTCGATACGGTGCCTTGATCATCTCGAAAACGGGTATCGCGATTCTCGCAGTGTTCGCTATCACGCTAAGCGCGACACTCGCGCTCGGATTGGGTGCGAAAAGGCCCGGCGGGGCGGTTTGAAGAGGGTGGTGGCGGGACGCGCAGGCCATGCCTTGGCAGTATCGCCACCACCAGTCGGAGCGTCAGCTCGGCACCGGGGCATCTTCAGGCAGCAACTGTTTAGCCTTCAGCGCCCGCCAGAAGTCACTCGGGATCTCGGCCTCGAACTGTTGCACGTACTGTGCAGGACGCTTCGGGTTGCTGGTGCCCGGAATGGCTGACAGGACGGCGGGATGCGCGAGGCAGAACTGCAGCGCCGCAGCCCGGATATCTACATCGAACTCCTGACATACCGCTTCGATCTGCCAGGTCTTCTGGCGAATATCATCGGGCGCGGCCGCATAGTCGTAGTGCTCGCCACCGGCCAGTACACCGGAGTTGAACGGCCCGCCGACAACGATCCCGACGCCACGCTCCACGCATGTGGGAAATAGCGTATCCAGCGCTTCGCGGTGGTCGAGTAGAGAATAGCGGCCGGCCAGCAGAAACACGTCCGGGTCGGATTGCTCAAGGGCCATGCGGCAGGGTTCGACCAGGTTCACGCCAAGCCCCCAACCGCGGATCAGGCCTTCTTCACGCATCTGCGTCAGCGCTTTCGCCGCGCCCTGCATGGCCTGTTGGAAATACTCGGTCCACTGTGGGCCCCACTGGTCTTCGGACACGTCATGGATGAAGGCGACATCGATACGATTCACGCCCATACGCTCCAGGCTGTCTTCGATGGAGCGTCGTGCGCCGTCAGCGGAGTAGTCGACCACGCGCTTGTTCGGCAGCTCATCGACAAAGGGCTGGGCGTTCTCCGGCCTGCTGGTCGGCTGCAGCAAGCGGCCAACCTTGGTGCTCAGGACGAATTCATCGCGGGGCTTTTTGCTCAGCAGACGTCCGAAGCGCTGTTCGGCCAGGCCCGCGCCATAGTGCGGAGAGGTATCGTAGTAGCGGATGCCGGCATCCCAAGCGGCCTTGAGCGTAGCGTCGGCGGTGGTTTCGTCGAGCGGGGCGAACATGTTGCCCAACGGCGCGCCGCCAAAACCGAGACGTGGAAGGGTGATGCGCATGGAACCTCCTCTGATGCAAATAGAGCCGACTATTCGGCGTCGCTTTGCATCGGAGGACGTCTGAGAGGGGATGTTCCGGACGGCACCGCAGTATTTGAGAGTGCCGAGCCAGAGCGTCGCCGGGGGGATATAGAAGCAGGCCATGCCCCCAAACCGGCTGCTTTACCTGGCTGTTCGCGAGCCAGCTCCCCCTACGAAAAGCGTTAGGAGCGGCTTTTGATGTACGCGCGCCAGCCGCCAAACTCGCTGATATCCGCGGCGCCTTCCAAACCGTACGGCTCACAGATGAAGCCGGTCTCCCAACTGCCATCGACCAGTTGTACCTTGCCCAGCCCGAGGGGAGCAGGGATGCCGGTGAGGAAGGAGCCCAGTTCACTGCTCGGAATTTCCCAGATCTCCACCTCAATGGCGACGCCTTCATCGGCAACTCGCACCATGCCCGGGCGGAACGGTGGGCCGCCGGCCAACGCGTACAGTTTGTAGTGCGCTGCGCTGCAAGTCGCTTCGAGCAATCGGCCGCCGCGCTGTTTGAGCTGCCAGTTCAGCGGCAAGCCATCCAGATGCGCGCCACAGACCACGACACGGGCGCGGTCGCTGCGTGCGGTGTTCTGTGGGGCAGGCGAGGTGATCGACTGCCCACCGATCAATGCGATGCCATGTTGCCGTTGCAGCATGTCGGCCAGGCTCAGCAGGTACTGATCGGTGAATACTCGCCCGAACAAGGTCACGCCCCAGGGCAGGCCGTTCTGCATCACACCCGCCGGCACCGCCACGGCGGCGTAGTCCAGCATGTTCATGAAATTGGTGTAGTAGCCCAGGTCCGAATTGCGCTTGACCGGCTCGGCGTGCAGCTCGTCCAGCGTGACCGGGCGCGGGTAGGCCGGGGTCAGTACACAATCCACCGTGGCCATGATCCGGTCACAGACGGCCTTGAGCTGTTGCAGCCGGTACTCGGCCTGGAACAGTTGCACGGCAGTGGTGCCCGGTGCCTTTTCCAGTACCGCCTTGATCACTGGCAGCACGGCGTCGGGCTGTTGCTCGATCAACGCGCCGGCAACGCTGTAGCGTTCGGCAACCCAGGGGCCTTCATAGAGCAGCCGCGCGGCTTCAAGGAATGGCGAAAAGTCGATCTCCACCGGCTCGCCGCCCATCGCTTTCAGGTGCTCAATGGTGGTGGCGAACAGCGCCGGGCTTTCCGGGCAGCCGAGAAATTCCGGTTGTTTGGGCACGCCGAAACGGAAAGATTTGACCTGGCCAAACGCCGAACCGTCGTTCCACAGCGGATTGGCGCGGCTGTATTCGTCGCACGGGTCGAGTTCGGCGGTCAGGGCCAGCAGCTGGCTGGCTTCGGCCGCGGTGGCGGTGAAGAAGGTGACGCAATCCAGCGTACGGCACGCCGGGACTACCCCCGCGGTGGAGATCAAACCCTTGCTGGCCTTGAGGCCGACCAGGTTGTTCAACGCGGCCGGCACCCGACCGGAACCGGCGGTGTCCGTGCCTAATGCGAAGCTCGCCAGGCCGAGTGCTACGGCCAGGGACGAACCGGCGCTGGAGCCGCCCGACGGATACTCCGGATGCACGCTGTTGCGGCACTCGCCGTAGGGCGAACGGGTGCCGTTGAGGCCGGTAGCGAACTGGTCGAGGTTGGTCTTGCCCAGCGGGATGGCACCGAGGGTGATCAGTTGTTCGACGATGGTCGCGCTGGTGTCCGGCGTATAGGCAAAGGCGGGGCAGGCTGCCGTGGTCGGGATGCCGGCCAGGTCGATATTGTCCTTGATGGCGAAGGGGATGCCGTAGAGCGGCAGCTCAGCCGGGGATTTGCTGTCCAGCGCTGCGAGGTAGGGCTCGAGTTCATCCTCTGTTAGCAGATGGATGAAGAGGTTGAATTCGGCCTGGAGCGCAGTGGCTTGGTCGTGCACTGCAGCGATGAGTGCGCGCGGTGACAGCTTGGCGCTGGAGTAAGCCGCGCGCAGTGTGTCGAGGCGTAGGTCAAAGTCGGTTGTCATGTCGTATTCCTCGTAGGGTGGAAAACGGCAACGCCTTTTCCACGCATGATATTCGGGACGGCCCGGTGGGCGGGTTGGTGGATCGGTGAGGCGTGATCCACCCTACGGTCATCTGTTGGGCAGGGAGCCTTACGCGCCCTCGATCACCACCACCCGCTGGCCGGCACGCACGGGCGAGCCTGGCTGAACACGGATGTCCTTCACCACGCCGGAAACAGGTGCGGTGAGCGGGATTTCCATCTTCATGCTCTCGAGGATCACCAGCACGTCGCCGGCTTCTACCCGAGCGCCCTCGGTCACGGATACCTGCCAGAGATTCCCGGCAATGTGGCTTTCGATGCCATGCTCGCCGGCGCCCAGCGGGGCGTCTTCACCGAGCTCAGCGGCGACTTCCTCGCTCTCGAAGTGCGCCTGGCCGGACGCGATCCAGCGTTGGCGTTCGGCGTCGAAAGCAGCGCGCTGCTGGCTGCGGAAGGCCTCGATACCCGCGGCTTCCTTAGCCAGGAATTCCTGATAGTCGGACAGGCGCAGCTCGGTCTCTTCGATCGTCAGTGGGTAGCGGCCCAGCGGAAAATCGCGGCGGATCTTCAAAAGCTCCTCGGCGGAAACCGGGTAGAAGCGGATCTGGTCGAAGAAGCGCAGCAGCCAGGGCTGGCCGCCGAACGCCTCGACCGCGCGGTAGCGGTTCCACATCTGGAGTGTGCGTCCAACGAACTGGTAGCCGCCCGGGCCCTCCATGCCATAGACGCACATGTAGGCGCCACCGATGCCGACCGAGTTTTCCGCGGTCCAGGTGCGCGCCGGGTTGTATTTGGTGGTGACCAGGCGATGCCGCGGGTCCAGGGGGGTTGCGACTGGCGCGCCGAGGTAGACGTCGCCCAGGCCCATCACCAGATAGCTGGCTTCGAACACTGTGCGATGCACCTCGTCGAGGTTCGGCAGATCGTTGATGCGACGGATGAATTCCAGATTGCTCGGGCACCAGGGTGCGTCCTTGCGCACCGTGGTCATGTACTTATCGATCGCCAACTGACAGGCCGGGTCGTCCCAGGAAAGTGGCAGATGCACGATGCGCGACGGGACGCGGAGATCTTGCGCCGAGCACACCGCGTCCCAGAGGCCGGCGACGGTGTCGAGCAGGCTTTGAAGCGACAGGGTCTCCGGCTGGTAATGGACCTGCAGGGAGCGGATGCCGGGGGTGAGGTCGATCACGCCGTTGAGGTTCTTCGCCTCCAGCGCCTGCATCAATGCGTGGCCACGGAAGCGCAGGACAAGGTCCAGTTCGGGTGCGCCGATTTCCAGCAGCAAATGGATGTCGCCGGAGAGCCGGGCGACCAGGCGGGTGTCGTCGTTACCCAGATCGAGAACGATGGGCGAGGTGAGGGCATGGGCTGTTGTAGGAGCCAGCTTGCTGGCGATCCTTTCGCATGGCTGATCGCGAGCAAGCTCACTCCTACAAAGGTTGGCGCACTCAAGATTTTGGGTCTTAGCCAACTCACGCGCCATGGCCACATCCACCGGCACGAAGCGCACCCAGTCACCGGCCTTGAGCTGGCCGAGCTGCCAGAGGTCTGCCTCGATAATGGTCACTGGACAGACAAAACCGCCGAGGCTCGGGCCGTCCGGGCCGAGGATGACCGGCATGTCGCCGGTGAAGTCCACGGCGCCGATGGCGTAAGGGTTGTCGTGGATGTTCGAGGGGTGAAGGCCGGCCTCGCCGCCGCTGTCACGCACCCACTCGGGCTTCGGTCCTATGAGGCGAACGCCGGTGCGGCTGGAGTTGAAATGCACTTCCCAGTCGGTGGCGAAGAAGCGCTCGATATAGCCTTCAGTGAAGTATTCCGGGGCGCCGTGCGGGCCGTAGATCACTCGGATCTCGCGTACCGATGGCAGCGGCGAGCAGAGCTGGACAGGCAGGCTGGCACCGGCGCTGCGGTCGGCGAGTTCAGGAATATGCAGTACATCACCGGCGCGCAATGCGCGTCCGGCATGACCGCCGAACTGGCCAAGGGTGAAGGTGCTCTTGCTGCCCAGGTAATCGGGCACCTGCAGCCCGCCGCGTACGCATAGGTAGCTGCGCGCACCGGCCCCGGCGATGGTGCCGAGCGCAAGCGTGCTGCCAGCCTTGACCAGAAACGTAGTGCACATCGGTTGCTCGACGTCGTCGAGCTTCACCGGAATGTCGGCGCCAGTTACCGCGACCACCGCATCGGTGTTGAAGCGCAGGATCGGCCCGTTCATGGTGATTTCCAGGCCCGCTGCATCGGTCGGATTACCCAGCAGCGCATTGCCCAGGCGCAGCGCACGGCTGTCCATCGGCCCGGACGGAGGCACGCCGACAGCCCAGTAACCGAGCCGGCCGGGAAAGTCCTGAACGGTGGTTTGGGTGCCAGCGGTGAGCACCTCGAAAGTGGTCGCCTGGTAAGTCAGGCCGTCCAGGCAACGGGTCCAGGGGTTGCCCTTGGCAAACGGGGCATACGCGAGAATCTGGCGCAGGTAGTCGCGGTTGGTCTCGACGCCATATAGCAGGCTGTCGGCTAAGGCCTGATCGAGCGCAGCCTTGGCTGCCTCACGGGTCGGCGCGTAGGTGATGAGCTTGGCGATCATCGGGTCGAAGTAGGGCGGAATTTCGCAACCTGCTTCGACCCAGGTATCGATGCGCAGTGCTTTGTCGTCGGCAGCTGGAAACTGGACCGCGGTCAGCAGCCCAGGGCTCGGCTGAAAATCGCGCCCCGGGTCCTCTGCATAGAGCCGCGCCTGGATGGCGTGGCCCTCGGGCTTCAGGCTCTTGGCCAGCTCGGTCAGCGGAGGCAGATCACCGGCCGCCAGTTCGATCATCCAGCGCACCAGATCGACGCCCCAGACCTGCTCGGTCACGCCGTGCTCGACCTGCAGCCGGGTGTTCACTTCGAGGAAGTAGAACTGCTCGGCCTCGCTGTCATAAACGAACTCGACCGTGCCAGCGCTGCGATAGCTGACCGCCTTGGCCAGCTTGATCGCCGCCTCGCACAGCGCGTCGGCCATGCCGGCGGGTAAGTTCGGCGCCGGGGTTTCCTCCAACACCTTCTGGTTGCGCCGCTGCACAGAGCAGTCGCGCACGCCGAGGGCGATCACATCGCCCTCACCATCACCGAATACCTGCACTTCCAGATGACGGGCGCGCTGGATGTATTTTTCGATGAATACGCCGGCATCGCTGAAATTGTTTTGCCCCAACCGTTTCACTGCGTCGAAGGCATCCGCCAGTTCAGCCGCGTCACGGCAAACCCGCATGCCGATGCCGCCGCCGCCAGCGGTGCTCTTGAGCATGACCGGATAGCCGACCTGGTCGGCTGCGCCTAGCGCAACAGTGAGGTTGTCGAGTAGCTCGGTGCCTTCCAGCATCGGCACGCCGTACTGCTTGGCCAGCGCGCGGGCGGTGTGCTTGAGGCCGAATACCCGGAGCTGCTCTGGCGTCGGCCCGACGAAGGCGATACCGGCCGCCTCACAGGCTTCGGCGAACGCGGCGTTTTCGGAGAGGAAGCCATAGCCCGGATGGATCGCTTTCGCACCGGTTCGATGCGCAATGGCGAGAATCTTGTCGACCGCCAGATAGGTGTTCGAGGCAGCGCCTTCGCCGAGGCTATGGGCTTCACTGGCCTGTTGGATATGCAAGCTGGCGGCATCGGCCTCCGAGTAGACGGCAACGCCTTTCACGTCCAAGGCACGCAGCGTACGCAGGATGCGGCAGGCAATAGCGCCGCGGTTGGCGATCAGGAGTGTTTCGAACATCTTCAGTCCCTCTGGGGGAGGCGGGCCGTCCCGCTTATATTCATTCATCGCCCCCGGCCGTCCGGGGGTTCATCCATTGGTAGGGTGGGCTTCAGCCCACCATGTGGACGTACTGCTAACGGTGGGCTGAAGCCCACCCTACGACGCTCAAGCAGGGCGCCGCGCGGCCCATCCCTCTGTGCTACTGGGCCGCGCGATGATCATCCTTCCCCCGCGCATCCGGCTTGGGTTTGGTGGGCCGCTGCCCGGCACGTGCTTGCATCAACGGCAGCAGGTAGCGGCGCAACCAGCGCATCAGTCCCATACCAGCACCTCGGCTGGCGTGGGGTTCCAGCCGTTGCACGGGTTGTTGAGTTGCGGGCAATTGGAGATCAGTACGATCACGTCCTGCTCGGCCTTCAGCTCGACATATTTGCCAGGGGCGGAGATGCCATCCGCGAAGGTCAGGCCGCCCTCGGGCGTGACCGGGACGTTCATGAAGAAGTTGATGTTGGCTCCGATGTCGCGCTTCTCCAGGCGACCGTCGTGCAGGCTGGCGCGCAGGAAGTTATCGCGACAGCTGTGCATGTAGCGCTTGTCCAGGGCGTAACGCACCACATTGCTTTCCTGCGCGCAGGCCCCGCCGAGCGTGTCGTGACGGCCACAGGTGTCAGCGACGATGGTCAGCAGCGGGTTGCCAAGGTTCGAGTAGAGCACCGTGCCGGTGGTGAGATAGACCTTGTTCTGCCGGCGCAGCGTGCGCTGCGGATCGAAACGCTCACGCGGGTTCATGGCGCTGAAAAACAGGGTGTCGACCGCCTGGTTGCCTTCCAGATCGAGCAGGCGCAGGGTCTGGCCGGCCTTTATCTCGAACAGGTAGGGCTCGCCAGCCGGAATCACATGCCGGAAAGTGGCGGCTTCGGGGTGCAGGTTGCTTTCGTGGATGGTCATTTGGGCACCCCTTCCTCAGATGTAGAGTCGTTCGGTGTTGTGAAAGCCGCGGGTATTTTCCGGGCGCGAGGTACGGCAAAGCACGCTGATGCCATCGCTGTCGACGCGGTGCCAGCTAAGCTGGACGGGTTTCGGTGCGTACTCGGGGCTCGGGTCCATTGGGTGTGGCAATGCGGTCAGCACAACCAGTGTGTCCATTGGCGCGTACAGCTCCACGGCGTCGCCGGCCTTGCTGTTGCCAGCCTCGAAGGCGAAGCCGCCGTCGGCGTCCACGGTGACCTTGCTGAACAAATTGAGTGTCATCAGCAGGTCCTGCAGATTCAGGTTCCACTTGCCCATTTCCACCAGCAGGTTGTCCGTGCCGTTGCGGAAGAAGCCGTTGCGCAGTTCCTGATAGCGACCCTGGCCGTATTTCTCGGCGACTTCGTCAGCGTTCAGTACGCCACCGAAACTGTCATGCCAGCCGCAGGTATCGGCTGTGATGCAGGCCAGCACCCGACCCATATCCGAATACAGGCAATGGCCAGTGGTGAGCTTGGCGGTGTGCTGGCACTTGAGCGTGTCCGGCAGGTTGAGACGCTCGCTTTTTTCATGCGCGTTGAACATCAGCAGACTGACGTTGGCGCCGCCTTCGAGGTCGGTCAGGCGCAACAGCTGACCACGCTTGAGCACGAAGGAAGTGTGGCCGCCGCCGGGTAGGGTTTCTTCATAAAGCATGGGGCGGATAGCGAGTGAAGCGCTCATGTCAGACTCCTTGATTGACGGTTTGCAGGTGGCCTAGCTGCGATGGCAGGTCGCCAGCGGCGGCGCGCGCGACCAGGCGATCGCTGTTCAGCGGGATGTCATAGGTGACGCGTGCGCCGTAGGCGCCAGGGGCGTGAGGGTCGAGGCGGGTCTTGTCGAACACCAGGATGCGCGTTCCGAGGGTGAAGCCTTCGGACAGGTCGTGGGTGACCATGAACACCGTCAGTTGGGTCTCCCGCCAGAGTTGCAGAAGCAGCTCATGCATGTCCTTGCGAATGCCGGGATCAAGTGCGCCGAAGGGCTCGTCGAGCAACAGCACGCGGGGCTCCATGACGAGTGCTTGGGCGATGGCCAGACGCTGCTGCATGCCGCCGGAGAGCTGTGCCGGGTACTTATCCAGCGAGTGACCAAGGCCCACTTTGCGCAGGATCACTTCGGCCTGCTCGCGTGCTTCGCGCTTGCTGCGGCCGAACAGGCGGCCCAGCAGGGGGGACCTGGGCAACTCCAGGCCGAGGGCGACGTTGTCCAGTACCGACAGGTGTGGAAAGACCGAATAACGCTGGAACACCACGCCACGGCTGGCGTCGGGCTCGCCGGCGATGGGTGCGCCATCGAGCAGGATGTCACCGCGGCTAGGCCGTTCCTGGCCGAGCAATAGGCGCAGAAAGGTGGATTTTCCGCAGCCGGACGCGCCGACCAGGGTGCAAAATTCACCTTCATTGACGCTCAGGTTCAGCCGTTCCAGCACCACCTGATCGCCATATTCCTGCCAGACGTTGTTGACCTGAATGAAAGGGTTGGTTGGCCGTTCGCCAGCCGGGCGGATGACATGACTCATGCCTTGGCTCCTTCGTACCAGGGGAAGGCCAGCTGGGTGAGCTTGCGTAGACCGAAATCCATGCTCCAGGCGAGCAGGGTGATCCAGGCCACGTACGGCAGGATCACGTCCATCGCCAGATAGCGGCGGACCAGAAAGATGCGGTAACCCAGCCCGTCGGTGGAGGCGATTGCCTCGGCGGCGATGAGAAACAGCCAAGCTGAACCGAGGACCAGGCGCAGTGCGATCAACAGGCGCGGCAGTAATTGCGGTAGCACCACCCGCAGGATCAGCGTCCAGGTGTTGGCGCCCAGCGTCTGCGCTTTGATCAGCAATTCCGGCGGCAGCTCTCGGGCGCGCTGTTCCAGATCGCGTGCCAGCACCGGGGTCACGCCAATGACGATCAACATCACCTTGGACAGCTCGCCGAGACCGAAGACGATGAACAGAATCGGCAGGATCGCCAGCGGCGGGACCATCGACAGCACCGTCAGCAAGGGCGACAGGGGCGCGCTGAATAGCGGCAGCGTCCCAGCTGCAACACCGAGGCACAGCCCGACAACCGCGGCGATGCCGAGGCCGACGCCAAGGCGCTTGAGGCTGGACGCGGTGTCCTGCCAGAACAGGTAGTCGCCACTGCGTTTGTCCGGTGTGAAGGCAAGGCGCTCCACAGCGCTGGACATCTGCGTGAAGCTAGGCAGGAGCTTGTCGTTGGGGTTGGTTTCGAGCCGTTGCGCAGAGCTGACCAGATAGGCGAACAGCAGAATTGCGAAGGGCAGCATCACCAGTAGCGTCCAGCCGGTGCGGCCCGGAACACGATTGATCAGGCGCATGGGGAGGTCCCCCTTTCGATCGGGGGGTGTTGCCGCGGGTCGGTCGTGTTGTCGAATCCGAGCAGGGGCATAAAAGGCCTCCAGTGAGTGGACATGGCAATAGGAGCTGCGTGTCGAACGCCGTCTCCCGGGCTTTTATCCCGCCGTGTAACCTCACTGGAGGTCGCCAACTCTCGGACCAGCCACTCGCAACCGCGAGCCGGAACCCTAGTCAGCTATTTCTGAATTTTCTCGTCCCTGAGCCGCAGCTTCCTGGCAATAGGGATTTTGCAAGAGCAGTGCCAACCACAAGACCTGCGTGTTTCGGCGCTTGCGGCGGGGCTAAGCAGCGCTGGCGCGCTTTAATAGTGCAAGGCGAGCGTTTCATGCCCCCTTTCGGGACGCCAGCTAGCAGATCCAGATCTGCGTAGGCGAGGGGTGCATCGAAACCTGTCTGGCAGCGAAGCTGCCCGAGATCTTCTACGGTGCCGCCGCTCACCAAAATCAACCGGCGCGAGGACGCCAGACGATTGATTCGCCCGAGAACACACAGGCAATAGCCGGCAGCCACCTGGTGCTGTCGTGCCAGTCTGCTTGTCTTGATCAGAGTTTCTGTTGCGCGAGCGCAGGTGAGGTTGAAAGCCTAGCGGCCCGTGTGGATGTCACGAACGCGCGGTATGCAAGCTTTCGCCTTACGGCTATGGCAGGTGGAATCAGGCGGGGATAAGCAGGAGAGCGAAGGTCCGAGCAGGCGCTGCGTCCGTGAGGACGTCAGCGGCCCGGTTTCCTGGGATGCAGTGACTTAGTTCACTGCGTCCTTCAGCGATTTGCCTGGCTTGAAGCCTGGCAGCTTTGCTGCGGAGATCTTGATCGTTGCGCCAGTCTGCGGATTGCGGCCATCACGGGCTGCACGCTCTTTGACGGCAAAGGTGCCGAAGCCGACCAGCGTCACGCTGTCGCCGTTCTGCAGGGTGTTGGTCACGCTTTCGGTGAAGGCATCCAACACGCGGGTGGCGGTGCTCTTCGGTACATCGGCGGAGGCGGCGATCGCTTCAATCAACTCGGCTTTATTCACGGGTGTGGCTCCAGATTGGAATGGGTGGTCAGTATAAGCAGCGTCTCGCTCTGCCGCCTGCGGCAAATTTCCTCTTTTTCAAAAATATCCGGTGCGGGGCGACAAATCGTTTGTTTGCCTAATCCAGACGCTTTTGTCTGGACAGCGGGATTTTGGCTCCGGTTCATTGCCCTCCCGACCATTGGTAGGGTTGCCGTCGGCAGGATGCATCAAAAGCGATCCGTACGCGGCTAACCAGGTCGCGCCAAGCGCAAACGCCCATGAGCCGGCCGATCACCAGGCTGATCGGCTCGCATTCGACTTTAGTAGTGGATGTCGACGTCGATCTCACTGGGCTTGTCGCCTGGCACTTCGAACCGGCTCTCCTCGAATGCTGGCGGACCCATTACCTTGGGGTTATTGGACAGTCCATAACCTTCGGTAGGAAACATGCCAAATCGGAGGTCCAGCTCGCCGTTAGCGTTTTCGTCGTGGTAGGCCATCATCGCGTATTGACCGGCTGGTACGTCATCGAACACCAGGGTGACCGTTCCGGTCTTGGCTGGCGATTCGCTCGAGGCAAATGCCTGGTCCGCTTTACGGAACGTCTTTGGGTCCGAGAACAGAGCCACGCGAACTGTGCCCCGGTCGTGTTCGATGTTGTTCAGTTTGACCGTCAGCGGCTGGCCCTCGGCGAAAGCCGCTTGGCCTACCGCCATTGCTACCAAAGTTAGCGCTACGCGCAGTGTCATCGATTCGCTCCTGGTTGGCGTGCATCTCGTTTGGATTGGATGGCGTGGGCATATCAAGCGTGCCCGGAACAGTATGGCGATAGTGCCGCGCTTCTAACGGATCGACCAGCCTATACGGTTGATAAGTCAGCCTCGCCTCAGCACACGCAGGTGCCCATATCGATTGAGAAGGACGCCGTGGCTCCAGGAGCACGGCAATGCGATGCTAGGGGCCAACCGCCTTACTGACCGAGCCCGCATGAATAAGACCCATCTTCAGACGCTGATCATCGACAAGCTGCAGGCCGACCTGGCTGTTGCAAAGGATGCACTGAAGGCCTCTCACGAGGCAGCGACGCACGCCGAAAGCAAAGCGGAGAACAAGTACGACACCCGTGGCCTGGAAGCGGCTTACCTGGCTGATGGTCAACGGCGACGCGTTCATGAAATAGAAACAGCGCTCTCAAGCTATCGAAACCTGCCGGTGCGATCCCATCGCAATGCAGCGATTACCCTGGGCGCTTTGGTTTCGTTGGAGTCCGCTGACAATTGCCGCTGGGTGTTCCTCGGGCCGGATGCCGCTGGGCTGAATGTGACGATTGAAGGAGAAGAGGTGCTGGTGATCTCTCCGCGTTCACCGCTAGGCAGAGCGCTGCTGGGCTGCGAGGAAGGTGATGAGGCCGAGATTCGTGTCGAAGGACAATCCATCCGCTACAGCGTAATCAGCGTCAGTTGATCTGCTTTCATCACGCGGAACAGAAAGGGCACCTCAGCGAATTTCTAATAATTAAAAGTTGCTTCTATATCAATAAGTTATGAACCGTAACTGATGTTGATTGTACGGTTTGCGATGCTGGTTTACAGCGGTGGATCTGGGGCGCAAAGCCATCGGATAAGTGATATCAATAAACGTCTATATCCTTTTGATTTTAAACGATAAAAGGTTAGAGGGTGCTCGTTCTCAGCCGCTACCTTTAGCTCTCGCACTCAACCGTCCTACCGCACCGTTTCTACCTTGCTGCTGGCGTCGCAGCGTCGCTTGGTGCCGGCAAAATGCCACCCCCTCAATCCGTCTAGAAACAATTTGACGCATCCAGTTGAGCTGACTATCGTGCCGCATGCAGATGATAAGCAATCTCATTAGTATTTGCGGAGGTGGTGGTGAACGCATTGACTCGCGTCGCCTACGACGGGCCTGAGGCAGGGTACAAATTCCCGCCGTCGTACCGATTCTATTCACCGGCTGGGGGTATTGAAGCCAGCGGTTGTTTCAAAGTGATAGACACGCCGGCGGAGGGTGCCGGGCCGGGCCTTGAGAGGGACGTCCAGCGCGGTTTCGCCGAAGCCCAGGCAGCCGGGCTGCGCAATCCAGTGCTGGTTGGCGTGATTCCTTTCGATAAGCAGCAACCTTCAAATCTATTCATTCCGCGACACGTCAGTCATCTCCCTCCGACGGCACCGCCTACCTCAATTTGTGGATTTGTTTGTGGTAACGCACGCCAGTGCATCGAGCAGCCCAACCAGGCTGGCTTCCAGCAGGCGGTGAACCGAGCGCTTGGCGCGCTACGTAATGGACGTCTCGACAAAGCCGTGCTGTCCCGTCTGTTGCAGCTCGAATTCGACGAGCCGCCATGTGCCGCGACGATCTTCCAGGGGCTGCGTCAGCAGAATCCTGAGGCCTACCACTTCTTCACCGACCTGCCTGGCGGCGGCGTACTGATCGGCGCCAGCCCCGAGCTTCTACTTCGCAAGACCGGCCAGCATCTGGAAACCAACCCACTGGCGGGCTCAGCCCGGCGTCATGTCGATCCCGCGGAAGACGAGCACGCGGCGCAGTGCCTGCTCGATTCCGCCAAGGACCAGCACGAGCACCGCTTGGTGATTCGTGACATGGAACGCCAGCTTCGCCCCTTGTGCCGAGAGCTGCACATCCCAGGCGCACCCTCTCTGATGAGCACGGCAAAGCTGTGGCACCTGTCGACGCGGATCGAAGGCGAGCTCGCCGAGCCCGTATCGGCGCTCAAGCTGGCGTGCCAGCTGCACCCGACTCCCGCGCTTTGCGGTTTCCCTACCGCCGCAGCCAAGCAACTGATTGCAGAACTCGAACCCTTCGATCGAGGCGTCTTTGGCGGCATTGTCGGCTGGTGCGACGCGGCAGGGAACGGTGAGTGGGCCGTAGTGATCCGCTGCGGCGTGATCGATAACCGCAGTGTTCGGTTGTTCGCCGGGGCTGGGCTGGTATCGGAATCCTGCCCGGAATCGGAGTGGCGCGAGACCGGCACCAAGCTCAGCACCATGCTCGCAGCGTTCGGTCTCGATCGGGAGGCGGTATGAGCCTGGTTCCGTTTACGCGCTGGCCCAACGCATTCGCAGAGCGCTATCGCCGGGCCGGCCACTGGCGTGGCGAACCGCTGAGCCAGATGCTCGCCGAGCAGGCCAGCACCCAGCCGGACGCCGTTGCGGTAGTCGACGGCAGCAGATCGCTGAGCTATGCCGACCTGGACCGGGCCTCGACCAACCTGGCGCAACGGCTGGCGAACCGCGGCCTGGGGCAGGGCGACCGTGCGCTTGTCCAGCTGGGCAATCAGGCTGAGCTATACGTTGTGTTCTTTGCATTGATGAAAGTCGGCATAGCGCCGGTCAATGCACTGTTCAGTCACAACCGTCTGGAACTGGTGGCCTATGCCGCGCAGGTCCGCCCCCGGTTGCTGATAGCTAGCCGGGTCCATTCGCTGTTCATAGGCGATGCGTTTGTCGAGGAACTGACCGAACTTATTCCCGAGCTGGATACCGTCTTGCTGCACGACGATCCCCACCCTGAGCTGCGTCTGCAGAGCTGGTTCGTGCAAGCGAAGGCACTGCGATCATTCAGCCCGACGCCGCCCGGCGAAGTGGCTTTCTTCCAGCTCTCCGGTGGCAGTACCGGGACGCCAAAGCTGATCCCGCGTACCCATGACGACTATCTCTACAGCGTTCGCCGCAGCGTCGAGATCTGTCAGTTCGATCGCGACACCCGTTATCTCTGTGCATTGCCTGCAGCGCACAACTTTCCGCTGAGCTCACCCGGCGCGCTGGGTGTGTTTCTCGCTGGCGGTCGTGTCGTTCTGAGTCCGGACCCCGGTCCCGCCAGTTGCTTCCCTTTGATTGCACAGCAGCAGGTCAACGTTACCGCGCTGGTGCCGTCGGCCTTGGCCATGTGGCTGCAGGCCGCACCTAGCTGCCATGGTGAGCTCGATTCGCTGCAGTTGATTCAGGTTGGTGGCGCCAAGCTGCCTGAGGCCCAGGCCAGGCGTGTCCCTCAGGTGTTGGGATGCAGGTTGCAACAGGTCTTCGGCATGGCTGAAGGATTGGTCAACTACACCCGGCTGGATGATAGCGACGAGCATGTCTACCTGACCCAGGGCCAGCCGATGAGCCCCGATGACGAGATCAAGGTCGTCGACCGCGAGGGTCATCCAGTGGCCGCTGGCGAAATCGGGGCACTGATGACGCGCGGGCCGTACACGATCCGCGGCTACTTCCAGAGCCCCGAGCACAACGCCGCCGCATTCGATGCCGAGGGTTTTTACCGCTCCGGTGACCTGGTCCGCCAGCGAGACGATGGCTACCTCGTCGTCGTCGGCCGGATAAAGGATCAGATCAATCGTGGCGGCGAGAAGATCGCCGCCGAAGAGGTGGAAAACCTGCTGATGGCGCATCCCGCCGTAGCGCAGGCGGCGCTGGTTTCAGTGCCCGATGAAGCCATGGGCGAGAAGAGTTGCGCCTACATCGTCAGCGCCGACCCCTCGCTCAAGGGGATCGTGCTGCGCAAGTTTCTGCGCGGGCTCGGCTTGGCCGACTACAAGCTTCCCGACCGATTCGTACACATCGACGCGCTGCCGGTGACCGCGGTCGGCAAGGTGGACAAGAACCGCCTGCGCCGTCGCGTCGCTGAACAACTGACCGTTACCGAATAAGGATTCGTTTCATGGCAATTCCCACCCTGACGCCATACCGCCTGCCCAGCGAATGGAGCGCGAACAAAGTGCAGTGGTCGCTCGAACCGGATCGAGCGGTCCTGCTGATTCACGACATGCAAGCGTACTTTTGTGATTTCTGGGGCAAGGACAGCGCCTTTATCGATGAACTGGTCTCGCGTCTGGCACAGGTTCGTCAGCGCTGCAAAGCACTGGGGATTCCTGTCATCTACACAGCCCAGCCGGGTGAGCAAGCGGATGCGGACAGGGCGCTGCTGACCGACATGTGGGGACCGGGAATCACGCGATATCCCGAGCGCCAAGGGATCGTCCCGGGCCTGGCGCCTGCTGACAACGACACGGTTCTGGTGAAATGGCGCTACAGCGCTTTCCAGCGTTCACCGCTGGAACACATGATGAACGAGCTCGGTCGCGACCAGCTGATCATTGGTGGCATCTACGGTCATATCGGCTGCCTGATGACGGCGTGCGATGCCTTCATGCGGGACATCCAGCCCTTCGTGCTGGCCGACGGCATCGCAGATTTCGGCGTGACCGAGCACGAGATGGCGTTGAACTACGTGGCGACGCGGTGCGGCAAGGTCGTGACATGCCGCGAAGTGCTCGAACTGGGCGCCGCCAACCGGTCATTGCCGAGTCGGGAAGAGCTTGAAGCGCGGTTGCTGTCGATGCTCGACGAGATGGATGAGCCCTTCGACCCCGACGAGAACCTCCTCGACTACGGCCTGGATTCGATTCAGATCATGACCCTGCTGAGCGAATGGCGGGAGCAGGGGCTGGAACTGAGCTTCACCGATCTGGCCAAGACCCCGACGTTGAACGGTTGGTGGGCTCTGCTCAACGAGCACGGAGGTGTCCGATGAGGCCCCTCGGGACTGCCCAGCAAGGGCTCTGGTCCGGCTACCTGCTCAACGAAGACCGCGCCATGTTCAATACCGCAGAATGCATCGCCTTCGCCGGCAAGATTCACGCGGCGACGATGATCGCCTCGGTGCAACAGGCGGTGCGGGAGTGCGAGGCGCTATCCGGAGTGTTCGTGGCCGATGAAGACGCGGTGTTCTTCACACCCTGCGAACTGCCAGTGGTCGTTCAACAGGTGCAGGTTCCGGCAGGGGCGGATGCAGAAGGTTGGGTCCGTGACTGGGCCATGCACGACATTCGCATCGCGATTGAACTCCAACGCGAGTTGCCGTGCCGTTTCGTGTTGCTGCAGGCCGAGGGGCGCGACTTTCTCTATAGCTGTGTGCATCACATCGCCCTCGATGGCTATGGCACCAACCTGCTGTACCAGCGAATCGCCGAGCTCTACGGCGCTGCGATGAGCGGTGACTCGGTGCCAGCCAGTGAGTTTGGCCGATATGAGGATGTGCTCAAGGAAGACGCCGAGCGGGACGCTCAGGGCCGTACCGCCGCTGCGCGCGGTTACTGGCTGGAAACATTGTCACGCATGCCGGAGCCTGCCAGCTTCAGTGAACGCAGTGCGCCGATATCGGCCACGTTCATCCGTCACGGCGCTCCGTTCACAGAGCCCCTGTGGCAGGCACTGAATCAGGTTGCCGAAGCGCATGGCCTCGGCTGGCCGGACCTGCTGCTGGCTGGTGTCTCGGCTCATCTCCGGCAGGTAAGCGGTGTCCGCTCCCAGGTGCTGGGTTTGATGGTGATGAATCGCATCGGCTCGGCCTCGTTCAACGTGCCGTGCATGCAGATGAACATCGCGCCTTTGTGCCTGGATCTGCCGGACGATGCCGATCTGATCGCCTGCGCCAAGGCCATCGGCAAGCTGCGTCGTAGCAGCCGCAAGCATCAGCACTACCGCTACGAATCCCTGCGCCGGGACCTGGGGCGTGTTGGCGGAGAACAGCGTCTGTTCGGCCCGCTGATCAATATCATGCCGTTCGACCGTCCGCTGACTTACGGCAACTGCCCGGCGAGAACGCTGAACCTGAGCGCCGGGCCGGTGGAGGATCTGACGCTGGAAGTGCAGATTGGCGCCGATGGCATGCCGGTACTCGACTACGACGCCAACCCGGCCTGCTACAGCCTCGACCAGGTGCGCAGCCTCCAAGAAGAACTGTTCGATCTGCTCGAATGCTGGCTGGCCGAGCCGCAGCAGCCGCGTGCCGTGCTGCTCGAAGAGCTGTTTGCAGTTCGCCGAGCCTGGCAAGTCCTCAAGACCCCTGGTCGCGCCTCCCACGTGCAACCGAGCAATGTGCTGGAGGCGATACGCCTACAGGCACAGAACAGGCCTGAGCACATCGCGCTGGTTCAGCATGAGCAGGCGATAAGTTGCGGCGAGCTGCAGGCGCGTGCCGAGATGGTTGCTGCCGCGCTTGTCGAACAGGGGATTGAGCCGGGCCAGCGCGTCGGTGTGATGCTGAGCCGTTCGCCACAAGCAATCCTTGCCCAGTTGGGGGTGCTGCTCGCTGGTGCGGTCTACGTACCGCTGGACCCAGAGCAGCCCGCCGACAGGCAACGGCTGATCTGCGAGACGGCCGAGCTGGCGCTGGTCATCACGGAGGCGGCCTACCGGCATCGGTTGGCGGACATCCATTCAGGCGCGATCCAGTTAATCGGGTTGCTGACCTCGGCTAACCGGACGTATAGCCCGCGCAGTAACGATGCAGGCTGTTATCTGATGTTCACCTCCGGTTCGACAGGTGCGCCGAAGGGCGTCGAAGTCAGCCATCGTGCATTGGCGCATTTCGCTCACGCGGCTCGGCAGCGCTACGACATTGGTTCAGCCGATCGCGTCCTGCAATTTGCGCCGTTCAACTTCGATGCGAGCATCGAGGAGGTCTTTGTCAGCTTGTCGGTGGGGGCGACATTGGTGCTGCGGACCGACGCGATGTTGCAGTCGATGGCCGCGTTTGTGGAAGGCTTGGAGCAACTGGCAATCAGCGTGGTCGACCTGCCCACCGCATTCTGGAACGAGTGGGTCGTTGCGCTACGCAGCGGTCAGGTGCAGATCCCGCCATCCTTGAAGACGGTGATCATCGGTGGCGAAGCGGTGTACCCCGAGCAGCTGCAGGCCTGGCAAGGCGTCGGGCGGCACGATGTTCGTTTGATCAACACCTACGGCCCGACCGAGACCACGGTTGTAGCGACGAGCTGCGATCTGCAAAGCCTCGAACTCAATCGCGAACGGCTGCCTATCGGTCAACCACTGGCAGGTGTCGAAGCGCTGGTACTGGAGCGAGGAAATCGGCCCGGATCGGAAGGTGAGCTGGTGCTGTTTGGTCCACAGCTCGCCAACGGTTACCTCAACAGCGACTCGCCGGCCTTTGCCCATCTACGCATTGGCGAGGAGACGATTCGGATCTATCGCACCGGTGACCGGGTGCGGCTGGTCGATGGTCAGCTGGTGTACCTCGGTCGTCTGGACAACGAGTTCAAGATCAGCGGCTATCGCATCCAGCCGGGAGAGGTCGAAGCACGGATGCTGGCACTGCCGGGTATCGACGAGGCCTGCGTGCTAGGCCTGGAGCTCAATGCCGGAGTGCGCCGGCTGGTGGCGTTTTTCGCAGGCCCGCGGGACGACGTCCGAGCGATCAAACGCGAGCTGAGCGCCGTGCTGCCAGCAGCGATGGTGCCTACCGATTGCCGTCATTTCGCCGTCTTGCCCCGTACCGGTAGCAACAAAATCGACCGTAAGCGCCTGCAGCAGGCCTATCTGCAAGGCTCGACCGAACGCGTGCTAAACGACGAGACGCAGCGACGCGTCAGCGCTATCTGGCAGCAGATCCTCGGTGTCAGTGGCATTCAGCCGGAGGACAACTTCTTCGAGCTCGGTGGGCAGTCGCTGCAGACCATCCAGATCGTCAATCGCCTTGGCGCCGAGTTCGGCACCGCCGTGAAGGTTTCGGATGTCTTCGATCACACGCAACTGGCGGACTTCTGCAGTTTTTTGGACAGCCGACTGCAACAGCGAGAAGAACTCGTAGAAATGGTTTGGTGAAGGGGCAGGCGAATGAACGATCAGATGAGTTTCAGCGGGCAGAGCGTTTGGGTGACCGGCGCCGGGCAGGGAATCGGCCGCGCCGTGGCCGAAGGCTTCGCACGGCTGGGCGCGCAGGTCATCGGTTTCGACCGCGCCTTTTCCGAAGGTAACTACGGCTTCACGACCTACCTGCTTGATGTCGGTGACGCGGCCGCGGTGCGCCATGCGTGCAGTGAGCTGCTGAGTGGACAACAGCGGGTTGATGTCTTCGCCAATGTTGCCGGCATCTTGCGGCTCGGAGCTATTGAGGATCTGAGTTCGGCTGACTGGGATGATTCGATACGGGTCAACGTGTCCGGTGCCTTTTATCTGCTGCGCGAACTGATCCCGCGTTTCAAAGCGCAGGGCAGCGGAGCGGTAGTGGCGGTGAGCAGCAATGCGACCCACGTTCCACGCATGCAAATGGCCGCGTATAGCGCATCCAAAGCTGCGCTTACCAGCCTGATCCAAACAGCGGGTTTGGAGCTGGCTGAGCACGGCGTGCGCTGCAATCTGGTATCGCCGGGCTCAACCGATACCGCCATGCAGCGTGGCATGTGGCACGGCGAGGACGCGCGGGAACGGACCATCGCTGGCTTCCCTGAGCAGTACAAGCTGGGCATTCCGCTGCGCAAGATCGCCACGCCAGAAGAGGTCGCCCGTACCGTGCTGTTCCTCGCATCGGACCTGGCGAGCCACATCACCCTGCAGGACATCGTCGTCGACGGCGGCGCCACCCTGGCGGCCTGAGACTCCGAGAGGTAGCAGATGCAAAAAAATATAATCGGCCTGCTGAAGCACTTGACTCAGCAGGGCGTGCAGCTTGCTCTCAACGATCAGCAGCAGCTGGTTTCGCTGTCGAGCAAAGAGGCTGTAACCCCCGCGCTCGGGCAGCAGATACGCGACAATCGCGACGCCATCATCGAATGCCTGAGGGCTCAACGCGCATTCGATGCGCCGATCGCGCCACAACAGCTCAGCGTCGGTCCGCTGTCGTCATCGCAGAGCGGGCTTTGGTTCATCGAGCAGTACGAACAGGAATCGCACCTGTACAACATGCCCGTCTTCTTCCGCCTGACTGGGGAGCTAGATGTGGCTGCGCTGGAGTTCGCCTTCGATGCGCTGGTCGCCCGTCACGCCAGTTTGCGCACGCGCTTCCAGCGTAGCGCCGAGGGCCGGGGCGAGCAGGAGATATTGCCGCACACCGGGTTTCATCTGGCGCGGGAAAATCTCAGCCATCTCGAACAGCAGGCACGTGAGAATCTGGTTGCGCAGCGGGTGCGCGAAGAGATCGAACGTCCATTCGATATCACCAGCGGGCAGCTGACGCGCGTCACCTTGCTAAAGCTGGGCGAGCGCGAGCACGTGCTGATGATCAACCAGCACCACATCATCTCGGATGGCTGGTCGGTGAAGAACATGTTCGCCGACCTGAAGACTGCGTTTCTCGCTTACCAGAATCGTGAGTCCCTGATTTGGGACGAGCCCACCCTGACCTACATCGACTACGCATGCTGGTTCAACTCGCGCTTATTCCGGGACTATCACGAGCAGTTCAAACCCTTCTGGGTCGAACGCCTGGCGGGTATTCCTGAGGTGCACAGCCTGCCGCTGGACAAGCCACGGCCTGCCCAACCGGCCAGCGGCGGCGAAGTGGTGTTCTCGACTATCGACAATGTGCTCTGGGATCGCTTCAAAGGGCTGTGCCAGCAACACAACACTTCCCCCTTCATCGGTCTGCATGCGCTGTTCGCGCTGCTGCTGGCACGCCATTCCGGTGAGCGCGACATTGTCGTTGGCACCCCCTTGGCCTACCGCGAGCGGGCGGATGTCGAGCCTTTGGTAGGTTTTTTCGTCAACACGCTGGTGTTGCGCACGCAGCTTCCCGAACAGCAGAGATTTGTCGAGTATTTGCGACAGTGCCGTGCTGACGATCTTCAGGCGTTCGATCACCAGCTCTATCGGTTCGAGGCCCTGAGCGAAGCGCTGGGCATGGACCGCCATACCGCGATCAATCCGATCTTTCAGATCATGCTGGTCTACCAGGCGCGGGTCGATTTCAACGACCTGATCCCCGGCTGTGACGCGGTGGAGGAGACCTCTCCGGTATTGCCTGCCAAGACCGACATTTCGGTCAAGGTCACCGAGCTGATGGATTCGGTACGGGTCGATTGGCTTTACGCCACGGCGCTGTTCGAACGCAGCAGTATCGAAGGCTATGCGAGCCGACTGCTGAACATGTTGACGGCCGTGGTCGATGCGCCAGAGCAGGACATCTGGCAGTTGCCCATGCACGATCCTTCGTTGCTGGACCAGACCGCTGAGCGCTTGTCAGTGTTGCCCGCGATCTATCCCGACGGACTGACCGCGCTTTCGCTGTTCAGCGACATGGTTCGGTTACATCCGAATCGACCCGCTCTGCGGCAGGGGGGAGGCTACGTCAGCTATGCGGAGCTAGACGCCCGTGCCAGCCGGCTTGCCAATTGGTTGCAGGCTCAGGGCTGCGCGCCAGGCGAGCTGATCGGTGTTCTTGCGCGGCGGGAAAACGCCTTTGCGGTCGCGTTGCTCGCCTGCTGGAAAGTCGGCGCGGCCTATGTCCCGCTGGACCCGAACTATCCCCAGCAGCGCCTCAGCCACATCATGCAGGACGCCAATTTGCAGCTGGTCATCGGGCAGGGCGCAGCGCCATTCGAGCTGGAGCCGGCCCAGCGTTGGGTCGATCTAGTTAACCATGAAATCCAGGCGCAGCTGGATGCCCAGTCGCCATGCGCGCCGCCACTCAAGCATGACCCGCAACGACTCGCTCAGGTGATCTACACCTCCGGATCGACCGGATTGCCGAAGGGCGTGATGATCGAACAGGGATCACTGGTCAACCTGCTACTTGATCACGGTCGCCGGCTCGATGTCGCGCCGGGTGATCGAATGTTGGACTGCATGTCCTTGTCGTTCGATGCCGGCAACATGTGTGCGCTGGTGCCATTGGTTCACGGTGCTTGTCTGCTTTGGGCCGATCCCGGTGAGGGTTTGCTGGATGAGATCGAGCGCACCGAAACCACGCACATGATTTTTGCCACAGCGCTGCTGGCGACACTGCCGGAGCGACCGTTGCCCGCGATGAAAGCGGTGGGCTTCGGCGGCGAAGCCTGCCCGCCTACGATCCCACAGCGTTGGGCATCCCAGTTCCGTCTGATTGATATGTATGGTCCGACCGAAGCCACCGTTACGGCGCTGACCAAGACGCTCGCGGCAGGCACCCGCCTGACCATCGGCCAACCTATCGAGGGCATGCAGGCGGTGATCCTGGATCGGCACGGCGCGGTGTGCCCAGTCGGTGTTCCGGGTGAGCTCTGTCTGGCGGGGCTAGGATTGGCCCGCGGTTATCTCAACCAGCCGGAGCGCACCGCTGAGGCCTTTCGTAAGCATGATTTCGCCGGGGTGAAGGTACGGATGTATCACACCGGGGACCGCGCACGGCTGCTGGCCAACGGTGAATACGAGTACCTGGGCCGTCTGGATGCGCAGATAAAACTGCGCGGCTACCGCATCGAACCGGGGGAGATCGAAGCTCAACTGCACGCCAGCTGCGCAAGCCTGCAGGAAATAAAGGTCTTGGTCGTCACTCAGGGCACACGTCAGGCGCTGGTGGCCTACGCCACGGAAACCGCTGGCGAAGCGACACCCGAGCCAGACGCAGTATTGCAGGCCGCAGCCCATCGACTGCCTGAATACATGGTGCCCCAGCGTCTGATCATCCTCGACAAGATGCCGCTTACGGCCAACGGCAAGCTGGATCAGCGGCAGTTGCCCAAGGTTGAGCTGGCCGAAGCTGAACAGCTAGTGTCGCCCGCTGGCGATCTGGAGCGACACGTGCTGGAGATCTGGCAGGCTGTGCTGGAGCAGCCGCTGGGCGTAGAAAGCGATTTCTTCCGGTTGGGCGGCGATTCGATTCTGAGCATCCAGCTGGCGACACGTCTGCGCGATGCCGGCTACCCCTGTAGCGTCAAGGAGGTGTTCGAGGCAAAGACCGTGCGCCGACTGTGCCGCGTGCTCGAAGGACCACGCGAGAACCAGGCGATCCGCGCCGAGCAAGGTCTGCTGGCTGGCGATTTCCCTCTGCAGCCCATCCAGCAATGGTTCTTTGAGCAGCCGTTCGCTCAACCCCAGCATTGGAACCAGGGTGTTGTGCTGGGGTTGCCCGCCGAGGTGAGTCAGCTCCAACTGATGGATTACATGCGCCAATTGTTGGCGCAGCACGATGCGCTGCGGCTGATCGTCATTCCCTCTGGCCAGTGTTATAGGGATTTCCTGCCGTTACCCGAGCCCGCCCAACTGGATGCCGCGGAGCTGGGCGAGTCGGGGTTACAGCATGCGCTAACCGAGCTGCAATCCCACCTCGATCCGGCCAGCGCTCGAACGCTCGCCTGGGCCGTCATCGAGAACTTGCCGAACGGCCGGCGAGGGCTGTTTATTGCGTTTCACCATCTGGTCATCGACGCGGTGTCGTGGCGCATTCTGGTTGAAGACCTGCAGCGACTGGCCCGCGGCGATGGGTTGCTGGACAAGACCAGCAGCTATCGCCATTGGGGCGAGGGTCTCGCTGCCTATGCGCAGCGTGCTGAAGCGCAGCTGCCGTACTGGCGTGAGCAGGTCGGTGCGATGGGCCAGGCATTTACCAATCAAACCGTTCCCCAAGAATGGTCATCCAGCGAGCGATCCGAGCCGCAACTGTTGCAGCTGGATGAAGTCACCACTCGGCAACTGATTCAGATGACGACCAGACGATTGCAGGTCGACGTCCGCGAATTGCTGTTGGCTGCGCTGACCCGGTCGCTGGTGGAGCTGGGGCTCGGCGAGCAGCAGTTGATCATGCTGGAAGGTCACGGCCGCGAACCGATTGATGCCGGGTTGGATGTCAGCCGCACGGTTGGCTGGTTCACCAGCATGTTCCCGGTCAGGGTGCATAACCAGGCGGACTGGCCGACGCTGGTTCAGCACGCTGCCGAGCAGTTGCGCCAGGTGCCGGACAAGGGCATTGGCTATCTGCCGCTGCGCAGCAATCCGGCGCATCGTGACAGTCTTCCGCTGCCCGCCGTCGCGCTGAATTACCTCGGCAATTACCAGAGCGGAGCAGGGGACTGGCAGCCATTGCCGTTGCCGCCGGGCAACCCGAGCGGTGCTGGAAACCTGTCTGCAGAACTGATCAGCCTGCATGGAGGCGTGTTTGGCGGCCTGCTGACCTTGCGGCAGATCGGCAGCCTGCGCTCGGACTTCGGTGCCCGCTTTTTGCAGTCGTTGCGAACTAATTTGCAAACCCTGGCTGCACTTGGCGGAGAGCTGCAATGACGTCACTGAACCTACAGCTCGCCCAGGTTTTCGCCCGTCACGCCGAGCGCTCAGCGCTAGGGTGCCTCGGCGCCAGTTTCAGCTACGCCGAGTTGCAAGCACGCGTCGCGGCCATCGTGTTGCAACTGCGCGCAGACGGATTGACTGCAGGTGATCGCGTCGGGCTGCATCTCTCCCGTGGACCGGACCTGATCGCGGCGCTGCTCGCTTGCCTGCATGAAGGGCTTTGTTTCGTACCACTGGAGCCGGAGTTTCCGCTTGACCGGCTGCAGGGCATCGCCGACGACGCATGCCTGCACCGCATCATTCAGGATGAGCAGCCGTCGCGCTCGCTGGCACCTTCGCTGCGCTTGAGACCCGGTCTTGCAGCGATGCCCAAGCCGCTGGTGCTCGATGACCAGCTGCCTGCGTACATGATGTTTACGTCCGGCTCTACCGGAAAACCCAAGGGCGTCGTGATTGGCCGGGCTGCCTTAAGCAACTTCCTCGACGCCGCGGCCCGGCGTGTCGGGATCGGGTCGGACACACGTTGGCTGTTCACCACAACGCCGGCCTTCGACATCTCCCTGCTGGAGATGCTCGGGCCACTGTGGGTAGGCGGCTATGTCGAAGTGGTCTGCGCGCCGGCTCACAAAGACCCGGTGGCGCTGCTGCAGTTGCTCGACAGCCGGCCGGACCTGAACACCCTGCAGGCCACGCCTGCATTCTGGCGAATGCTGCTCAAAGCGGGATGGCAAGGGCGTGAAGGTCTGACCGCGCTCTGTGGTGGTGAAGCTCTGGACGCTACGCTGGCGGCACGGCTCAGCGAGTCGGTAGGGCAACTTTGGAACTGCTATGGCCCCACTGAGGCAACCGTCTGGTCGATGATGGCGCAGGTCGGGCAGCCGTTGGCGGACCAAGGTGTGCGGCTCAAGCAGTCACTCGACGGCTACCAACATTGGGTTCTCGACGATAACGGTAATGACATCGGGCCGGGCGGCGAGGGCGAACTGTGCATCGAAGGGGTATCGCTGGCACAGGGTTACTGGCAACGCAGCGATCTGAGCGAGCAAGCCTTCATCAGCTGGCAAGGGCGGCGTCTGTACCGCACCGGGGATCGGGTTCGCCGCATCGGCGACGACGAATTCCAATACCTTGGACGCCGTGACGATCAGATCAAGTTGCGCGGTTTTCGAATCGAACTGGGCGAAATCGAAGCCAACCTGCGGCGCATCGAAGGGGTGCAGGATGCTGCGGTGCGGTTGCTGGGTGAAGGCGACGAGGCCTGCCTGGTCGGTTATGTGGAGACAGGAGGAGAAGCTGCGCCCGGTCGGGTTCAGATCCGCCGAGCACTGCATCTGAGCCTGCCGCACTATATGGTTCCGAGTCGTATCGTGCTGCTGGACTCGCTGCCGAAGACACCGAGTGGCAAGATCGACCGCAAGCGGCTGCCAGAGCCGGTCTGATCGAGTGCGCTAGCCCGTGGCCAGGGCGGCCACGGGACATATCTAAGCTAGTTTTTCGCGACCGGCTCAGCGTCTGTTTTGCTGACGATGGATTCCACATCTTCGATCACTTGCAGGGCAGCCATCGGCCCACCCAGCGAGGTCCACAGCGATCCATCGACGGCGGCGAAACGCTTGGCCTGGATAGCCGAGAGCTGGCGGAACGCCGGTGTTTCTTCAGCCTGGCTAAGCGCCTCGACGGCTTCGCCGCTGGTGGCCAGAGTCCCGATCACCAGCCAGTCCGCATCCAGCAGTTCAAGGGATTCAAGGCTCAGCGCCATGGAATGAGTGTGGCCTGGGTCCTGCTGGTGAGCCGGGCGGACCAGGCCGACGTCTTCCACCACAGTGCTGGAGAACGCGTCCTTGAACATGTAGGACGGGCCCTTCGGGTTCCAGCGAACGATACTGAACGTCTCGCCTTGATGGTCTTTCAGACGCTCACGCGCCTCGGCTGCACGCGCTTCGTAGCGGTCCATAAAAGCCTTGGCTTCAGCATCCTTGTTCAGGACATGCGCCGTTCGCTGCATGCTGGACTGCCAAGGTTCGGCCCACTTGAAGGTCACGACCGTAGGCGCGATCTCGTTGAGTATCGCCAACTGCTCTGGCTTTACCGGGCCGGTGAGGATCAGATCCGGTTCCAGCTCAAGCAGTGTTTCCAGGTTGGGGTTGTCCAGATCGCCAACGACCTTGATGCCTGACGGCACCTTGCCTTCCAGGTAACGCGGCGGTGCAGCTTGGCCGCGACCGTTGACGGTGCCGATCGGTGTTACGCCCAGTGTCAGCGCCGTATCCAGATCGATCTCGTTTAGCGTGACAACGCGCTCAGGCGTGGCCGGAACGGTGACGGTGTTGCCGAACGCATCTTCCACCTGACGGGTGGCGGCGTGCGCACTGAGTGTCATCAGCCCCGCTATAAGTGCGATGGTGAGGTGCCAGGGAGTTCGTTTGATCATTGGGTCGTGTCCTTTTGAGCGGGTTCGGGCACCGCTGGGGTGCGGGTGGCTGATGGCGCAGAGGCGGGAAGCACAGACGCTACGAGCGAACGGCGACGCGGCACGATTACCGGAGCGCCGTCACCGGGCGCCGGCAGGATGTCCACCTCGGTCTGGTAAAGGCGGTCAACCAGCGCTTTGGTCATTACTTCGCGCGCAGGCCCCATGGCTTGAATCTGCCCATCGGCGAGGGCGATCAGTTCGTCGCAATAGCGCGCGGCGATGCCCAGGTCATGGATGACGATCAGCACCGTGCGGCCTTCGGCTGCGATCCGGTGCACCGCTTCCATGACTTCGGCCTGATGGCCGATATCCAGCGCGCTGGTGGGCTCGTCGAGCAGGATCAGATCGGTGTTCTGCGCCAGGATCATGGCCAGCCACGCTCGCTGCGCCTGCCCGCCAGAGAGCGAAGAGGCCTGGCGATGCCAGATAGCGTCAAGCTGCATGGCCGCGCGAGCGCGGGAGACCTGGCGCGCATCCTCGTCGCTCCACTGATTGAACCACCCCTGATGCGGATGCCGACCGTATTGCACCAGCTGTTCGACGAGTATTCCTTCGGCCATCACCGGGCGCTGGGGGAGAAACGCCAGCTGACGGGCCAGACTTTTCATCGAGTAACGAGGCAGCGACTGCCCGTGGACGTGAATTTCGCCACGTTGCAAGGGCAGCTGACGCGCCAATAGCTTGAGCAAGGTCGATTTACCGCTGCCGTTGGGGCCGACGATGCCAATCAGCCGGCCTTTGGGCAGCGAGAAAGTGAGGTCGTCCAGGACCACCTTGTCCTGATAGGCGAAATGAAGGTGTTCGACGCTCAGTACCGTCATCAGTCAGCCCCTCGTCTGTCCTTGAGTAGCAATGCCAGCAGCAGAATGCCGCCGAGTAGCCGTGTCATGATGCCGGTGGGGATCTCTTCCGGCTGCGCCAGCACCCGCACCAGCGTGTCGCTGCCCAACAGCAGGACCGCTCCGCAAAGAGCCGATAGCCAAATCGGGGCAAGGTTATCGCGCGCCAGCCAGGACGCCAGGATCGGTGCGGCCATGGCGATGAATACGACCGGCCCGCCAATCGCCGTGCCCAACGAGGCCACCAGAATGGCCAGGCCCAGCACGCCGAGCTGTACCAGCGGTACGCGGATGCCCAGGTTCTGCGCAGTGGCATCGCCAAAGCGCAACAAGGCCAGGGGGCGGTTGACCAAGGCCATCAGCGGACACAGCGCCAGCAGGACCAGGGCGATCGGATTGACAGTCTGGTAGCTGACCCCAGCGAAGTGACCCATGGTCCAGAGATAGAGACTGCCCAGGTGCACCAGCGGCTGCGTCGACATGGCGAAGTCGCCGATCGCGCCGAGCAGCTCCGACAGCGCAATACCGATGACGATGAACAGATAGCCTTGCTCTCCGGGGCGGCGGCACAGGGTGAACAGCGCTACCGCGGCCAATATCGCGCCCAGGGGAGAGGCCCACCAGGGCCAGCTACCCAACGTCAGGTAAAGGGAAAAACCGACAACCGCCAGCGAGGCGCCTTCGTTCACGCCGATCATGTCTGGCGTCGCCAGGCGGTTGCGCACCAGCGTCTGGATCAGGCAGCCGGCCATGCCCATGGCGAAGCCGGCAACAATGGCCGCAGCGACCCGCGGCATGCGGATTTTAAAGACCATGATTTCATGCAGCTTGCTGCCATTGCCGAGCAGGGCGGCGAGCACGTCTCGCATGCCCATCTGGCCGGACCCCAAGCTGATTGCCAGTGTGGCCAATACGGCAAGCAGCAGCGTGAGCAGGCCGCACATCAGCCAGTTGCGCCGATGCAGCAGCAGGCTCAGGCTGCCCATGCGCAGCGTCCACAGGCCGCTGGGAGTGGTGGATGCCATGCTTACCTCACCGCCAGCAGAGATCGAAAGCCACCGCGCAAGACGATAGCGATCAGCGCCGGCGCGCCGAGTGCGGCCAGCAAGGTGCCGACCGGCAGCTCGAAGGGTTGCAACAGCCAGCGCGCCAGCACGTCAGCCGCCAGCAGGAACAACATGCCGAACAGCGTCGAGAACAGCAGCTGTCGGAGCAGTGCCACCGGTTCGATCAATCGAGCACAGTAGGCTGCCAGAAAGCCCACGAAACCGACGGGCCCGGCCAGGGAGATGGCGCAGGCCGTCAGCAATGTCGAGGCGACCAGGACGCCCAGTCGCACCCAGGTGGTATGGATGCCCAGCGCCCGCGCCTGGCTGTCACCCATTTGCATCAGGGTCAGTTGCCGACACAGCAGCCCGGCGAGCGCCAGGCCCAGCAGCGCGACGGGCGTGACGGTGCCCACCGCGTCGAGCCGGGTGGCCGAGAGGGAGCCCAGGTTCCAGAACCGAAATTGCTCCAAGGCCACACGTGTCGACAGCAACATGAAATTCGACAGACCGCCGAATATTGCAGCCAGCGCGACGCCGGCGAGGATGAGTTTCAGCGGGCTGGCCTGGCCCAGCATCAAGCCGATGCCGAGCACCACGAGGTTGCCCAGCAGGGCGCCGGCACCGGACCAGAGCAGATAGCCCCGTGTCGATTCGACGCCGTAGAAAATGAGACCGATGACCAGCCCCAGCACTGCGCCGGCATTGACGCCGAGCAAGCCGGGTTCGGCCAGCGGATTACGTGTTGCGCTTTGCAGCAGCGAGGCGGCGATGGCAAGACTTCCGCCAACAACGAGCGCTGCCAGCGTACGAGGCAAACGCAGTGTCTCTACCACCATGACCAGTTTTTCATCCGCCACGGCGAGTTGGTTTCCGAGAAGATAGTGCAGCACTTCGACCGCGCCGTAGACACCGGCGCCGGTGCTCATCGAGAGCGCCAGCAAGCCCAGCAGAAGCGCGCCGCCAGTGATGAGGACCGCTTGCTGGTAGCCGGGGAAGGTCGAATCAATTCGTGTCATTGGTCTCGAGCAAGCTCCTGAAACCCGGCAGCTAGGCTGCCGGGTAATGGCGGGTATCAGATGTCGTAGCTGAAGCCAACGAAAACAGTACGGCCCATGAGGATGTTATCGACTGACTGGGCGACATCGTCGCGCTTCTCGTTGGTCAGGTTGTTCATTCCGGCGTTGAGTGCGAGTTGAGGAGTAGCCTGGTAGCGACTACCAAGATTCAACACATGGAATGCCCCGCTTTCCTGGGCTCCGCCGGCTGGCGTAGACAGCCATTGGCTCCCGACATACTGGTAATCCAGGTTTAGCGCGAGCGCCGGTACAGCTCGCCAATCGAGCCCGACGTTAGCTATGTGCTGCGGGGTATTGTTTAGCGGGGCATCTGCCTCGCGATCCTCGGCATCTGAATAGGTGTAGTTGGCACGCAGGCCGAGTGTTTCGTCGAAAGCATACCGGCCTAAAAGCTCATAACCGCGCACACGCGCCGTGCTTATATTGCTGTAGGTCATCAGGGTTGGGCGGTATCCCGCACGCCACCGGTCGCTGACAATCATGTCATCGATTTCTGTCTGGAAGAGTGTGACGCCCGCTTCGAAACCGCCGTTTTGGTATAGCGTTCCCAGCTCGTAGCTGATGGCTGTCTCGGGCTTTAGCTGCGCGTTGCCCTTGACGCGGCAGAAACCTTGGCATGCTGCGACGCTGTAGGTCTCATCAGACTGATAAATCGCAGGCGCCTTGAAAGACTTGCCGACCCCGCCCTTGATGACCCAGTTGTCGGTTAGGTTATAGACACCGTATGCGCGCGGACTGAACTCGCTACCGAACGCCTCGTGATGGTCCCAGCGTCCTCCGAGCGTCACGTCTAAATTACCCAGAGAAAACTCGTCCTGAAGAAAGACTGCATACTGATCTACGTTGGTCTCTGTTCCGAGGTTCTGGTTGTGGCTGAACTCGGTTCGACGGCGCTCGGCGCCAACAGTCAACAGCTGGCCGGCAACGATTCCACTTAACTGACCATCGACCGTATGATTCTGCTGTTCCGCCTGACCGACCACGTTACCGTTGAATCGGGTCATCAGTTCGGATCCATCGGTTAGTTCGACATCTTCATAGTAGTAGCGCAGTCGGCTGTTGATGCCGTCCCAGCGACCGCTGTGTGCGAGTCCAAAACTGGTGCGCTCCATTTCTTGATCGTTTTGAACCACGCCGTAACGCAGGCCGGGATACCAGTTTGCAACGCGATCATCCTGCCGGTGGGTGATATCGACGTCTATGGTTTGCCGCTCGTCAAGCAACCAGCTTAGCGAGCCGTAAATACTTCCGGCCTGGCGGTGCTCTGCAGCATCTGCATCTGAAGAAACGGTCTGGTCAGAGCGCCAAGCAGCTTGGTCGACGCCTTCAACAATCAAGTTACCTAAGAGCTTGTCTTCGATCAGCGCGCCGCTTATGTAACCGCTGGCCTTGTGGCTGTCGCCTGAGTCGCCCACGGTTGGCGCCTCATAGGTATAGGCGATTCCAGCCCTGGTTTGGTTGCTGGGTTGCAGCAGGATAACGTTCACCACGCCCCCGATCGCATCGGCGCCGTAAAGCGAAGACATCGGCCCGCGGATTACTTCGATGCGATCAATTGCCGCAATTGGGATCGACGACAAGTCAAAATCATTCGCGTACTCAGAGGTCAACACATCGCGTGAGTTGATCCGGCGGCCGTTGACAAGAAGTAACGTGTAGTCCGCATCCAGACCACGCAATTTGATTTCTTTACGTCCGTAGGTTGAGGAGGGGTTAATTTGCACACCAGGCAGGTACTTCACTGCATCGGCCAGGTTGTAAACCGGTCTCTGCTCAAGCTCTTCACGGGTCACCACCGACACGCTGGCCGGCGCGCTGAGCTCGCTGTGTGCCGTCTGGGTGGCGGTGATGACTTGTTGCTCCAGAGCAACAGGCTCGGCCGCGAGTGCGGCAAGCGGCATAAGGCTGGCCAGCATGGTCAGGGATAGGTGACGGGGACGGCTGATACCCCGGTTTAGTGCGATTGACATAGCATGCTCCGTTGCTGCTCGAGGGTCGAAAGGACTGATCACGTATCCGCGACGGGTTAGCCCGCCTGTTGTTTGGTTGAGGTGAGGCACATGTCGCGCTGTCTGATGCCATGAAGCAGATAAAGCACGCCGAGACCCGCCACGACGCCCGCTACGGCATAGAAGGCGGCTAGGTGTTCGAAGCCGATCACCTGGTGTTGAGGGCCTTCGCTCAGATAGCGCGCTGAAAACAAACTGCCGAGTCCGGCTGCGACATTCGAAACCGTTCCTTGAAACGCCATGAATGCTGCGCGTTGGTGAGCATGGGGAACGCCGGCGGCAATGGTCATGGTGCTGTTGGTACGCACGGCACTCAGCGCCATGAACAGCGTGAAGATGACGTAGAGGGAGATGCCCACCGGGGCGGCGAACCCAAGCAAGGTCACCAGCGAGAGGCAGCCGCTGCTGACAAGCACCACTGTTACAGCGCTGCCGCGATCGATCCAGGCGCCGCCGATCCGCATGGCCGCAAGGCTGGCGACGCCGCCGAGCAGATACAGCAGACCCAAATGCGAGCGCGGAAAGTCCAGGTTGAATTCAAAGTAAGTGGCGAAATGGGGCACCAGTAAAAAGTGCCCAAACATCTGCAATGACGTGATGCCGAGTGCGACCAGGCAGAGGCGCGAACCCAACAGTGATCGGATCGAGGCTTTTGGCCGTTCCACGACCGCAGGCTTGGGCAGCAACAACTGGCACAGCAGCGCGAGCAGCAGCCCCGTCCCGCCCAGCAGGAAAAAAGGCGCCGTCCAGTTCCAGCGAATCGAACATTCCAAAGCCAGCGGAATGATCAGAATTGCCGCGAGTGAAAAGCCCATCCCGACATAGGCAAGCTGGCGGCCGCGCTCCGCAGGCGGTATCAGGTCGAGCATGGTGGCCATCAGAATCGCGCCCATCGGACCCGCCACCAGGCCGGACAGCACGAAGATTGCAATCAGCTGGTTGGGTCCGGTCGCCCAGGCACAGCTCAGCAGCAGGGCAAATCGCAGGACGAGGAGGGTGACCAGCGCGCGCTTGCGGTCGAAACGATCGAGCCACGGTGCACTGGCGAACCCACTTAGCGCGGCAGCCAAGGTTGCGCCGCCGCTGATGTAGCCAACGTGGCTGGCCTCCATGCCGAGCTCGCGCACAAGGTCCGGCCCCAGCGGCATGACCATCATCAGGCTGCCAATGGACAGCATGTTGATCAGCATCGCTAGGTGAACAGAGATCCTCGTCTGGACGGCAACTTTCATTGGATTGCGGCACGCTCGGTTTGGCAGGCGGCTGCATCCTAAGTCAAGCTGAAAGCTATATCAAACACAAATCGTTCGCATTAGCATAATCGAGCGTTGCCGGTAGTCGCTTTCAGATTCAACAAGGAACATAAGCAACGCGCCCGAACAGCAGCCCATAGATGGCAATCCGTTGAAGTTGCTGCGGCCTATTCTGGGGCGTAGTGGGCGGGTCGGGCCGACCAGCAAATTGAGACCCAACGAGCGACAGAGTGTGATCCGCACGGTTTGAAGCTGACAACCAGTTCGGTCAGCCGATGGTCATCAGACTCGCATTGCCGCCTGCCGCAGCGGTATTGATGCTTAACGCTCGCTCGATTAACAGCCGCTCCAGAGGGATGTCGGTATCGCCGCTGGCCATTCCCTGCACACCGACAATCGGACCGCTGCGTTGCGATAGCCGCTGGCTGACGTCGAGCAGCTGGTCGGGTCCGCCGTGGTACAGCACGACATCGAAACGCGTCGCGTCGCTGGTCCAGTCCGAGGTCAAGGTGGTTCTGGCTTGGACCGCCTGAGGAAGCGAGGCGTGAAGCGCTTGCGCCGGAGGAACATCAGGTAGCACGGCCTCGCTGCCAACGGCCAGTACCGCTGCCAGCTGGATCATCAGGTCACCTTCATTGTCTGCCAGACACAGCACATGCTCGCGCGGCAGCAGGCTGTAGCTGTTGCGCTCACCGGTGGGGCCGTTGAGCAAGCGTGTGGTTCCGCTCTGAGATTGACTGGCGTAACGGTCATACAGCTCCGCAAGCGATTCCCGGCCGGTTGTCCGGGCCCAGTCCTGGAATTGCCTGGCGGCATCGGCCTGGGCGGGGGCGCGACGCACCTCGGGTAGCGTCTGCGTACCGCCGAAATTCAGTGCGCGCAACAGCGCGTCGTGTGGCCGCTCCGATAGCAGGCGATACAGATACAGCGGGCCGCCAGCCTTGGGTCCGGTACCGGAAAGGCCTTCACCGCCGAACGGCTGCACCCCTACTACTGCGCCAACAATGTTGCGATTGACGTAGAGGTTGCCGACCTTGGCACGGTCGATCACCTTGGCGATGGTTTCATCAATGCGGGTATGCACGCCCAAGGTCAATCCATAGCCCGCCGCGTTGATCTGGTCCAGCAGTTGGTCCATCTCCGTGCGGCGATAGCGCAATACGTGCAGCACCGGGCCGAAGACTTCCTGCTGCAGCTCATCAAGACGTTCGAGTTCAATCAGCGTGGGCGTCACGAAGGTGCCATGGGCGCATTCCTTCTCGTCGACACGCGCCAGCTGATGCACGCGACGCCCCTTGTCGCGCATGGCCTGCAGGTGGCGCTCGATGGTGTCGCGCGCTTCGCTATCGATGACCGGGCCTACATCCACTGACAGGCGCTGCGGATTACCCATGCGTGCTTCGGCCATGGCGCCCTTGAGCATGCCGATGACGCGTTCAGCGACATCTTCCTGTATGCAGAACACCCGCAGGGCGGAGCAGCGTTGACCGGCACTGTCGAAGGCCGACGCCATCACATCCATGACGACTTGTTCGGCCAACGCCGAGGAGTCAACGATCATCGCGTTCTGACCGCCGGTTTCGGCGATCAACGGAATGCTACGTCCACGTTCGTCCAGGCGTCCGGCGATGCTGCGTTGCAAGATCGAGGCGACAGCTGTGGAGCCGGTAAACATCACGCCGCGGATACGTTCGTCAGCGACCAGCTGAGCACCGACGGTTTCGCCGCGCCCTGGCAGCAGTTGTACGGCGCCCTTGGGAATGCCAGCTTCCTGCAAGATCTGCACGCCCAGCATGGCTATCAAGGGTGTTTGCTCCGCCGGCTTGGCCAGTACGGTATTGCCGGCGCCCAGCGCGGCGCAGATCTGGCCAGTGAAGATCGCAAGCGGGAAATTCCACGGGCTGATGCAGACCACCGGGCCGAGTGGTACATGGGTGTCGTTGTGGAAGTTGTCGCGCACTTCGGCGCCGTAGAAACGCAGGAAATCGACGGCTTCGCGCACTTCCGCAATGGCGTTGGCGTAGGACTTACCTGCTTCGCGGATAAGTACGCCCAGCAGCTGTTGCATGCGCTGTTCCATTAAGTCCGCGGCCTTTGCTAATGCAGCTGCGCGCTCTGCGGGCGGGGTGCTCCTCCAGGCGCTGGCGCTGTCGAGGGCGCAGCGCAGGGCATTGTCGACATCCGCTTCGGTGGCTTCCTGCACGTGACCTACCACATCCCGATGATCAGCTGGGTTGAGCACGGGCGCGGCGGGATTCGTCGAAACGGGGTCACAGCCAAGTAGTGGAGCAGCAGTCAGGCGTTGGCGTGCGCCAGCAAGCAAGGCGGACGAAAGCGAGGCCAGCCGTTGCTCGTTGGACAGATCAAGGCCGCAGGCGTTGAGCCGACCGGGCCCATACAGGTGCTGGGGCAACGGAATCCGAGGGTGCGGCAGGCCGAGTGTGCCTTCCGAGGCGAACATCAGTTCAACCGTCGTCACCGGGTCTGCGACAAGCTCTTCGAGCGAGATGCTCTTGTCTGCGATGCGGTTGACGAAGGAGGTATTGGCGCCGTTTTCCAGCAGCCGGCGGACCAAATAGGCCAACAGGGTTTCGTGGCTGCCAACGGGTGCATAGATGCGGCAAGGGCGGTTGAGACGTCCGTCCTCCTTGCCCACGACCTGCTCGTAAAGCGGCTCGCCCATGCCGTGCAGGCACTGAAATTCATATTGACCGGGGTAGTAGTTCTGCCCGGCCAGGTGATAAACCGCGGCCAGGGTATGCGCATTGTGTGTGGCGAATTGCGGATAGATGGCTTCGGGCGTGGCAAGCAGCTTGCGCGCGCAAGCAATGAACGACACGTCCGTATAGGCCTTGCGCGTATAGACCGGATAGCCCTCAAGGCCATTGAGCTGCGCCAGCTTGATCTCGCTGTCCCAGTAAGCGCCCTTGACCAGGCGGATCATCAGCCGATGGTGGCTGCGCTTGGCCAGGTCTATCAGGAAATCCACGGTGTAGGGGCAGCGCTTCTGGTAAGCCTGGATGACGAAACCGATGCCGTTCCAGTCGGCCAATGACGGCTCGAAGCAAAGCCGTTCGAGTAGTTCCAGGGACAACTCGAGGCGATCCGCTTCCTCGGCATCGATGTTGATGCCAATGTCATAGCGCCGCGCCAGTTCAGTCAGTGACACCAGGACAGGGTAGAGCTCATCCATCACCCGGTCGTACTGTGCACGGCTGTAGCGCGGGTGTAGAGCCGACAGTTTGATCGATATACCTGGGCCCTCGTATATGCCACGACCGCGCGAAGCCATGCCGATGGAATGGATCGCCTGTTCGTACGAGGCCAGATAGCGCCGGGCATCTGCGGCGGTGAGCGCAGCTTCGCCAAGCATGTCGTAGGAATACCTGAACCCTTTGGCTTCCATGGTTTGGGCATTGGTCAGCGCTTCGTTGATGGTTTCGCCGGTGACGAACTGCTCGCCCATCAACCGCATCGCCATATCCACGCCCTTGCGGATGAGCGGCTCGCCACCTTTGCCGATCAGGCGGTTCAGTGATGATGAAAGGCTGGTTTCGTTATGCGTGGCCACCAGCCGGCCGGTGAGCATCAAACCCCAGGTGGCGGCGTTTACGAACACCGACTGGCTGTTGCCCAGGTGCGGTTGCCAGTTGCCGGTGCTGATCTTGTCGCGGATCAACGCATCCCGAGTGCCCCTGTCCGGCACTCTCAGCAAGGCCTCAGCCAGGCACATCAAGGCGACGCCTTCTTGGGATGACAATGAGAATTCCTGTAGCAACCCCTGCACCAGACCTTGCCGTCCACCGGCGCTTTTCTGGTTGCGTAGCTTCTCGGCGATGCGTAGCGCAAGTCGGTGGGTCGCTTCGGCCTTTTCCGGCGACAGCCGCGCCTGCTCCAACAGCATCGGCAACGCCTCCGGCTCAGGGCGGCGATAGGCAGCGGTGATGGCTGCGCGGAGCACCGACTGCGGCAGAATGCTCTGTGCAAACTCGATAAACGGCTGGCTGTCAGGTGCGAGATTGGCCGTTTGACCCTCGCCGATGCGCGACACCTCCTCAGTCTCGGGCTGACTCGTGACGCGTTCGACCTCCTCGAGGTAGCGGAGCAGTGCCTGCTCGACCAACCACTGTGGCGGGCGCTCGATCCGTCTGGCTGCGTCCTCGAGCCGATCGCGAGTTGCCTCGTCGAGCGTGATGCCGAGTGTACTGGTGACCATGTGGCTGTCCTCCGTGGTGAGGTAGGCGGGATACCTCGGCGGCTGCGCAGCAATCTGCGATCTGTCATCTTTACCAATAGACAAGCCCGTGCGGCTTATCCATCTGTATCTCCTCAGCGTAGACCTTCGCTGTGCGTTGATCTGGCGCATCCGGCAGATGACGCCTCGCCGATGATTGCTGGCGCTGGACTCTCACGAAACAATGCGACTGGCGTCTATGAGATCTGAAAGCGCTCGACCGCGCCTCCACCGATGCCGGACCGGTCTCCGGGGCGCTGCTCGAAGCCAGCACACGCGTCGCTGGGTTCAGTGTTTTTCCGGCTCCGGCACGTCGGACTCGCTGACCCCTTCTTTGCGGATCTTTTCCTCTGCTTCATCCTCATCTTCTGCGTCGCCCTGCAGGCTCTGTTGTTCGGGCGCTGGGTCATATTGCAATTCGACCAATACAGGAAAATGGTCGGAACCGAACTCGGGCAGGCGTTGGATGCGTACCAGCTGGAAGTGATGGCTGTGAAACAAGTGATCCAGCGGCCAGCGGAGAAACCAGTGCTGAGCGTGGAAGCTGTTGACCATACCGCGACCGACGCGTGGGTCCAGCAGGCCGCTGATCTTGCGAAACAGTCGTGTGTTGGGTGACCAGGCTACATCGTTGAGGTCGCCGGTGACGATGACCGGAATGTCTTCCAGATCGTCCCGAACGCTCTCGGCTACCACCAGCAGTTCGACGTCGCGCTCGGTTGATTCGTCGTTTTCCGTGGGGCTAGGCGGGGCGGGGTGCAGGAAGTGCATGCGGATTGCCAACTGATCATTCAGACGGACCTTGGCGTGCATAGAGGGCACATCGTCTTCGACCAGGAAACGGGTTTCCGCATTTTCCAACGGCAAACGGGACCAGACATGCATGCCGTAAAGGTTGTCCAGCGGGCACCGGCAGGAGTAGGGGTATTCGTTGCTCAGTTCCTCGAGCTGATCCTCCCACCATTGATCAGTTTCCAGCGTCACCAAGATATCGGGCCGGTGCTCGCGGACCAGCGCTTTGAGCTTGTCGGTCTGGCGGTTCGGCGTCAGGACGTTCGCCGCCATAACGCGTATGCGGGGTTTTTCGCTGTCAGGAACGGCTGTTTTCACCTCGGGACGCCACAAGCGGGTGTACGGGATGATCCACCAGGCCTGGTAGGCAAGGCACAGGATCGACAGAGCACTGATCAGGACTTGAAGCGGTTTGGCGTAAGACAGCAATAGCGCCTGAGCCAATAGCAATGCAAAGGCGAGTACGCACAGTTGCAAGCGGGGGAAATCGAGCCCGCGTACCCACCAGACGGGGTTCTTCCAGAGTGGTAGAAAGGTCAGCACGACCAGCAGACCAGTCGCTGCCAACAGGATTTCTTCCGTCATGACCGATCCTCGGTGCTATTCGGCGCGACGTCATATCGGCCGTTCGGGTAGCTGTAAGCAGGCATAACGAATTCGTCCCGTCTACGCCTTGATTGGTTCCGCTTGTTTTGTGATGAAGGGATGGAGAGCGCGTCGGCATCCTGCGGGCCCGCTGAGCAACGAGAGCCAACAAAAAAAGGCCTGACACGTAAAACATGTCAGGCCTTCGCTAGAGTGGCGGCCGGTTGAGGTTACAGCGGTTCGCCAATGGCTGCGCAGCTGTTCGGAGTCGCGGCATGCTTTCTCAGCACCGCTAGCTGCGGCTGCTCCGCGCCGCCCGCTACGTCGAGTGCAAGAATGTAGTTGCCCCACCATGGACCACCGGCCCAGTAGGTCAGCGGAACGCAGTTCTCGCGCAGATAGCCGAGCAGGTTATCCATCGCGACGATCGCATCGGGCGCATAGTTCGGTACGCCCATCTCGCCGATGAAGCCGCGCAGGTTGTTGGTCCTCAGCCAGTCCACGAAAGGTTTGGCGCGATTGATGCCGAGCTCCGGTGCGAAGGTTTCGGTCTTGTCCACGTACATCCCCGACGTATCCCGGTCGAGGTACATGTGGGCTTCGAAGATCAGGTTATTGTTCGGGTCGCGCATCCAGGGATCGGTGATGAGCTGGGTGTTCGATTGCGGCCAGTGCCAGGCGCTGGAGAACCGATCTCCGGCAACGTAGATCCAGTTAGTGCGGTCAACCTTGCGGATCTCCTTTGCAGCTGCCAGCGCAGCTTGCGGCCAGAGCCCTTTGGTGTTCGGCTCGTTCATCAGACCGTAGCCGCCGAGTGCTGGATGTTTGCCGACTTTCAGCGCGATACGCTTCCAGGTATTGGCGAACGACTGGATCGATACCGTTTCGGAGCCTATCGGCTGGCGGTAGTAACGATAGTAGTTATGCATGTCCAGCACGACCTTCACGCCATGCTTGTGGGCAAAGTCGAGCGATTGGGTGAGCAGTGCCAGTTGCGCTGTATCGAGCTCGGTGTCCAGCTTCGGTTGAATGCGCTCCCAGAGAAAGGGCAGACGCACCAGCTTCAAACCCTGCTCGGCGTATTTCTTGTAGTAGGACTCGGCTGGGTAGATGTAATTGGTCCCGTGTTTACCCGGCAAGACCGAAGGACCGAAGGCGGCGCCAGACAGCGCAACACCGACAAGGCGTACCGGCTCGATTGCCGGCAGCGTGACCTCCGCAATCGGCGCCGAAGGCGCGGCGGGCAGGATGACCGGAGCCACTACCAGGCTGAGTTTGTTCGGATAACCAATGCGATTGCCATCGAGCACGGGACCATCCATGAACACCGTAAGGGCGCCGCTGGCGGGCTTTACCGAGGTGATGGTGCGCACCTGACCGTCGGCCGTGCGTACCGATGCGCCAACTATAAAGGCAGCCTTGTTCTGCGCGGTTGCAGCGACCGAAACGCCCGCCGACGCACGCCAGGAGCCGTTCAGCCAGTAGCTGTTGGTGAATTTGTTGATCAGCGCCGCATGGCTCGACGAGGCAACCGGCGCGGGGCTCGGCTCGGCTGGCACGGGTACGGTGCTCGCCACGGTGCTCACGCGGAGCCTGTTGGGATAACCGACCAGATTGCCGTCGAGCACCGGACCATTCAGGAATACTGTCAGGGCGCCGCTGGCCGGTTTCAGCGCGGTGACCGTACGAATCTGCCCATCTGCCGTACGTACCGAGGTGCCGACTCGGAACGCTGTCATGTTCTGTTGAGTCGCGGCGACCGAAACGCCCGCCGAGCTGCGCCAGGAGCCGTTCTGCCAGTAGCTGTTGGTGAACTTATTGATCAATGCCGAGTAAGACAGGCTCGACACGCTCGTATCCACGGCATTCGCAGCGTAAGCGTCGCCTACAGGGAAAAAGCCCAACAGCGTGGCCAGGGCCATTGCAGGAATGAGGCCTTTACTGGGCCTCGGGGAAAAATGGTTAAACATCGGCTCACCGTGATCATGAACACCGAACTAGGTTTCGGTGTAGCGACAAGGGGAGGTTGATCAATAAGCGGCGCTGCAAAGGCAGGCGGTATTCCACAAACAGAACGAACCAATCAGTAAAACGACCAGGGCTGTGAAAGCTCCCGTTTCGTTTGCGTACTTATAATTTATTTTGACAATCGCTAAAACTTTTAACGATCGTGTATTGGCGCCAATAAATAGACTATCTCAGTAATTAATAGCAGTTTGATATTAAGTCGCCACGCTGTTGTCCATGCGTGCCGGTCTGGAGCCCTTCAGTTGTAAGGGCTGCGCGGATGATGGCGTCATTTTTTTGAATTAACCGTTAACGCTGTCTCCCTTCTAGCTAAGGAAGTAATCCGATAAACGGTAAGTTATTTGTTGAACTATTCTGAAATTCCGGTTGCTGGTTGCGCTGGGTTTCAGGGCAACGGCAGCTGTATGTAAGCGGCACTGGGTTCGAAGCGTTTCGCTGCAGGCGGCCGAGCTGGGAGGACGCTTTGGTTGTTGTAAAGCGCTCGAGGTTCGGGCAGGGTCAAAGTCAGGTCTCTATCTGCGGAGTCATTCCATGTCGGAGCTATACCCTCGCGTTGATCCCGATGGGCTGATCGAATATTCGGTCGTCTACACGGACCGATCGCTGAACCACATGTCCCGGTCGTTCCAGAGCGTGATGAACGACATCTCCAGCACACTGAAATCTGTCTACAACGCCCACTCGGTTGCAGTGGTGCCGGGCAGCGGCACCTTCGGAATGGAAGCGGTGGCACGTCAGCTGGCCCACGACCGCAACTGTCTGGTGATTCGCAACGGCTGGTTCAGCTATCGATGGACGCAGATATTCGACATGGGCCGGATTCCGGCGCAGTCAACCGTGCTGAAGGCGCGACCACTGGATCAGACTGCGCAAGCTGCGTTCACGCCGCCGCCTATAGATGAAGTGATTGCGAGCATTTCAGCCAACAAGCCGGACCTGGTATTTGCTCCCCATGTGGAAACCTCGTCCGGGATCATCCTGCCGGACGACTACCTGCGCGCAATCGGCGATGCTGTGCATGCGGTGGGTGGCCTGTTTGTGCTCGATTGCATTGCCTCCGGTGCGCTCTGGGTTGATATGCAGGCGAGCGGTGTGGATGTGCTGATCAGTGCGCCTCAAAAAGGCTGGAGCGCTTCACCGTGCTGCGCACTGGTGATGCTCAGCGAGGCTGCCCAGGCACGCATCGAGGCGACTCAGAGCAGCAGCTTCGCCTGCGACCTGAAGAAATGGCTGCAGATCATGCAGGCCTACGAGCAGGGCGGTCACGCCTATCACGCCACCATGCCGAGCGACGCCTTGGCGCGCTTTCGCGATGTCATGTTGGAAACTCGAGACTACGGATTTGAAGCCGTTCGTGCGCAGCAGCTGGAGCTCGGGCAGCGAGTCCGATCATTGCTGGCGCAGAAGGGCTTCAAGAGCGTGGCTGCCGCTGGGTTCGAAGCGCCTGGGGTGGTGGTTTGTTACACCGACGATGCTGGCATCAAGAACGGCAGCAAATTTGCCGAGCAAGGTCTGCAGATTGCCGCCGGTGTCCCGCTGCAGTGTGATGAGCCTGCGGACTTCCAGACCTTCCGCATGGGGCTGTTTGGGCTCGAGAAGTTAAAAAACGTCGACCGGACCATCGATATCTTGCAGGGCGCCCTCGAGCAAATCGTCGCCGGCTAGGCCCGTGCGGGTACAACGGGCAGGCGAAATCTAGACCGCTCGTCGAACAATCGGGGGCGTTGCGACTGATTCGCAAGCCGGTCGTTTCGGTGCGTGACGCGCGAGAGGGCTTGCGATTAGGGTCATAGCGAGGGGTAAGAGGTGCTAGAACCTGCGAGCTAGACACATTCCTGAAACAAAAATGTGTTTGCACGAACCGTTATGCTGGCTACGCTGGAATTGTACAAAGCTTATTACAACAAGAAAGAGGGGCTAACTATGACCAACAACCAGAATGCTCAGGTCGTTGCACTCGAGTTGTGGCGCTTTTGCGCTCACTGCGTTGCTGCCATCGTTGTTGTAGGAGCGGTACTGATTGGGTTCCTTGGATCATGGGAGCTGGGCCTCAAGGTCGGTGTCTTGCCGTTACTTGCACTCGTTGCAGCGGACATCTTGGCCAGACGGCGGGAGCATGACATTCAACTAAGGAATTCCTGACCACCTGCCATCCTGCGCGAGCTGGTGGAGGTTCGCGTAGGATATTCAATCATTCAAGATCATCATCGCGGGCACGTTTGCCATCCTTGTTTGTTATCGGTGCGTTAACTCGTAAAGGGTCGCCCAGTCAGACACCTGTTCTGCCGGCATGGGTGGCGCTATACCGTATCCCTGGACCAGATAGCACCCCATCGCCAGTAGCATTTTTTCTTGCAGGTCCGTTTCTACGCCTTCCGCAATCACTTCGCGTTCGAACGTCCGCGAGAGGTTGATGATTGCCTCGGATAAAGCGAGGTCGTCCTTGTCGTGAAGAATGTCACGCACAAATGACTTGTCGATCTTGATCGTTTGAGCCGGTAATCGCTTGAGGTAGTTGAGTGATGAGAAGCCCGTGCCGAAGTCATCCAGCGAAAAGGTGACCCCCATCTGCTGGCAGTCGATCAGGCATTGGCTGACGTGCTCAAGATTGTCGATGGCCGTGGACTCGACAATCTCGAGATCAAGTAACCGCGGTTCGACATCCGAATGCTTGGCAAGCAGGCGCTGCAATCGATCGACAAAATTGGGTAGCTGGAAATGCCGCGCCGCGATGTTCACGCTCGTCGGCCAATGATGTCCTTCTGCGTTCCAGATGCGCAGCTGGCATAACGTCTGTTCTATCACCCAGTCGCCGATATCTATGATGACATCGGTCCGCTCCACCGCAGGCAGGAACGCGTCAGGTGGCAATAGACCCAGCGCCGGGTGCTGCCACCGCAGCAGTGCTTCGAAACCAATTACCATGCCGTTGCGCAGGTTCACCTTGGGCTGGTAGTGCAGGCGCAGCTCATTGTTCTCCAACGCTTGTTTCACGGACTCTATGTTCTTGAAGGCTTCCTGCGTCTTCTGACTGATCGACACGTCAAAGAAGCGAAAGCGGTTACGACCGCTTTGCTTGGCTTCGTACATCGCTTGATCAGCATGGCGCAACAAGGTGTCGGGGCCTTCGTTGTCCTGTGGGTAGATGGTTACGCCGAGAGAGCCGGCAACCTTCATAACGTATCCGTCGATGTGGAAGGGCACGGCGATGACGTCTAGGACGCGCTGCAACGCAGCAGGAAGCAGCGTTTCATTGACTTGATCCAGCAGCAACACGAATTCGTCTCCGCCTAGACGCGCCAGAAGGTCTTCCGTGCGCAGTTCCCGCGTCAGCCGGTTCGCCACTTCGACGAGTAGCAAATCGCCCGTGGCGTGCCCGTAGCGGTCGTTCACCGCTTTGAAGCCGTCGAGATCGAGAATGCATACCGCAAGCGAACGCCCATGACGCTGCGCTGCCGAGATGGCTTGATGGAGCCGGTCGTGCAGATAGACTCGGTTCGGGAGTGCAGTGAGCACGTCGTGGGACGCACGCCACCGCATGGCCTCGAGTAACTCCTGCTTTTCCGTCACATCGAACCGGATCGAAATGTACTTCTCGACGTGTTGCGCCAGGTCGTCCTTGATTGGGACGATGGTGCTATTGACCCAGTAGAGCGAGCCGTCCTTGCGGCGGTTGCATATCTCGCCCTTCCAGATATGGCCACTTGAGATGGTGCGCCATAACGTCCGAAAGAATTCGGGAGGGTGCTGACCAGAATTGAGAAGGCGGTGGTTCGTGCCGATCAGTTCCTCCTTGGTGTAGCCAGATATTGCACAGAACTGATCATTGATATGAGTAATGGTCCCGCGGAGATCCGTCTCTGAATAGATCGCTGCTGCGTCTACAGCAGTACGATATTTATCGTCAGTCATCGGCTAACCATGCTAGCGACCTCGGGCTTAGGTGCACTCGAAACGATTGGGCCCCTTTGGATTAATACTGACTCGGCGCGGCAGGGAAAGTGCAGCGGGGGAGTAGGGTATTGGTTCTCTGCAGTGTAGCCGGCGTTACGGGCCTGGAAATCACGCCGGTTCAGGAACGGGTGGCCTGCCTGGAACTCCGATGAATAAGCGCAGCAGCAGGGCCGTCGTCCTGCCTATTCAACCCGGTAGTTCCTCTATGTCCCAACCCCGCCTGACCTCCGCACGAGCCTGGCTTGACCGCCTGGATAATTCCCGTCACGCCATGCCGCTGCTGTTTGCGGCGTCCATGATGGAGACGCTGCTCATCCCGATTCCCATCGAGGTGATTCTCATCCCCTGGATGCTCTGTCACGCTGACCGTAAATGGCGGATCGCAACGGTCGCGCTGGCCGGAAATCTCACAGCCGCCACGCTGGGTTACTACCTGGGTGTATTTGCGATGGATCAGTGGGGCGATACGCTGGTTGGACTGTTTGGCGGACAGGAAGCTTACGACGCGTTTGATCAGCAGTTCCGGGAGGATGGTTTCATGGCAATCCTGGCGATTGGCATCATCCCAATACCCTTCCAGATCGCCATGCTCGTGGCGGGCGCCAGCGCCTATCCGATCTTCCTGTTTCTGGCAGCCGCCTGTATCGCCCGGGGTGCCCGATACTACGGCCTTGCACTGTTGATCGCGGTGGCGGGCAGAGCGGCTTTGGATATCTGGAATCGCCATGCCAAGCCGATAGGCATCGCCGGGGGCGTACTGTTTGCGGTGTGGCTGTGGTTCAAGTGGGCGCCCTGAACCACTGCGCGAATTGCAATCACAGCCGCTGCATGACGCGGCAGGGAGACCGCTAGGCGGCGCGCCCCTCTAGGTACTCGCGGTAATAGTCCAGCGTGGCGAGATTCTTGTCCTTGGCTTCGAACATCATGTCGAAACGGTCGAGAAATTCACGGGCGTAGAGATTGGTCCAGCGATTCCACATGCGCTTGCTGTGGCTGTAGAGGTCGCGCTTGCTGACCTTTTCGAGCAGGGCTGGCATTTCAAGTTTCTCTTCAGCCGCGAAACCTAACGCCATCAGGGTTTCGGGCGGCTGGGAGTAATGCATCGTTGGCCTTACGCCGCGCCAGCTATCAATGATCTGCGCCACACGGGGCGCATGCGGGTCGATGTAGTGACTTTCATTGATCCAGCAGTGATGTATGTCCAGCACCACCGGCGCGAGGTCCGCGAGCTGAAGGCAATCATCGACACCGTAGGTTTTTTCTTCGTTTTCGAAGGTGATGCAGTTGCGTGCTTCCTGGGATAACCGCGGCCAGATCGCGCGAATGCCCTCCGCGCCGAGACGACCCGCGATGTGCACGTTGCACTTGAAGTCCTGGAACTGCCGGCCGAAGCCCATCATGCGGATCATGTCCGCGTGGTATTCGAACTCAGCCAGGCTGTTTTCTACAACCTGTGGTTTGTCCGAGCCAAGTACGCAGTATTGGCCCGGATGAAACGACAGACGGATGCCGAGCGCTCTGGCGCGATTGCCGATTCGAGCAAAATGCTTTTCGATCAGACCGCGTACTTCGGGCTGAAGGTAGAATTCCATTGCTTCCGGATGGCTGTAGAAAGGCAGCAGGTCACTGCTCAAACGCAGCATTCGCAGCGCGTCAGGCAGCGTTCCGACATAGTTCAGCAGCCGCATCTGGGCTTCCAGGTTGTGCTTGATGATGCCGTTCAGCTTCTCCCGTGCGACATCTCCGGAAACGCTGTTGAGCCAGCGAAGCGTGGTCGAGCGCGGATTGAATGCACGCTCGATGGCTTCCAGTTCCTTCAGCGACTCGCTGTGCCCCGGGTGACGGTACATGCAGGCGAAACCGATTCTGTGCATAAACGACCTGTGCAGGGCAGCGCCAAACGAGTCGGCACTGCAGAAGACTGTTCAATCAACTTAGTGTGCGACGCCCGTGAGGCGTGCCATGGATCAGACGAACGTAGACGCGCGGTGATTATGGCTGAAAAAGAAACGGGGCTCGAAGGCCCCGTTGCAAGGTTTGCATCAACCGCAATGGTAGCTCGGCGCCAGTTTGTAGACCGAAGTGTCCAGCCCCTCGAATCGGGCCTTCAATTGCAGCGCCAGATATAGCGAATAATGCCGTGACTGGTGCAGGTTGCCGCCATGGAACCAAAGGTTCTGCTGCTGCGTGGGCTTCCACATGTTGCGCAGTTCGCCTTCGTATGGGCCCGGGTCCTTGGTGGTGCCGGACCCCAGTCCCCAGCAACGGCCGACCTTGTCAGCGACATCCTGAGAGATCAGCTTGGCCGCCCAGCCGTTCATCGAACCGTAGCCCGTGGCATAGACGATAAGATCTGCCGGCAAGCGGCTGCCATCGCTGAGCAGCACGGCGTCCGCCTCGATCCGCTCGACGTTCAGCCCTGGTCCGCTCTTCAGCTTGATGGTGCCGTTGGCGATCAGCTCAGAGGCGCCAACGTCGATGTAGTACCCCGAGCCGCGACGCACGTACTTGAGAAACAAGCCGGACTCATCGTCACCGAAGTCGAGCATGAAGCCGGCAGCGGCGAGGCGATCATAGAACGCCTTGTCGCGCTCTTTTACCTGGTCGAAGGCCTGGCGATGGAACTCGGGCAGAACCTTGTAAGGGATGGATGCGAAGAGCATGTCGGCTTTATCGGTGGTCAGCCCGCTTTCCAGCGCATCCTCGGAGTAGAGCGGGCCGAAGACGATATCCATCAGCGAGTCGGAACGCACGATGTGAGTGCTGGAGCGCTGCACCATGGTTACCTCAGCGCCGTTTTCCACCAGATCGGCGCAAATGTCATGTGCCGAGTTGTTCGCACCGATGACCACGGCGCGCTTGCCGCGCCAGGCATCGCCGCCCGGATGCTGGCTGGAGTGGTGCTGCTGACCTGCGAAGCTTTGCGCGCCGGCATACACCGGGACATTGGGTACACCGGACATGCCGGTGGCCAGGATCAGCTGAGTGGGCTTGAGCGTTAGCGGCTTGCCGTCGCGCAGCACCTGCACGGTCCAGTGACCTTCGTTTTCATCGAAACTGGCGCTGACGCACTCGGTCTTGGCCCAGTAGTTGAGCTCCATGACCTTGGCATACATTTCCAGCCAGTCGCCGATCTGATCCTTCGGTGTAAACACCGGCCAATGTTCCGGAAACGGCAGATAAGGCATGTGGTCGTACCAGACCGGATCATGCAGGCACAGCGACTTGTAGCGACCGCGCCATTGGTCGCCGGGCCGCTCGGCTTTGTCGATGATCAGCGAGGGTACACCCAGTCGCTTGAGCCGTGCGCCCAGCCCCAGCCCGCCCTGACCGCCTCCGATCACTAGGCAATAGGGCTGTTCGGTGATGCCGATTGCGGCTTCTTCATCATGGCGCTTTTCCAGCCAGTTGCGCCGGTCGACACGGCCATGGCCGTGCTCGGCACCCATCGGCCTGCGGCGCCCGGTCGGCTCCTCGAAGCCCTTGAGCTCACGCATGGTGGTGAGCAATGTCCAGCACAGGCCGTCCTTCAGTCGCACATAACCTTTGCCGCGCGCGACTTCGGTTTCCAGGCTGATCCAGCCTTCCAGCACACCGTCAGCAAATGTCGCTTCACCTTCAAGTTTCCAGCTCTCCGGTTTGGTCTCATCAAGACGGGCTTCAAGTATGTCGCGGATATCGGCCTTGCCCTCGAGCGTGACCAGATTCCAGCTGAACAGGACCAGGTCCCGCCAATGGCAGTCCTCGGCAAAGAGATCGAGTGCGCCGTCGATGTCACGTTGCGCGAGGCGTTGGCCGAGGCGTTCGACCCAAGCGGCGAGCTGGGCAGTGGGCGTCTCGGCAGGGGTCATAGAGTCGATACTGATGTTCATGGGTATGTCCTTGCGAAGGTTCTTGTTATCTATGCAGCGTGCAGTCGTTCAGCGTTTCCACGAAGCCGGTTGGCATGCGTTGAAGCTGGATGCTGCTAGCGCAACCGCGCGGTGTCCGCTTGGGTCAGTCGATGGCCCGTTCAGGGGCGGGAAGCGAAAGGGGCATGGGATTCTCCTGATCATTGTTGTTGTGGTCGGATACCACATCGATCAGAGCAAAGGCCGGGCCAGGGATCGGGAACGCGCGTTGTAGACGGCTTCGTTGCACGGACCACGTCGCTGATGGAGCGTGGCTGTGTCAGATCTGACACAGTCGGCGGTGACAGTCTGTCTCATGTTTGGGACGGCATGCGCCGCGTGACCGATTGGCCTATGCTGGCGCAAACCGCTCATGAAACAGCGCGGAGAAAAACAACAATGACGTCACCGCACATCGCTCGGCATGCCCATCAGGTTCTCAGTTTCGGTGAAGGACTGAGCGCGGCCCATGGGCCTGCTTCCGACCCCGCCATCGCTCGTTCCTGGCGGCGCTGCCTGGATCAGCACCGTCTCGACCCAACGAGCGCACGCGCAACCTGCGTAGTCGAGCAGACGCGCCTGCGCGAGCACCGCGAACAGTTGCAGCAGGTGGTGGGTGTGGCGCACTGGCAGATGAACAGCCTGCATCAGCAACTGGGCGGCGCTGGTCATGCGGTCCTGCTGACGGATGCGCGTGGCGTAGTGATCGACAGCGTTTCCAGCGAGGCGGAGCGCACGGAATTCCAGCGCGCCGGCCTGTGGCTCGGAGCTGTATGGGACGAGGCGGTCGAGGGCACCAACGGCGTCGGAATGTGCCTGCTCGAACGCCAGGCCTTGACCATCTGCCGTGACGAACACTTTCGTGGCCGTCATGCCACGCTGACCTGCTCGGCCAGCCCGGTGTTCGATCCGCAGGGCGAATTACTGGCGGTACTGAACGTGTCATCGGCACGTGAAGAGCTGTCGCACCAGCAGCGTTTTCACACCATGGCGCTGACCAATCTGTCGGCGAAGCTGATCGAAAGCTGCTTTTTTCTGCAGCATTGCGAGGGCGCCTATCTGCTGCGCTTTCACGCCCAGCCCGAATACATCGGTCTGCTCAGCGAAGGGCTGCTGGCGTTCGATGGCGGCGGCCGAATAAGCGCCGCCAACGATACGGCACTGGGGTTGCTTGGTGCTCGTCGTAACGCCTTGCTGGGGATGTCGCTGGAGCAGGTGTTGGATATTCGCCTGGACGAACTGCTGCAACGCGCCACGCCGCAGCCAGGCACCTGTTGGCCGCTTCGCACACTGGACGGCCAGCTGCTGCACGGCCAGCTACGCGGTCCGAAGATGCGCGTAATCCAGGCTCGGGGCCAACGCGCGGATCCACAAACAGCGGGGTTGTGCCTCGAGGACCCGTCTCTGCGAAACCGCTTTCAACGAGCGCTAAAGGTCATGGAGCGGGACGTGCCGGTGCTTCTGCACGGCGAGACTGGAACGGGCAAGGAGGCGTTCGCCGCCGCTCTTCATCGCGCCAGTTCGCGGGCGCAAAAGCCGTTCGTTGCGCTTAACTGCGCCGCTATTCCGGAAACGCTGATCGAGAGCGAGCTGTTCGGCTATCGCGGCGGCAGTTTCACCGGGGCACGCAAGGAAGGCATGGCGGGCAAGCTACAGCAGGCCAACGGTGGCATTCTTTTTCTCGATGAGATCGGTGACATGCCGCTGGCCCTGCAAACCCGGTTGCTGCGTGTATTGGAGGAGCGCCAAGTCGTACCACTGGGCGCTGTCGTGCCGACGCCGCTGGACGTGCGGCTGATCAGCGCCAGTCACCGCGACCTACAAGGATTGGTTGCCGAAGGGCGCTTTCGCGAAGACCTTTTCTATCGTCTTAATGGACTGACCGTGGAGCTTGCACCGGTACGAGCGCGCAGCGATCGTGACGCGTTGCTTGATCACCTTACCGAGAAGGAAGCACGAGGGGAGGCTGTACAGCTGGACGACAGGGCGCGTCAGCTGCTCCTTTCTTATGGCTGGCCTGGAAACGTTCGGCAGATGCGCAACGTGCTCAGAACCTTGATCGCCTTGGCCGAGGACGGTTTTATCGGCGGCGCTGACGTTGAGGCTGTGCTTCCTGCATACCCGCCGTTGACGCTGCACGAGCCAGCCCAGGATCCGCTGGGTCAGGCCGAGCGCGAGGCCTTGTTAACGGTTCTCGACGCGCGCCAGTGGCATGTCAGTCGTGCTGCGCAGCAGCTGGGGATCAGCCGTAACACGCTGTACCGAAAACTGCGCAAGTACGGAATCACTCGAAGCTGACCCGGTACTGCGGGAACACTTGGCGGGCTTGTCGCCTGGAGCCCAGCCCCAAGGCAAAAAGCCGTACCATATCGGCCACCTGTCTAGCTCCGGTTGGTTGTTCATGCTGTCTGCCGTCAAGCGCTACAAGCTGCTGGTTTCCAGTGCGCTCGCGCGTTGTTTTCCGCGTACCTCTGCGTACGTTCAGTCCGAAGATGATCTGATTCTGCGTCGCTGGCCGGACGCCGGGGTGAAGTCCGGCGGCAAGTCGGGGCATCCAGGCAAAAAGGTCAGGAAAGCCAAGTCAGCCGCTAAGCCAACGCGCCGTACAGATGCGGCTGCCAGTACCGCGCCCAAGGTTGCGTCCAAGCCCCGAACGAAGGCGCGCAAGCCGGCCGGTGACGGTATCTACGGCCCTGCGAAACTCTCCGTGAACGAACAACAGATCCAGGCCATGCGCCTGCGAGTAGGGCGGGCGGTGGACGCTGGCGTGATCCGAGCGCCGTCCGACGAGCAATGGGCGATGATTCTTGAAGAGTCGCCAGCAACGCGGATATTCGCCGGGGCGGGCTCGGGCAAATCCACGACGCTGGTGTTGCGCGTGGTGTTCATGCTCTGCCACCTGGACATCCCGCCCGAGCGGCTCACCGTGATTTCCTTCACCAATGCCTCCTGCGCCGAGTTGCGCGAGCAACTGGTCCGAGTGCTGGGGTTCTGGAATTTCGACTTTGATCCGGCCCGCGCACGTCAGTGCGTTCGTACCTTCCACTCGGCCATGGCAGTGCTGGCCAAGGACCTGCTCGGCAAGCCGCAGTGGTTCGAACAACTGGACGAGAAGGGGGCTTCGCCCACAGAGCTGGACAACCCGCTCACCGCGTCGCGCTTACGGGCCGGCCAGTTGCGGTTGCTGAAAGAGGCGTACCAGCGCTGTTACGCCGAAGACCAACGTTTCCGAGAGCTTGTGCATGCCTTGCTAGGTCTCGCTCCGCCGCCTGAGTCCGGCACCCGGCGAGCGGTTCCGCGTGCACCCCTGGACGGCTGCAAGCTGGCCGGTGAGTTCAGAACAGCGCCGTTGTTCGAGGCGTTTTATGCCCAAGCCGGCTTCATCGAAAGCATCGGCATTCGCATCGACCAGATTCAACTGACACGGCTGGCGTGCAAGGAACCCGAGCGTAACTTCATCGAAGCGCTGCAGCTGTTCTGGCGGCAATTCCAGAGCGCTCTGGAAGCCCAGGGATTGATGACGTTCAACGGTGCCTTCCAAGCCCTCACTCAGCAGCTGAACGGCGGTGGCAAGGTTTCCGACGATGCGCTGGCGCCGTTCAGCCATCTGCTGATCGACGAGTTTCAGGATATATCGCCACAGATCGTTCAGTGGCTGCAGGCGTTGCACGGCACCCTTGCGAGACAGGGTGAAACAGTCAGCCTGATGGCAATCGGTGATGACTGGCAGTCGATCTATGGCTGGCGGGGCAGTTCGCCGGAGCTTTTCATGGACTTCGACAAGTACTTCCCGGCCAAGGGTGGGGCGAAGCAAAGTCGGACGTTGGTGCTGGAAACCAACTATCGTTCCATCGAACCGGTAATCCGCGACGGCGAAGCCGTGCTGGCAGGCGTTGCGGTCAAACAGGCGAAAGCCAGCAAGGCGAGCCGCCCAACGCAGCCAGGCGATCACGGCGTGAAGCTGATTACCCGTTTCGATATCAAGACCCGTCTGCCCGATCTGATCCGCGATATCCAGACCCAGTGCGAGCACGTCGCCGGGCTGCCAAACCCCGACCGCAATGCCGTACTGGTTCTCAGCCGTCGCAACGAGCCCTTGCGTGCCATCGAGGCGCAGCTGGATCGCAAGCTGCCGGTCAAGGCATACACCATCCACCGCGCCAAAGGCCTGCAGGCGGAAGTTGCGATCATCGTCGATGACTGCCTGCCGAGTGAACGCCACCCGCTGCGCAGTGCGTTGTACGCCTACAGCGGCTTCTTTCGGAACAGCTATGACCAGGCCATGGCGGATGAAAACCTACGGCTGGCGTACGTGGCAATCACTCGCGGGGTAAGCCGGGTGTTCTGGTACACGCAGAAAGCGCAGGGTGCGACGCGGCTGCTTGCTGACAAAGGTAAGGCCCGTTAAGCAGCGGCAATTTACAGCTAGGGTTGAGCGTTGACTGATCGATTAAGAACAGGAGCGAATCGCATGTTGAAACTCTGGGGCCGAGCGAACTCGACCAACGTGAAGAAGGCGCTCTGGTGCCTTGAAGAGCTGGATGTTCCCTACACACGAATCGATGCAGGCGGCGCCTTCGGGGTCGTAAGCGACGCAGACTATATCGACAAGAATCCCAACCAGCTGGTGCCATGCCTGGAAGACGGCGCGTTGGTGCTGTGGGAATCCAATGTCATAGTTCGCTATCTGGCCGCTCGTTATGGGGAAGGAGCGCTCTGGAGCGCAGACCCTGCCGAGCGCGCGGAGGCGGACAAATGGATGGACTGGGTCACCTCGTCGCTGGCCGCTCCCTTCCGCACGGTGTTCTGGAACATGGTGCGCACTGCGCCGGAGCAACGTGATATGCCAGCAGTACAGGCGGCAATCGGCGAGTGCGCAAGGTTGTTGGCTATCGCCGACCAGACCCTATCAAAACAACCCTATCTGGGTGGCGCCTCGTTCGGCATGGGCGACATCCCGCTGGGCTGCTTCGCCTACGCCTGGTTCGAGATGCCCATCGAGCGCCCGGACCTACCGCACCTGCGCAGCTGGTATGAGCGACTGCTAGAGCGGCCGGCCTATCAGGCGGCGGTGGTCACGCCACTGACCTGAAACGCGTGGATCTGCAGCCAGGCAGGCACGGCGCTCAGCGGTCACCAAAGGCTAGATCGACCAGTTGTGGCAGCTGCTCACCAGCAAGCCCTGCCAACGCAAATTCCCGCTCGCTCTGATCGGTATTTGGCTGCGGGTTGACGTGGACCACTACGGCTCCGGCCCGCCAGGCCAGTCCCGGGACTTCAGCAGCGGGGTAGACCATCCCGGAAGTGCCGACCGAAATGAGCAGATCGCAGTTCTCTGCGGCAGCGAAGGCGGTATTCAGTGCTTCGGTCGGCAGGCTTTCGCCAAACCAGACGACGCCGGGGCGCAGCTTTGCGCCGCAGGCATTGCAGCTCGGCGGCTCCAGTCGGCGTCCACCTTCTGGCTCGTCCGGCATGCCCAACGGTGTGTCGGGGCGCTCACCGCAGCTGAAACAACGTGGCTGATGCAGGCTGCCATGCAGGTGAATGACGTCGGTGCTGCCCGCGCGCTCGTGGAGGTCGTCGACGTTCTGGGTGACAAGCGTAAGGCGAGGGACGTGGCGGGCCAGTTCGGCAATGGCCACGTGCGCAGGGTTCGGCTGGGCCTGCAGCACCTTCATCCGACGCCACTCATACCAACCCCAGACCAGAGGCGGATCGGCCTGGAAGGCTTCGGGCGTTGCCAGCGATGCCGCGTCGAAGCGCTCCCATAACCCGGTGAGCGAGTCGCGAAAGGTCGGAATACCACTTTCTGCCGACACGCCTGCGCCTGTAAAAACCACAACGTGCCTGGCGCTGCGCAGCGCGTCGACCAATGAGGCTGGGATCATGAGCTGACTCCTCTGTGCGGCAATGAGCTGAAAGCGACCAATACCATTCAAGGCACCCAGGTGCCAAAAAAAAGACGGTCACTCCATAGCGACTGCCAGTGAGGCCATTCGTTACTCAAGCTCCAACGTTTCAGAGTATCGGCGTCGCCACGCTCGTGGTAATCGCTATGGGCGCAGGCATAGGCAAGACGACTGCATCGTTGGTAGATGCTGCGGACCGTCGCTTGTATGTCGCCAAACGTAGAGGACCGGACCAGGTAAGCGTCGCGGACCTGGACTCACGCACTGTTCGGGAATGACCGCTCCCTGAGGTTTGATGGCGGCTTCGTACGGCTGATGTGCCGGACTGTAGTCACTCCCGAGGGACTGATAGCAGGCAAGGCCGCGGACTCCGGTGTATAACCGAAGCCCTGATTTCATTTATGAACGAACGGCGAAGCGTCCGCTGAGCGTGCCCAGTCGTGAGGCCAGCGCTGTCAAGCCAACGCTGTCCTGCTCCAGCTTGCTGGCATCTACAGCGTTCTGCTCGGCGATCTGCTGAACGCTCTGCAGGTGGCTGGCGATATCCGCAGAAACCGCAGTTTGCTCATGGGTTGCGGCGGCGATCAGCTCGTTCATATGGCTGATGGATTCGATCTCCTGCGCCATGGATTCCAGCAGAACCGTTGTGTGCTGGCTGTCTTCGACGCAACGGGCCACGCTCTGCCGGCTGACCTGCATCGAATCGGCGGCTTTGCGGCTGCTTTGCTGCAGGCGCGTGATGATCTCTTGAATCTCGCGAGTAGAAGTCGCCGTTTTTTGCGCGAGGTTACGCACCTCATCGGCAACCACCGCGAAGCCTCGACCTTGTTCCCCGGCCCGAGCGGCCTCGATGGCGGCGTTCAAGGCAAGCAGGTTGGTCTGTTCGGCGATGCTACGGATCACTTCGAGCACGCGCCCGATCTGCTCGGACTGGACGGCCAGGTCTTGCATGACCTCGTCGGTTCCGTCGATGCGCTGCGCCAGCTGGACGATTTCCTGACGGCTGGTCGCGACCGACTGCCGGCCCTGTCCCGCCTTCGCGTTTGCGGCTTGTGCCGCTTGTGCCGCCCGATCGGCATGACCGGCAACTTCTTCGATGGCGGTCGACATCTGCTGCATTGCATCGACCATCTGTGCGGTTTCGCCCAGTTGTAGATCGGCACCGTCGCGCATTTGCCGGGTTGCGGCGCTCAGGCTGCCAGCCGTCCCGTCGAGGCCGCGCGCATCGATTACGACCGCACTGACCAATTCGGACAGTTGATCAAGCAGCTGATTGAACCGCTCGCCTACCGGTCCGCTGGCTGCGGAGCGATGGTGGAGGTCGATCCGTTCAGGGTTGCGGGTGATCTCTGCCGCAGCGCTCAGCAGCGCTTCGCCTTCGCGCGCTTCGGCGTTGCCGCGTATCGCCAGATAAATGAGGATGGCACTCTCAAGTACCACATAAAACGCATGCAGGAAGACTTCACCCCAGGTGCCATGGGGCATCAGGAACACCTCGGCACCCTGCTGCTGTAGTGCAAAGAACGCCAGGTGATGCACCGCGATGGTTGCAGCAGCCACGACGATGGGCAGCCAGTCCCGGTAATACACCAGGAACGCGAGCAGGGCGAAGATGCCGAAGTGCATCTCCAGCATGCCGTGCTCCTGGTTGATGTGCAGCGCTGACATGACCATGAACGCAGCGCCGATGAGGCAGCGCATCAGCCGCTCGCCTGAAATCAGTGCGTTGAGCACTGTCATCGCGAGTGCGGTACCGCCACCCACGACGATGGCCTGTGCCCAGCTGCCGCTCATTGCTGCCAAACCGAGCGCGTAGACGAAGAGAAACCACAGCACGCCAAGCATGATTCGATCGGCCTTGCGGTAGTGGTCTTGCATGGTGAAGGTCGGGCTGTTCATCGGATACCTCTCGTAAAGCGCTCGGGCGCGCATCGCTATATCGGCTGGTTTTGAATTGGAACTCAGACCGCTCATCGGCTCATGGCCGGTTCGTGGCATGGAAGACTCGGGGTGCTGTGTGGCTGGCGCTCAACCCCAGTTGCCCAGCGCATCGGCTACCCGCATCGCACTGACCACGCCGTCTTCATGAAAGCCATCACCCCAGTAGGCGCCACAGAAGTAGCTGTGATTCGGGCCGCACAGTTCATCGGCGCGATTTTGTGCAGCGATTCCGTCCAGGCTGTATTGCGGATGAGCGTATGTGTAGCGCCCGAGAATCCGCGAAGGGTCGATGAAGCGGGTCTGGTTCAGGCTGAGGCAAAACGTTTCCGGCGCTTCGATACCCTGCAGCAGGTTCATGTTGTAGGTGACCGCTGCCAGCTGCTCGCCCGGACTGCCGAGGCGGTAGTTCCAGCTGGCCCACGCCAGCGGGCGCTTTGGCAACAGCCGGGTATCGGTGTGCAGCACCACGTCGTTATCGGCATAACGAAGTGCGCCCAGAATCTGCTGTTCGGCCGGGGTCGGTGCATTTAGCAGCCTCAACGCCTGATCGCTGTGACAGGCAAAGATGATTTTGTCGAAACGCTCGGCACCCTGCGCACTGACGACCGTCACGCCTAGGCGATCGCGGTTCACTTCGAATACCGGGCAGTTGAGCCGGACGCGCTGGCTGAAGCCCTGTGTCAGCGGTTCGACATAGGCGCTTGATCCACCTTCGATCACATACCACCGGGGCTGTTGGCTGACCGGCAGTAGCCCGTGGTTCTTGAAGAAACGAACAAAGAACAGCAACGGGAAACCGAGCATTTCATGCAGCGACATCGACCAGATTGCAGCCCCCATGGGCGCGATGTAGTGATCGATTAAACGTTGGCTATAGCCGCCCCAACGCAGGTATTCGCCGAGCGTGACGTGCGGGGCTATGCGTTGATTGGCATAGTCGTCGAGGCTCTCCTTGTTGAAGCGCAGAATGTCGCGAACCATGTTCCAGAAGGAGGGCGACAAGAGGTTGCTGCGCTGGGCGAAAAGAGTGTTCAGGTTATTGCCGTTGTATTCCAAGCCGGATAACGGATCGCTGACCGAGAAGCTCATTTCGGTCGGTTTGAAAGCCACGCCGAGACGCTCGATCAGTTCGATGAAGTTAGGATAGGCCCGTTCATTGAATACGATAAAGCCGGTATCGATTGCGTAATCGCGACCCAGCAGACTGACGTCTACCGTATGCGTATGTCCGCCAAGCCAGCCAGCTGCCTCGAATAGGGTGATGTCGTGCTCGCGATGCAGCAGGTGCGCGCTCGTCAGGCCGGAGATACCGCCTCCGATGATCGCCACTTTCATGACTATTTTCCTTGATCAACGGCGCGCCATGCGCTGGCCCAGTGCGTACTGCAGGCGTGCCGGTAGTAGAGAGGTGAAACGCAGGGCAGCGAAAGACGCCGCCAGAAAGACGAGGCCATGTGGTTGCCGATCAAGCGTGCCGGCGATATGGCGTGCTGCCCGTTCTGCTGGCCAGCGCTTGGGCATCGAGAAGCCCTGCTGACCGGCCAATGCCTGACCAGGCCCGCGGCTCGCGCTGTCAGCCAAAGGCATTGCGATGGACTCATGCGATTCTTCGGTGCAACCAGCGAATCATCGATCCGACAACGGGAACGTGTTGATAAAGCAGGGCGCCTGCGTCGAAGTAATCGCGATGACGCACCACTTTGCCAGCCGTGTTCCAGCGCAACATCGTGCAGCCTTCCAAGCTGATGAGTTGACCTTGATTGAGGCGGGGATGGCGAAAGCTCATGATCCAGCGGAGATAACCTTCACCTTCCCGCACCTCGTCGAAGGCAAAAAACTCGAAGTCGAGTGACGTGAGGCCGGCGTACAGCTCTGCAAAATAATCGTGCAGCTGGGTTAGCCCGCAGATTTCATGCAACGGGTCTGTGAAATGGATGTTGTCGGCATAGAGCTCGGCAAGGCGGTCGAGATTGTGTGCATCGAGCTGCGCGAAGTTGGCCGAAAACTGCTGCAGAAAGCCGCTCACAGCGCCTCTCCCAATTGCCTGAATGCTGAAAGCGCACGCTCTCGGCTCATCGGCAGATCGATGATAGGAGACGGGTACTCGACGCCTGCGAACAGCCCGTTCAGCTTCGCTGGGTTGTGGATTCCGCGTTTGTCCAATTCGGCCAGCTCGGGCAGCCAACGCCGCAGGAACCGGCCGTCCGGGTCGAACTTGGCCGACTGACTGAGCGGGTTGAACAAGCGGAAATAGGGCACCGAATCGGTCCCCGTCGAGGCGCTCCATTGCCATCCGCCATTATTGGCGGCAAGGTCGCCATCGATCAGGTGCTGCATAAACCAACGCTCACCTTCGCGCCAGTCGATCAACAGATTTTTGCTCAGAAACATGGCGACGATCATGCGCAGGCGATTGTGCATCCACCCCGTGGCCAGCAATTGGCGCATGGCGGCATCGATGATCGGAAATCCGGTGCGGCCCTGCTGCCAGGCGGCCAGCTCATCCGGTGCGTGACGCCAGGGCAGGGTATCGGTTTCTCGCCGGAACCCCCGGCCCATCGAGACGTGTGGATAGCCGACCAGTACATGTTTGTAGAACTCGCGCCAGAGCAGTTCATTGATCCAGGTGACCGCACCCGGATTGCCGCTGTCGTGTTCGCCCCGATTTGCTCTCAAGGCGGCATGCAAGCATTGCCGAGGGGAAATGACGCCTGCAGCCAGATAGGCGGAAATCTGGCTGGTACCAGGCTCGGCAGGGAAGTCGCGACGTTGTTGATAGTCCGCTAGATCGTCCTCGGCGAACTTAGCAAGGCGAAGTTGCGCAAAGTCTTCACCAGCCGGCCACAGCGAACGCAGATAGTCGCTGGGTTGGGCGAAACCATTGACTGCCTGCGGCACCGAGTCGCTGACAATCAGCAGCGATGCCTGGCGATCCGGGACGGGGAGGCACGCCGGAAGTGACTGTGTCAGCCGGGCATAACACACCTTTCGGAACTGGCTGAAGACTTTGAAGTAACCACCCGACAGCGTCGTGATGGTCCCTGGTGCAAACAACAGCTGATCAAGGTGGCGACGCATGCTGGTGGGCGTTTTTCGCAGCGCTTCGGCGACCGCCTCGTCACGGCGCTGCTCGTTCACACCGTATTCGTCGTTGACGTGCAGGGTACTGATCTCATGGGTGCGGCAAATATCAGCAATCAACGCCGGCACTGCCTGCCAGTCTTCAACGGTGCGGATCAGCAGCGGGACGTTCAGTTCCGAGAGGCGTATCGACAGTTCGGCCAGATTGCGTAGCCAGAAATCGACCTTGCACGGCGCATCGTCATGGGCGAGCCATTGCCCAGGTGTAATCAGATAGAGCGCCACGGTCGGACCGGTGCTCATCGCGGCAGCCAAGGCGGTATTGTCACTGACGCGCAAATCGGTGCGTAGCCAGAGAACCTGGTTCATTCCCGATACCCTTTGGGATTTTCAAGCAGCGGCCCATCCTGCAGGACTTCGAGGGCGGCTAGGGGGTCGATGGCGAGGGTCAGACCCGGCACGTCGCGCAGTTCGGCAAGGTGAATGCTGGCTGCAGGCCCTGCCAACAGCAGCGGCATACCGTGCGGGTCGGCCAGGCGCGGCAGTTGACGCTTGAGGTAGCCACTATCCAGCGACTGGCTGGCATAGAGCAGCAGGCCACGCGGTTTGATCCGTTCCAGGGCCAGCGGCAGTTCCGCCAGTGGCACCGACCACTCGATTACCTCGGCAGGGCAACCTGCGCTGGAGACCAGCCAGGCGCTGAGCCACAAGCCCGGCTCGAAGCGCTGCTCGCATAGGGTCATCAACAACAGCGGAGCGCCGTTGTACTGGCGGTTGCTGTGATAGATGCGGGTGCCGAGCTTGGTTCGCAGCCATGAACAGAACAATCCACGCTCGAGCTCCGCGCCGAACGAGCTGGTCCAGCGTTGTTCGAGGCTCAGCAGCAGGGGCATTAGCAGGTGCTTGCACAGGGTAAGTGGTGGATATAGAGACAGCGCACGGTTGAAGCTGTCATCGAGCTGTCGCTCGGAAAGGTCGGTGACAGCCTGATACATCTGGTCGTGCATTCCGGCCCACTGGTTGTGCTCGGTGGGATTGATGCTCTGGCGTGCATCCAGCAACGGCTTGACTTGACCGACTGCAACGCCGCGGTCGAGCCACTTGAGAATGCTCTGGATGCGCTTGACGTGACTGTCGTCATAGAGCCGATGGCCCTTGGGCGTGCGACGCGGCACGATCAGCCCGTAACGACGCTCCCAAGCCCGCAGGGTGACTGGATTGACTCCAGTGAGGCGCGCTACCTCCCTGATCGGAAACCAGCCGTCTTCACGGCTGGGATCGATCTCATCATCAATAGTCAGGGTCATGTTTAGATGCCGTTGCGTAGGCTGAGGTCTTCTGGATGCGGCTGCATATACACCTGGCTGGCCACGTAACGGTCCGGATGACGGCGGAAGTGGTGCTTGAGCAGCGTCATCGGTACGACGAGGGGCACGATGCCCTCGCGGTATTGGCTGATGAGACGTTGCAGCTCCTGCTTGTCGTCGCCGCAAAGATCGTTCTTCAGATACCCGCTCAAGTGCTGCAAGACGTTGCTGTGCGTGCCGCGCGAAGCTGTGGTTTTGAGCGCTGCCATCAGGCGGCTGAAATAGATCGGTGCGAACTCATCCAGCGGCTTTATGCCAACCGTCGCGACCATCTGACCGAGGGCTTTGTATTGCAAGGGGTTGGTCGCCATCAGCTGGTACTTGTGTCGCGAATGGAATTCGACCAACGCCTTGCGGGTCAGCCCGGCTTCGAGCAAACGCTGCCATTCGGCGTAGGCAAAGATTCGGGTAAGGAAATTTTCCCGCAGCACAGGGTCGTTTAGCCGGCCATCTTCCTCAATGGGCAGGTCCGGCCGCGCTTCCATTAGTGCATGAGCGAAAAGGCCGGAGCCGCCACCATCGATGGGATGCCCATTGGCCTGGTAGACCTTGACCCGCTCCATTCCGCAGGAGGGGGATTTCTGCATCAGGATATAGCCGCTGATATCACGCAGTTCGCGGGCGATCTGCTTGCCGTAGGCGGTCAGGGCTTCGCTGACATCCAGCTCCGGGTGCACGGTGCCGACTGCGCGAGGGCTGTCGGGATCGCCGACCAGGCGGATTGGCTCACGTGGCGTACCGAGACCTATGGCGACCTCCGGGCAGACCGCCACGAACTCGAAATGTTTGGCCAGCGTTTCGCTGCATAGCCGCGATTCCTTATGGCCGCCATTGAACCGCACCGGGCTGCCGAGCAGGCAGGCACTGATACCGACTTTGATTGCGGGACGAGAGGCATTGGGCATGGGGATGACCTCACTGTATTCCTGTACAGATAAGAGGTTCTGTACAATATGTGGAGATCATAAGCGCTTACTTGTACAAGTCAATACCCCGTGTACAAGAAATGTTGATGCGGCTATCGCCTAGCGAGCGCGACGGTTCGTTACCGCCAGCCAAACAGCCATTGCTGATCGTCGTGCAGCGCGTGCCAATCTATCCATTGGCTGCGTCGAGTGAGGACGGCCTGCAGCTCCACCTGCAGCAAAACGTCATTTTCATCCCGTAGGAGTTCCGTGACGAGAAAGTGCTTTTCCTTGTTCTGTGGTCGAGTAGCTGTCCATTTGGAAAGCAGCAGCTTGTCTGGATTGAATCGATTCATAGCGACTGGACGCCGGAGAGAGACTGGATGTGCATTGGCCACCTGTTTGCCAAGTTGTACATAGACTACGCTTGCGTTACTAAGTTATACAGCAATCGATGACTGTATAGGTGTAACATCGGAACGTAGCAGCTCGCGCAGTCATTAGGCGCGGGCCCACAGCTGACTTGCGGAGGCCGCAATGAACATATTGCTCACCGGCGGGACCGGCCTGATCGGTCGCGCACTATGCAAACACTGGTTGTCTCAGGGCCATCAGCTCTGGGTCTGGAGTCGGTCACCCGAGCAGGTGGCGGACCGCTGCGGCGAGTTGGTAACGGGCATCGCCGATCTGGTCGAGCTCGATCAGGTCCAGCTTGACGCGGTTATCAATCTTGCAGGTGCGCCGATTGCTGATCGTCCCTGGACCAAATCCCGCCGTCTGTTGCTTTGGAACAGCCGTATCAAGCTAACCGAGCAGTTGGTTGAATGGCTTGCAACGAGGCAACAAAAGCCTGCCCTGCTGATTTCCGGCTCGGCCGTCGGCTGGTATGGCGACGGTGGTGAACGGGAACTGAGCGAGGATGACAGTCCGGTTACCAACGATTTCGCTAGCCAGCTCTGTGCCGCCTGGGAGGAAAGTGCCATGCGAGCTGAGCCGTTGGGCATCCGCGTAGTACTGATTCGGACCGGCCTGGTGTTGGCAGCTCATGGCGGATTCCTACAACGGCTCAGACCCTTGTTCGCGCTCGGGCTGGGAGGCAGGCAGGGTAGTGGTCGTCAGTGGATGCCGTGGATCCACATCAACGATCAGATCGGTTTGATAGATTTTCTGTTGCACCAGCCAGGTGCTGCTGGGCCCTACAATGCCTGCGCACCTCAGCCGGTGCGTAATGCCGACTTTGCCAAGGCGTTCGCAGCGAGTTTGGGGCGACCAGCAGTTCTGCCGGTACCGGCGCTGGCCTTGAAGGTCGGTCTGGGTGAGCTGTCGGGTTTGATTCTAGGCGGTCAGAAAGCCCAGCCGTTGCGATTGCAGGCCGCGGGGTTCCAGTTTCGCTTCGTGACGTTGGATGCGGCATTGGCGGACCTGCGCAAGGCGTAGTCGCTATGTGAAAATAGCACCGCGGCCAACGGGTTGCGGCGCGCTCCATTAAATCAGTAGTTGGAAATGTGCATGTCAGAGCAGGCGTTGTTGTTGGTCAATCTGGGTTCACCGGCGTCCACTGAAGTGGCGGATGTACGCCGCTATCTCAATCAGTTTCTGATGGATCCCTATGTCATCGACCTGCCTTGGCCTGTTCGCCGGCTGCTGGTCTCGCTGATCCTGATCAAACGGCCAGAACAGTCCGCACATGCCTACGCGTCCATCTGGTGGCCGGAAGGATCACCACTGGTGGTGCTCAGTCAACGCCTTACCGACGCCGTCCGCCCGTACTGGAAAGAGGGGCCGGTGGAACTGGCGATGCGCTATGGCGAGCTGTCCATCGAGCGCTCGCTGCTGAAATTGGCTGGGCAGGGCATCCGGCAGGTCACCTTGGCGCCGTTGTATCCACAGTTCGCTGACAGCACCACGACGACCGTCATCGAAGAGGCGCGGCGGGTGATTCGTGATCGAAACCTGGACATTCAGCTGTCGATCCTGCAGCCGTTTTTTGACCAGCCGGAGTACCTCGATGCGCTGGTTGCGAGTGCCCAACCGCACCTGGAACAACCCTTCGACCACCTGCTGCTGAGCTTTCACGGCTTGCCTGAACGGCATCTGCGCAAGACGGATCCAACCGGCGCGCATTGTCTGAAAACTGTTGATTGCTGCCAGCGTGCCGAAGGTGCCGTCCTCGCCAGTTGCTACCGCGCGCAGTGCATCCAGAGCGCCGCTGCGTTCGCCGAGCGCGCCGGCTTGCAGCCCGAACAGTGGTCGGTATCGTTTCAGTCGCGACTGGGGCGTGCCAAGTGGATTGAGCCCTATACCGAGGCGCACCTGGAAGAGCTGGCTGCCAAGGGAGTGAAGAAGTTGTTGGTGATGTGCCCGGCGTTCGTGGCCGACTGCATCGAAACGCTGGAGGAAATCGGTGATCGAGGCCGCGAACAGTTTGTGGCGGCCGGAGGCATGGATCTGCAGCTGATCCCTTGCCTGAACACTCATGAGCAGTGGGTGCAGGCTTTAATTACTCTGTGCCGGCGGGCGCCACTGGCGTTGTAAGCGGCCCGTCTCGGCGTGTGGGTGCGGACGCTACCCTCACGTCACGGGTTCTAGCTCGAGCGCTTCGAATGCTTCCAGCGGAACGGGGCGGCTGAACAGGTACCCCTGAAACATGTCGCAGCCATTGGCGATCAGCAATGTCCGCTGTTCCTCCGTCTCGACCCCCTCGGCAATCACCTCCAGCTTGAGCCCGGACGCGAGCGCACAGGTGGCTCGGATGATGGTCTGGCTGCTGGCATCTTCGACCAGCTGACGGACGAACGACTGGTCGATCTTCAGTTGATCGAGTGGTAGTCGCTGCAGGTAGGCCATTGATGAGTAACCTGTGCCGAAGTCGTCAATCGAAAACCGAATGCCGTGCTGCTTCAGGGTCCTCATCCGAACCACCGCTTCTTCCATGTCATCGAGTAACAGGGACTCGGTGATTTCGAGCTTCAGCAGTCGCGGATTGGCACCGGTGCGCTTCAGCAAGGCTAGCACCCGGTCGACGAAGTCGGCTTGATAGAGCAGGCTCGCACTGAGGTTGACCGCGAGCGTCAGTGCCGCCCGGGATGGCTGTTTGGCCCACGTGGCGAGCTGCTCGCAGGCCTGGGTGAGGACTACGAAATCCAGTGCTTCGATCAGCCCGGCACGTTCGGCTGGGCCGATGAAGTGGAACGGGGTGAGCAAGCCGCGTTGCGGATGTTGCCAGCGCACCAGCACTTCAGCACCGACGAGTCCACGATGGCGTTCGATCTGGGGCTGGAAATGAATCACGAACTCGCCGGCCGTCAAGCCACGCCGGATTTCGTCTTCCAGGCGCAGGCGCTCCTGCACGGCCTGCTGCATGCGCGGGTCGAAGAAGCGCAGGGCGTTTCTGCCGGCTTGTTTGGCTTCGTACATCGACATGTCGGCGCGCTTCATCAGCTCTTCCGCGTCACCGTCGTTGCTGTTGAGCAGTACCACGCCAATACTGGCGCTGCTATGCACCAGTAGCGAGCCCAGTCGGTAAGGCTGACCAAGGGCCGAAAGGATCCTTTCGCCAATCTGCTCGGCCTGGGCTGCTGCATATTCTGCGTTGGCATCCAGGTCCTCGAGCATGACCACGAACTCATCACCTCCGAGGCGGGCAACGGTGTTGACGCCGCGGACTTCACCGCTCAGTCGTTCGGCCACAATGCAGAGCAACTGGTCGCCGGCCTGATGGCCATGAAGATCATTGATGTTCTTGAAGTTATCAAGATCGATGAACATCAACGCGCCGTATTGCTGGCTGCGTACAGTGGCGGCCAGGGCCTGCTTGAGGCGATCGAGCAGCAGCCGGCGATTGGGCAGGCCGCTCAGGGGGTCATAGAACGCAAGGTTATGGATGCGCTCTTCGGCTTGCTTGCGCTCGGTGATATCGGTAAAGGCGGCCACGTAGTTGGAGACGGCCCCCTGGGCGTCGAGCACGGTGCTGATCGATAGCCATTCAGGGTACACCTCGCCGGTCTTACGACGGTTCCAGATTTCACCCTGCCAGGCGCCGGTTTGCTGAATGCTGCGCCACATGGCCAGATAGAAATCGGGCGAGTGGCGACCCGAGGCGAGTAGGCGCGTGTCCTGTCCGATGGCCTCGTCTGCACTGTAGCCGCTGATCTCAGTGAATGCCTGGTTGACCCGCAAGATGCGGTTTTTGGCATCGGTGATGATCATGCCCTGCTGTGACTCGAACGCGATCGAGGCGATGCGACGCTCCTGTTCGGCGCTGGCACGCTCGCTGATATCCCGGCTCAGGCACACCACCGCTGGCTTGTACGGTTGCGCCAATTGCAAGCGCTGGGCCCGCACTTCAAATACCTTCAGGCCGTTCACGGTCTGGGTGGAATATTCAAGCAGGCCAGGCGCGCCGCGGGAGAGCGTTTCACGAATCAGTTCGCGGAAGCGTTCTGCATGGCGGGGCGGGAGTACGTCCTCCACTGTCTTTCCGATCAGGCTTTGGTCGCCTTCCTGAAGCGGCGCGGACCCGTTGGAGATCACTTCCAGGTAACGGCCATCCTCATCGAGCACCAACAGCACGTCGGGAATCGCCTGGGTGATGGCCCTCAAACGCGCCTCACTGAGATGCATTGCACGTTCGATCTGGTCGCGTTTGAGCAGATCGGCCAGCAGCAGACCCAATAGCATTACCGCCACTGGCAGCACCAGCAGCATAGGCGCCGCGACCTGCTCAAGGGTAGGAGCCACCAGCTGTGCGGGTAACAGCAGCAGCGAGGCTACAACACCGCCATGTAACAGCAGGCCAAAAAGTAATAACTGGCAGGCACCAATCCCGATCTGGCCCCGGCGGTGGAAATGGCGATAGACAAGGCCCAAGACGATCGGCAGCAGTACGTTGATCAACCCGACCCAGACGCCCGGGCCGCCGACCCAAAGCCGATACGCGCCGGCAATCAGCCCCGCGATACCCGCAGCGATCGGGCCTCCGAACAAGGCTGCCATGCTCAGCACGACAGTGCGTGCATCGAAGATGACCCCGTCCTGCACGGAAATAGGCATCAGCATGCCGACGATGCACGCACCGCCGAACCAGATTCCAGCAGTGCACTGCGCCCATAGCTGATGGCTCTGCCCCCAATGACGCGCTGTAACGGAAAGCAGCCAGCAAAGCGCAAGGAGCACCGTTGCGTTTTCAACGAAAGCATAGGAAGTCAAGGAAGCGGATCCGGATTCAGCCGCCGTCCAAGTTGGCGGGAATGTAGTGGCAGATGGCAATTATTCGTGTTTTCCCGGCAGTCTGCATCAAAAATGCACTTGCCGGTCACAAACAAGTAGCCGCGACCTTAGGGTGTGGCTTATACAAAGCCTTATCGGCACCCCTGAAGCAGGCTGAAGCGTCGTCGGGTGATAACTGACCTGCGGTAAGTTGGTTAGCCCTGCAGGGCCGCAAGTTGCTCTCGGAGCTGCTGGACTTCGGCTTCAAGCTCGCGGACCCGCTGCTTGGCTTCGACTTCAGGGGTGACGTCTTTCTGGATGCCGATGTAATAGGTGAGCTGGTCACCTTCGTTGAATACGGGCGTGATGGACAGTTCATTCCAGAACGCACTGCCGTCCTTGCGGTAGTTACGGATGATCTGGCGGCACGGCGTGTTGTTGCGAACCGCTTCGCGTATCGCCGCAAGACCTGGTTGGTCGCGGTCACCCGCCTGCAGGAAGCGGCAATCCTGGTAAAGGATGTCGTCGACCTCGTAGCCCGTCAGGCGCTGAAATGCGGGATTGGCGTAGATCAGGATATTGTCGTCACCTTCCTGCTCGGCTACCACGATACCGTCGTTGGAGGCTTCGATTACCAGTTGCAGCAGCTTGGCATTGATCATCAGGGTGTCTCTTGTGCGTTTCACGGCATTCTAGAACAACTACCTGAAGGCTGGCACAAGGCTTTTTGTAGTGAGGCGGTTCTGCCCTCTGGCAGCAACCATTGGCTGCCGAAACAGCTTGCCGCGAAAGAGGTGTTCGCGAAACGCGCGGAACTGCTCGTTACGACGTGGCCGCCGTCGGCAGAAGCGGGGCGGTCAATCTTATGTCGGGCCCTCGGCGCGGGCCCAGGCAGCATGCCGGCGCCGAGCCAGAACGGTAGCAAGCATGTTGATAACGAAAAGGCATCGGCGCGTATCTAATAGAGGGTCAGCCGCAGGTTTTCATTCAGCTATCAAGCGGGCTCAGCGGCTGCCGGCAAGTGTGATCGAAACCGATTCGGCAAACCGCAGTGCGTGCGGCTTGTCGACCTCGACCTCAGCGTACTCGACGCTGGGCCGGCTCATGACCAAGTCCAGGATCTCCTGAGTCATGCGTTCCAGCAGGCTGAACCGATTGCTTTCGACGTGGGCAATAACCGCTTTGGTCAGGGTCCGATAGTTCAGTGCAGTGTCTATGTCGTTGTCGCGTACCGCATCGACTGCCTTGTAGAGCACTGTCAGGTTGATCAGCACGTCCTGTTTGTTGAGGATTTCATCTTCGTTGATGCCGATGTAGGTGCGCAGACGCAAATCCTTGACCCGGATACGCGCCAAACCGGGTTCCAGCCGAGGCATCAGCGATTTCCTCCGATCAGCTGAAGGAACTCCATCCGGGTGGTACAGGATTCGCGGAACGCACCCAGCATCACCGAGGTGTTCATCAGCGAGTTCTGCTTCTCAACACCACGCATCATCATGCACATGTGCTTGGCTTCGATGACCACCGCAACGCCAGCTGCACGCGTCACTTCCTGAATCGCCTCGGCGATCTGGCGAGTGAGGTTTTCCTGAATTTGCAGGCGGCGTGCATACATGTCGACGATGCGTGCAATCTTGGACAATCCGAGCACCTTGCCGGTCGGGATGTAAGCCACGTGTGCTTTGCCGATAAAGGGCAGCATATGGTGTTCACAGAGTGAATACAGCTCGATGTCTCGGACGATGATCATCTCGTCGCTGTCCGAGGCGAACAGGGCACCGTTGACCACTTCCTCCAGGCTCTTGCCATATCCATTACACAAGTACTGCATGGCCTTGGCGGCGCGTTTCGGGGTGTCGAGCAAGCCTTCGCGCTGCGGGTCTTCACCAACCCCTAAAAGTATTTGGTGAAAATGGCCGGGTAGTTCGTTCATGAGTGATCCTCTGGGAAGCCGTCCATAGGCAAACCATGCGTGTTATTCGTGGCAAAGGCGCCAGCTGAGCGCGGATCTGAGCCGCGTCACTGGTTGATGCAAAGCTATACCAAATATTCAAGCTGTACAAGAATTAGCGAAAATCTGGCGCGCTGGAACTATCGCCAGGTTTCTTGAAGACCTTTGTTCACGGGACGGCTGGCGATTCCGAGCAAAAGTAGGACGAACGGTGCGGGCCTAAGCGAGCTTGCAGGCTGTAGAAGTTTCGTTGTGCATCGGCAGTAGTCAACGAGGACCGCAACGGTCCGTGCAGCGGCTGCTGCCGTCGGGATGGGGGAGCCAGCCGAGATGAGGCCGCGCCAGGCTGAACAGCCAATAGGCAAGCAGGAGCAATGGCCGTAACGGCCGCCAGCCCAGCGGCGCGGCCCATTTCCCGAGGCCTGCCGCGCGCCAGCTCCAGTAGGTTGCGTCGAGGCCAGTCAGCCAGTGGCCGTCGGCACTGCGCGCATGTAGCTTACTGCGCAGCTGATCGAGGGATCGGTCCTCGCTGACAAAACCAGGCGTGCTGATATCCACCAGCTGCAGGCACTCCTGCGTGGCATGACGCCGCAGCCAGATGATCTCGCGGGCGCAGAGCGGGCAGGCAGCGTCGACATAGAGCGTAAGCGGCAGTTTCGGAGACATTGCACAATCCTGTACTTGTATAACCTCTGTACAGCCTATGCCTGCAGACCCTGAGTTACAATGCGCCCATTCCCTTGCATGAGCTGTCCGCGTCATGACTGAATTTGCCCGTGCTTCTTCGCTGCTTTCGTCTTCATCGCTCAAGCAGGAAGAGTTGTTCCCGATCCGAGAGGTATCACGCCTGACCGGTGTCAATCCGGTCACCCTGCGTGCCTGGGAGCGCCGCTATGGCTTGATCCAACCGACCCGCACCGAGAGCGGCCATCGTCTGTATTCGATGGCCGATGTCGAAGCGGTGCGCAGTATCGTGGCATGGACGGAGCGCGGCGTGGCGGTAAGCAAGGTGGGCAGCATTCTGTCGCGCAGTGCCGCAACCCGAGCGGCGGTGCCGCCCGAGCAGCAGGAAGCCGTCGCTGGAGAATGGGGCGAATGGCAGGCTCAGGTGCAGCGGGCAATAAGCAGTTTCGACGAGAGCCGCCTCGATCAGGTCTATGGACAGATCTTCTCGACCTATCCATTACCGGTCGTTTTTCAGGATGTGCTGTTGCCGTTGTGGCAGCAGTTACTGGTGCGCCAGGATGAGTTCGGGCAGACCAGCGAGTGGCTCTTTTTTGACAATTTCTTGCGTGCCCGCGTGCTGCAGCGGCTGCAACTTGCGCGAGCCCAGGCGGAAGATCGCGTGCTGCTGGCGGCTGTCCCAGGACAATGTCGCGAGCTGGAGTTGTTGATTGCCGGCCTGCTGCTTTCCAGTGACGAGGTTGCCGTCAACGTGCTGGCTATCGGGCAACCGCTGGATGAGCTGACCCTGATCTGTGAAAAGGTTCGTCCGCGCGCATTGGTGCTGTATTCCAATGTTCCGCCCAACGCAGCCTTGCTCAAGCAGTTTGCGAAGCTTGCGCTCAGCCTCGACTGCCCTCTGGCCATGGCGGGTGAGGCCGCCGAATTTTCCCAGGAAGGGCTGCGCGGATCGCCCATTGCTTGCCTGGGAAATACCGGCAAGCTGATGCAGCGCCGTTTGCTGCAGTTCCTCGATGGGCATCTGGACACCTGAAGACGGCCGGACTTGCCGAGCTGACTCCAGGGTTTGATGCTTAAGCATCATTGTGCCAAGCGAACCTCGGCGCGATCCTCCAGACTCACAGCCGGAACACGTCGCCCAATGCACTCGTCAGCCGATCCTGTTCAGCAACCGTCGCAAACTATTCTTCCCAATGGGCTGCGCGTGCGCCTGATTCCGTTGCTCGGCAGCTCGCAGGCCGCAGCACTGGTGCGAGTCCACGCCGGTTCGCATGACGCACCGAGTGCCTATCCTGGGCTGGCGCATTTTCTTGAGCATCTGCTGTTTCTCGGCAGCCGGAATTACACTGCGGCCGAAGGTCTGATGCCCTTCGTTCAAGGATGTGGAGGGCAGCTGAACGCATCGACCCGTGAACGACATACCGACTTCTTCTTTCAGTTACCAGCCGACCAGCTCGAAGAGGGCTTGCGTCGTCTCGTAGATATGCTCGCCAATCCGCTGCTGGACCCTGGTGCGCAGCTGCGTGAACGCGAGGTGCTGCAGGCCGAATACCAAGCGCGTGCGCAGGACGCCGAAACGCTATGCGATGCGGCGCTGGGACACGCGCTCGACCCCACCCACCCGTTCGCGGGCTTTCATGCTGGCAACCGCGACACGCTCCCGGTAGAGGACGTAGCCTTTCAGGAGGCGCTGCTTGGCTATCATCGGCGGTTTTACCACGCCGGCCAGATCGAGCTGCTATTGGCCGGGCCTCAGCACGAAGAGGTCTTGCAGTGTCTCGCCGAGCAAATGGACGCTGGGCTCGCCAGTCATCCCTTGGTGCGGCGCGAAGTTCCGCCTATGCGCTGTAAGGCTAACGGCTGGTTTCGCTTGCAGCTCAGCAATGCTCAGCCACGCCATCTGCTGGCGTTCGCGCTTGACGGATTGCCGGAGCACGCCGTACCGGCGCTGGATTACCTGTCCACCTGGCTCGCGTCTGAAGCGCCAGGAGGGCTTACCCAACGCCTGCGTGATGCCGAATTGTGTCAATCGGTGAAGCTGCGCATTCCTTATTGGTATGCGGGGCAGGGCGTTGTGGTCGTGGAGTTATTACCGACGGAACTCGGAATGGCGGCACCGGCCGAGCTGGTCGAAGCCGTGCTCGACTGGTTGCGTTTCTTTTCCGACGATGCACGTTGGCAGCCATGTCATGAGGAATATCAGCGCATCCGCCATCGAAGCCTGCAGAACGCCGAACCGCTGACACGGCTACGGTACTGGGTGGATCCGCTGGCCTGGAGCCTCAACAGCGAAGAAGCTGCGATTAAACAGGCGCTTTCATTGCTCACAGCGCAGATGCTCGGCTGCGCGCCGCTGGTCCTTATCACCGACAAGACCAGCTGCCCGGCCATTGAAACCAGCGGTTTTCCGCTGTGCCTGCAGTCCGAACCGCCGCAGCAGACAGTGCCCACCGACTGGGGCTGGCAACAGCCAGCTGTGAATCCCTGGTTGAAACCCGAATTACTGCGCTATGAAGCGGCTGATACCTCGCCTGCACTGCGTTGGCAGGGTCCGGAAGACATGAGCGGACAGGGCGCTTTGTTTTTACGCTGGCAGTTCATGCGAGGCGAGTCTTTCCCCGCCTTGTCGCACACCCTGATGCATGCGCTGCAGTCAGTTGCGTGGGCTGCCCAACAAGCTGGTGTAGCGCTGCGTTTCGAGGATCTCGGGGATGCCTGGTGCCTCAGGCTGGAAGGCTTTGCCGAGGCCATACCGGCAATTCTGAGCGACATCATGGCCGTGCTTAGCGCGCCGCCAGCCGCGGCGTTTACCGAAGGCCAAGCACTGGCTGACCGCGACGCGGCACTCAGCAGCGATGTAATGCTGGTCCGTCAGCTGCTCAACCGCCTGCCTCGCCTGCTAACGGATCCGACTGCGGTCCCAGGCCTGACCGCAGCCTCATCCTCGCTGGCTCGGCTGTGGCAAACGGCACAGTGGCAAGGCCTGGCCATCGGCTTCGCGTCGTCCATGAGCGGACCGTTGACCGATGCGGTCCACACGCTGCCAGGAACGCCCATGCTAGTCCCGGTCGCTCGCAGCATGCCAGTAACGGTGAAACGCTGGCATGACGTCAGTGGCGCCGCCGCGATGCCCGAAACAGCATTTCTGCTGTTCTGCCCGTTGCCGGACCGTACCGCCAAATGCGAGGCGTCCTGGCGTGTGTTGGGGCGGCTGATCGAAGCCGACTTCTTCCGACGGTTACGGAGCGAGTTGCAACTCGGGTACGCCGTGTTCAGTCGCTTCTGTCAGTTCGGCGAGGAGGCCGGAATGCTGTTCGCCGTGCAGTCACCGACCGCCTCGGCCAACGAGATTCTCGATCACGTCGAGCAATTCCTGAGCGACAGCACAGTGAAACTGGCCGAACAAGATGACGATGTGATCGAGCGAGCCGCACGCCAAGCCAGCGACCGTCATGTAGCCAGCGCATCGGACTTCCGCGCCCAGGCCGAACAGGCATGGCAGAGCCTGCAGGCTGGGCATGAAATTGATCGACCCATCGAGGTCGCCGCCGCGATGCGCACCCTTCAGCGACAGGATCTGACGGTAGCCCTGGAAGCACTGCGCTTGGCCCGCGCGGGCTGGGTGGCTGTCGCCAATGCGTCGGCGCCTGATGCAGGCTGGACCTGACGCCCAATCCCACCGCAACTTCACTCGGCAGTTTCGCTTTCTGACCAGCCTCCGGCGGCTTCGGAGCTGTTGTCTTGCGTCTGATGATCGACCTAAGCGTAACGGTGTACGACCTAAGCGCTAGTCCGAACGGAACGGCAGGGAGGGCCTTTCCGCTCGCATCAGTGGTCGTGGCGAAAGTAGTAGCCAGTCGCCGCTATTGGAGCGTATGGCCCATCGGTTGTGCTTTCGATAATCCGCATCGACACGACTGCCTGTCGTCACATCAGCGGAGAGCGCCATGCACAACAAGAAGAAAGCGGTTACCACCTTACTGCCGTTGGCCTTAGCCAGCGCGATTGGCATGACCCTTAGCCAGTCGGCCGTTGCCGAAATCATGCTTTATGACAAGGATGACACCACCTTTACCGTCGACGGCTACTTCAACACCTTCTACGTCAGCAGCGATGTCGATCGTGCCGGGGAGCAGTTCGACCGGGACCAGTCCCGCGTGAAGATGGGTTTCCTGCCTAACTACATCGGTTTCAACTTCGGCAAGCAGCTCGACGAACTCAAGGTCGGCGGTCGCTCCTCCTTCTGGGTCACGATCAACGACAGCGACACCAACGGCACCGAGACCGGTATCGACGTGCGCCAGTTCTACGGCACGGCGTCGAACGATCAGTGGGGCGAGGTGCTCTTCGGTAAGGATTTCGGCTTGTTCGGCCGTTCCAACATATTCCTTGACGAGATGCTGACCGGATACGGCCAGGTTAGCGACACCCTGGGCTTGGTTGATTTCGGCGGCGTGTCCTTCGGCAACATCGGCACGGGTTACCCTTATCCGTTCCCGACCTCCCAGGTCACCTATCGCTCGCCGGTAATGAGCGGCCTCCGTGTGGCGGTAGGCATCATGGACCCGGTCGATACTACGAACGACGCCAGCAGCGCCCTGGACGAGGCCTATCAGGATAGCCCGCGCTTCGAAACCGAGATTACCTACCAGTTCGAGGTTGCCGGTGCTCAGATCTATTCCTGGGTCAACGGCATGCAGCAGACCTCTAAGAACACCGACAGCACCGTGGACGAGGTTGATTCCCAAGGCGTCGGCTACGGCGTACAGGCCAAGATGGGCGGGTTCTCTGTCACTGCGTCAGGCTTCCAGGCCGAGGGTATCAATCCGTTCTATACCAACAACGCAGGCGAAGCGCAGCTGCGTGACGTCGACAGCGACGGCTACCTGCTGCAAGGCTCCTACACGTTCGGCAAGAACCGCATCGCGCTGTCATCCGGCAAGACCAAGGATGACGGCAATGGCCTGGGAACGGCGGCCGATTACGAAACCCGTGGCATCGCCTATTTCCGCACCATCAATGACAACCTGAAGCTGGTCGCTGAAGTGAACCAGTTCGAGTTGACCGGACGGGACACGAGCGCCATTGACGAGGACACGCGTACCTACGCCATTGGCGCCGCGCTAAGTTTCTAACCCAGCCTGCGACAACCAGACGGATGCCTTTTTGGGGCATCCGTTTTTTTCGTTCGATGCCTCACCTGCTGTCTCGGCAACCAACCCGTGCTGTTTCGTCGCTTTGCTACCTTGGCAGGCCGCAGGCGGTACTGAAGTAGCATGTTCGTGCCCTATGCCCTGACCAAGAATGGGGTCATACGATAACGGTGTATGGGGTGGGGTGCGTGATCGAGCAAGAATCCTTAGCGGTACGCACAGCAATGTCCGAAGCCCGGGACGCCGAAACGGTGGCTCAGGATCTGGCACGTCAGCTGATCCATCCGCATCTTGGCTTCGTCCTGTTTTTTTGCTCTGCCGAGTACGATTTGCCAGCACTGGGCAGTGCGTTGCACCAGTACTTCGGTGGCGTACGCATGGTGGGCTGTACATCGGCTGGAGAGATCACCTCGCAAGGCTACGGCCGCAGCTGCGTAACGGCGGTCGGCTTCGATCACCGCAACTTTTCCATCGCCTGCGAGCTGATCGACGAGATGGACCGCTTCAGCCTCACCGATGCGCAGCAACTGGTCGAACGGCTGGGCAGCGATTGCCGCAGCAACTCGCTGGCGCCGATCAAGGATCACAGTTTTGCCCTGACCCTGCTTGATGGGCTGTCCAGTCGCGAGGAGATCGTGCTGTCGGCGCTCAGTGCCGCCTTTGGCAGCATTCCGCATTTCGGCGGCTCGGCCGGTGATGACAATCATCTGACCGACACTCACGTCTATTACGACGGCAAGTTTCACAGCGGGGCGGCGGCGGTCGTGCTGATCAACACCTGGCTGGATTTCGAGGTGTTCACCACACATCACATGCTGCCGCGTACCGAGAAGCTGGTGGTGACGCGCGTGGACAGTCACGCGCGTCGCGTCTACGAATTGAACGCAGAACCCGCTGCCGAGGAATATGCACGGCTGATCGGCGTCGAGGTCAGCGATCTCGATCACCAACTGTTCGCTGCGCATCCGCTGGCAGTGCGCATCAACGAGCACTACTACGTCCGCTCAATCCAGAAGGTCAACGATGACCTCAGCCTGACGTTTTACTGCGCCGTGGAGAACGGCATCGTGATGACCGCGATGCGCCCTGGCCCGCTGATGCCCAACCTCGAGGCCGTATTTGAACGTCTCGAACAGCGTCTCGGCGCGCCCTTGCTGACCATCGGCTGCGACTGCTTTCTGCGGCGACTGGAGATCGACGGTAACGGCTCCAGCGACGACATCTCGGCCTTCCTACGACGCCAGCAGGTGATTGGCTTTAACACCTATGGAGAGCAGTTCAATGGCATGCATATCAACCAGACCTTCACCGGCGTCGCCATCGGACGGCCAGGTGGACGCGCTGGAGAAAAAGGTGCTCGTTGAGCGACTCGATCGGCAGGCCGAACTTGAGCGCGAAAACCACAAGCTGCGGCGGATCAATGCGGCGCTGATCGAGCGCATCGAGTCCAGCAGTACCGGACGCGATGCGTCATACGCCGCCTTCCAGCATTCAGTCGAACTGGCTGAACAAGTGCGCGAACGCACCGATGCGTTGAATCAGGCGATGGCCGAACTGAAGGCGAGCAACCGTTTGCTCAGCGACGCCCGCCTGCGGGCGGAAACCGCCCATCAGCACTTGGTCGACGCGATCGAGAGTATTTCCGATGCCTTCGTGCTGTTCGACAAGGACCAGCGCATCGTTCTATTCAATAAGCGCTTCAAGTCGCTCTGGAGCCGAACGCACGCGCGCATCAACAGCGGTACGCGGCTGTCGGAGCTCAAACGATTGGCCGAAAGCAGCGGGCTGATCGCCGAAGAACATCGCGGTAAGGCTAATGAGCCCACCGTCTACCGGCTGCAGAACGGCCGCTGGGTGCAGGTCAGCGAGCGTCCCACGCGCGAAGGTGGCCTGGTGATGCTCTACACCGATATCACCGAGGTGAAGATCAGCGAGACGATGCGTCGCGAGCAGGCCCTGGCGCAGAAGTCCCGTTTGTTGCAGCGTGCCGTAGATAACCTCTCGCAGGGCGTGGCGATGGTCAGCGCCGATGGGGGGCTGGAGCTGTGGAACGGCCGCTTCCTGGAACTCTGCGGCCTGGCGCCCATCGAGGCGCACCGACCATTTGATGAGGTGATGGCAGACAGCGAGCTGAAGCTGCTGACACCTAACACTCGGGACGCCGATGGTCAGCCTCTGACTGAGCTCGAACAGCACCTGTTCGATGGGCGCACGCTTGAGGTCCGCACCCATCCGCTTCCCACCGGCGGCTTCGTCAACACCTTCACTGACATCACTGAGCGTTACCGCCACGCCGAGGCGCTGCGCGAGAGCGAGCGCTGGATCCGCCTGATTACCGACCATGTGCCGGCGCTGATCGCCTATGTCTCGGCTGACTTGACTTACGAATTCACCAACAAGGTCTACGAGGAATGGTATCGCTGGCCCAGCGAAGGCATGCTCGGCCAGTCCCTGCGGGACATCCACAGCGGTGAGCACTGGCAGCAGCTCGAACCCTATATCGACCGCGCCTTGTGCGGCGAAAGCGTCAGCTTCGAGATGGCCGAACACAATCGTTCCGGCCTGCAGCGCTACATGCTGCGCTCTTATGTGCCGAACCGGCAGGCCAGCGGCGAGGTTGTCGGCATCTTCGTGCTGATTCAAGACATCACGGATCGCCGGCGCACCGCGGAGGCGCTGCACCAAGCCTACCAGAACCTCGAACAGCGAGTTCGGGAGCGCACGGCTGAGCTCACCAGCCTGAACGACCAGCTGCTGTGCGAAATCGACGAACGCGCCCATGCCGAGGCGCGGCTGCGTGAAGCCAAGCGGGAGGCAGAGCTGGCCAACCTGTCGAAAACCAAGTTTCTTGCCGCAGTGAGTCACGACCTGCTGCAGCCGTTGAACGCCGCTCGGCTGTTCACCAGCGCATTGCTGGAGCAACCCACCGCACCCAGTGGCGGGCTGATCCGTAACATCAGCAATTCCCTGGAGGACGTTGAAAACCTGCTTGGCACGCTGGTCGATATATCAAAGCTAGATGCCGGCGTGATCAAGCCGGATATAGCCCCGTTTGCCGTCAGCCAGTTGCTGGAAAACCTGGCGGCGGAGTTTCACCAGATCGCAGGTAGCGAGCAGCTGCAGCTGGACTTCATACCCTGTTCAGCGCTGGTGCGCAGTGATATCCAGTTGTTGGCGCGGATCCTGCGCAACCTGCTGACCAATGCCATTCGCTACACCCCGCATGGCCGCGTGATGCTGGGTTGCCGCAGGCGCAAGCAGAGTCTGTCGATCGAGGTGTGGGACACCGGCATCGGCATTCCTGAGGACAAGCTCGAAGAGATCTTTCACGAATTCAAACGCGGCGAGGGCGTGCGTCCTCAGCAGGATCGCGGGCTTGGTCTGGGTCTGGCGATTGTGGAGAAGATCGCGCGCATGCTCGGTCATCGGATTCAGGTGAAGTCGGTTCCGGGGAAGGGGTCCAAATTCGCTATCGAAGTGCCGCTGGCCAAGCGGGCACCGAAGGCCAGCGTGGAGCCGTCTGTTACGGATCTGCTACTCGAACGGCTCAAAGGCGCGCGGGTCTGGGTGCTGGATAACGACACCGCGATCTGTGCCGGCATGCGCACACTATTGGAGGGCTGGGGCTGTCATGTTGTCACCGCGCTGTCAGAGCAGGATTTGGCCGGGCAGGTCGATAACTTTCATGCCGATGCCGATCTAATCATCGCCGACTACCACCTCGACAACGGCTGCAACGGCGTCGATGTGGTCGAGACGGTCAACGCGCGGCGTGCCAGTCCACTACCGGCGCTGATGATTACCGCCAACTACAGCAACGAACTCAAACAGCAGGTGCGGGAGTTGGGCCACATGCTGATGCACAAGCCGGTGCGGCCGATGAAGCTGAAGACTGCCATGTGCCACATGATGGAACACGGCCATTCTTAGAACAGCGCCAGGATCGATCGACAAGTGCTCGGCGTCGCTGACGCCGTTAGCCAATCGCTAGGCGCGAGCCCCGTGATCGCCAGCAAGCTGGCTCCTACATAGGGTGGTGGAGGCCGTATCGTATTACGGGAGGTCCTGCGTTTACGACTTGGTGAACGTCACGCACAAAGCAGACGGTAGGCGCAGTCTCGTAGGAGCGAGCTTGCTCGCGATCCGCTGCTACGCGGGATCCCCTTGATCGCCAGCAAGCTAGCTCCTACGGGATGCGGCGTCAGCCAGTGATCCGGGTCCTACAAGGGATTAGGTTTATCGCAGAGGCGAGCGTAGCTGCGTGGGTGTTGGTTATCACCTGCGCAGATACGCGGTGAAGTCGATATCACCCGCCGAGAGGATGGCCTGCACGCGGTTGTGCACGTTGAGCTTGCGCAGGATGGCCGATACATGAGCCTTGACCGTGGTTTCGGCGATATCGAGGTTGTAGGCAATCTGCTTGTTGGATTCGCCCTTGGTCATGCGTTCGAGCACCAGTAGCTGTTTGCGGGTCAGTGCCTGCAACAGCTCGGGCGCGATGCTCTGTTCGTTATGCTGGGAACGACGGGTATTGGCTTTCTGGCTGCGGATGATGTCCGAAGGCAGGTAGACATTGCCATTGAGGATCTGCTCGATGGCTTCGGTCATCTGCGCGCGCGGCGATGACTTGGTGATGAAGCCGCACGCGCCGTAGGTGATGGCCTGCAGCACCACTTGCTTGTCCTGCTCGGCCGACACGATCACCACTGGAATGGTCGGCGCCTCGTTGCGCATGTTGATCAGGCCGTTCAGGCCGTGCATGCCGGGCATATTCAGATCGAGCAGCACCAGGTCGAGATCCTCATTTTCCAGCGTCATCGCCAGCGCACTGTCCAGATCGGCGGTTTCGAGGATCTCGCTGCCTGGAAAGCCGTCCTGGATAACGTTATGGATGGCTTCACGAAAAAGCGGGTGGTCATCAGCGATCAGTATCTTGTACATGGCCGGTCACCTCATTGTTGTGATTATGGTGGGGTAGATCGGAAGAGACCTTTGGTGTGCGCGGCTTCGATCGATAATGGCAGCCATGGTCCGGCGCCTAGTCGATCAGAAGCTGTTCACCCATAAGCTTGCCCAGTCCGGGGAAAGAAAACCATCGGCGCAAACAGCCTTGGTGTCTTCTGCACTGCAAGCCCCTCCGATCTGCAGCGAACCCGGTTGGCTTTGGCATGCCCAGCTTTTCAGTACTTCGGTCGGCCACATTACAGTGCAAAGTGCAGCGGTTTGAAATCCTACAATCGACAGGGAAACCAGCACTAAAGTAGTAGAGAACGGCTCAGGTAGCCCGGCGTAGCGCGGCGTGCTGCGGATTGAAACTGAGCACCGCAAGCAGACTGAACAGTAGCGTTAGGCCAAGGCACACCGCCAGCGCCAGCGGATTGAGACGTTCATACAGTGCAAAGCGAACCAACTCCACAGCGTAGGTAAAGGGGTTAAACGAGCAGATCCAGAACAACCATTCACTGGCTTCGCGCATTTTCCAGAGTGGATAGAGCGCCGACGACAGGAAAAACATCGGGAAGATGACGAAATTCATCACCCCGGCGAAATTTTCCAGCTGCCGAATGCCGTTGGACAACAACAGCCCCAGTGCGCTCAGCAGCAGCGCCACCAGTAAAAGGGCTGGTAGCGCTGTTAGCAAGCCAGCTGCGGGCGGTTGGACGCCGTAGAACCAAGCGATAAGTAGGAACGCGTAGACCTGCAGCAGCGAGATCAGCGCAGTCGCTAACAACTTGCTCGCCAACAGAAAACTGCGCGGCAGCGGACTGGTAAGCAGCACGCGCATGCTGCCCATCTCCCGGTCGTACACCATAGAGAGGGAGCCCTGCATGCCGTTGAACAGCAGGATCATGCACGCCAGCCCCGGTACGATCCAGGTCTCGTAGGTGATATAGGTCTCGTAGGGCTCGATGATCGCGATGCCCAATGCGGCACGGAATCCGGCGGCGAACACCACCAGCCAGAGCAGGGGGCGCACCAGGGCGCTGAAGAACCGTGAGCGCTGCTGAACAAAGCGCAGCCACTCGCGAAACACGATTGCCCGCAGGCATTCCCAGTAGGGAGTCATGGCCGGGATTCCTGAACTGAGGCGGGGCATAAGGTTTGAGAGGGACACATCACGCCGGCACCGCGTTGCGAGTGAGACGGGCAAAGGTCTGCTGCAGGCTGCCATCGGCAGCAGCCAGCTCATCAGCGCGCCCCTGCGCTACGAGATTCCCCCGATTGAGGATGATCAGCTCGTCACCTGGCTGGACCTCGTCGAGCAGGTGGGTCGTCCAGAGCACGCTCATGCCTTGCTCGTTGCAAAGCGATCTCACATGATCGTTGAGGTTCTGGCGGCTGGCCGGATCGAGCCCTGCGCTAGCTTCATCGAGCAGCAGCAGGCTCGGCTTGTGGAGGAGCGCTCGGGCGATTTCCACCCTTCGGCGATGGCCGCCATTGAGTTCGCGCACCTTGCTTTTGCGGCGCTCGGCCAGTTGCTGGCGATCCAGCTCCACCTCGATCCGGTCATTGGCAACCTTGCGCGGCATGCCATGCAGCGCCGCGTGGTAGCGCAGGTTCTGCTCGACGCTGAGGTCGAGATCCAGCGTGCTTTGCTGGAAGACCACCCCAAGTCGCCGCAAGGCTTCGCGCGGCTGGCTGCGCAGACTGAAGCCGGCCACCTGAATGTCGCCCTGCTGCACGTCGTACAGGCGCGTCAGCAGCGCGATCAACGTCGATTTCCCAGCTCCGTTGGGCCCGAGCAGGGCGGTAAAGCCTCCGGCCGCCGTGTTGAAACTCACGTCGTGCAGCGCCTGACGTTCCCCGTAGGCGAAGCTGATGCGCTCAACCCGCAGCGCGGTCATGGCGCAACCACCACGCCCCAGGGATAGCGTCCGACCTTGATCGATTTGATCACTTTGAGCGAGTCCACATCGATCACCGAAACATCGCCGCTGACGCCATTGGTGGTCAGCAGCCGGCTCTCATCGAGGTTGAACGCCATGTGCCAGACCCGACGCCCCACCAGCAAGTAGTCGAGCACCTCATAGGTCTTAGCATCGACCACGGCGATATGGTTGGCCGGGCCGAGCGCGACGAACGCGTATTTGCCGTCCGAGCTGAGCTTGATGCCGACCGGCTGGACCTTGTCCGGATGCACGCCTTTGATCTTGAAGTTCAGCGTCTTGATGATTTCGCGCTTTTCGACGTCAACGACGCTTACCGTTCCGCCGATTTCCGACGAGGCCCAGAGCAGCGTGCTGTCCTTGTTGAACTCAACATGGCGCGGGCGCTGGTCGACCAGGGTGTTGTCCACCAGTTGGTTGGTACTGGTGTCGATCCAGTGCAGCATGTTGGTGGTTTCGCTGGTGTTCACCGCCCATTTGCCATCCGGGCTGACGCCCATGCCTTCTGGCTCGACGCCGACATCGATCTGCGCCAGTACCTCCTCGTTGTCGACGTCGACCACCGTTACCAGCGCATCGTCCTCGTTGGAGATATACAGCCATTTGTTGTTCGGGTGCAGGGCGAACTGCTCGGGATCTGCGCCGGACGGCAGCTGCTTGATAATCTTGCGGGTCGCCAGGTCCATGACCTGAACCGTGTCCGAGTCGCTGGCGCAGATGTAGAGCAGCTTGTTGTCGCGTGACAACGTCAGCCCCCGCGGACGCTGGCCAACCTCGAGCGTCTCGACCGTTTCCAGCGTATCCAGATCGATCACGCTAACTGTGTCGTCTTTTTCATTCGACACATAGGCAGTGGCCGCCAGAGCCGATGCGCTGGCGCAGGCGAGCGTGCAGGAAATGGCAGCAGCAAGGAGTGTTCGGGTCATGTATAGATTCTCTTGTTGTTGTGTGAATTGTTCAGCGGGCAATTTGATTCGGTGACTAATCCATACGCAGCAAGTATTCGTCCGCTTCGCTCTGACCGCCTTCGGATGCACGTTCCAGCCACATTCGCGCAGCCTTCGGGTCTTTTTTAACACCGCGCCCTTCGGCTAGCGCTGTGCCCCAGTGGTAGCGGGCCAGGCTCACATAGCTGGCCTCGTCGGGCTGATTGGCGCCGCGTTCCATGAGCGCAGCGGCTTTGTCCAGATCCACCGGCACGCCCGAGCCAGACTCGTACATCTGCGCCAGCCAGATCATCGAATACACGTCGTTCCAGCGCGCGATGCAGTCCTCGAATATCTGCCTGGCAACGTCGAAATTTCCGGTCTTGGCAGTCACGTAGCCGTACATGCATTTGATCCGCTTCGGGCTGTCGATGTAGGCGTCATACCCCAGCTCACTGGCGCTCGCGGCTGGCCCCAAGCAGATCAGAAGCAGGCCGAAGATTCTGCGGATAATGGCTTTCATTATTTCGCCTCGCTCAGCCGACATTGGCTCTCTGGCCGATCGAAGCCCAGGGTGTCCAGTTCACTGGTGGGGTGCAGGAAGCCCTCCTGGGGCGAGTTGGATACCAGGCCGCGTGGGTGCACGAGCGGGATCGGCTGGCGCAGCTGGCCGTTCCAGGGCCGGAACGTCAGCTTGCGGCCTTTGAAACCATCGACCGGTAGCGTCTCGCTCAGCGATACCTGGCGTATCGCATCCGCGTCGATAGCGCCGAGCTTGGTGATTGCCGTGGCGAGGCTGCGCACGCCGATCCAGGCGGCGAAATCGCGGTCGTTCATCCAGCGATTGGCATGCGCTTCGAAACGCTTCTGCAGCTGCGCAGCACCATAGGTTTCGACCGTTTTATGCCAGCCTGTCGGAATCAGGCCCTGCGTGCCCACTACCGGCCGCGGCAGCCAGGTGTGGTAGGGCACGTACTCGCCGAAGTCGCCGCGCTCATCAGCCACCACGACGACGTCGTACTCGCCACCTTGAGTGAACAGGGGCATGTCGGCTTGAGCTGTGCGCCGCTGGTCGTTATCGAAGGTCCAGGGCTTCTCTTCAATGATCTTGTGGCCGAACCGTTTGGCGGCACGCTTGATCGCCTCGGCATAGGCCTGGTCCTCCTCGGTCGGCCCGCTGATCAACAGCCAGCGGTTCCAACGGCGCACGGCAAGGAACTGACCCAGCGCGTCGGCCAACATACTGCGGCTTGGAAGGGTATGCAGCACGTTACCCAGGCAGCGGGACGTGCGAAGTTCGTCCGTTGGGCTGCCGGCGTTGATCAGCAGGCTGTCCGGCATGGCGGCGGCTAGCGCTTCCAGGCTCGTCGCGGGAGCATTCACGACGAACAAGCGCACCCCCTGTTCATGCAGCTGCCGGGCCTCGTTCTGGAGTTGTTCCGGCGTTTCGGCCGTGACGCTATTCAAGGCATAGCTGTGCTTGAGGAAACGGCCTGTGCTGTTGCTGTCGGCAATGGCCAGTTCGGCACCGCTCAAGCCCGCATCTTCGGGTTCAGGAATTACGTTGGACAGCAGGGGCCCCGGGTCGGGCCGATAACCCAGGTAGCCAATATCCACGGACAGGACCGGCTTCGGCTCGGGTGCTGCGTTGGCGTTCAAAGCGCAGCAGCTGAGGAAAATCAGACTGCCAGTGCGAAATAGGTGCGGGCGCATGGACGGCTCCTGTGGCGTTGCCGCCAGCATAGGAAGCCTTCTGCTGCGGGGGGAATATGAAGAAGGTACAGGTCGACGTGTACGAAGGTAGTAGCACGATGGGCGAGAGGGCGGCACCGTAAGCGATGCCGCCAGCTCATTACCGTGAGCGTTTTACCTTGAACCGCCCGACTTGCACGATCATCTGCTGGGCCTGTTCCATCAATTCCTGTGCGGTCTGGGTCGACTGCTCTGAATTCGTACTGTTGTGATGGACCACTTCGTCGATCTGGCCGATAGCCTGACTGACCTGTTCGATCCCCGAAGCTTGCTGGCTTGAGGCGGAAGCAATCTCGTCGACCAGTTGTGACACCTGCGCAGCGCCGAGAACGATCGCCTCGAGGGCCCGTGCTGTGTCATCGGTGAGCTCCATACCCTTGATGGTTCGAGCGTTTGACTCCTGAATCAATCGAGTCGAGCGCTGCGCAGCTTCACCACTGCGAGCTGCCAGTTGGCGAACCTCGTCGGCAACCACTGCAAAGCCACGACCGTGTTCGCCTGCCCTGGCCGCCTCGATGGCTGCGTTCAACGCCAGCAGATTGGTTTGCGTGGCGATTTCTTCGATTGCCTTGATGATGTTGGTGATGTCCAGCCCTGACTGGTTGATCTCATGCATTGCAGCTTTCAGGGTAACCATCAGTTCGTTGCCACCTCGCGCAGAATGCTCGGAGTCACGTGACAACGCGTTAGCTTCCGTGGCGTACTCAGACGTTTGACGAATCTGTGACGCCATCTGGCTGATGGTGGCGCTGATCTCTGTGACCGCAGAGGCTGAATCCGTTGCGCCGTTGGACAGTTCCTGGCTCAAACGCGTGACCTGTCCGGCTTTTCCGCTGAACATCTCCGAGCTGTGCTGCACCTGAGAGACTAGCTCGTTGAGGTTCTCCACCATCCTGCGAAGCGCGAGCCCCAGCTGGTCGTGCTCGGAAGCCAGTCGTACCTCGACGGTCAGATCGCCTTGCGAAATCCGCTCAGCTACATGCACCTGTTCCTGAAGGCTGTCAGCCATGCGATCAAGGCTGGCCGACAACTGCCCCACCTCATCGGCGGATTGATGCCCGAGGCGCTGCGAGAAATCGCCCTGCTGGATGGCACTGGCCAATTGAGCCGCCTTGCGAATAGGCATAGACACTGAGCGCGACGAAATCCACAGGGCAACGACAGCGAGTAGCGAGATCAGCACGCCCACGCCTATTTGCTGGAACACGCTCCGCTCGGCCCGGGCATCCATGTCTGCCTGAAGCGCGGCGGCCTGCGCCAGTACGATGTTCTTGTCGATCTTGAGCATCATCGACCACGGCTTTCCGGTGCGACCCAGCTCGATAGGGGCGAGCACGGTCACCATGCCGTTATCGTCCAGGCGCGCCTGCTCTTCCCCTCTCTGAATGGAACTTAACGCCGACTGCCAATCATTGGGCAGCACCTTTTGAAAGTGCTGACCGATTAGCGTGGGGTTGAGACTCTCAGCAACGATCAGCCCCTGATCACTGATGATTGCAACTTCACCTTGGCCATCAAACAACTTGCGAGACACTTCCTCGCTGATCTTTTGCACAAAGTCGAGGTTGTAGTCGGTACCGGCTACGCCCATGAAGCGGCCGTCGACAATAATTGGAACCGACAGCGTTGCCAGCCAGACCTGCTTACCCTGCACGATGTAAGGGAGTGGTCCCAGCACGCTTTCTTTCAGGTTATCCCTCGGGCCGATGTACCAGCCGCCTTTGAGTACGCCGTTGGGATGCGTGTCCTGCGTGTCGTATTCCACCAGCGGTTGCACGTCGATTTTTCCGTCTGCACCTCGGGTCCAGTAAGGCGTGAAGCGACCAGTCTGGGCGTTGTTTCCGTTCAGCCCTCCAGTAAACAAGGCGTCTTGGCCGTCAATAGCGTTCGGCTCCCAGCACGAGTAGGTGCCGTTGAAATCCGGGTATCGCTTAAGCACATTAAGAAGAACCGCATTGACTTCATCGCGACCGATCTGCAGGCCGCCGCTGTCCGCAGGATTCGATTTGCCCACTGCGAACGTTGTCGCCATGACGCGCGCAGCCTCAAGCGCCTCGGTAAATTCCGAGCGGATTTCTCCCGCGTACTTTCCGCCAAGGTGTTGCAGGCTTTGCAGTGCCTCTTCCTGCGCCTGCTGACTGACCCGGCTGGCAACGAGTTGCTGAGTCGAACTGGCTAGATACACGCTGTAGCCAATCAATATTCCGGCCGTTACCAGCAGGCATAAGCCGCCAGTGAGGGCGATGCGTTGCTGTATGGATTTAAGAGACATTACGGTTCCTACTCCTGATAACGCGAAAGAAACGATGCGCAGGTGCACCGGAACCGGGTTGTGTTCAGGCAGCAGCAGAGCGCCGAATGATGTCTCGATGGCATCATTGCTTGATGCTGACTATGGCGGCTGAGCGTGGCGGAACATGACAGGTACCTTGGTACTGCTACCTAAGTACCGGTCGGCCCGTCTAGCTACGCAGCGGAGCGTTGTTCGCCGTGGATACAAGGCGCGTGACGCCTGTCTTGCGGGGGAGTAAGCCGGTATGAGCGAGCGCAGCAAGCCCCACCGTAACAGTGATCAGTTGAGCGCCGGGCGCTGAACAGCCCGACTAAGGTAGGAAGCCAGTCAGCGGGTCAGGACCCTAGGATGACGTTCAACAACAAGAACGAGACCGCTCCTATGCCCATCCATAAAGCCCTTACCCTCAACATTCTGTTGATTGCCAGCCTGATCGGCTTTGACCAGGTGCTTGCCGCCGGTGACCTTACCCGTCGCACGCAATCGCTGCCGGATCTCACATTCGGTTCCGAAGAAAGCGATTACGCGGTCTCGCAGAAGGAGTACCAACTCGAGACCGGCGTTGCCTATCAACTCAAGGTCATCGCCGAAGGCCAGAAAGAATGCGCTTTTCAGGCACCGGAGTTTTCGCAGGCAATCTTCCTGCGCAAGGTTGAAGCGGGTGGCGTGGAAATCAAGGCCGTGACTTTGGTCGAGCTTGAATTCGAAGAAGCCGGTGAGGCGGAAATCTTCTTCCTGCCGATCAAGCCTGGCCGTTATCCCTTCTATTGCAAGGGGCTGCAGAACAAGGGCATGGAAGGAAGCTTCGTGGTCAAGTAGCGCATAACCTGCTGCCCTTAAAACGGACGGTGAGCATGTCAGCACTCTGGCGTATCAGCCTGCTGGTCTCGCTGTTTTTTAGCTTGGTTGCAGCCGTCTGCCTGGCTGTACTGCTGCGTCAGGCCAGTCAAGACGTAAGCCGTGAACTGGCGGCGGCGGGTGCCGTGCTCAGCTATCTCAGCGATGTAGCGGAGCGCGATCCCGCTGCACTCCAGCCTGAGCTGACGCGGCACTTGCGGCATGTTCAGGTTCGCTGGCTGGGCCCAGGCGTCCCAAGCCGGGAGGTCCGCCCGCAGCGAAGCACTTGGCTCGAGACTCTGTTGTATCCCGCCGAGCTGCCCGCGCCGCTGACTGTGCAGATGCCAGAGGGTCGAACCTTGCAACTGAGCGTCGATCCCCGAGACGAGATCGAGGAAGTCGAGGAATCCCTGCTACAGCTACTGGCATGGTTCGGCAGTGCGTTATTGCTGAGCCTGCTGGCGATCCGATGGGCTGTCAGGCCGGCGCTGGGCGTGCTGAACGAATTGCTTGCAGCCTTTGGCCAGGTTTCCCACGGCCGCCTCGACACGCGTCTGCCGAGCCACTCGCTGCTGGAGGCACAGCAGTTATCCGGGCATTTCAACCGCATGGTCAGCGCCTTGGAGTACACCCGGCGAGAAAACGATGACCTGACGCGCTCGTTACTGGAGCTGCAGGAGCGTGAGCGCACACAGCTCGCTCAGGCGCTGCATGACGATCTTGGGCAATACCTGGCCGGTATCCGCGCCCAGGCCTGCTTGCTACAAGCGATAAAAGACCAGCCGCAACTGGTCAGCACAACCGCACGCACTCTGGATGATCACTGTGAACAGTTGCAGGACGGTTTTCGCAGGCTGACTCGCGAGCTCTATCCCGTGATGCTTGACTATTTGGAATTGCCTGAAGCAATACAGCTGTTGGCCGAGCAGTGGCAAAGCGCGCAAGGAATCAAGTTGCGCGTACAGATCGACCGGCGCATTCCATGCCTTGCGCTGAACAAGAAAGAACAGCTGTACCGCTTGTTGCAGGAATCGCTCACAAACGTGGCAAGGCACGCCTGTGCCAGCTTCGTGTTCATTCGCCTGCGCATGAACGGCGGTCGGCTGCGGCTGCTCGTGCGTGACAATGGCCACGGCCACGACGCACCCGGACGGCTCGGCATTGGCCTGCGTTCGATGCATGAACGCGCACGGACGCTGAATGGCCGGTTGGTCGCGCGCGGGCGAGCAGGTTACGGCTGGGTGGTTTATCTGGACATTCCGATCAGGGAGTCATGCTCCAATGAAGATCCTTCTCGTTGACGATCACGCCGTGGTCCGCCAGGGCTACGCTGCGCTGCTACGCGTCTTGCTACCTGAAGTTCAGGTCATTGAGGCCTGCGACGGCGAGGAGGCCATGGCCAAAGCTCTGGAGGTGGCCCTAAGCCTGGTCATCATGGATGTCGGACTACCCGGCATCAGCGGCGTCGAAACCACACGGCGTCTGTTGCAGCGGCTGCCACAACTGCGTGTGCTGTTCTTTAGCATGCACGACGAATTACCGCTGGTGCGCCAGGCACTGGATGCTGGAGCCGCCGGCTATATCACCAAGAGCTCATCGCCGGAGGTGCTGTTGGACGCGGTACGCCGAACCTTGGCCGGTCATGCCTACATCGAACAGCCCCTGGCCATCCAATTGGCACGCAACCCGGTGGCAGCCAATGCGCAGGATCCACGCTTGCAAGGAATGACTCAGCGTGAATTCGAAATCTTCGTAATGCTCGCCAAGGGCACACCGGCGCGACTGATCGCCGAACGGCTTTGCATCAGTGGTAAGACGGTGTCCAACTACCTGACGCTCCTCAAGAGCAAGCTGCAGGTCAGCTCGCATGCGGAGCTGGTTCATCTGGCCATCGACACCGGTATTGTGCGGGTGGGTGATCGAGCAGCCAGTTAGCTCGGTCTGCAGCGTTTTGATGGGACTGACTTCGCTGGTAACGATGGGGGCTGACAGTGCGTTCTGGAAAAAAACCTTAAACCGCTCCGATTGTCAGAGCACGGGCATCTCGGTGTCGTGTCTGGCCGACGATGCTGCTTCGGAAACGGTAGCAAGCGATCCCATGTCCCCAACTCCCCAGATAGAGGCAATTGAGCATGATCAAAGTCAGCGTGATGTACCCCAATACCCCTGGTGCGAGGTTCGATCACGAATACTATCGCGACAAGCACCTACCGTTGCTCAAGGCCCGTATGGGCGATGCCTGCCTCTATTACACGATCGATAAGGCCATTTCCGGGCGTACCCCAGATGAACCGGCTCCCTACGTTGCGATGTGCCACATTTTCAGCGAATCGGTAGAAGCCTTTCTGGCGGGTATCGGTCCTCATGCCGAGGAGATTGTTGCGGACATCGCCAATTACACCGACCTGACGCCGGTCCGGCAGATCAGCGAGGTAGTGGTAGGGCACTGACGGTTTGTTGGACAGCGCCGGGCATCGCCATGACCCGGTTCCGTCCGCCGTCCTTGGCCAGGTAAAGCTGCCTGTCGGCGTGCTGCATGAGGCCGTCCATCGTGTCGCCTATATAGGGCCATTGCTCCAGCGCGCGGACATTTGTTGGTCAGCCACTGGAAAACGCTAACCAGCTCTGAACTAACAACGGCTGGCTACTTCATAACTTCTGAACACTCTGCGATGGAGCAATACGGCGGCCCTATGGTTTTTCTTGTCTTGGGAATTTTGCTTTTTCTGTTCACGGCGACTGATATCACCAAAACCACGCTGTCGACGCGCGGTGGTGGGACTATCACCAATATCGTTTCCAAGAGCGTATGGCGTTGTTTCTTCGCCGCAGCCGGCCGGCGGGGGGAGGCGAAGCTGCTGGAGTATGCAGGCCAATGCGTGCTGCTGTTGGTGCTGCTGACTTGGATTGCCTGTCTATGGTTCAGCCTGTTCCTGATGCTTGCGTCGGACTCGGCCTCGGTGATCAACGGCACGACCAAGGCAGCGGCGGACCTCTGGGAAACCTTCTACTACGCAGGCTTCACACTTTCGACGTTGGGCGTAGGCGATTTCGCGGCCTCAAACGACGCCTGGCGAGTAGTGACCAGTGCCGCAGCCTTCTGTGGGTTGACATTAATCACGGCTGCAATCACCTACATCGTTCCGGTCCTCTCGGCTGTTAGCCTGCAAAACCAGCTCAGTCTGCTCATTACGAGCATGGGTCGGACGCCGCAGGAGATCGTTATTAACAGTTGGAACGGGTCTGATTTTTCGCGTTTTTATGACAATGCCAGCGACATACGGCAGATGCTGGTCGAGCACACCCTCAACCATCACGCCTATCCGGTGATTCGTTGCTTTCATAACAAGCAAGCAGAAAAGAACGTCATACCCGCAGTGGCGAGCCTGAACGAGGTGCTGCAGTTGCTTGAAGAGGTCGCTGAAGACGTACCGCAGGACACGCTGAAACACAAGATGCTCGTGTCGGCGCTGGACCAGCATCTTGAGATGCAGCGTTCCAATTACCTCGGCCAGGTGAATAGCCACGCCCAGTCTCCGATCATGGATCTCGCGTCGCTGAGCGATGCCGGAATACCGCTTAAATCGAATGCGGCTCAAATGCTCAACGCACCGGAGCGGCGCCGGTTGTTGGGCGCTTTACTGGAAGCGGATGGCTGGGGATGGCACCACGTTTGCCCGCGCGACTGACGAGGCGGTGCGTCAATCGCAAAGCTCCGATGGCCTAAAGCTCAATGTTCCGGGGCCCCGGCGTCATGACCCCGGATAGGCTCGAACGGCTATCGCCAGAACCTTTTTTGATCACACTGAAGCTGCCATCGGTTTCCAGAATGACCGCTTCAACCGCATCGATAGCAGAGAATCCGCTAGAGCGTATCGCCGAGCGGACCTCATCTTCAGTGACCCGAGCCACGCGCATGGCACTGCCTAGCATCTGCCCTTGATATAGCAGCAGCGCTGGTTCGCCAGTGACCAGCTTGCGTACCCAACCGACTCTTACGCTGGACCAGGTGACGAGGTACTGCAATCCGATCAGCAGCGCCAATGCCAGGGTTCCTTCGGCAAGCGATACATCGCGGTTCAGCAAAATGGTAGCGAACGTCGACCCCAGGGCTACCGTGACGATCAGGTCGAACGCGTTCATCTTGGAGAGCGTACGGCGGCCGGAAATACGCAGCAGTACGATCAGGTTGATATAGGCCAGGATGCCAATGACCAGGGTGCGGACCAGTGTCGACCAGCCGCTGAAGAACATACCTTCCACATCTATCTCCTTTGGAGTCTGCCCTTGGTAGACGCCACTGAGGTAGATGGGTTGCACCTTCAGTAGGAGGAAGAGGCTATTCCTTCGTATCGACCAGCTGCGCTGTCAGCTGTCCAGCTGTTTGGCCGGGACGATCCGGTCATGCAGAACGCGTTCGGCGTCGTCGCCCAAGGCAAGGAATACTCTAAGTGCGGCGTAGGCATCGTTCGCCGCATACAGCCGCTGCGCATCGGTAAGAGAACGGTTGCTCCAGTTCGACGTAGACACGCTGCGCGATTTGCTCACTCGCGCACCCAGTACGGCCGCAACCGCGCCGCGTAGTCCGACCTGTCCCTTTTTGCCCTGGTAGCGCAGGGTTGTGCCCAGGTCGATGAAGTGCACCATCTCGATACCCAGGCGATTGCGCAATCGGCTGCGGTCGGTGCTCAGCCCGAATCCCACCTTCAACACCCGTGTTGACTGGAGAACTGCTCTGACGGCTTCGCTGCAGCCATCAGAGCCGACCTTGAACAGGTAGCCTTTCTCGGGGCTGGCAAACTGAATCAAATGCGGCCCCGTCGATACCTCGCCCACCTTGAAGGTCGGTTTGGATTCGGTATCGAAGCCAACCTGCGGCCAACCGAGCAGCTCGTCCTTGGCTTGGCTGAAGGCTTCGGGGGTTTCGGGGGTAATGATCTGGTCCAGGTGAAGGCCATCGAAGCGGGGCAGGGCGTCCAGTTCGACGACCTGTGGGATACGGATGATGGTCATGAGGGGTTCCGGCGAGCGCTAACTAGAGCAGCAAAGTGCAGTGGTGTCGTTAATGCAGGCGAGACTAGCGCACAACGCCCCCAGACGCATGTTTGATGCGGATGACGAGGCCGGCGTATCCCTTATTTCTCCCAATCCACCGGACAATCGATGCAGCTATCCATGTGGGTGCCTTGAAAGGTTGCATAGTGGCGGCGTGCCCCGGTCAGGGCGGCCTCCGCGAGGTTGGCATCGTTGAACTTGGCTTCTTGCAGGTTCGCGTCGGTCAGCGTTGCGCGTGCGAGATCGGCCTTGCTCAGCCAGGTCATCTCAAGGTTGGCTGCGGTTAGATTTGCGCCCTGCATTTTCGCCCCACTCAAACGCGCAAACTCAAGGTTTGCTGCGGTCAGGTTGGCCCCGTTGAAGCGTGCGGCCTGAGCGAACAGGCCCCATCCCTGAATTGCCACCAGGTGGGCATTGGTGAGATTCGCCACCCGCAGGTTGGCTTGTTGCAGGCTGGCGCGGGTGAGGGTGGCGCCGGTCAGGTCTGCCTTTTCCAGATTGGCCAGATCCAGATTCGCATGACGCAGGTTGGCACCGGACAGATTGGCACCGGCCAGGTCCATCTTGCGCATGTCCTGATTGCTCAGGTCGGCATTGCGGAGGTCGGCGTTGCGGCATCTGCTTTCCGGCTGGATGACGCAGCCATTGATGATGGTCGGTTGATCGTCATCAGCCAGGAGCGACGCGCTGGCGAGCAATGCGAGGGGCAGCAAAAGAAGAGTCGGGTTCATGGCAGTTCCGTATTCGAAGGGAATAGGACAGCCGGCATGTGACGGGCCGGTGAACCGGAGAGCGCCAACCCTTGCGGTTCTACCGAGTTGGCTACGCCAGCTGTCCAACGTGGGAGGCTGCGCCGCATCACGGCGCAGCCTCGCCTTAGCGTTTGGCGGTCGAGTTGTCCCAACTCGGGATCCGGAACACCCAGAACGAGCCGCCTTGCGCAACAGGCTTGGTCAGCGCTGCCATGTCGCCGCCCCACAGCGGCACGGCGCCACCGTAGCCGACGGTCACTCCGATGAATTGCTCACCGTCCTGCTCCCAGGTGATGGGCGGGGCGATGATTCCGCTGCCGGTCTGGAATTTCCACAGCTCTTCGCCGGTTTTGGCGTTGAAGGCTTTCAGGTAGCCGTCCCCAGTCCCGGTAAATACCAGGTTGCCCTGGGTGGCAAGCACACCCGCCCAGAGCGGCAGCGGCTCCTTGTGCTCCCAGGCGACCTTGCCCGTGGTGGGATCCATGGCGCGAAGAATGCCGACGTGATCGTCGTACATGCGCTTGATGCGGAAGCCCTGACCGAGATAGGCGTTACCCTTCTTGTAGCTGACCTCTTCGGTCCAGTAGTCCTCTTTCCAATGGTTGGCCGGAACGTAGAACAGCCCGGTGTCCTGGCTGTAGGCCATGGGGTTCCAGTTTTTGCCGCCCAGAAAGGGCGGTGAAACCTCGACCGACTTGCCGTGTGCTTCGCCTGGCTCCGGTAGCGGTGGACGCTGACCTTCGTTCTCGACAGGTCGTCCGGTCTTCAAGTCGATGTGGCTGGCCCAGGTGATGTTGTCGACGAAAGGGAAGGCGTTCTGCAGCTTGCCATCCTCTCGATCGACTACGTAGAAGAAGCCATTGCGGTCGGCGTGAGCCGTCGCCTTGACGGTTTTTCCATCCTTATTTTTGTAATCGAACAGCACCAGCTCATTGTTGCCAGAGAAATCCCAGGCATCGTTGGGGGTGTGCTGATAGAACCACTTCACTTCGCCCGTGGTGGCGTCAACACCCACCTGCCCGGAGGTATAGAGGCTGTCGTAGTCTTTCGGCTCGCCGCCATCAGCGGTACGCGCCCACCCGTTCCAGGGCGCCGGATTTCCCGCGCCGACGATGATGGTGTTGGTCTCGGCATCGAAGCTCGCACTCTGCCAAGGCGCGCCGCCACCCTGGCTCCAGGCCTCTTTCTTGCCAGTGGGCGAGTTGGGATCATCCGGCCAGGACGGCGCTTTGGCATCGCCGGTCGGCGTACTCTCTTTGCCGTTCAGGCGCCCTACGTGCCCTTCGACGAAGGGACGCATCCAGACCTCTTCACCGGTCTCTGGATCGCGGGCGAACAGCTTGCCGACGATTCCGAATTCGTCACCCGAGCTGCCATGAATTAACAGCACTTTTCCGCTTTTCTGATCCTTGATCAGGGTAGGTGCGCCAGTCATGGTGTAGCCCGCGCCGTGGTCACCGAACTTCTTCTTCCAGACGACCTTGCCGGTGTCCTTGTTAAGTGCGACCACCTGCGCATCCAGCGTGCCGAAGTAGATCTTGTCGCCATAAATCGCAGCACCTCGATTTACCACGTCGCAGCAGGGACGAATGTCCGCAGGCAACCGGTGCGCGTAGCTCCAAAGCCGTTTGCCTGTGCGCGAATCGAGCGCGAACACGCGGGAGTAAGAACCTGTCACGTAGATCACACCGTCATGCACGATGGCCTGGGATTCCTGTCCCCGCTGCTTCTCGTCACCAAAGGAAAAGGACCAGGCCGGCGTCAGTTTGAAGACGTTTTCATCATTCACCTGATTCAGCGGGCTCCAGCGCTGGGCATTGGTGCCCAGGCCGTACTGCAATACGTTTTCGGTGGAAAGATGGTCGTTGGCAATGTCGTCCCAGGTGACGTTCTTGGCGTCTGCCAAGCCACTGAGTGAGAGACTGCCAATCAGAACGGCAATGGCGAGAGGGCGTTTGCTGCCCAGGGGGGCTGTTGTTGTCATGGTTGGTTTCCCTTGGTCGATTCGGACGAGGCCAGTTGCTGTGCTCGCTACATGGGTTGTGCGAGGGGCTGGTCAGGCGATTCGATTATTGGGATGGGATCGCGATGGCTGATACGGAAAAGCTCCCGCTGATTCAGGGAAAACTTCCCAATCCGCCTGTGTTTTCGGTCTGCTACCTGGGTGCTGCGCCGATGCCGCATGAGGCCCTACTACCAAGGGAGGAGATTCCGACAACCAAAGCACGATTCTGCCAGGTGGGCGCAATGCCCAAGATGACCACCATGCGCTCCAACTGGGGCTGCCTTGCTCAGGTATTCGAAAACAACGGTGGTAGTCATGAATAATAAAACTGAACTGCGCGCGCTTTTTGCTGCTGGTCTGCTCGGCTTCGCCGGCTTTGCCTTCGCCCACGGTGACGTCACGCCGCAGAAGGTGGAGACCAAAGGGTTGTCCCCGCTGGGTGAAGAGTGGGTCGATGAAAACCCGTACCGGGCGCCCAGTGAAGACCATGACAGGGCCGTTGAAATTGGCTCATCGGCCTACAACCAGAACTGCGCCCGCTGCCATGGCCTTGAGGCAATCTCTGGCGGCATCGCACCGGATCTGCGTGAACTGGAAGCCAGCTATGACGGCGACGAGTGGTACAAGGAGCGCGTGATCAACGGTGCTGTTCGCGATGGCGCCGTCTACATGCCCCGCATGGCCGATTACCTCAGCCAGGAAGCGCTCTGGGCCATCCGTACCTACATCGAAAGCGAAGCTGCCAAGCGGTGATTACGATGCGCCAGTTGCTTGCCGGGCTTTGTTTGTGGTTGGCCTGCGCGCTGGTACAGGCGGAGGTGGTCAAGGTGCGCGCGTTCGATGACATCATCGATTCGGGCGTGCTCAAGGTGGCGATGTACGAGAACTTCCCGCCTTACAGCTTCATGGCCGATGGCAAGCCGCGCGGGGTCGATTTCGAGCTCGCGCAAAAACTGGCGTCGGAACTCGGGCTGAAGGTCGAGGTGTTGTGGGTAAGGCCTGACGAGACTCTGGATGACGACCTGCGCAACTTCATCTGGAAAGGGCATTACCTGCGACCGAACGTATTGGCCGACGTGATGATGCGTGTGCCCTACGACCGCGAGTTTTCCTACAAGCAGAACGAGCTGGGCGAGCTGATCAACGAGTTGGTGGTCATGTTCGGCCCATACCAGCGCGAGCGCTGGCAGTCCGCCTACGATGATCGACGCCTCGAAGAGCTTTCCAGCGTGGCCGTGTTCCGCTACCACCCGGTCGGGGTGGAAGTGGAAAGTGTCCCCTCGTTCTATCTGTCGTCGGTATTCAACGGCAGCATCGCCAAGATGCTGCATCACTACCCAACTGCGCAGGCCGCATTTGCCGCGATGCAGGCGGGGGAGGTTGACGCGACAATGGCCATGCGCGGTGAGATCGACTGGATGCTGGGCCAGGCCAACGACAGTCATCTCAAGGCCGCACAGAACGCCTATCCAAACATGGGCAAACAGGTCTGGGAGCTTGGCATGGCCGTGCATGAATCTAACCGTCAGCTGGCTTACGCGCTGGAAGGCGAGTTGGAAGGCCTGATCAAGGCGGGGACTGTCGAAACCATCTATGAAGGTTACGGGCTGCAATATGAGCTGCCGGAGCTGTACCAGGTACAGCTGGGAGAGAACTGATCACAGCGCGTATCCCGCAGGTATCAGCTGCATGCTGGGATGTTTTCACGCCGAACGGCTGTCGTACGCTGTGCTCCGGCCGACCGCTGAATCAGCCTTCTAACCCCCGATGATCGAAGGCCTGCATCCGCGGATGCCGGAAAAACCAAAACGCCAATGGCGTGGCGAGTGCGATGACTACCCAGCCGAGCAAACTGATTGCGACGGGCAGGCCATAGTGATCGGCGACCCAGCCGACGCCGAGCAACGGCACGATGCTGCCAACGTAGCCGCACACCAGGTAGGTTGAAATCAGGCCCGAACGCTCGGCGGGGCTCGCGATACGGTTGACCATGCTGATGCCGGCCAACAGACACATGCCATGTCCCGCCGCTGCAGCGCAGACGCCGATGATGAACACCAGCGAAGAGCCAGCGGTAAAGTTGAGTACGAGCATCGCGTTGCTCAACACAACCGACAGCAGGCCGAGCAAGCCGCACCAGCGCAGACTCATCCGGGCACAGGCCAACTGCATCATGGCCGAAGCTAGCAGAATGACCCCGATGGACGTGCCGCTCACTACCGGTCCATGCCAGGGCAGCATTTTCTCCAGGAACAGCGGCGCCATCGACGCGTAGATGCCGAACACGCCAAACGCAAAGAACGGACAGGCACACGTCAGCAGGAACGCCAGCGAATCAGGGCGGGTGGCCCAGGTCAGCCGCGGGATGAACGTACGCAAACCGAGCGGTGCAGCTGCGCTGAGTTCGGGATGCGGTTTGAGCTGCACGCGCAGCAAGGCATATACCCCCAGCACGCCGAGGATCAGGGTGGGCACGTAAGTGGCCGTCAGCGGAAACGGCAGCCACTGGCCAATGACGCCTCCGGTCAGCGGGCCGAGGCCGAAGCCAAAGGCGAGCAGAAAGCTGGTGATCATCGATATCCGCTGGGATGCTCCGTCCCGGGAAATCTGTACCAGGCCGACCGACGCGCTGGTCACGATCAGGCTGGAAGAGAGGCCGACTGCAAAACGACCGATGTTGAGGCTAGGCAGGTTCCACGCCAGCATCGTCACCAGGGTCCCGGCCCAGCCAAGCAGCAAGCCGGTGAGCATTACTTTGCGAAAGCCCAGGGTGTCTGACAGGCGGCCCATGAACAACAGCCCGAACAGCGCGCCCGCCATGTAGACGACATAGATCATTGAGATGTCGCTGGTACGAAGCTGCCACGCTTGTTGATAGAGCGGATACAACGGGGAAATGAGCGCCGTACCCATGACACCGACGCACATGGCGAAGCACACCCAGGGAAACGGGGACCACGTTTGTTTCATTGAAAGAACCCAGCTTGACGAAAGAATGGCGTCATCAGTATTGCCTAGCGTGGCGGCATGACGCCCTGGTCATTAGGTGCCTACTGTATCGGCTCGGCGTGATCTCCGCGCAGTCATTCGTTTCGTGATTAGCAACCCATTGGGTCAGGCGCGCCGACCCGCAGCCCTCTTTCGACAGACGGTTCGGTGCTATTGCTAGCGCAAGCTCAGCTCGTCACCGCGTTCCTCCTGCCACTCGTCAAGGCTCGGGGCCGCCGCTTCGCCGTCCATGCGATGGATGATGTTGAAGTAATCCTGCTTGAACCTGTCCTGCATGATTTCGCTACGCGACCGGACCCGTACCGCATAGATGCTCTGTACGTTCTGATGGTCGAAGCTGCGCCAGTACTGTTCGTCCTTGAGCAGGCTGTAGCGGTGATCTTCCAGCGCCTTGATGATCTTTTCGCTGTGCAGACTGCCAGCGCGGTTAGCGGCTGCGGCCCATTGCTGAACGATGGCGTAGGCCGAGGCGGCAGTACTGTCCGGGTAGCGCTGATGCTGAGCGATATAGGCATCGACGAATGCTTGGCCCTGTTCACTTTTAACCAGCGCAGGAACGCGCCAGGTCCAGGCTGCCGTGCCAATGACATGCTCCATCACCTGCGGGCCGGCCTGCTCGACGATGCTGCCGGTCAGGTTGGGCACGATAATCTGCATCCGCTGGTCGAGCTTGAGGTCATGCGCCAGACGCATGGTCTGCACCAGATCCTGGCCGAGCAAGACGATGACCAATACATCCGCGTCGCTGGAGGCGGCTTTTTTCAGCGCGGCGAGGTACTCCTCATGGTGCGCACCCCTGGCGCTGATCCGCGAGAATCCGTGGCGTGCTCGGTCACGGCTGCGGGTGGCTTCGCGCAGTGCCTGCTCCATGCTGTGGCCCCAGTTGTCGTCGAGGCTGACGTAGTGGTAGCGACGGTTCGGCAGATGCCAGCTGAGGTACTCGCCAAGCACGCGCGCACTCATCCAGGCACTGTTGGTTTCACGAAACAGGTAACGCTGGCCGTCGTGTCCGGTGATTGCGTTGGCGTAACCCAGCGTGGGGAAGAACAGCAGGCCCAGCTCGCGGGCGCGCTGGCCGGCGGCTATGGCCTCTTCGCTGGTAGCGCCGCCGAATGCCATCGCGGCGCCCTCGGCCGCGAATTTTTCGATGTTGGCTCGCGCCTTCTCTTCGCGGGCGGCCGTGTTGCGGCTGATCAGCTCGAGCGGCCGGCCCAGTACGCCGCCCTGTCGATTGAGGGTCTCGATAGCGAGCAAGGCGCCGCGGCGAAGCTCCAGACCTTCGCTTTTGTAGTTACCGGTGCTTGGGTAATTCAAGCCCAGCCGAATCGGCTGGGCGGCGTTGGCAGTGGCGGCCAATACCATCAGGAAGCTGCAGATCATCAGGCGGCGCATGGCTCGTGTCCTTGTGAGCGGAGGGGCGTCCGTTGTAAGGCTCGAGCATTGCGCTAGGAATTGTCTTTTCGGGCACACCGGCTTCAACTTCGGTGCCGGTGCGGTAGCCCGGCTTGGCCATCATGACGCAAGGATGACGGGCCCTTCGAGGAGTATTGCTACCAAGGGAGGAGGAAAATCGGTACTGCGTGTAATTGTTACAGGAGCGGCTAGATCCAAGAATCGCTACTAGACCGGGAAAACTTCCCGGCGACGATAACAATGAACCCGTAGAGGTAGCCGCAATGAAGCACACCGGTCTTCGCAAGCCCTTCGCCCTGACAGCGCTTTGCGCCGCCATGGCATTGTCCAGCGTGTCGGCATGGGCAGTCACCGATCAGGAAATCCTCGATGACGCCAAGTCCACCGATCAGATCGTTACTAACGGCCTGGGGCTGCAAGGCCAGCGCTACAGCACACTCGATGCACTGAACACTGAGAACGTCAGCCAGCTGCGCCCGGTTTGGGGTTTTTCCCTGGGGGGTGAAAAACAACGTGGCCAGGAAGCGCAGCCGCTGATTAAAGATGGTGTGATGTACGTCACCGGCTCCTACTCACGCGTATTTGCGATCGACGCCCGTACCGGCAAGGAACTGTGGCAGTACGACGCCCGCCTGCCGGACGGCATCATGCCTTGCTGTGACGTGATCAACCGCGGCGTGGCGCTGTATGACGACCTGGTGATCTTCGGCACGCTGGATGCCAAGCTGGTCGCGCTGAACAAGGACACCGGCAAGGTCGTCTGGAAAAAGACCGTCGCTGACTACAAGGCTGGCTACTCGATTTCTGCCGCGCCGATGGTGGTAAAAGGCAAGTTGATCACTGGCCTGGCCGGCGGTGAGTTCGGCGTAGTTGGCATGATCCAGGCGTTCAACCCCAAGAATGGCGAGCTGCTGTGGACCCGTCCGACCGTCGAAGGCCACATGGGCTACGTGATGAAGGATGGCAAAAAGGTCGAAAACGGCATCTCTGGCGGCGAAGCCGGTAAAACCTGGCCGGGCGATCTGTGGAAGACCGGCGGTGCAGCGCCTTGGCTGGGTGGTTACTACGATCCGGACACCGATTCGCTGCTGTTCGGTACCGGCAACCCCTCACCGTGGAACTCGCACCTGCGCCCAGGCGATAACCTGTATTCGTCTTCGCGTTTGGCATTGGACCCGGACGACGGCTCGATCAAGTGGCACTTCCAGTCTACGCCGCATGACGGCTGGGACTATGACGGTGTCAACGAGCTGATCTCCTTCGATTACCAGGACGGTGGTAAGACCATCAAGGCCGCTGGTACCGCGGACCGTAACGGCTTCTTCTACGTGCTCGATCGGACTAACGGCAAATTCATTCGCGGCTTCCCGTTCGTGGACAAGATCACCTGGGCCAAGGGTTTGGATAAGGATGGACGTCCGATCTATGACGACGCCAACCGTCCTGGCGCACCAGGCGATGCCGACAAGGGCAAGTCCGTAACTGTTGCACCGTCTTTCCTCGGCGGTAAGAACTGGATGCCAATGGCTTACAGCCAGGACACCGGACTGTTCTACGTGCCGTCCAACGAATGGGCCATGGACATCTGGAACGAAGGCGTCGCCTACAAGAAAGGCGCGGCTTACCTGGGCGCTGGCTTCACCATCCACCCGCTGAACGAGGAATACATTGGCGTGCTTCGCGCCATTGACCCGAAAACCGGCAAGGAAGTCTGGCGTTACAAAAACTACGCGCCACTGTGGGGCGGCGTTCTGGCAACCAAGGGCAATCTGGTGTTCACCGGTAACCCGGAAGGCTTCCTGATGGCGTTCAACGCCAAAACGGGCGAGAAGGTGTATGAATTCAACACCGGTTCCGGTGTGATCGGCTCGCCAGTTACCTGGGAAATGGACGGCGAACAGTATGTATCGGTCCTTTCTGGCTGGGGCGGTGCAGTTCCATTGTGGGGTGGCGAGGTTGCCAAGCGCATCAAAGACTTCAACCAGGGCGGCATGGTCTGGACCTTCAAACTGCCGAAGGAGCAGGTAGTCGCCAAGCGCTGATTAAGCGCCAAGAAAACGAGGCCGGCTTATGCCGGCCTTTTTTATGGGAAATTTATGGGTATTGGGCGGCAGAGTTGATCCTCGAACAGCCAAGTTTCGCGGATGGCCAAGCTCCTGCGCGGCTTTGCTTAGCTCGGACTCATCCGCATAGCCGCCGAGCAAGCCATGGCCCCTGACGCATCAGGGCTCCATGCACCTGGATAAGCTGAGCCCCTGCGTCGAGGCGCGCCTGGAGGTGGCCTGCGGTCTGTATTCCTCCGACCGAGATCAGCGCCAGATCGGTGCCGCACAGGCGGTGCAACTGTTCGATCTGCATGCAGGCTTGCATCTGTTGTCGGTCATCCTGCCAGGCGTGGTAACGCTGCCGTGTCGCTGGCGGCCCTGGGTCATGCGCAGCGATCAGGCCGTCGAAACCCAACTCCAGCAGCACTTCGGTTAGGTACTCAGGTACCTGTTCCGGCAGGCAGCGCAACTTTGCGACCAGTGGCACGCAGCGATTTCCCGCTGTGTTCAGCGCGTGTTGCTGATGTCGCAACAACGAGAGCAGTCGGTGCAACCGATCGGGGTCTTGGACCAGCCGGACGCTGGCAGGGCCGATCAGATTGAGCACCAGATAGTCCGCCAGCGGCCAGGCAGTCTGTAGCAGGGCGCAGGTCTCAGTCCAAGATCGGCGGGCGTCCAGAGTCAGGTTCAGGCCTAGACGTGCTTGACCATGCTTTACAGGCGACAGCCTGGCGAGACCATCGGCCGTCCTTGCGCATGGTCAATTGCATGTGAGCTGGGGCGGCCTAATCTGACGGTTTTTTTCAGGCACATGGCGCGCCTTTTGGGGCGCTCAGATACCTGTGGCGGCGGCGCACCGGTTTTGGCATCTACTACCAAATGAGGAGCGCATCTGTCCCTTGGGGGCATTCCGGGCAAGCGGTTTGGCTGCCTAAGATCGTTCCATGTCCTGTCCATGTCCGGTCAGGCTCCGACAAGCAGAAAAACTAGAGAGGCCGCTCATGATCTACGCCCAACCCGGTACGGAAGGCTCCGTCATTTCCTTCAAGCCACGCTATGGCAACTACATCGGCGGTGAGTTTGTCCCGCCGGTCAAGGGTGAGTATTTCGTCAACACCTCGCCGGTCAATGGTGAAGTCATCGCCGAATTCCCGCGTTCCGGGGGCGAGGATGTTGAGCATGCTCTGGATGCCGCCCATGCCGCCGCCGATGCCTGGGGCAAAACCTCGGTACAGAACCGCGCCCTGGTGCTGCTGAAAATCGCCGACCGTATCGAAGCCAACCTCGAACTGCTGGCCGTGGCCGAAACCTGGGACAACGGCAAGGCCGTGCGCGAAACCCTTAACGCTGACGTGCCCCTGGCCGCCGACCACTTCCGTTACTACGCCGGTTGCATCCGCGCCCAGGAAGGCAGCGCCGCCGAGATCGACGAACACACCGCCGCCTATCACTTCCATGAGCCCCTGGGTGTGGTCGGGCAGATCATTCCGTGGAACTTCCCGCTGCTGATGGCCGCCTGGAAACTCGCCCCGGCCCTGGCCGCCGGCAACTGCATCGTGCTCAAGCCGGCCGAGCAGACCCCGCTGTCGATCACCGTGCTGATGGAGGTGATCGGCGACCTGCTGCCGCCAGGCGTGCTCAACGTAGTGCAGGGCTACGGCCGCGAAGCCGGTGAGGCCCTGGCCACCAGCAAGCGTATCGCCAAGATCGCCTTTACCGGTTCCACTCCGGTCGGTTCGCACATCCTCAAGTGCGCCGCCGAGAACATCATCCCGTCGACCGTGGAGCTGGGCGGCAAGTCGCCGAACATCTTCTTTGAAGACATCATGAACGCGGAACCGCAGTTCATCGAAAAAGCCGCCGAAGGCCTGGTGCTGGCGTTCTTCAACCAGGGTGAAGTGTGCACCTGCCCATCCCGCGCCCTGGTGCAGGAGTCGATCTACGACGCCTTCATGGTCGAGGTGATGAAGAAGATCAAGGTGATCAAGCGTGGTAACCCGCTGGACACCGAAACCATGGTCGGTGCCCAGGCCTCAGAGCAGCAGTACGACAAGATCCTCAGCTATCTGGAAATCGCCCAGCAGGAAGGGGCCGAGCTGCTTACCGGCGGCGCGGCAGAGCGTTTGGAAGGTGATCTGGCCAGCGGTTATTACATCCAGCCGACCCTGCTCAAGGGCAACAACAAGATGCGCGTGTTCCAGGAAGAAATCTTCGGCCCTGTGGTGGGTATCACCACCTTCAAGGACGAAGCAGAAGCCCTGGCCATTGCCAACGACACCGAGTTCGGCCTGGGTGCCGGCCTGTGGACCCGCGATATCAACCGCGCCTACCGTATGGGCCGGGCGATCAAGGCCGGTCGCGTGTGGACCAACTGCTACCACCTGTACCCGGCGCACGCCGCCTTCGGTGGCTACAAGAAGTCCGGCGTCGGCCGCGAAACCCACAAGATGATGCTCGACCACTATCAGCAGACCAAGAACCTGCTGATCAGCTACGACATCAATCCGCTGGGCTTCTTCTAAGCCCGGTACTGCAACTCGTAGGACCCGGCGCGTTCGCTCCAGCGCGCCGGCTGACTTGCTCGCACGCTATCAGTGCGGGGACCACTGACCGATCGGGTTCGGGCGGTGGTCCATCAACGCAACGCGGCCCCAAAGGCTGCGTTTTTTTATGCGTGGCCAAAGCCCAGCGATCGCACGCAGCGAACTCCAACGCCCGTTGCACCTCAGATTCAGCACGACCCCTGTTTCATGAGGACTTGCTGATGCCACAATTGCTCGAACCCGTCCAGCTGAATCAGCTGCGCCTACGCAACCGCGCCGTGCTGGCTCCGATGACTCGCGTCAGCGCCGAACCCGAAGGGCAATCCAACGAACTGATGCGCGACTACTACCAGGCATTCGCAGAGGGCGGCTTCGGCATGTTGATTACCGAAGGCACCTATACGGACACAGCATACAGTCAGGGATATCTGAACCAGCCGGGCCTGGCCACCGAGGTTCAGCGTGACAGCTGGGTGCCGATCGTCAGCGCGGTACACCAGGCGGGAGCGGCGATCATCGCTCAGCTGATGCATGGCGGCGCGCAGACTCAAGGCAATATCCATCACGCCCGCCACGTCGCGCCGTCGGCGGTTCAGCCGGGCGGGCGACAGTTGAGCTTCTACGGCGGCGATGGCCCCTATGCGACACCGGCAGAGATGACCGAAGCGGAAATCCATGAAGCGATTGCCGGCTTCGTCCAGGCTGCGAAACATGCGCGTGATGCCGGTTTCGATGGGGTGGAGCTGCATGGCGCCAATGGCTACCTGCTGCACGAATTCATGACCGCCGAGTTCAATCAGCGCACCGACCGCTGGGGCGGTGACTACAAGGCCAGACTGGCCCTGCCGCTGGACATCATCCGTGCGGTACGCGAGGCGGTCGGGGCGGGGTTCGTCGTCGGTATGCGGCTGTCGCAAAGCATGGTCACGGACAGCCAGCTTAAATGGGACGGTGGGGTTGAAGCGGCGCGCTATCGTTTCGCCACGCTAGCCTCCGCGGGTCTCGACTACATCCACGTGACCGAAGGCGACATAAGTGCACCGGCGTTCGAGGAGGGCGAAAGCCTGGCGGCAATCGCCAAAGGTGCCGTCGAGATCCCGATCATCGGCAATGGCGCCATCGGCACGGGCGAACAGGCGCAGCAATTGCTCGACGCCGGCGTGCTGGATTTCCTGGCGATCGGCAAGGCGGCGCTGGCAAACCATGATTGGCCGTTGCGCGTACAGGAAAAGGCGCCCCTGAGCACATTCGACTACGAGATGTTCTCGCCAATGGCGACCATCACCAACGAACTGGCCTGGCGGGGCACCCATGGTCGTTCCGCTGTGCGCCGCTGAGTGCACCTGTCATCTCACGTTGCTTGAAAACCGGCGACAGCCAAGGCACTACCAATGCAGAGCGCTGTCTCCTTCCAAAGTACCATTCCGCTTTTGACGGAGTAGGGTGCTTAATGAGTTGTCGGAATACTTCCGTCATCACAAAAGAGAGGAATCAGCCATGTGGACTAAACCTGCTTTTACCGACCTGCGCATTGGTTTCGAAGTCACCATGTACTTCGCCAATCGCTGATTGATCGGCCCCGGCCCCGGTCGGGGCTCCGTTTTTTTGGGAGCTGCCCATGTTCATCCAGATTTTAGGTTCGGCTGCTGGCGGCGGCTTTCCTCAGTGGAACTGTAATTGCGTCAACTGTGCCGGGCTGCGCAACGGTAGCTTGCGTGCCAAAGCCCGCACTCAATCGTCGATTGCAATCAGCGATGACGGCGAGAACTGGATACTTTGCAACGCCTCGCCGGATATCCGTGCTCAGCTTGAGTCCTTCCCTAAGCTACAACCGGCTCGCGGCCCCCGAGACACCGCAATTGGTGCGATCATCCTGCTCGACAGCCAGATCGATCACACTACCGGCCTCCTGACGCTGCGTGAGGGCTGCCCACACGAAGTCTGGTGCACCGAGATGGTTCATCAGGATCTGAGCACCGGCTTTCCACTGTTCAAGATGCTTGAACATTGGAACGGCGGTCTGCGCTGGAATCCGATCGCGTTGGAAGGCAGTTTCACCATCGCGACCTGCCCAAACCTGAACATCACCCCGATTCCGCTGCGCAGTTCAGCGCCGCCGTATTCGCCGCACCGCAACGACCCGCATCCCGGTGACAACATCGGTCTGTTGATCGAAGACCGTAAAACCGGCGGCACGCTGTTTTACGCGCCGGGTCTGGGCCAGGTCAGCCCTGAACTGCTGGAACTGATGCGCAGTGCCGATTGCCTGGTCGTCGACGGCACCCTGTGGCGCGATGACGAAATGCGCGTGCGCGAAGTCGGCACCAAACTGGGCAGCGAAATGGGCCACCTTCATCAGAGCGGCCCAGGCGGCATGATCGAGGTGCTCGACGGCATGCCGGCTGCGCGCAAGATTCTCATCCATATCAACAACACCAATCCGATCCTCGACGAGGACTCTGCCGAACGGGCGGTGCTCGACGAGCACGGGATTGAAGTCTCGTTCGATGGCATGAGTATCGAGCTGTAGGGTAGAACGACCCGCAGCTCACCGAAATCAGTGGCTGAAGGCGCTCACTTGTGCCTGGAGGAACAGCCCGCACAACCCGTAAGGAAGTTCTTATGACCCTGCCAGCCATGACTCCGTCCGAGTTCGAAGCAGCGCTACGCGCGAAGGGCGACTACTACCATATCCATCATCCATTCCATCGTGCCATGTACGAAGGCCGATCGACCCGTGAGCAGATTCAGGGCTGGGTCGCGAACCGCTTCTACTATCAGGTCTGCATTCCGGTGAAGGATGCAGCCATCATGGCTAACTGCCCGGATCGCGATACCCGCCGCGAATGGGTCCAGCGGATCATTGATCATGATGGCAGCCCAGGCCAGGAGGGTGGTATCGAAGCCTGGCTGCGCCTAGCTGAATCCGTGGGCCTGGACCGTGAGCAGGTCTTGTCGCAGGAGTTGGTGCTGCCAGGCGTGCGCTTCGCCGTAGACGCCTATGTCAATTTCGCCCGCCGCGCCGTCTGGCAGGAGGCTGCCAGCAGCTCGCTCACCGAACTGTTCGCCCCAACCATCCATCAGTCGCGTCTGGATGCCTGGCCCCAGCACTACAGCTGGATAGATGCATCCGGTTACGACTACTTCCGCAAACGCCTGAAGGAAGCACGACGCGACGTCGAGCACGGCCTGCGGATCACGCTGGAACACTACAAGACGCGGGAAAGCCAGGAGCGCATGCTGAACATTCTTCAGTTCAAACTCGACGTTCTGTGGAGCATGCTCGATGCCATGAGCATGGCCTACGAGCTGGATCGTCCGCCATACCATACGGTGACGAACGAGCGTGTCTGGCACAAGGGCATCACGTTCTGACTGTTGACTGAGCGACCTGTGATCGAGTGGCGGCAGCCCTCGCATATGAGCTGTAGGGTGGGCTTCAGCCCACCAGCCCTTACCGATGATGTTTTCACTGGCGAGACAGAGGACCATGAGCGATATCCAACTGACCCAGATCCCGGCTTTTCGCCGCGGTTTCCGCTTCCAATGGGAACCGGCGCAGAACTGCCATGTGCTGCTGTATCCCGAAGGCATGATCAAGCTGAACGAGAGCGCATCGGCGGTCCTGGGCGAAGTGGATGGCACCCGGAGTGTGGGTGCAATTGTCGCTATCCTGCAGAGCCGCTTCCCCGATGCCGAGGGCATCGAGGAAGACATCGTTGCATTCCTGGAGGTCGCCGTTGAACGGTTCTGGATCGAGCTTCGCTAAACCAGGTTTCGAGCCAGGCCCGCCGCTGTGGCTGCTGGCGGAGCTGACCTATCGCTGCCCACTGCAATGCCCGTATTGCTCCAATCCGCTGGATTTCGCTCGCAGCCACGATGAGCTGAGCACTGCCGAGTGGATCGAGGTGTTCCGCCAGGCGCGCGAGATGGGCGCGGCGCAGCTGGGTTTCTCCGGTGGCGAACCCTTGGTCCGTCAGGATCTGGCCGAGCTGATCAAGGCGGCACGGGACTTGGGCTATTACACCAACCTGATCACCTCAGGCATCGGCCTGACCGAGGAAAAAATCGCCTCGTTCGCCGACGCTGGGCTCGACCACATTCAGATAAGTTTTCAGGCCGCTGACGAGGAAGTGAACAACCTGCTCGCCGGGTCGAAAAAGGCGTTCGCCCAGAAGCTTGCCATGGCGCGGGCGGTCAAGGCGCACGGCTATCCGATGGTGCTCAACTTTGTCACCCATCGGCACAACATCGACAATATTGACCGCATCATCCAGCTCTGCCTGGAGCTCGAAGCCGACTTCGTCGAACTCGCGACCTGTCAGTTCTATGGCTGGGCCGAGCTCAACCGCGCCGGGCTGTTACCTAGCAAGGAACAACTGGTACGTGCTGAGCGGATCACCAATGAATGGCGTGACAAGCTCGCCGCCGAGAATCACCCCTGCAAGCTGATCTTCGTCACGCCCGATTATTACGAAGAGCGTCCCAAGGGCTGCATGAACGGCTGGGGCAATCTGTTTCTCGACATCACCCCTGACGGTACGGCGCTGCCTTGCCACAGCGCACGCCAACTGCCCATCACCTTTCCCAACGTGCGTGAGCAAAGCATCGAGCAGATATGGAAGCACTCGATGGGCTTCAACAAGTTTCGCGGTTTCGACTGGATGCCCGAGCCGTGCCAATCCTGCGATGAAAAGGAAAAGGACTTTGGCGGCTGCCGCTGCCAGGCCTTCATGCTCACCGGCGATGCCGCCAATGCGGATCCGGTATGCAGCAAATCCGCCCATCATGACAAGATTCTCGCTGCACGCATCGAGGCCGAGCAGGCCCCGCGCGGGCTGGATGAGCTGACTTTCCGTAACGAAAAGGCGTCCAAGCTGATTCTCAAGGTATAGGTCCGTTTGGGGCATGCCTGACCGACCGGAACCGATCGATATGAGCAAAACCGAAACGCCGTATGGCTTCTGGGGTAGCGACTGGACCGCTGAAAAAGCCGCCTCGGCCAGCCGCGACTTCGCAGAGCTGCGTGCCGGGCATGGCGGCTTGTTCTGGATCCAGTACGATCCCGCCGATGCGCGTTGCACCCTCTGGTACTGGCGCGACGGCACGGCGCAATGCCTGACACCCGCTGAGTTTTCCCTGCGCAGTCGGGTATACGAATACGGTGGCGGTGCGCTTTGCCTCACCGATGAAGGTGTTGCTTTCGTTAACGAACGCGACCAGCAGATCTATCTGCAACCGCTTGCCGGTACGGGGGCTGGCCAGCCGATGGCGCTCACCTCGCGTCCTTGCTGCCGTTACGGCGACCTGCAATACGACCACCGTCGAGGTGCAATCGTCGCGGTGGAGGAAACCCACCATGACAAGGGCGTCGAGCATCGACTGGTGAGCGTTTCGCTTCTAGGCGAACAAGCGCTGCTTGCCGAGGGTGCTGACTTCTATGCCTCGCCAACACTAGATGCCTCTGGTGAGCGTTTGGCCTGGATTCAGTGGCATCGCCCCGAGCAGCCCTGGACGGCCACCAGCCTCTGGATGGCCGACTACCTGCCTGACGGGCGGCTCTATCAGCCGGTGTGTCTGGCTGGTGCCGAGGGTACGGAATCGCTGCAACAGCCTCGCTTCGCCGGTGACGGCACGCTGTTTTGCCTGACCGACCGCGCCGGTTGGTGGCAACCCTGGCAGAGCCACGGCTTTTCAATGGTGCCGGTGGAGCGCTTTGTCCGCCATCGCTTCGACCACGCTCCCGCGCCCTGGCAATTAGCGACCGTCAGCTACCTTCCGCTAACCGAAGGTGGCTGGTTGTCGACCCGACTGGTGGACGGGTACGGCTTGCTGTTCGAGCATGACGCTGAGGGCAACGAGCGGCAGCTCGCACCCGAGTACAGCCGTTGTCGCCAAGTGGCCGTAGATGACCACCATTACTATTGCCTTGCCGGAGCGCCGGACCGGGCGCCCGCCGTGCTGGCAATCAACCGTCTCAACGGCGAGATCACGATACTGGCCGGCGGCGAGCAGCCATTGCCGACCGAGCAGCTGTCTCGTGCACAGCCGTTCAGTTTTGCCACCGGGCAGGAGGAAGTCGCGCATGCTTTCTTCTATCCGCCTTGTAATGCGGACTACGGCGGCTTGCCCGGGGAGAAGCCACCGCTGGTTGTGTTCATGCACGGCGGGCCGACCTCGGCCAGCTATCCGGTCTTCGATCCGCGCATTCAGTACTGGACCCAACGCGGTTTTGCCGTTGCCGACATCAATTACCGAGGCAGCAGCGGATTTGGACGTGCCTACCGGCAGCGCTTGCGCGGCAACTGGGGTGTGGTGGAGGTCGAGGATGCCTGCGCGGCGGTGCAGTCGTTGGCCGTGCGCGGCCAGATCGATCCCGCGCGGACCTTCATTCGTGGCTCCAGCGCCGGCGGCTACAGCGCACTCTGCGGATTGGTCGCCGATGCCGGATTTACTGGCGGCGCCAGCCTGTACGGGGTCAGCGATCCACTGGCGTTGCGTCGGGTAACCCACAAATTCGAAGCGGACTACCTGGATTGGCTGATCGGTGATCCGGTACGCGACGCCCAGCGATACCGGGAACGCACGCCGCTAAACAACGCGGCACAGATTCGGGTTCCGATGATCTTCCTGCAAGGCGGTCAGGACGTTGTGGTGCTTCCTGAGCAGACCGAGTCAATGGTTGCAGCGCTGCGCGAGCAGGGCCTGCGGGTAGAGTATTGCCTCTATCCAGACGAGCGCCACGGCTTTCGCCAGGCAAGCAACCTGTCCGATGCGCTGCAGCGCGAATGTCGCTTCTATCAAGGCCTGCTTGGCTGATCGAAAGACCGTGCCCGCTGCATGGTCGAGACATGCGCCTTTTTGTTGATTGCTTTGGTGCGGGAAAGCAGTAGGCTTGCCCAAAGTAACAAATAATAACGAGAGGCCGCCGTATGAGCCCTAATCTGAGCTTGCACCGTAAGTTTGTGTCGCCCGAGATCGTGTTTGGTGCAGGCTGTCGGCATAGCGCCGGCAACTATGCGAAGAATTTTGGCGCGCGCAAGGTGCTGCTGGTGTCCGATCCGGGGGTGGTCGCTGCCGGATGGGTCGGCGATGTCCAGGCGAGCCTGGCACGACAGGGCATCGAGTTTCACTTGTTCACTCAGGTCTCGGCCAATCCTCGCTCCGAGGAAGTGATGCTCGGCGCCGAGGTGTATGGCAGCGAAGGTTGTAACGTCATCGTGGCGGTCGGTGGCGGGAGCCCGATGGATTGCGCCAAGGGCATCGGCATCGCGGTGGCCCACGGTCGCAACATCGTTGAGTTCGAGGGTGTCGATACGTTACGGGTGCCCAGCCCGCCGCTGATCCTGATCCCCACGACTGCCGGCACATCGGCCGATGTGTCGCAGTTCGTGATCATTTCCAACCAGACCGAACGGATGAAGTTCTCCATCGTCAGCAAGGGTGCCGTACCGGACGTCTCGCTGATCGATCCGGAAACCACCCTCAGCATGGATCCGTTCCTGTCTGCCTGTACGGGTATTGATGCGCTGGTGCATGCCATCGAGGCCTTTGTTTCGACGGGCCATGGCCCGTTGACCGATCCTCACGCCTTGGAAGCGATGCGGCTGATCAACGGCCATCTGGTGGAAATGATCGCCAATCCGGCCGATATTCAACTGCGCGAAAAGATCATGCTCGGCAGCATGCAGGCCGGCCTGGCCTTCTCCAACGCGATTCTCGGCGCAGTGCATGCGATGTCTCACAGCCTTGGCGGTTATCTGGATCTGCCGCACGGCCTGTGCAATGCGGTATTGGTCGAACATGTAGTGGCGTTCAACTACGATTCGGCGCCGGATCGCTTCAAAGTGGTGGCGGAGACCCTGGGCATAGACAGCCGCGGGCTGAGCCATCGACAGATTCGTGAACGACTCATGCAACATCTGATCAGCCTCAAGCAGGCCATTGGCTTCAGCGAAACGCTCGGCTTGCACGGGGTGAATCTCTCTGACATCCCGTTCCTCTCGCAGCATGCCATGCAAGACCCTTGCATTCTGACTAATCCCCGTTCGTCGACCCAGCGCGACGTCGAAGTGGTCTATGCCGAAGCACTCTGAACAGGACGATGCTCTTGCCGGGCTGCTCGGGTTAGGCACTCATTCGGCCCGCAAAAGCCACTACCCGGAACTGGTCGCTCGCCTCGAAGAGCTGGAAGCCGAGCGCAACCGATACAAATGGCTGTTCGAACACGCCGTACATGGCATTTTCCAGGCCAGCCTGCAGGAAGGTATTCGCGCAGCCAACCCGGCGCTGGCAAGGATGCTCGGCTACGAAAGCCCAGACGAAACGTTGTGGCGCCTGACCGACCTGTCACATCACCTGTTCATTGGTGGCGAAGACGAGCTTCGGCAGATTCGGCGTACCCTGACTACCCAGCAAGGCTTGTTCGGATATGAGACCCGTCTGCGGCGCAAGGACGGCAGTCCCATCGACGTCATGATGAACCTGCTGCTCAAGCCGGATGAAGATGGCCTGGTTGAAGGCTTCGTTGCCGACATCACCGAGCGCAAGTTGGCGCAGATGCGCTTGCTACAGCTCAACGAACAGTTGGAACACCGGGTCGCCGAGCGCACCTGCGAGCTGCGCAAGGCCCGCGACGCGGCCGAGCAAGCCAACCACAGCAAAGACAAATACCTAGCCGCTGCCAGCCATGACCTGTTGCAGCCGCTCAATGCGGCGCGCCTTTTGATCTCGACATTGCGTGAGCGCAGCTTACCGGATGCTGAAGCGAACCTGGTGGAGCGAGCACATCAGGCACTCGAGGGCGCCGAAGACTTGCTGACTGATTTGCTGGACATCTCCAAACTGGATCAACAGGCGATCAAGCCCGACATCGAGGTTTATCGCCTCGACGAAGTGCTGTTGCCACTCGTGTCCGAATTCCAGTCAGTAGCCGAAGCCGCAGGCCTCGGTTTCGATCATTACATCCCAGCGTATGCGCTACGCAGCGATTTTCGGCTGCTGACGCGTATTTTGCGTAACTTCCTCAGTAATGCCTGCCGCTACACCGACCAAGGCCGAGTGCTGCTAGGCGCGCGCAAGCGCGGCGAACACCTGCGAATCGAGGTCTGGGACACGGGGCGAGGCATCGAGTCAGATCAGATGCAGTCGATCTTCCTCGAGTTCAATCAGCTGGGTGTGCAGCGCGCCACCGAACGCGCTGGGGTCGGGCTCGGCCTGGCCATTGTCGATCGCATTGCCTCGATGCTGGCTTATCCGATTCAGGTGCGTTCGCAGTTGGGGCGAGGCTCAGTGTTCAGCATTGATGTGCCGCTGGCCGATATGCCTGAGCAGACACCTGCCGAAGCGCCAATGTTGATGCCGGTACTTGGCAATCCGTTACCGGGCCGTCGCTTGCTGGTCCTGGATAACGAGCTGAGCATCCTGCACAGCATGGCCGCGTTGCTAGGGCAGTGGGGCTGCGAGGTATTGACAGCCACCGACCAGGAAGCGGCGTTGGCGGTGCTCGGCGGATCGCCGCCGGAGGTGATTCTCGCCGACTACCACCTTGATCAGGGTGTGACGGGATGGGACGTAGTCACAGCGCTGAGGAAACACTTTGCGCAGGTGATCCCAGCGGTCATGGTGACGGCCGATCGCAGTGACCAATGTCGCCGCCAGCTGCAAGGGTTTGGTGTCCCGGTGCTGAACAAACCCGTCAAGGCCGGGAAGCTGCGATCAGTTCTGAGTCATTTGCTCAATGACCCGCGCGCAAGCTCCGACAGCTAGCGGGCGAGGCCATGGAGGCGCCCCCGCGGTGCCGGCCCCGATGTTGTGTTACCTCCGGCACGCTCAACCGCCCGCAGTACCTGCCTGAATATGACGCGGCAGGCCTACCGATATGAGTGCCGCGAGCGATACGAAGAGACTGGAAACCCAGAGGCAGGCTTCGATGCCATAAGACTGGTACATCCAGCCGGACAGCACAGTGCCGAGCAGCCGGCCCATAGCGTTGGACATGTAGTAGAACCCTACATCAAGGGATACGCCATCCTCCTTGGCGTAGGAGACGATCAGGTAACTGTGCAGGGATGAGTTCACCGCAAACAGCACGCCGAACACCATCAGCCCGCCTAGCAACACCCATTGCGCCGAGAGCGAAGTGCCCAGGCCCAACGCTATGGCTGCAGGTAGACCAGCCAGCAGCAAAGCCCACACCAGCGCAGCACGGCCATCCGGCATCTGGCCCTGCGCGCGTCCGGTGAACAATGGCGCGAAGGACTGCACGATGCCGTAGCCAATGATCCACGCTGCCAGAAAGCCCCCCACACGCCAGTGGTCCCAGCCAAAGGTGCTCGCCAGATAAACTGGCAGCGCTACCACGAACCAGACATCTCGCGCGCCAAACAGGAACAGTCGTGCTGCCGACAGAATGTTGATAGCGCGGCTTTTGGACAGCATCTCCTTGAACTTCGGTTTTGCTTTCGCCTTGCCGAGGTCCTTTTTCAACAGTATCAGGCTGGCAATCCAAATCATCGCCAGCACAGCCGCCATTGCCAACACCGCGCCACGGAACCCCAGCCACACCAGGAGCAGACCGCCGAGAAAGAAGCCGACGCCCTTGAGTGCGTTTTTCGAGCCAGTAAGCAGCGCCACCCACTTGTAGAGCGTCCCTTGCGCATCAGCAGGGACCAGCAACTTGATCGAGCTTTTGGCGCTCATCTTGTTGAGGTCCTTGGCAATGCCGGACAGCGCCTGCGCGGCCATCACCCACGGCACCACCAGCCAAGTGCTGGGAACGGTGAGCAGCAGCAACGCCACGACCTGTAACGCCAGACCAATGTTCATTGTCCGATTCAGGCCCAACCGTGCCCCCAGCCAGCCCCCGACCAGGTTAGTGATGACGCCGAAGATCTCGTAGAACAAGAACAGCATCGCGATCTGCAGCGGCGAATACCCCAACTGGTGGAAGTGCAATACCACGAGCATGCGCAAAGCGCCGTCGGTCAAGGTGAAGGCCCAATAGTTGGCAGTCACCACCAGGTATTGGCGAACTTCCGGAGACAGGCGGGAGAGGGCGTTCATCGGTCGAGTCCCGTGATAATTTGATCAGCGTGAGAAAAGTCGGCACACGAACATCTGCAGCGGATCAGCCGCCGTTTAGGCGGCCAACCCTAGCTTGCAAGCTTTGGCGGCATCCATCTGGCCATTCGTGCGGGTTCAGCCAGCAAGGCCCACCTTGCGCGCCAACTCCACAGTGCGGTTGGCGTAACCCCACTCGTTGTCGTACCAGGCGTAGAGCTTCACCTGCGTGCCGTTGACGACCATGGTCGACAGGGCATCGATGATCGAGGAGCGTGGGTCGGTGCGGTAATCGATTGAAACCAGTGGGCGCTCTTCGTAACCGAGAATGCCCTTGAGCGGACCTTCGCTGGCCGCGGCGCTCAGTAGCTGATTGACCTCATCGACAGAGGTGGCTCGCTCGACTTCGAAAACACAGTCGGTCAGTGAGGCGTTAGCCAGCGGGACCCGCACCGCATGGCCGTTGAGCTTGCCGCGTAGCTCGGGGAATATCTCCGCGATCGCCGTCGCCGAACCGGTAGTAGTCGGGATCAGGCTCATGCCCGAGGCTCGGGCGCGGCGCAGATCCTTGTGTGGCTGATCGAGGATGCTCTGGGTGTTGGTCAGGTCATGGATGGTTGTGATCGAACCATGGCGAATTCCCAGCTGCTCATGGATCACCTTGACGACCGGGGCCAGACAATTGGTGGTACAGGAGGCTGCCGTGACGATACGGTGCTGTGCCGGATCGAACAGCGCGTCATTAACACCCATGACGATATTGAGCGCCCCGGCTTCCTTGACCGGCGCGCTGACAACAACACGCTTGACTCCCTGGTCCAGATAGCCCTGAAGCACGGCCACAGTCTTCATCTTGCCACTGGCCTCGATTACCAGATCGCAGCCGGACCAGTCGGTATCTGCAATGGCTTTGTTTGCAGTGACTCGGACGCGCTTGCCATCGACGACAACGCAGTCGCCGTCACTGCTCGCTTCGTGCTGCCAGCGGCCGTGCACCGAGTCGAAGTTCAGCAGGTGAGCGTGGGTGGCTGCATCGCCGGCGGGATCGTTGATCTGGACGAACTCCAGCTCTGGCCAATCCCAGGCTGCGCGCAGTGCCAGACGTCCAATCCGGCCGAAGCCGTTGATACCAACTTTGATTGTCATGGTGATTCCCTAAGTCAGGCGCCGCGAGGCGCGAACATGATGATGGCCATGCCTAGCAGTGCGACGGCCGAACCCAGCAAATCCCAGCCGGTAGGCCTGATGCCGTCGACGATCCACAGCCAGACGATTGCAGCGCCGATGTAAACGCCGCCATAGGCGGCATACACGCGTCCTGCGGCTGTCGGGTGCAGCGATAACAACCAGGCAAACAGCATCAGTGATACCGCGGCAGGTACCAGCAGCCAGGCGCTTTTGCCTTGACGAAGCCACAGGTATGGCAGATAGCAGCCGACGATCTCGGCGAGTGCCGTGATGGCGAACAAGCCAAAGGTCTTCAGCATCAGATCAGTCGCCAAACTGTGCGAGCCAGCCGACATGAGCTGGGTGTTGAATGGCTTTGGGCCGAAGCGCCTGGACCTGATTCACGGCCGCCTCCCGGGGGATGCCCAGCTCAATGAGGATGCGCGCGGCAATCAGCCCGGTGCGTCCGGAACCGCCCTTGCAGTGGATCGCTAGCGTGGCGCCGTCGGCAAGCCGCGCAAGGATAGTGTCGCGGTGGCGCCGCCAGGCAGTATCGAAATCAGCCAGCGGGGCCTGTTCGTCGGCCACCGGCAGCTGCAACCATTCAATACCACGTTCGGCGCAGCGCGCCGGAAGATCATCCGCCTGGTTGGCTGTCAGCTCGGTGTCCGGCATCAGCGTGACAAGCACCTGCGCACCGGCTGATTCGATTGTGGTCAGCGCTTCGCTTACGCGGGTGCCCTTGGTGCCTGGGCATGGCGTGAACATTAAGCGGCCTGCGTGACCTGGGATATTGAGAAGGTCATAGGGGTGCGACATGGTTGCTTTTCCTTGTTTCAAATCGAGCGCTGATTCACACGTGCAGACAGGGCCTCGGCCGATTCCTTGCGCTCCGAGTAGCGATCGACAAGGTAGCCGCCGCGCCCACGTATCAGCAGCGTGAACTTGACCAGTTCCTCCATCACGTCTACGACCCGGTCGTAATAGGCCGACGGTTTCATTCGACCGGCGTCGTCGAACTCCAGAAACGCCTTGGGTACCGATGACTGGTTGGGGATGGTGACCATCCGCATCCAGCGGCCCAAAACGCGCATCTGATTCACCGCGTTGAAGGATTGCGAGCCACCACAGACCTGCATCAGCGCAAGCGTCTTGCCCTGCGTCGGGCGGACCGCCCCCATGCTAAGCGGCACCCAATCTATTTGCGCCTTGAAGACCGCGCTCATCGCCCCGTGACGTTCCGGCGAGCACCACACCTGGCCTTCGGACCAAACAACCAGATCGCGAAGCTCCTGGACCTTGGGGTGAGACTCCGGGACGTCGTCAGGCAGTGGCAGGCCGGAGGGGTCGAAGATCCGTGTCTCGCAACCCATTGCCTCCAACAAGCGCGCGGCCTCCTGACTCATCAGGCGGCTGAATGAGCGTTCACGGTTCGAGCCATACAGCAACAGGATGCGTGGCTTGTGTTCCAGATCGCTCGGCAGGCCGAGCTTATCCAGGCTGGGCAGGTCGAGGCGCTCGGAATCGGTATTGGGCAAATCGTCGTTCATGTGTGTTCTCGCATCAGGGTGCCGATACGCGCCAGCTCATCTTTGAAGGCGTTTGCATCGAGCTGGCCGAGGGGGAGTGCGAGGAATGCCGCAATTCGCGCTTCGATGATCGACAGCGTGTCGTCGAATTCGCGCGCCACTGCGGCTTCCGGCGCGTCGAGTTCTGACGGGTCGGCAAGACCCCAATGTGACGTTGTAGAGGCTCCAAAGAAGACGGGGCAAGCCTCACCGGCAGCTTTATCGCAAAAGGTGATAACGATGTCGGGGTGCAGTTCGACCAGGCTGTCGATCGATTTGCTGGCCAAGCCATCGCAACTGATTCCATGACGACGCAGCGCAGCAAGCGTCAGCGGGTTGACCTCTCCCCGTGGCGTGCTCCCGGCGCTGAACGCGCGCAAGCCATCCGGCGCACGGTGATTGAAAACAGCCTCCGAGAGAATGCTTCGGCAACTGTTAGCCGTGCACAGAAAGAGAATGTTCATTGATCTCTCCAGTTCAGCCACAGGCTGTCGCTCGGCCAGGCCGATCACGCATGTGTTCAAGGCGGTCAGCGTCAGGACTTAGCCATCGTTTATTGGCATTCAGAGTGACCTGCAGCATCTCGTGTACCCAGTCCGGCAGGTGCGGGTGCAAGCGGTAATACACCCATTGACCCTTGCGTCGATCCTCAAGGATCGCGCAGCTTCTCAACTGGGAGAGATGCCTCGAAATCTTGGGCTGGCTTTCCTCAAGCGCGGTGGTTAGCTCGCAGACGCATAATTCACCCTCGCGAGCGATAAGCAGCGTCATGCGCGCTCGGGTTTCATCGGAAAGACATTTGAAAACCGTGTCTGGCGTCAGATGTTCGATCATCAGTTGTTTATCGCTTGCGCTTTACGAGCACGAACATTTTGATCCGCTCGTGAATTTCGTGAAGGGTGTGCCGGTAGGCGTCGGGTTGGGGGCTGTCTGCTGGATCCTGGAAATTCCACGTGATGAATTCTCCGGCTCCTGGAAGAGCGTGGCACTCAAGTGCCGCTTTATCACAAAGCGTGATGACGAAATCGAAAGTCTGCCCTGCAAACTCATCGACTGACTTGCTTCGTAAGCCCTCAGTCGAGACCCCAAGCTGATCCAGCGCCGATTGAGCGTATGGGTCCACCGCACCAGGCTTAGTGCCGGCGCTGAATGCATCGTACTGATCGGGCGCGGTATGCCGAAGAAGGGCTTCGGCCATTTGCGAGCGTGCAGCATTGGTGACACAGACGAACAGCACGCGGGACTTGGTGGACATTGGCCTAGCCTCCATAAAAACGAAGGCCGAATATATTGTTTAGCGAATATCCTGTAAAGCGAATATATCCTTCGCAGATATTAGCTTAGGAGATTTAAAAACATACTTGCCGAAGGGATTTCATGGGTTCATATTCGGGAAATCGAATATTAGGAGTGGTTGGTATGGAGGCAGATGGCTCATCGTCGAGCAGCCCTGACGTAATCCTGATCGGAGGCGGGCAGTCAGCTTTGGCAACAGCGTACTTCCTGCGCCGCACGAACCGATCGTTCTTGATCCTGGACGACCAAGAGCGGGCTGGCGGTGCCTGGCTGCATGGCTGGTCGTCGCTAAGGCTGTTCTCGCCTGCGGCCTGGAGCTCGATTGCGGGCTGGCAGATGCCGACCCCGCAGACGGATACACCAACCCGCGACGACGTGATCGACTATTTATCGCGCTATGAACAGCGGTACCAATTTCCTATCGTGCGCCCCGTCCATGTCAGATCGGTTACCAGGATCGGTGATCAGCTCGAAGTGCGTGCTGAGGATCGAACGTGGCGCTGCCGAGCGCTGGTCAGCGCGACCGGCACGTGGCGCCAGCCTGTTGTGCCGGAATATGCGGGCCGAGAGCTGTATCAGGGGCTGCAGATACACTCTGCCCGTTATGTGAATGCTGAGCCGTTTGCGGGCAAGCGGGTAATGGTGGTCGGAGGCGGCAATTCCGGCGCGCAGATTCTCGCCGAACTATCGCTCGTAGCCGAAACGATATGGATTACCCAGCAGGAGCCCGCATTCCTGCCTGATGACGTTGATGGACGCGTTCTGTTCGAGCGCGCCACCGAACGCTGGAGAGCACAGCAAGAAGGTCGCAGCGTTGAGGATCCAACCGGCGGGTTTGGTGAGATTGTCATGGTCGAGCCGGTCAAAGACGCCCGCGCACGGGGCGTGTTAGCGGCGCAGCGACCGTTTGCTCGCTTTACGGCAAGCGGGGTCGAATGGGATGACGGGCATTACGAGCAGATCGATGCGGTAGTTTGGTGCACCGGTTTCAAACCCGCGTTAGCCCACCTCGACGGCCTGGGCGTCATCGAACCGGATGGCAGAGTTGAGGTAGACGGAACCCGATCGGTGAAGCAACCCAACCTGTGGCTAATGGGTTATGGCGACTGGACAGGGCCCGCGTCAGCCACATTGATAGGGGTGACGCGCTATGCGCGAGCCACCGTCGAGCAGATTGATCAGATGCTGGCAGAGCCGTTACCTGCTGCCGGTGCCTTAGAACCCTCTCAAATGAGATAAAGAGACGCTTCATGTCTACCCAATGCGAAACCATAGGAAAAAAAGCCGCGGGTGCGCCGATCGGTTTCTTCGAGCGTTACCTAACCCTTTGGGTCTTTCTCTGCATCATCACTGGGACGCTCATTGGTCTATTTGCCCCGGAGGCCTCGCAGACGGTTGGCGCAATGGAGCTGGCCAATGTGAACATCCCGGTTGGGGTGCTGATCTGGGTCATGATCATCCCGATGCTGATGAAGATCGACTTCAGTGCGCTCCATGAAGTCTTTGAGCACCGCGCGGGAATGGGTGTGACCTTACTCGTGAATTGGGCAATCAAGCCGTTCACCATGGCGTTTCTCGCTTGGCTGTTTCTGCGGCATGTCTTCGCCGACTGGCTACCGCCAGACCAGATCGATAGCTACGTTGCCGGGCTAATTCTGCTCGGTGCGGCGCCTTGCACGGCCATGGTGTTTGTCTGGAGCAACCTGTGTAACGGCAACGCCAACTTCACCCTTACGCAAGTGGCAGTCAACGACCTGATAATGGTGTTCGCCTTTGCGCCCATCGTGGCGTTGCTGCTGGGCGTCTCCTCGATTCCTGTGCCCTGGGACACGCTGATCCTTTCCGTGGTGATGTACATCGTCATCCCGCTGACGATTGCTCAGCTCATTCGCAGCCGTCTACGCAGGCATGGTGAGGTCAAGTTCCAGGTAGCCTTGGCTCGGATCCAGCCGTTCTCGATCATGGCACTGCTGGCGACGCTGGTGCTGCTGTTCTCTTTCCAGGGCGAAGCAATTGTCGAACAACCACTGGTGATCGCCATGCTGGCCGTGCCGATCCTGCTGCAAACGCTCGTGATCGCCGCATTGGGCTACTGGCTCAACCGACAGCTGAAAGTGCGTCATGACATTGCGGGGCCGTCCGCCATGATTGGCGCGTCGAATTTTTTCGAGCTCGCGGTGGCGGTCGCCATCGTGCTTTACGGCTTCAACTCGGGTGCCGCTCTGGCGACGGTCGTCGGTGTGCTCATCGAAGTGCCGGTGATGCTTTGGCTGGTTCGTACCGTGAACAAGAGCCGTGGCTGGTATGAACGGGCGTTGCCGCAGCGCTAAAGGATAAGGCTGATGGAAGTCAACCTGGTGCGCTTATTGGTCGAGGATGTGTTTGGCTTGGACTTGGCTAGCCGTGTGGGCGGCAGCCTGCACTTCTTCATATATGACGTAATCAAGATTTTCATCTTGCTGTCAGCGTTGATCTTCCTGATTTCGTGGATACAAAGTTACTTTCCACCGGAACGCACCCGGCGGATTCTCGGCAGCATGCATGGCTATAAGGCAAACCTCACAGGGGCATTGCTTGGGACGGTCACGCCTTTTTGCTCCTGCTCCTCGATCCCGTTGTTCATCGGCTTTACCAGCTCGGGGCTGCCGCTAGCCGTGACCTTCTCCTTTCTCATCTCCTCGCCGCTGGTGGATCTGGCCTCGATGATCCTGCTGGCAAGCGTGTTCAATTGGTCCATCGCGCTGGCCTACGTAGTGGTCGGCATCATCCTGGCGGTAGTTGGCGGGACGCTGATTGGTAAGGCGCAGATGGAACAGTACGTCGAAGCCTTCGTAACCCAGCACAAGGTTCTCGAGCTTCCGGGAGAGCAACTGACACTGCGCGATCGGCTCGCCTATGCACGTGATCAGGTCAGCGAAATCGCTCAAAGAGTCTGGCTTTACGTACTGCTTGGGGTCGGCGTTGGCGCGGCGATACACAACTGGATCCCAGCAGACGTGATCACTGCCGCCATAGGCCAGGACCACTGGTGGTCGGTGCCGCTGGCCGTGCTCGTCGGTGTGCCGATGTACGCCGACATTTTTGGCACCCTGCCTATTGCAGAGGCGCTGGTCGGTAAAGGTGTCGGAATTGGCACTGTGCTCGCGTTCATGATGGCGGTTACGGCGCTCTCTCTGCCGTCCCTCATCATGCTAAAAAAGGTGGTGAAGGCGCCGCTGCTGGCACTTTTTTTCGGCATTGTGATAGTCGGAATTATGCTAATCGGCTATCTCTTCAACAGCTTCAGTTACCTGCTCCTCTGACCCCATCCAGGAATCATTCCATGATCATCAAAATCCTTGGTACCGGCTGCAAGAAGTGCGTTGCACTCACCGAAAATACTCACCAAGCCGTCAGCAACCTCGGGATCGAAGCACAGATCGTCAAGGTCACCGATATAGCGGAGATAGCCGCGCACGGAGTTATGTCGACTCCAGCCCTGGCCGTTGACGATAAAGTGGTGTCGATGGGGAAGGTGCTGACACCAGGGGAAATCGAGCGATTGCTGAAGGCTCGCTGAGCTGAGGAGTTGCTCATGGTTGATTTGAGCGTTCTCCCTCCTTACCTCGCGGGTCGTGCGACCCGTCTGAGCCACAGTTAGCTGCCCTGAACGCTGAGCAGCAGGACCGAATAGCCCACCGAGCCGAGCAGGAAGGCACTGAAGCGGCTGTCGCGCTCTTCGGGTAGTTCCTCTTTCAGAACGTTCAGTATGATCGATCCACCTACGAATGCCGTCAGTGCCGAAACGGCAAGCTCCGAAACCTCGCTAGCAAGGCCCAGCGTCCAGCCGGCAAGCGGCATGGCAGCGAGGAGCCAGCGACCGCGACGCCTGAATAAACCCTTATGGTCACTCTGAAGGGCGAAGTCGTTGACTAGGAAATGCAGACTCATCGCGACGCAATAGAGCATCAGTGTCGTCAGGCTACTGTTCTCACCATGAATCAACAGGTAGCCGATCAACCCGTTGTATATCGCAAACGCGCCAATGTGTAGCCAGAACACACCGGCATGCGGCTCCTGATCCGCAGGGAGACGACGGCGATGCACCTTGATCACACGCTCGACGCCATAGAAGGTGGCCAACCCAAGCAACGCCAACAGCCAGACATGATGCTCAAGATAGCTGAGCAACCACCAGTCGCTTCCGCCCAGCACTTCCTGGCCACGAGCCAGCTCCGGCAGCAGATGAACAAACACGTAAGCCACCGAAACTCCGCCAGCCATGGAGAGCCATCGGCTGCGAGGAAGACGGTTGAGCTGACGCAGACGTCCAGCAAACACATGAACGGACGCCAAAACGAAGGCTGCGACTAAGCTGCTAATCAAGAGCGATTCGCCTATTGATAAGGTTTCGATCAATAAGACAGACTTCGGTCCACCGGCACACGTTCACCTTAATGTCGCGCCGTTAGGTGGTATCGGTGGTGGCTCTGTGCCACTCTGCGATGTATGGTCTGGGTAACGCAGCAAATTTTTTGTTAAAGTTCGCCGCTTACGAAGCGAGCAGTCAGCCAGCTTCAGATTTGTACAGAACGAGGTGTCTGCTTGATTAGGGTGCTTGTGGTCGATGACCACGATCTGGTACGCACAGGCATTTCCCGCATGCTTGCCGATATCGACGGCCTGCAAGTGGTAGGTCAGGCGGAATCCGGTGAGGTGGCGATCAAGAAGTCCCGCGACCTCAAGCCGGACGTTGTTTTGATGGACGTAAAGATGCCAGGCATCGGCGGCCTCGAGGCGACACGCAAGCTACTGCGTAGCCACCCGGACATCAAGGTCATAGCGGTCACCATTTGCGAGGAAGATCCGTTTCCAACACGGCTGCTTCAAGCCGGTGCAGCCGGCTACCTGACCAAAGGTGCCGCGCTGGATGAAATGATCCAGGCGATTCGCATGGTTTTTGCGGGCCAGCGCTACATTAGCCCCCAGATCGCCCAGCAACTTGCACTGAAGTCCTTTCAGCCCAAGGTTAACGGTTCTCCTTTCGACCTTCTGTCCGAACGGGAGATCCAGATCGCACTGATGATCGCGAACTGTCAGAAGGTCCAGGCTATTTCCGACAAGCTCTGTTTGTCGCCTAAGACAGTCAATACCTATCGCTATCGCATCTACGAAAAGCTCTCGATCACCAGTGATGTAGAGCTGGCGTTGCTGGCTGTTCGACACGGCATGGTCGACACCATCAATTGATGAGTGGCTTTGATTCCTCAGCGTTCCTTGCTTCTTGCAGTGGGCGTCCCGGTGTCTACCGGATGTTCGACGCCGAAGCCAAGCTGCTCTATGTCGGGAAAGCGAAGAATCTCAAGAAGCGCCTGGCCAGTTATTTCCGTAAGGTCGGGCAAGCGCCGAAAACGGCCGCGCTCGTGGCCAGGATCGCCCAGGTCGAAACAACGATCACGGCCAACGAAACCGAAGCGCTGCTGCTCGAGCAAACGCTCATCAAGCAATGGCGGCCGCCATACAACATCCTGCTACGCGACGATAAGTCGTATCCCTATGTATTTCTTTCAAGTGGCGATTTTCCTCGGCTCAGCATCCACCGAGGCGCCAAGAAAGAGATCGGCCGCTATTTCGGCCCGTATCCCAGCGCCGGAGCGATTCGTGAAAGCCTGAGCTTGTTGCAGAAAGCTTTTTTCGTACGCCAGTGTGAAGACAGCTATTACCGAAATCGTACCCGTCCATGCCTGCAGTATCAGATCAAGCGTTGCAAGGCTCCATGCGTAAACCTCGTTGACGCGGAAGAATATGCCGAAGACGTTCGTCATTCGGTCATGTTTCTGGAAGGGCGCAGCAATGCCCTGGCGGAGGAGCTTTCCAAGAACATGGAAAAGGCCGCTATGGAGCTTAATTTCGAGCGTGCCGCGGAGATACGGGACCAGATTGGCATCCTGCGACGCGTCCAGGACCAGCAGAGCATGGAGGGTGGCAGCGGCAACGTTGACATCGTCTCCGCCGTAGTGAGCCCGGGTGGCGCCTGCGTTCATCTAATCAGCGTGCGCAGCGGTCGAGTACTGGGCAGCAAGAATTTCTTTCCTCAGGTTGCCATCGAAGAAAGCGTCAGCGACGTGCTCCAGGCGTTCCTGGAGCAGTATTACCTCAGCTCCATGGAGCGCGATCTGCCCTCCGAGCTGATCGTCAATGCGGTACATGAAGACTTCGAAACCCTGATTAGCGCGGTTTCTGAGCTGCGTGACGTCGACTTGATCATCACCTATCGAGTTCGCGGTACTCGGGCGCGTTGGCAACAGCTGGCGCTGACCAACGCCGAACAAGCGCTCGGCGCGAGACTGGCGAGCCGTCAGCATCTGGCTGCACGGTTCCAGGCACTGGCTGAGGCGTTGGATATGGATGAGCAGCCGAGCCGGCTGGAATGTTTCGACATCAGCCACTCCAGTGGCGAAGCGACCGTCGCATCCTGTGTGGTTTTCGGCCCGGAAGGGCCACTGAAGTCCGACTACCGGCGCTACAACATCGAAGGCGTCACTGCTGGCGACGATTATGCGGCGATGCACCAGGCGCTCTCGCGCCGCTTTAAGAAAGCAGCCGAGGGGGAGGGCAAGCTGCCCGACATCCTGCTGGTGGACGGCGGTAAGGGCCAGATGAAAATGGCTCGCGAAGTGCTACAGGAGCTGGCAGTGCCTGACTTGATTTTGTTAGGTGTGGCGAAGGGCGTTACCCGCAAGCCGGGTCTCGAGACGCTGTACCTGAACGATGCAGCACATGAATTTACATTGCCGGGCGATTCACCTGCGCTCCATCTGATCCAGCAGGTGCGCGACGAAGCCCACCGTTTCGCAATCACCGGTCACAGAGCGCGGAGGGGAAAAGCGCGTACAACCTCGACTTTGGAAGGTGTGCCTGGCATCGGACCGAAACGCCGCCGAGAACTGCTCAAGCACTTCGGTGGTCTTCAAGAACTCAGCCGTGCGAGCCTTGACGAAATAGCCAAGGCTCCAAGTATCAGTAAAAAGCTTGCCGAGTCGATTTATGCCGCTCTGCACAGTGAGTAGAATCCCCTCCTAAATCCGCGGACCAGTGGTATCGATGAACATCCCAAACATTCTCACCGTGCTACGCGTACTGCTGATACCGATCATCATCCTGTTGTTCTATTTGCCTTTTCAGTGGAGTTATCTGGCGGCAAGCGCCGTTTTCGCCATCGCCGCCGTCACTGACTGGCTGGACGGATACCTCGCTCGTAAACTTCAACAAAGCACGCCCTTTGGCGCTTTTCTTGATCCGGTCGCGGACAAGCTGATGGTTGCCGTGGCCCTGGTTCTGCTGGTCGAAGAGCATTCGAACCTTTGGCTGACCCTGCCGGCCGCGATCATCATCGGCCGGGAGATCGTGATTTCAGCGCTGCGCGAATGGATGGCAGAACTGGGCGCTCGAGCGCAGGTGGCGGTGTCCAATTTGGGCAAGTGGAAGACAGCAGCACAAATGGTGGCGCTCATCATCCTGCTCGCCAATCCTCCGCTGACGACCGTCTGGGTTGGATTGGGGTATGCGTTGCTCATAGTCGCCGCGGGCCTGACGCTGTGGTCGATGGTGAATTACCTGATGGCCGCCTGGCCCCATCTCAGTCCTACGGAAAAGAAATAAAAACTTTTTTAATCAAGGGCTTGACGGGGCGTCCTGAAACTATAAAATGGCGCCCGTCACCAAGACGATGCGGGAATAGCTCAGTTGGTAGAGCACGACCTTGCCAAGGTCGGGGTCGCGAGTTCGAGTCTCGTTTCCCGCTCCAGTTTGTTGACGATGACGCCGCTGTATGCGGCGTTATCGTTTGAGGCCGGTTGGCAGAGTGGTTATGCAGCGGATTGCAAATCCGTGTACGCCGGTTCGATTCCGACATCGGCCTCCAGTAATAAAGAAACCGCAGGCGAAAGCTTGCGGTTTTTTTATGCGCTCAATTTGTGGCTCGCCAAAACTTTCGCGTTATCTGATTAGTGTCATTGGCGAAACGCATCCGCTCTAACTCGGAACTGTAGCGGCTCGGGCGGTGACTGAAACATAGAGAGTCTGTTTAGGGGGCGTCTATGTCAGATGTAATGAGCTACCTCGCCATTGCGCTTGCCGGCATCGTTATCGTGCTGGATCTGTTAGCAATCATCAGTGTATTCAAAAGTGATAGAAGCGTAGGGGCGAAAGCACTATGGGCGCTGGGCATCGCTATCTTTCCGATACTCGGATTGGTGTTCTGGCTAATCGTCGGTGTTCGCCATCGCCATCGCCATCGGCATTGAATTGATGACGTTGAGCTATTGGTCCGTGCCCGCTAGGCCCTATATAGACGCGCCGTAGTGCCGTTCGGGTTGCGCCTCGACCAGAGCCTCGTTATAGTCCTGCGCCGCGATTGTGATCGCGCATCACCGTCCCGCCCGGATGGCGAAACTGGTAGACGCAAGGGACTTAAAATCCCTCATCCGAAAGGGTATGCGGGTTCGATTCCCGCTCCGGGCACCATCGGGACACACTGATACCTTGGTATCTAAACGGCCGTCGCAGCCGGTTTTTTCGTTTTGAGCCTCAATCCTCGACATCATTGGCGCATTGCATGTGACCAGTGGCAACGCATCTTCGTGAACGCAGGGCCGCCTCATTCCTCTTATCTGTAAGCATTCGCTGCGCGGAGGAGATCAAGCGATGGGCAACAAACCAGATGATTTATCGACCCAGAATAACGATGCATCAAGAGCCGAACGTGCGGGCACAGATGACGTAATCATCCCCGGCTCGCCACCGCCACTAGGATCCGAGCGGACGGATGTCAGCCCAGGCGGCGAAGCCGGAGTGGACGAGCTACCGGAAAATGACGGCACCACGCCACGAAACAATCCAAAGGAAGGGCAGGTGATGGACGGTGTGCCTGACATCGAACCAGATAGTGCAGAACTGGATGACGCGCCGAACCCACGCTAGTAATCGCGCAATAAAAAGCCCCGCACGAGGCGGGGCTGTAGGCGTCTAGCCAGTCGTTCCGTTGTCCTTTGATTCGCATGCCTGCGAATGATCCTTTTAGGGCCTCCCTGTCCCGCTGCGCCTCCTGCGCTACTGGTGAACAGAGTAGGGGAGGCACGTGCAAAGCGAAATCATCTAACTTCACCGCTGTGGGTCAGCCAAAGCTTACGCGCAGTAGGCGATCAACGCATCGGTGTAGCAAATCGAGCGAGACATTCAGCCAATGTTCAAAAACACTGTTCGCATCTGCCTTACCGTAGGAACCGTACTGACACTGGTTGGCTGCAGTGGTTTTGAGACCGTATCGCCAGCGCAGCCATCCGATGAGTACGTTTTCGCCTGCGACAAGGCCGGCCAAGCAGGCTGCAGGACTCGCGCGGATGAAATCTGCCCAGGAGGCTACGACACGCTCAGCAGTGAGGAAGATTTTGAACGAAAGGAAATGCGAGTCAGATGCCTAGGCGGCGTCAACCCGCCGTAGCGAAGACGGCCAGCACATGGGCTGGCCATTCACTAGCGACGATTACTGAGCAGAGTCGAGCAACGCCTGTGCTTGTTCAAGAACCTGGAGTGACTGGGTGTGATCTCCCGCTTTATGCAGCTGCTCTCCTTCCGCTCGTAATTCCTTTACCTTCTCCAGCGTTGCCGGATCGCTTGGCGGATTGCTTTCTAATTGCTTGTCGATCTTGGCCATGTCCATTGGGCAGTGCATTGCCCAGACTGGCGCAGCAAGAGCGGCTGCTGCGATGAATAAGAGTAAGCGGCGCATTATCTTATCTCCGGTTGAGTGGCAGTCGTGAGTATAGGAGCGGTGTGGAAACCGTGCGGCTTTTCGATATAAGGTTGTGGAGCGCTCAATTGGTGAGCGTTGCGATAGTTATCGTACAACTGCTGGGCTATGATATGTCCCAGTCCGCTTCATAGAGATCGATGTGTCCATGGAAAACGAGATCGCTCAGCCACGCGTTCGCCGTAAGCACCGCAGCCTCGCACAGGAACTTGTGACCGAGCTGTCGCAGCAGATCCGCGACGGCGTCATCAAGCGCGGCGACAAGTTGCCGACTGAGTCAGCGATCATGCAGGCCCAGGGCGTGAGCAGGACGGTTGTGCGTGAGGCAATCTCGCGTCTTCAGGCGTCTGGCTTGGTTGAGACTCGCCATGGCATTGGCACTTTCGTGCTCGATACTCCGAGCACCACCGGCCTGCGCATCGACCCAGCCACTATCGGGACGCTTCGCGACGTATTGTCGATACTGGAGCTGCGGATCAGCCTAGAAGTCGAGTCCGCCGGGTTGGCGGCACAGCGACGGACGCCCGAGCAATTGGCGGCAATGCGCGACTTTTTGGACTCACTACAGCGAAGTGCAGCGCTTTCCAGTGAAGCGGCCGTGTCGGATTTCCAGTTCCATTTGCAGATTGCTGAAGCAACCGGCAACCGCTACTTCACGGACATCATGAATCACCTGGGCACGGCGATCATTCCTCGCAGCCGGCTCAACTCCGCGCGCCTGGCTCATGATGACCAACCGCACTATCAGCAGCGCTTGGGCCGCGAACATGAGCAGATCTACGACGCTATCGCTCGTCAGGACGCAGAGTCAGCTCGAGCTGCAATGCGTCTGCATTTGACCAATAGCCGCGAGCGACTGCGTCAGGCTCATGAAGAGGCGGAGACGGACAAGGTCAGCTGACACCGACTCTCAGAATCCGAACCTGCCGCCGACCTCGTGCTTCGCTTTCGGACTCTGCCAATAGAGCTTTGTTGATTGAACGTCACCGGTTGGCGCAAGTGCGCCAACTCACCTCGGGTTGGCTTGCTCAGTTCTTGCGGTACGCCAGCAGGACGATACCTCCGACCACAATCAGGCCACCCAGTATCTGCATGGGGGCCAGCAACTGGCCAAGCACCAACCAGCCAAGCAGCATTCCAGCGACCGGCTCCATGTTCATGACGGGTGCATTGCGAGCAATGTTAAGCCGCGGCATGCAGATGAAGAGCGTGGAAAACGCCGCGCCATAGAGAAGCACCAGGCAACCCAATGCGATCCAACCAGCCGTTGCGCTGGGCAGGCCCAGGCCACCTGGTATAACGCCGCTTGCGCCGAGCAGGGCGGAGGCGCCAAACACCACAACTAGTGTCAGCATGCTTCGCACCGAGCCGGCCATGCCCGATAGCTTATGCTCGGTGACCCATAGCGCCAGCGCGAATACCCCGGCTGCGGTAAGGCTGAACAGGATGCCAGCGATCCATTGAGCGTCAGGCGCCTCGCTGGTCATTAGACGTGTGGGAACGTCCAGAACCAGTACCAGGCCGACCAGGATCAGTCCCATGATCGCCAACGCGTGGCGTGTCGGTCTCGGACCGCCCAGCGCCCATGTGAGCAGTGCAAGCAGGATGGGCGAGAGATTGACGACCAGCAGAGCCAGCGCAACCGGAATGCGCGCCACCGCTGAGTAGATGCAAAAACTCTGAACCGTGATCAGAAGCCCAAGAAGGATCTGCCAACGCCACGTGGTGCGACTCAAGCGCAGGGACTCGCGCCTCCAGAATACAAGCGCAGCCAAAGCCAGCAGTGTCACGCCGGCGCGGCAGAGCATGGCCAGCAACAGACCAGTATCGTGATCGAACGCGATGCGCGCGGCGATATGGTTGGCAGCGAACGAGCAAGCCAAGGTGGCCAGAATCAGTACGGCAATATGACGTGGAAACGGTGTAGCAGCTTGCATCGGGTCAATCCTGTGTTAAGCAGCATCACGGTGTTCGGGCGCCGTCTGCAACGGCAGTGGCAGTTGTTTCATTGCTTGATCGTTCGGGCCTGCAAAGCAAAAACGCCGCCCGGGTGGGCGGCGTCGAAGTTTGCGTTACGGGCCTATCAGAGCACCACGCTGGGCAACCAGAGCGAGATCGCGGGGATATAGGTAACCGCGAGCAGCACCATGAACAGCGCCACATAGAAGGGCAGCAGTGCCTTGACGGTGTTCTCGATGGTGACCTTGCCGATCGCGGCGCCGACGAAGAGTACCGCACCTACCGGTGGTGTGATCAGACCGATGCCGAGGTTCACCAGCATGATCATGCCAAAGTGCACTGGATCGACACCAATACCGGTGATGACAGGCATCAGAATCGGCGTGAGGATCAGGATCAGCGGCGCCATGTCCATCAGCGTGCCAAGGACCAGCAGCATCATGTTGATGCACATCAGGATCACATAGCGGTTGTCTGACAGGGTCAGGAACATTGTGGTGATCTTCGACGGGATCTGCATCAACGTCATGATGTAGCCGAAGCTTGCCGCGAACGCGATCAGGATCATCACCACCGAAAGGGTACGAACGGTGCGGTGCAGCAGCTTTGGCAGCTCGCGCCATTTGTAGTCACGGTAGATGAACATGGTGACGAAGAAGGCCCATACCACCGCGATGGACGCTGATTCGGTTGCCGTGAATACACCCGAAAGAATGCCGCCCAAGATGATGACCATGGTCATCAGGCCCCACAGCGCTTCGACACAGATCTTCAACGCCTGCTTGAGCGGGACGACCTCGCCCTTAGGGTAGTTGCGTATCCGGGCAAAGATCAGGCACATGGTCATCATCACGGCGCTGAGCAACAAACCAGGCCCGATACCCGCGATGAACAGTGACGAGATCGAAACGGTACCGCCAGCGGCCAGCGAATACAGCACCGAGTTGTGGCTGGGTGGAGTCAGCAGCGCCTGGACAGAGCCACTGACCGTAACGGCCGTGGAAAACTCGCGAGGGTAGCCCTTTTTCTCCATTTCCGGGATCAACACCGAACCTACCGAAGCAGTGTCCGCCAGTGACGAGCCGGAGATCGCGCCGAAAAAGGTCGACGCCATGATGTTCACCAAGGACAGGCCGCCGCGCACGAAGCCAACCAGTACCGCAGCGAAAGCCACCAGTCGCTGGGACATTCCGCCCTCGGCCATGATCGCACCGGCCAGAACGAAGAATGGAATTGCCAGCAGGGAGAACTTGTTGACGCCGCCAGCGACCTGGATCATCACCGCATCGAACGGGATATCAATCCACCAGGCGCCGATCAGCGCTGACATGCCCAGCGCGTATGCCACTGGCATCCGCAGAAGAAAGAGTACGGCAAAGCTGCCGAGTAGAATCAGCGCGTCCATTTACACGGCCTCCTTGCTGTCTTCGACCAGCTCGTAATTGACCGCACGCCGGTGGCTCTGGTCGCCGAAGATAATGCGTTCGATGACAAACAACAGCGTGATAGCGCCACCGATTGGGATGGGTGAGTAGGTAATGCCAACACGAAGGGTCGGCAGCGTGCTCATGAACTGATTCCAGGTCGCGATGCACAGCTTGATGCCCCAGAGGGTCATGAACAGGCAGATGATGCCCATCAGGATCTGTACCAGCAGTTCGATATGCCGATGCAGATGCTCAGGCAGGCGGTCGGTGAACATGGTCACCGCCATATGCGCGCCGGCGCGGTAGCTCGCCGCAGCGCCGAGAAAGGTAAAGATCACCATAAGCAGGATGGCCACGGGTTCAGGCCAGCCGCCACCAGAGCCCAGCACGTAGCGCGCGAAGATCCCCCAGGGGATGATCATGGACATGACCACGATGGCCAGCCCCGCGACCCAAACACAGGTCTTGTAGATCGCGTCGTTGACGCGCAGCAGCGTGTTTTTCATCAGACTTCACCACAGGCGCGGCGGCGAGCGAAGCTCGTCGCCGCGAGGTTTTTCAGAGGGAACGGATTACTGAACGGCTTCGATTCGCTTGATCAGCTCGGCGTAAGGTGCGCCGTACTTTTCGCGAACCGGGGCGGTCGCATCGTAGAAGGGCTTCTTGTCGACTTCGATGAAGGTGACGCCTTCTTCCTTGAGCTTGGCTTCGCTGCTAGCGGTCTTCTCGTCCCACAGCTTGCGCTCTTCCATCTGCGCTTCCTTGGCGTATTTCATGACGATTTCCTGCTGCTCCGGGGTGAGCTTGTTCCAGGTCGTCTTCGACATCACAATCGGCTCGGGAAGGATCAGGTGACCGGTTAGCGAATAGTTCTTCGCAGCACGGAAGTGATTGTGCTCAAGCATGGTTGGCGGGTTGTTCTCAGCACCATCGACCACACCGGTTTGCAGGGCGCTGAAGATTTCACCGGTATTCATCGCAACGCCCTGGGCACCCATGGCGTTCAGCGTATCGATGAACAATGGGTTGCCCATAACGCGGATTTTCATGCCCTTGAGGTCTTCAAGATTCCGCACGGGCTCTTTGGTATAGAGGTTGCGTACGCCACCGTCCATCCATGCCAGGCCGACCATGTTGAAATCGGAGTTGGTGATCTTGTCGAGGATTTCCTGGCCGATATCACCATCGATAACTTTGCGCATGTGTTCGTGATCGCGGAACACAAACGGCATGTTGAAGGCGTTGACGTCCGGAACGACCGGGCCGAGTGTGCCCAGACTGACACGGGTCATCTGCACCGCGCCGAGTTGAACCTGTTCGACGACTTCTTTCTCCGAACCCAGCACGCCGCCTGAGAACATGCGGAACTTGAGCTCACCGTCGGTGGCTTCTTCAATTTTCTTGCCCATGTTTTCCTGAGCGACCACGGTCGGATAACCGGCAGGGTGGATCTCAGCGATTTTCAGCGTCATCTCCGCGTAGGCGGTGCTCGACAGGCAGAAGGCTAGCGGGAGTGCAGCGATGAGCAACTTGCGTTTGAAGTCCATGTGAATCTCCGTCTTGTTTTTGTTGGTATGCAGCGTTGCAAGCGACAAGACCGGGACACTGGGTGCCCGTCCTTGTGGGTGAAGCGTTATCGGAAGCGAGGCTCCTCCAGTCCGGCGACGCCGGGTTGCAGGGCGAATACACCACCTGCCAAGGGTTGATCGGAGAGATCACCGCCCGGGCGGATGGATGTGACAAACAAGGTGTCCAGGCCGGAGCCACCGAAGGCGCACATGGCTGGCTTCTTCACTGGCACTTCCAGCGAGCGATCGAGGCGTCCATCCGGGGTGAAACGGTGGATAAGGCCGGCGTCGTTACCGCAAATCCAGTAGCAGCCATCAACATCAACCGCCGCGCCGTCGGGTCGGCCGGGATGTTGGTTCATGTCGACGAACAGCCGGCGGTTGCTCGGCGTGCCACTGTCGATGTCGTAATCGAAGGCCCAGATGGCCTGCACGCTGGGGTGCGAGTCGGAAAGGTACATGGTGCGCCCGTCGGGGCTGAATCCCAGCCCGTTGGGTACGATGAAATCCTGCAGCTGAGCCTCGAGCGATTCGCGGCCAGTCGAACCATCGATCCGGTAGAGCGCGCCGGTTCGAGTGCCAGCGGCCATATCCATAACCATGGTGCCAGCCCAGAAGCGGCCCTGACGGTCGCAGCGCCCGTCATTGAATCTCATGTTGCTCGCGCCATGCTGCACGCCAGCAAGGCGAGTGCTGCCGAGTGTGCCGTTATTCTGCGGGGCGACTTCGAAAATGCCGTCTTCCATACCGGCAACCCAACGATTCGCATCTCCTTCGCGGCGAGCGATACAGGCGATCATCTGATCACCGGTCCAGCGCGTCACAGAAGCATCTGAGGCCTTCCAGCGAAGCAGCTGCCTGTTGGGTATATCAACCCAATAGAGCGCCTGCTCGGAGGCCACCCAGACCGGGCTCTCGCCCGTTGCGTTCTGTGCGTCGACTATCAGTTCTGCTGAGTTTGCCATGGCGATTCTCTTGTTATTTTCGCGGCGTGGCGGGAATCAGTCGTCGAACGGGCCTGCTTCGCAGAAGGCGCCACCCTGGTAAATCAGGGCTGGATCATTGGGCGCATAGGGCGGTTGCTGTTCGATTTTTTCGCGGAACACTTCGGAGGTGTCCTGCGGCTCGAAACCCAGGTGCGTGGCCATGTGGTTGTCCCACCACAGGTCACGGTTCGCCGAGGCGCCGTAGACAACGGTGTGCTTCACGTTCGGGGTGAACAGCGAGCGCTCGATCAGGTTGGTCAGATCGCGATAGCTGAGGTAGGTGGCCATCATCCGGCGGTTGAGTGGCTCGGGGAACGAGGAGCCGATGCGGATGCTGACGGTCTCGATGCCGTAGCGATCGAAGTAGAAGCTCGCCATGTCCTCGCCATAAGATTTGGACAACCCGTAATAACTGTCAGGACGACGGGGAGCGTTGGCATCGATGGTTTCAGTCTGCTTGTGAAACCCGATCACATGGTTGGAGCTGGCAAAGACCACACGCTTGATGCCGTGCTTGCGTGCCGCTTCGTAGATATGGAATACGCCCTTGATGTTAGCTTCGAGAATTTCCTCGAAAGGACGCTCTACCGAAACGCCACCGAAGTGGGCGATTGCATCAACGCCTTCGCAGAGGGCGTGCACAGCGGCTTTATCTGCAAGATTGCACTGCACCACTTCTTCGTGATCGCCGGTGGGAGCATCCATGGGGGCGATATCGGAGAGGCGGATGATCTTGGCATAGGGGCGAAGCGTTTCACGTAATACCTTGCCCAATCCTCCTGCGGCGCCTGTCAGCAGGAGGCGATTCAAGGGTGTGGGAGCGGTCGTCGTGCTTGTCATTGAGGTCTGCCCATCGCTTATTGTTTTTGGTGTCATCGGTTGTCAGATGACTTGACTCGATTATTTCTGCGGTTATGGGCTTTTGTCAACCTGACAAGTCGATTGTTTCGAGCTTGCGCAAGTCGTTTTACTCGGCGGTATCGAGTCTGGAAATAGCCCCCAAAGCCACTGGTTTCGCCGCTTAAAGTACTTATTTAGCGCCATGAAAAGGTCACGCTAGCGAGCCCGTGGGTCTATTCACATACCACTAAAGTCGAGTGTGGCGCCGTTCACTAATGGGGCCGAGCCTGACAGCCGCAGGGATTGAAGTTGTATGATGACATTGCGACGCTAGCCTGACCGTCCTCTAGAGTGGAACGCAGTGCGAAGGGGCACGTTTGGCAAGCATTCCGAACCTGAACGAGGACAACCGATGGCTATTCAACCGAACACGGTGCTGGCGGATGATGGCATCTGCTGGGTCAAGCTGAGGACAGTAACCTTGCCGCTGCGCAAGACCGTCAGCGATGCAAAGGTTTTGACCGGGCGGCAGAAGCCCCTTGAGTCCGTCAGCTTGCTGTTTGCGGAAATTGAAACCAGCCAGGGGCATCGCGGGCTCGGCTTTAGTTATAGCCTGCGTACGGGAGGCCCGGCGCAATATGCCCATGCTCAGGAAATCGCGCCGCTTCTGCTCGGGGAAGACCCCAACGACATTTCCCGACTCTGGAGCAAAATGATCTGGGCCAGCGCATCGGTTGGTCGTGGCGGCGTTGCGGCGCAGGCGATTGCCGCAATCGACACGGCGCTGTGGGATTTGAAGGCACGGCGTGCAGCGCTGCCACTGTCCAAATTGCTTGGCGCGCACCGCAATGCCGTGCCTTGCTACAACACCTCGGGTGGCTATCTGCAGGCACCTATCGATGAAGTGCTCGACAAGGCTACCCAGTCGCGGGAGCGCGGCATTGGCGGCATTAAGATGAAGGTCGGCCAGCCGAACCGACGTCTGGATCTGCAGCGCGTCGAGGCCTTACGTAAGCATCTAGGCGAAGACGTACCGCTGATGGTTGACGTCAACCAGCAATGGGACCGCATCACTGCACTGCGAATGGGGCGCGAGCTCGAGCAGTACCAGCTCGAATGGATCGAAGAGCCGCTAGATGCGCACGACGTCGCCGGTCACGCCGCATTGGCTGCACAGCTGGACACGCCGATCGGTACGGGCGAAATGCTCACAAGCGCTACCGAAGCGCTGGGCTATGTCGACACCGGCGCGGTGGACGTGATCATGCATGACGCCCCACGCCTGGGCGGCATCACGCCGTTTCTCAAGGTGGCGCATGCGGCCGAGCAGCGCGGCATGGTTATGGCCCCACACTTCGTCATGGAAATTCACCTGCATCTTGCGGCTGCCTATGAGCACCAAACCTGGGTGGAGCACTTTGAATGGCTGGAGCCGGCATTCAATGAGCGTCTGGAGATCCGCGACGGGAAAATGATCGTCCCGAACCGACCCGGTTTGGGGTTGAGCCTGAGCGACCAGATCGCGGGTTGGACGCTGGCTGAAGTGGAGATCGGCAAGCGCGCCTGAACGAAACACCGCGCCCTCAGGCGCGGTCTCGAAACCTCTTGAGTACCGCTTAGCCCAGCGTAGCGGGCTAGGCAGCGCTGACTCAGGTTTCCTGCAGCCTGGCCGCAGTATTTTTTCGGCTACGCAGTGCGCTGAACAGGTGCCAGGCCACCGACGCCAGCGCCAGGAACAGGAATGTCGCGGAAATGGGATTGCTGAGAAAGCCCATGAAGTTGCCGTCAGACAACATCAGGCCACGCCGCAGATTCGTTTCAGCCATTGGCCCCAAGATGAAGCCGATAATGAACGGCGCGGCCGGCATCCCTCCCTTGACGAAGCCGTAACCAATCAGGCCGAACAGCAGAATGGTCCATACGTCGAACACCCGGCTGCTCAGACCGAACGCACCCACGACGCAAAGCACAAGGATGATCGGCAGCAGGATGTGCTTGGGCACCGCCAGTAGCTTTATGAAGATGCGCAGGCCGTAGAACTCCAGAACCAGCATCATCACCGAGGCGAGAATCAGCGCGGCGAAGATGGTGTACACCAATGCACCCTGGCTGATGAACAGCAGCGGGCCCGGTTGGATGCCATGGATCATGAAGCCGCCGAGGAGAATCGCGGTCACGGTGTCGCCCGGAATGCCGAGCGTCATCAGCGGAATCATGGCGCTACCGATGCCCGCGTTGTTGGCGGTTTCACTGGCGACGACCCCTTCCACGGCCCCCTTGCCGAACAGCTCGGGATGCTTGGAACGCTTCTTCGCGATGATGTAGGACACGATGTTCGAGGTGCCCGCACCGATGCCCGGCAAGATGCCAATCCCGATACCGATCAGTCCAGAGCGAAACGCGTTGGGAATCTGCCCGAAGAACTCCTTCAGGGAGAAACCAAAGCCTTTCACGCCTTTCATGCTCACCGAGGCGATTTTGCTTTTGTGTGCCGCTCTGCCGGTCTCGGCGATTTTGATCACTTCCGCCACGGCAAACATACCGATCATCACCGTCAGCATGGCGAAACCGCCGTTGAGGTTCGGTGAATCGAATGTGAAGCGGCGGATGGCGTCCACCGGGGCGATGCCCACGGTCGAGAACGCAAAGCCAAGCGTGCCAGCGTATATGCCTTTAAGCAGCGAGCCGGTGGACAGCGTGGCGATCAGCGTCAGTGAAAAGATTGCGATGGAAAAGTATTCATGGGGCCCGAAGCGCAAGGCAATTTTTGCCAGCGAGGGCGCAATGGACATCAGCGCGACGATGCTGAAGATGGTGCCGAGAAAGGAAAACACGACACCGACGCCCAGCGCCTTCAGCCCTTCGCCTTTTTCCATCATCGGGGCGCCGTCGAACGTCGTCGCGATGGAGGCGGGCGTGCCGGGAATCTTCAACAGGATGGCGGAGATCAGGCCGCCGGAGGTCGCGCCGATGAACAAGGCCACCAATAACGACAGGCCCGCAGCAGGGCCCATGGTGTAAGTCAGCGGCAAACACAGCGCGATCGCCATGGTAGCCGAGAGCCCAGGAACCGCACCGAAGACGATGCCCACGGCAACGCCAAGGGTAATCAGGATAAAGATATAGGGCGAGAAAACCGCGCCAAAGCCGGCCTGCAGTAATTCGAACATGGCCGCCTCCTAGATTTTCAGAAAGCCGGTCGGGAGCATCAGATCGAAGCCCTGCCGGAAGGTGAAGAAGATCAAAGCGGAGGTCACCACCGCGATGATGATGTAGGTGATGTGGTTGACCTTCTGCTCGCGCGGTGTGATGACGATGAACTGCGCGTAGAGATAGAGCACGGTCATGATCGGGAAGCCGACCTTTTGCAGCAGGGCAACATAGACCGCGATCAATCCGAGCGTTTTGAATACCGTTGGATAGTCCGGCGGCGTTGCAGCCGATGAGTCAGCATCCGCATCGGGATCAGCGGGAAGCTGGGTTGCCTTGGTCGCGGTCAGCAACTGCAGCGCGCCCAGCAGGCACAGCCCAACGGATAGAACATAGGGAACGGTGGAGGCGTCGATAAAACCTTTGCGCGGAAGATTGATCGTCAGGAACAGGTAGAACAGGCCGGCACCCAGCATCAGGGCTCCGACCAGTAACTCCTTTCTCTTGTAGGTATCCATGGGACTGCTCTCGATTCAGAGGGAAGGCTGCCGGGCGCAGCGGCTACGCCCGGCATCGTGCCGCGGGCGTTACTTGCTCTGACGCAGTTCGTCCTTGTACTTCATGAAGTCTTCGCGGGTGTTCGTCAGGCGGTCGATTGACTGGTTGGTATCGAAATAGCTGACCGGCTGCTTGAAGGTCTTGCGCAGCTCTTCCTCGTACTCAGGCATCTCGGTGATCTGTTTCACGATGCCTGACATCTTCTCGATGATTGCCGGATCAGTACCATCCGGGAACGCCACGATGTAGGGCTTCTCCATGACGAAGTCGACGCCTTGCTCCTTGAACGTCGGCACGTCACCGAGCAGTGGATTGCGCTCCTCGTTGGGCTGGCCCAGGGCAACCATGTCGCCACTGGTCACATAATCCTGCACCGAGCCGTAGCTGATCGCAGCGAGGTCGATACGATTACCCAGCAGGGCGACGACTTTCTCGGAAACTGTGCCAGCGTCGACCATTTTCAGCTTGGTGTCGGTCAGGCCTTCGAACATCAGACCCTGCAGGTGGGAGTAGCTGCCCATCTCGGTGCCGTAGGTGACGCTGCTCGGCTCGGCTTTGGATTTGGAGATCAGGTCTTCTAGCGTCTTCAGGCCTGAGCTTTTCGACGCAACGAACACGGTGCCTTTGTCCACACCCGCGATACAGCAGATATCGAAGGCGTCCAGGCTGTCCTCGGTCAGGCCGGCTACCTCATTGACGATCATCTGTCCGGTATGTGTGAAAAGGATGGTGTTGCCATCCGGATCGGCCTGCTTGACCTGTTCGGCTGCGAGCGTTCCGCCACCGCCAGCGACGTTGGTGATGACCATCGCCTTGCCGGTGAGCTTGGTGAAGTACTTGGCCATGGTGCGGGCGTTGAAGTCGGTGTCGCCGCCAGCGTTGGCGATGACGACGACCTGTACCGGGCGAGTGGGCCATTCGGTTTCAGCAGCAAAGGCGCTGCTGACGGCAGTGGCGAGAAGGGCGGAAACGAGGGAGGCGCTGATAGCTTTTTTCATTGTATGTCTCTCCGGTGGTTGGGGTTGCGGCGCTTCTTTGATCTTCTTGTTAGCGGCCCAGGCTTGGTTGCTTGGGGTCGTACTTCCAGCCAGGGACCAGGTACTGCATGGCCATGGCATCGTCTCGGGCGCCGGTCGCGACCTTGTTGTACAGTTCATGGGCGGCCATGATCCGGTCCATATCCGGTTCGATGCCAAGGCCCGGCTTGTCCGGCACCTGAACCGCGCCGCCAACGATCTGCAGCGGTTCACGGGTCAGACGCTCCTGGCCTTCCTGCCAGATCCAGTGGGTGTCGATGGCCGTGATGTTGCCCGGTGCTGCGGCCGCAGCATGGGTGAACATCGCTAGCGAGACGTCGAAGTGATTGTTCGAATGCGAACCCCAGGTCAGGCCGAACTGCTCGCACATTTGCGCCAGTCGTACCGAACCCTGCATGGTCCAGAAATGTGGATCGGCCAATGGGATGTCGACCGCTTCGAGGCGCAGCGAATGGCCCATCTGACGCCAGTCGGTGGCGACCATGTTGGTGGCGGTGGGAATGCCCGTAGCGCGCTTGAACTCGGCCATGATCTCGCGACCGGAGTAGCCGTTCTCTGCGCCGCACGGGTCTTCTGCGTAGGACAGGATATGGCCTTGGCCTTTGCACAGTTCAACGGCTTCGGCCAGTGACCAGGCCCCATTGGGATCAAGCGTGACGCGGGCATCAGGGAAGCGCGACTTGATGCTGGCAATCGCCTGCATCTCTTCGCTACCACGCATTACACCGCCCTTGAGTTTGAAATCCTTGAAACCGTAGCGCGCGGTAGCGGCCTCAGCCAGCCGGACGATGGAGGCCGGAGTCACCGCTTCCTGATGACGAATGTGGTACCAGTCATCCGCCGAACCGGTACCGGCCAGGTAGGGCAGGTCGGTACGGTTGCGATCTCCTATATAGAAGAGGTACGCCAGCATTGGCACGCTGGTGCGCTGCTGGCCGCTGCCGAGCAGCTCGGCGACCGGCACATCGAGATGTTGACCGAGCAGATCGAGAAGGGCGGCTTCCACCGCTGTGATGACATTGTCCAGGCGCAGATTGATCTCATGCGGCTGCTTGAGGACTGCCGCTTCCGCTTCGGAGGTCACCTCGTGTTGCGTAGCCTGCGGGCCCGTCGCTGACCCGCCAGCAATGCCGCGACGCAATGCGTTGAGTATCCCGTTGTAGCGGCCGATCGGCTGGCCAATAACCAGACCCTTGGTTCGCTCCAAGGCTTGCCTGATGCCTTCGCCACCCGGCACTTCGCCAATACCGCTGCGGCCGGCGCTGTCCTTGAGGATCACCAGATTGCGAGTGAAGTAGGGCGCGTGGGCACCACACAGGTTCAGCAGCATGCTGTCGTAACCCGCAACCGGGATGACTTGCATCTCCCTCACTACTGGTGACGTCGCCGTTCGAGTGTCTTGCATCTGTCGTCTTGCTCCTGATTGTTTTTATGAGCGAATGTAGGTATCAGCGCCTATCGGCGGGACGGGTTCTCTAAAGGTCGATGGCCTGCTCAGGCTGGCGGATCATGATCAACAGACCCGCAACGAAGGGAGGGTTTGGTCGCGGGTGCCGCGGCCTGCAGCGGCTGCGGTCGAAGACAACGGCGCGGTGACGCTGACCGGCCGCCGTGCCGACTACGTTCGATGAATGCACCAGGGTGCGGCAGAGCGGGGAGTTTGCAAGGCGGCATACCGCTGATTGATCCATGGCTTTCAGGCTCTGGTTGTTGTAGATGTCATACGTTGTCGTATGACTTGCTGAGATTTTTATCAGCGCGTTTCATCGTTGTCAAATCGGTGAAACAAACTAATCGGCCCCGTATGACCGGCCGGTCATTTATTTGTTTCAATAGGGTCGAGCCAGATCCACATCGTGGCATTTCATCGGCTAGCTTTGGCAGCGCAAGAAAGAAGCCTGAGACACATGAGGAACGAGACGGCGGGGCAATAATCTTCGATAAAGAGGTAGCGCAGCCATAAGTTGTACGATAACGTATCTCCAAGGCCAAGGCCCTACTTCATCTACTCTTAGCTTCACAGGATGCTCGAACAATGAACCCACAAGAACTGAAGGCCATCCTCTCTTCTGGTTTGCTGTCCTTCCCGGTCACTGACTTTGACCAGCAGGGCGACTTCAGCCGTGCCGGCTACATCAAGCGACTCGAGTGGCTGGCACCTTATGGCGCGACAGCGCTGTTTGCCGCGGGCGGTACGGGCGAGTTCTTCTCGCTGACCCCGCAGGAATACCCGGACATTATCAAGACTGCCGTCGATACCTGTGCCGGTCAGGTGCCCATCCTCGCGGGTGTAGGCGGTCCGACCCGTCAGGCGATCGCCTACGCTCAAGAGGCTGAACGCCTCGGTGCGAAAGGGCTTTTGTTGCTACCGCATTACCTGACCGAAGCGAGCCAGGAAGGCGTCGCTCGGCACGTGGAAGAGGTGTGCAAGTCGGTCAACATCGGCGTCGTGGTCTATAACCGCAACGTCTGCCGCCTGACCGCGCCGCTGCTCGAGCAGCTGACCGAGCGCTGCCCGAACCTGATTGGTTACAAAGATGGCCTAGGCGACATTGAGCTGATGGTTTCCATCCGTCGTCGCCTGGGCGAGCGCCTGACCTACCTTGGCGGCCTGCCGACTGCAGAAGTCTACGCCGCGGCCTACAAAGCGCTGGGCGTACCCGTGTACTCATCGGCCGTCTTCAACTTCGTGCCGAAGTTGGCCATGGACTTCTACGGTGCCATTTCTCGCGATGACCACGAAACCGTCGGCAAGCTGATCGATGATTTCTTCCTGCCTTATCTTGATATCCGCAACCGTTGCAAAGGCTACGCGGTCAGCATCGTCAAGGCTGGCGCGAAGATCGCCGGTTATGACGCCGGCCCCGTCCGCGCACCGCTGACCGACCTGCTTCCGGACGAGTACGAGATGCTCGCCGAGCTGATCAAGAAGCAGGGCGCGCAATAACAGCACGCCCGACCTATCACTCGCCCCACCCGTCGCTTAAAAGGGTGCCCTCGCTTATGTCGAGCACCGGCGGCGGACCTCACGAAGGAGAGCGTTACGTGGCAGACGCACAGCGTTATGACAACTACATCGATGGCCAATGGGTAGCCGGCAAAAACTACCAGGCCAACATCAACCCATCCGACCTGTCGGACGTCATCGGCGAATATGCCCAGGCGGACGCATCACAGGTTGAAACCGCCATCGCCGCGGCACGCAAAGCCTTTCCGGCGTGGGCCACGTTTGGCATCCAGGCGCGTGCCGATGCGCTGGAAAAAGTAGGTCTGGAAATCCTGGCTCGCCGCGAAGAGCTGGGCAAACTGCTGGCTCGTGAAGAAGGCAAGACGCTACCGGAAGCCATCGGTGAAGTGTCCCGTGCCGGCAATATTTTCAAATACTTCGCCGGCGAATGCCTGCGTCAGGCAGGCGAGACGCTGCAGTCGGTACGTCCGGGTGTTAGCGTCGAAGTTACCCGCGAGCCGCTGGGTGTGATCGGCCTGATCACCCCGTGGAATTTCCCGATCGCCATTCCGGCGTGGAAGATTGCTCCAGCGCTCGCCTATGGCAACTGCGTGGTGATCAAGCCTGCCGATCTGGTGCCCGGTTGCGCCTGGGCCATCGCCGAGATCATCTCTCGCGCCGGCTTCCCGGCTGGTGTGTTCAACCTGGTGATGGGCAAGGGCCGGGAAGTCGGCGAAGCCATCGTCAACGACAAGCGCGTCGATGGCGTCAGCTTCACCGGCTCGGTCGGCGTTGGCCGTGGCATCGCGGCGACCTGTGTCGGGCGTCAGGCCAAGGTTCAGCTGGAAATGGGTGGCAAGAATCCACAGATCATTCTGGACGATGCCGACCTCAACACTGCCGTAGAGCTGGCGGCGCAAAGCGCGTTCTACTCCACCGGCCAGCGTTGCACCGCATCCAGCCGCATCATCGTCACCGAAGGCATCTACGACCGTTTCGTCGAGGCCATGATCGAGCGGATCAAGAAGATCAAGGTCGGTTCGGCATTGGAGCAGGGCGTGGACGTCGGCCCGGTGGTATCGCAGGCGCAGCTCGATCAGGACCTGAAGTACATCGAGATCGGCAAGCAAGAGGGCGCACGCCTGGCCTGCGGCGGCGAGCGCGTCAGCTGCGGCACTGAAGGTTACTACCTGGCGCCGACTTTGTTCGTCGACAGCACCGCCGACATGCGCATCAGCCGCGAAGAGATTTTCGGCCCGGTCGCCAACGTGGTGAAAGTCAAGGACTACGACGAAGCGCTGGCCATGGCCAACGACACCGAGTTCGGTCTGTCGGCGGGCATCTGCACCACCTCGTTGAAGTACGCCAATCACTTCAAGCGTCATTCCCAGGCCGGGATGGTGATGGTCAACCTTCCCACCGCTGGCGTGGACTACCACGTGCCGTTCGGCGGTCGCAAAGGCTCGTCCTACGGCCCACGCGAGCAGGGTCGCTACGCCCAGGAGTTCTACACCACGGTGAAGACCACCTACATCGGCTGATCGGCCGAGTCATCCATGACGCGCAATCCGTCCGAGTCGCTCAGCGGCTCGGCGGTTCGCGTCGGCGGCAAACAGATCGCTACACCGCAACGCGGACCATAAGAACAAAAGAGAGACGCATATGAACGATTCTACGAATCAAGGTGCTCCGGTCATCACCGAACTTCGAGTGGTTCCGGTCGCAGGGCAAGACAGCATGCTGCTCAACCTGAGTGGCGCTCATGGTCCGTACTTCACCCGCAACATCCTCATTCTCAAAGACAGCGCCGGCCACACAGGTGTCGGCGAGGTCCCCGGTGGCGAGGCGATCCGCAAGACGCTGGATGACGCTCGCGCCATTCTAATCGGGCAATCGGTCGGCAATTTCAATGGGCTGCTGAACCAGGCGCGCAAAGCATTCGCCGACCGCGACGTCGCGGGCCGCGGCTTGCAGACCTTCGACCTGCGCATCGCCATCCACGCCATCACGGCGATCGAGTCGGCGCTGCTCGATCTGCTCGGCCAGCACCTCAACGTGCCGGTTGCCGCACTGCTTGGCGACGGTCAGCAGCGCAACGAAGTCGAGATGCTCGGCTACCTGTTCTTCATCGCCGATCGCAACAAGACCGACCTCGGCTACCGCGACGAGTCGAAGGCCAGCGATAACTGGTTCCGTGTGCGAAACGAGGAGGCGCTGACTCCGGAGACCGTGGTCCGCCAGGCCGAAGCGGCCTACGAGCGCTACGGCTTCAAGGATTTCAAACTCAAGGGCGGCGTGTTGCCGGGCAGTGAAGAGGTCAAGGCGATTCGTGCGCTGGCCGAGCGCTTCCCCGACGCCCGCATCACCCTTGATCCCAACGGCGCCTGGTCGCTGGCCGAAGCAATCGACCTGTGCAAGGACCTGCACGGCGTGCTGGCTTACGCCGAAGACCCTTGCGGTGCCGAGAACGGCTACTCGGGGCGCGAAGTGATGGCCGAGTTCCGCCGCGCGACCGGTCTGCCGACCGCCACCAACATGATCGCCACCGATTGGCGGCAAATGGGCCACACCGTTCAGCTGCAATCAGTCGATATTCCGCTGGCAGATCCGCACTTCTGGACCATGAGCGGCTCGGTGCGGGTTGCGCAGATGTGCAACGACTGGGGCCTGACTTGGGGCTCGCATTCCAACAACCACTTCGACATTTCGCTGGCCATGTTCACCCACGTGGCCGCTGCCGCGCCGGGCAAGATCACTGCGATCGACACACACTGGATCTGGCAGGACGGCCAATACCTGACCCGCGAGCCGCTGCAGATCGTCGGCGGCAAGGTCGCTGTGCCGGCCAAGGCGGGCCTGGGCGTGGAACTGGATGAAGATGCGCTGCAGAAGGCCCATGAGCTGTACCTGGCCAAAGGCCTGGGCGCTCGCGACGATGCCATCGCCATGCAGTACCTGATTCCGGATTGGACGTTCAACAACAAGAAGCCGTGCATGGTGCGCTGATTTGGCTGAAACAGTCGTAGCGTAGGTTTCAGCCCCCAGGGTGCCTGATAGGGAGCGGTTTGGTGGGCTAAAGCCCACCCTACGAAAAAGCCGCACTGTGCGCCGAACGAAACCGTGGAACCGACTCAGCAGCGTAGGGTGGGCTTCAGCCCACCAGCGTGCCTGAGTCCGTTTGGAATATTGCGCCGACCGCTCAACAACAATAACCGGGCCTGACCGGAGACCGATATGAACGAAACCGTGGAACTGATTCAGCATCAAGATTCGCCTCGTTGCATTCGCTTGAACGAAGCGGACAACGTGGCGGTGGTGGTCAACGATGGCGGTGTGCCGACCGGTGCTCGGTTCCAGGACGGATTGGTCACGGTTGAATCCGTACCGCAGAGCCATAAGGTCGCATTGGTCGACATCGCCATCGACCAACCTGTGCGCCGGTACGGGCAGATCATCGGCTACGCGCTGGAACCCATCGCACGCGGCTCATGGGTCAAAGAGACCCAGCTGCGAATGCCATCCGCGCCGCCGCTCGACAGTCTTCCCATGTCCGACGCAGTGCCAGCAAGACTCGAACCGCTCGAAGGTCATACCTTCGAGGGTTACCGCAACGCAGATGGCACGGTTGGTACACGCAATATTCTCGGCATCACCACCACCGTTCAATGCGTGACGGGCGTGCTCGATCACGCTGTTGCCCGCATTCGTAAAGAGCTTCTGCCGAAGTACCCGAACGTCGATGACGTGGTCGCGCTGACCCACAGCTACGGTTGCGGCGTGGCGATCAATGCCAAGGACGCTTACATCCCGATCCGTACCGTGCGCAACCTGGCGCGCAACCCCAACCTCGGCGGCGAAGCGCTGGTCATCAGCCTTGGTTGCGAGAAGCTGCAAGCCGAGCAAGTGATGCACGAGGGCGATGCTTCGGTCGATCTCAGCGAACCCTGGCTGTACCGTTTGCAGGACTCCAATACCGGTTTCGGCGAGATGATCGAGCAGATCATGGCGCTGGCCGAGTCGCGTCTGCAAAAGCTCAACCGCCGCCAGCGCGAGACTGTACCGGCGTCAGAATTGATTCTGGGCATGCAATGCGGCGGCAGCGATGCCTTCTCCGGTATCACCGCCAATCCGGCCCTTGGCTATGCCTCGGATCTGCTGATCCGCGCCGGCGCTACGGTGATGTTCTCGGAAGTCACTGAAGTACGCGATGCGATCTACATGCTCACGTCGCGTGCTGAGACACCGGAAGTGGCCCAAGCCCTGGTGCGCGAGATGGACTGGTACGACCAGTACCTGGAGCGCGGCGCAGCCGATCGCAGCGCCAATACCACGCCGGGTAACAAGAAAGGCGGGTTGTCCAACATTGTCGAGAAGTCCCTTGGCTCCATCGTCAAATCCGGCAGCAGTGCGATCAACGGCGTACTCGGCCCAGGCGAGCGGTTCAGCAGCAAAGGCCTGATCTACTGCGCAACGCCGGCCAGCGACTTTGTCTGCGGCACCTTGCAGTTGGCGGCCGGCATGAACCTGCATGTGTTCACCACCGGGCGCGGCACCCCATACGGTCTGGCCATGGCACCGGTCGTGAAAGTCTCTACCCGCACCGAGCTGGCCGAGCGCTGGCCTGACCTGATTGACGTGGATGCCGGGCGTATCGCCACTGGCCGATCCAGCATCGAGGAGCTGGGTTGGGAGCTGTTCCACTACTACCTGGACGTCGCCAGTGGGCGCAAGAAGACCTGGGCCGAGCAGCACCAGATCCACAACGACATCACCTTGTTCAACCCGGCACCGATCACCTGAAGCCAGCTATGTCAGCGCATCGACGCGGTGCGCTGTTCCTTGATCAGTCGCAGGAGAACGAGATGAGTGCGCTGCCGGATAACTTCATCCGCGAGATCGAAGCAGTCGTCGGTGCCGTCGGCATGGTCTGTGATGCCGAACGCATGCAGAGCTACCTGAGCGATTGGCGGAATGCCTACCGCGGTGAAGCCGCACTGGTGGTGCGTCCGGCCAGCACCGAAGAGGTAGCCGCTGTAGTGCGGCTGTGCAACCAATACGACATTGCGCTGGTACCGCAAGGGGGCAATACCGGGCTGTGTGGCGGTTCGATTCCGGACGCCAGTGGCACTCAAGTGGTGCTGTCGCTGACGCGAATGACCGGCATCCGCGAAGTCGATACCGAAAACGAGACCATTACTGTCGAGGCCGGAGCCATCCTGCAGGCTGTACAAGAGGCCGCCGCTGAAGTGGGGCGGCTGTTCCCTTTGTCCCTCGGCGCGGAAGGCAGTTGCACCGTGGGCGGTAATCTCGCAACCAACGCCGGCGGAACCGCCGTGCTGCGTTACGGCAACATGCGCGACCTCACGCTGGGCCTGGAAGTGGTGCTGCCGGACGGGCAGATCTGGAATGGCCTACGCGGACTGCGCAAGGACAATACAGGGTACGACCTCAAACACCTGTTCATCGGCTCGGAAGGCACACTCGGCATCATCACCGCAGCCGTGCTGAAGCTATATCCTGCGGTGCGCAGCGTGACGACGGCCTGGGTTGCATTACCCAGCGCGCATGCAGCGGTGCAGCTGATCGGCATCATCCGTAGTTTATGTGGCGATCGACTGACCGGGTTCGAGCTGATGTCGCGGCAAAGCGTTGATTTCGTGCTGCGTCACGTCGGCGCTTGCTCCGATCCCTTCTCCGAAACTCATCCCTGGTATGTGCTGATCGAACTGAGCGACACCCAACCTGATGCGCCGCTCAACGAGCTGCTTGAACAGGGGATCGGCGAAGCCCTGGAGCGTGGCGTGGTGACCGATGCTGTGCTGGCCAGCAGCGAGGCGCAGGTCGCGGCGTTGTGGGCGATGCGTGAGGGGATTTCCGAGGCGCAGAACCATGAAGGTCCAAGTCTCAAACATGACATCAGCGTGCCGGTGAGCTGCATTCCCGCGTTCATTCAGACGACCGATCAGCGCTTGCTCGACCAGTTTCCGGGCGTGCGCATCGTCGCTTATGGCCATGTCGGTGATGGGAACCTTCACTACAACGTCAGCAAGCCGGTCGGATCTGACGATACGGCCTTCAAGGCGCAGCAAGACGCGATCATGCACGTCATCTACGAGGCCACTACTGGGTTTCAGGGCAGTATCAGCGCAGAGCATGGGCTGGGTCAGGCCAAGCGCGCCGCAGCCAAGCACTACAAGGACCCGCTTGAATTGGCGCTGATGCGCGCGATCAAGACAACGCTTGATCCCAAAGGCCTGATGAACCCCGGCAAGGTGCTCTGACATCGACTCCACGCGTTCCCACTTTTCGAGGTAATCACCGTGACCTGCATACTCCAGATCGGCCCCCTGACTGAACGTTTCAACCGTCGCCTAGCCGCGGAGCATGAGGTGTTGCGTTTCTGGGAGGAGGGTGCCGATGCGTTGGTTAACCAGCATGCTCAGCGCATTGATGTCGTGGTGACCTCTGGTCGTTTCGGCTGCACGGCAGAGCTAATCGAGCGCCTGCCCAACCTGCAAGCGATCATCAGTTTCGGCGTCGGCTACGACGCCATCGACGTGGCGGCAGCGCGCGCACGCAACATCCCGGTGAGCAATACGCCGGACGTGCTCAACGATTGCGTGGCGGACTTGGCCTTTGGGCTGATTATCGACAGTGCCAGGCAAATGTCCCGTGCCGACCGTTTCGTACGCGCCGGCGAGTGGCCCTCCGGCGGCCTGCCGCTTGCGAAGCAGGTGAGCGGGAAACGACTGGGCATCGTCGGCATGGGGCGCATTGGTGAAACGGTGGCCAAGCGCTCCAGCGGTTTTGATATGCAGGTGCGCTACCACAACCGTCGACCGGTAGAGGGCAGTGCCTATGGCTATGAATCCAATCTCGTCGAGTTGGCGCAGTGGAGCGACTTTCTCGTTCTGACCTGTCCTGGTGGCGAGAGCACCCGCAACCTCATCAATCGAGGCGTCCTCGAGGCGCTTGGGCCGAAAGGCATTTTGATCAACGTTGCCCGCGGCTCGGTGGTGGACGAACCGGCATTGATCGAGGCGCTGACTGAAGGACGGCTGGGCGGCGCGGGTCTCGACGTTTATGCCCAGGAGCCCAACGTACCTCAAGCCCTTATCGATCTGCCGAATGTCGTGCTGCTGCCGCACATCGGCAGCGCCACCGAGGAAACTCGACTGGCTATGGAAGAATCGCTGTTGGCCAATCTGCGCGAGTTTTTCGAACGCGGCGAGGTGCTGACGGCTGTCTGAGCGCACACACCCGTGCGCTTCAGATGATAGGCGGCCTCGGTCGCCGATGACCCTGGCCAAAAGCCTGGGTCAGATAACTTCAGAGCAACATCATTAGGGCGCCGAACGTCGCGAGCCACAAGCACGCAGCCGTGAGGCGCCATTTCAATTCAAGTCCGCGAGCGATTCGGCTCGCCTAAGAGGCCGTGCGATGCCTGAATTTCAACCGAATCTGACCGAGGTCGAGCTTCTGCGCGGCCCGCTGAGACTGTCGGTGTGCCCCGGGCTGGGCGGTGCAATCACTCAACTGAGTATCGATGGCATCGATCTGCTGCGCCCTTGGGACGGCACGGACAGCGTGCGGCGGACGGGCTGCTTCGTCCTTGCGCCTTTCTCCAATCGAGTCGGCGATGCCGCCTTCGAGCATGACGGTCAGCGCTACCCGTTGCGCAGCCTATCTGTTGAACATCCTTTACCGATTCACGGCGTCGCCTGGAAGCGTGCGTGGACGATAACGGAGCAAAGCCCGACCAGTCTTTGCCTGACGCTCACTCATCGGCCCGAGGGGGAGGGCGTGCTTGACTGGCCGTTCGCGTTCGAACTCGAGCATCAGATCAAACTCGACGATGACGGCGTTGCGCTGCAACTGACGCTGCGCAACATCGACAACCGCTCGATGCCCGCCGGGCTTGGCTGGCATCCGTATTTCCTCCGACAGGACGCTTGTTGGTTGCGGTTCGGTGCGAGTTCAGTCTGGCGCAACGACCCCCGAAACCTGCCATCACAGAAGACGCCCATCCCAACGGAATGGGACTTTTCGACGGAAGCACCGCTGCAGGAACCCGGCCTGGACAACTGCTTCGTTGGGCGTACCGGGCCCGTTACCATTCACTGGCCGAACGAAGGAATGCAGCTAACCATGCACCCCAGCGAGGCACTTGATCATCTAGTCGTGTTTACGCCGCCGGCAGAGATGGGCTTTTTTGCGGTCGAGCCGGTTTCGCATGCCAACAATGCCCTTTGCATGGACGATCCGACCGTGAACGGCATTCGTACACTCGACCCCGGCGAAACCATGCAGGTCAGTTGCAGGTTTTCGATAGCGCGCGCCTGATCCGCCGGCACCTGAATCACTCTTCCAAACGCTGGCTGAGCAACAGCTCTTCATTGCCGCACGGGATAGCGAGCGTAGGTAGCTGGCAGGCGCTCAAGGGCCAGGGCTCGCCATTCTCACCTTTGCAGCCTCGCGCTTCCTGCGTTACATAACATAAAAGGGCGGTGTGACCCGCCGGCTAACATCCCAACTGTTGGCCTTCTAACGCTTGACTACGGCGTTCGGCAGTCAAAAAAAAGCCCGTCACAAAGACGGGCGAAAGTTTCCGCAACAGGAGCGAGGAGTGTTGCGTCCAGCGTTGTGGTGACGCTTAGAGAATCGAGATCGGGTAGTTAATGATCAGACGATTCTCGTCGAACTCATTCGTACTGAACGAGCTGTCACGACGCATGCTGGAGTTGCGCCACTTGATGTTCAGGTTCTTCAATGCACCGCTCTGTACGGTGTAAGCCAGTTCCGACTCGCGACCCCATTCCTTGCCTTCATCACCACTTGCAGTCGTGATGTTGTCACCGCTGATGTAGCGGTTCATCAGGACCAAGCCAGGGATACCCACGCCAGCGAAGTTGTAGTCATGGCGGAGCTGCCATGAACGCTCGTCCGCTGCATCGTAGGCGGAGTTGAAGCTGTCGTTTGCGACAGAGGCACCGCCGGTACCATTGACACGCATCCATTGATTGCCGCTGACTTTCTGCAAGCCGACATAGAAAGTGTTGGCACCGGCTTGCAGGCCAAACAGACCGGAATAGGTCTTGTTGTCCAGGTCGCCCGCCAGGGCGCTGCCTTCGTCCTTGCCGGTGAAGTAGCCCAGATTTGCGGTAAGTGCCATGTCTTCGCCTAACGGCTGGACGTGCAGCAGCTGAGCGTAACTCTGCTGGTAGATGTCTTCGAGACGGCCGTGCCACAGACCGACCTTGGTCTTTTCATTGAAGGTGTATTCACCGCCGATGAAGTTGAAACGGTCCGACGTGGCGGTAATTCCGTTCAGGCCATCTTTGTAGACCATGTCTTCCATGCTCGCGTCGTCGCGCGTGCTGTTCTGGCGCATCTGACCACCGAACAGGGACAGGTTGCTGATCTCTCTCGACGAGATCATGCCACCTTGGAAGGTTTGCGGCAGCGAGCGGCCGTCATCGGCACGCAGCACCGGCACAACGACCTGCCATTCACCGACACGCAACTCGGTTTCCGACATCTTTGCCTTGGCGGCTACCGCTATCCGGCCGAAGTCATCTGCAGGATGGCGATCAGCACCAGCACCGTGAGTCGGAAGCAGACCTGTACCGTAGGTGCCGCCACCGCCGTCGAGCTTGACTGCCAGGCCCGCAAGCACATCGACGCCAAACCCGACAGGTCCAGGCGTATAGCCGGACTGAGCATTCAGAATGAAGCTCTGGGTCCATTCTTCAGCCTTGTTCTGGCCGCCGTTATAGGCCGGGTCGACAAAATTACGATTAATGTAGAAGTTACGAGCGTTCAGCGTGACTTTGCTGCCTTCGACAAAGCCATCCGCAGCGTGAGCAACGGCAGGAATGCCAAGTGCCAGCGACAGAGTGCCTGCAAAAACGGCGGCAGACAGAGGATTGCGTGGGGTCATTGTTGTTGTGCTCCCTTTTTTAAGTAGTCCACCCCGTGCGGCCAGAGCCCAAGACGAGGGGGGTGTAGCGTGGCCGCAGATAAAGCGACGCTTGCCGAAACAACAAATACGTTATCAGTTGTCATACGACGTATCGGATTATGGCCGCCGAACATGGCTTGTCAATCCAATTTGTAAAGAATTGTTAGGGTCTTCGACTTTCGTCTAGTGCCGTTTCAAAGGGGTTGGCTGGGTAAGATCTGGCAAAGCCCTGGATCGAATAGCTCAGCCGTTGGAGCGCAGGGAGATGTGACGACTTGGAAAATCGATGAGGCTAACTCGGAGATCCCCACCAAGTAGGCAGCAGTCGTCTGATCTCTCGTCTACCGAAGCGGTCGTCGATCAAGTGAACAACGCCGACGTCTCCGGTTGTACGAATGACCCGGCCGGCGGCCTGCACCACCTTCTGCAACCCGGGATAGAGGTAGGTGTAGTCGTAGCCCGTGCCGAACAAATGATCCATCCGCATCTTCATCTGCTCATTGACGGGATTGACCTGCGGTAGGCCCAGCGTGGCAACAAAGGCACCAATCAGCCGCTTACCCGGCAGGTCGATGCCCTCGGAAAAAGCACCGCCCAGCACGGCGAAACCAATACCGCAGCTCTCATCCGTGAAACGCGCAAGAAAGGCGTTGCGCGCCCCTTCATCCATGCTTCGCGTCTGCTCCCAGTAGGGCAGCTCAGGGTGTTGAACACGGAGGAGGCTAGTGACCTGCTGTAAGTAGTCAAAGCTGCTGAAGAACGCCAGGTAGTTGCCAGGGCGCGTCTGATACTGCTGGGCAAGCAGGTCGACGACGGCTTGAAGCGAGGCGCTGCGATGCTGGTAGCGAGTGGAGATGTGCTGTGCAAGGCGTATCTGCAACTGCTCCGCGCGAAACGGAGATTCGACGTCGACCCATACCCGGTTGGCCGGCACGCCGAGGGTGTCGGCGTAAAAGCGCTGCGGTGTCAGGGTCGCGGAAAACAGTACGCAGGAGCGGGTCTCACGAATGCGGGAGGCCAGGAAGGGGGCGGGAATCACGTTGCGCAAGCAAAGGACAGATGCTTTGGCATTGCTGCGGCTGTGCGCTGGCAGCAGCGTGCAGTCGATCAGTGAATGGTCGCCGAACAGCTCTGCCAGTTTGCAGAATTGCATAGCGTCGAAATAGGCCGACTGCAACGCCGAGTCTACCCCCGCAGGGTTCTCGCCGAGGTAGTCGGTGATTGCGCTTACGGCTTGCTGAAGCGCGTTGATGAGCACCTGCGGCAGCCCTGGCAGAACCTGATAGGCGTCTGCCTGCAGGCGGTGCACATCGCCCCAGCACCGTAGCACGCGTTCGATCGGCTTCTTCAACACGGCCGGAAGAGTTTTTCGTAAACCCTTGAAAGCAAGCAGATTAAGTTCGGCGCTGTACATCGATCTGCCGCGTTCGAGCAGATTGTGCGCCTCGTCCACCAACACCCCGATGCGCCACTGGTTGAGCAACGCCAGGCTGTAGAGCAGAGCGCTCAGGTCGAAATAGTAGTTGTAGTCACCCACCACCACGTCGGCCCAGCGGGCCATTTCCTGGCTCAGATAGTAGGGACACACTTGATGCGCCAAGGCCACCTCGCGCAGTGTCGCCTGATCGAGAAACGGGCGAGTAATGGCCCCGTCGCGTGCGGCCGGGAGTCGGTCGTAGAAGCCGCGAGCGAGCGGGCAGGATTCACCGTGACAAGCCTTGTCCGGGTGCTCACACGCTTTGTCGCGCGCGATCAGTTCCAACACTCGCAGAGGTTTTTGCTGGCCCGCTAGGCTGTCGAGTGCATTCAACGCCAGCTGCCGCCCCGAGGTTTTAGCGGTGAGGAAATACAGCTTGTCGAGCTGCTGGCCGGGCATGGCCTTCAATTGCGGAAATAGGGTAGCCAGGGTCTTGCCAATACCAGTCGGTGCCTGAGCCATCAGGTGGGTACCGGTGCAAGCGGCCTTGTATACCGCTTCGGCCAGTTGCCGCTGGCCGCTGCGAAATTCACCGTAGGGGAACGTCAGGCTTCGCAGCGCCTGGTCACGCTCGGCTCGGTGGGCCAGTTCCTGATCAGCCCAAGCGATGAAGTATTGACATTGGGTTTCGAAAAAAGCCCGAAGGTGTTCGGCGGTACAGGTTTCGACCAGCAGGGTTTCCTTTTGGCTGACCACATCGAAATACACCAGCGCGATCTCCAGCGACTCCAACGTGCGTGCTTCGCAGAGCAGCCAGCCGTAGACCTTGGCTTGCGCCCAGTGTAGGTAACGGTGATTGGCCGGCTGCCGGGCGAGGTCGCCGCGGTAGGTCTTGATCTCCTCCAGTCGGTTCTTCGTTGAGTCATAACCGTCCGCACGGCCGCGAACGGTGAGGTTGTGATAGCTGGCTTCGAGCGTGACTTCTCGCTCGTAGCCATCTCCGCGCCGCGACGTGACCGTAGCGTGTCCGGCCATGCCTTCCAGCGCGGTAGGCGAGGGCGTGAAACGGAGATCCAGATCGCCTTGTTTTGCGGTGAATTCGCACAACGCACGGACTGCGACCCGATAACTCAAGGTGCGGCCTCCGACCACTGAACGTAGCACACCGCGATCGGCACCTGATGACGCAACGCAAAGTCGATCCAGCGCTTCTGATTGTCCTGCAACCGGTCGCCTGGTCCTTTTACTTCGATTAATCGATAACGCTGCTCGCCTGGCCAGAGCTGAACGAGGTCTGGCAGGCCGCTACGATGGTTGGGTACGTCTTGCAGGATTCGCTGAAAAAAAGCATGCAGATGCTCGGCAGGGATGCACGCCAGTGCCAGCTCCAGCAACGCCTCGTCGAACAGGCCCCAGCTGACGAAGTGCGACTGCAGCCCGAACTTCTCCCTGAACACGCGGCGGATGCAGTCACGGTACTCGCCAGTGCCGAGCCTGCTCAGACACTCGTCGAACAATCCTGCCCGGCGAGCATGGAAGTCAGGTCGCGCGAGATCGGCCGGGCCAGCGTGAAACGGGTGAAAGAACGCACCGGGCAACGGCGCAAAGATGACATCCCAACAGAGCAGGCCAAGCAGCGAATTGATCAGCGCGTTTTCAACGTAGTAAACCGGCGCATCGCTTCGGGTGAGGTGTTCACGCACGGCCTGTTCGACGCTCATTCCCTCGGGCCGAGGCAGGGTCAGATCTATGCGCTCTGGTTGTGTGAGGTTCACACCGCGCGTGATGGGTTCGCCCAGGGTTCGCATCAGGCGCGGCAGGATGCGTTGCAGCTGCTGGGCTTCGTGCTCGCTTTCAGGTGCAGCTTGCGCCGTCAGCGCCAGTCGCATCGCGGCCTCTGGTTGACCGCAACGCTCCAACACGCGGATAGCACGTTCGCGAGCGCCCGGGTAGTGGTTGGCTGCATGCAGGCGCAGCGCCAAGGGCAAATCACCATTGCGCTCGCACTGCCTGGCGATGCTCAGCAGCAGCTTGCCGCGGCGATTTTCCAGCCATTCGTTGGCATACGCTGTCGATGGAATGTCCTGCAGGACGGCTTCAGCGGCGTCACCCGCCTCGAAGCGTTCACGGCAGCGATGCAGATGCAGGTAGGCATCGACATCGGCGCGTTCATGGAAGGCTCGTGAAGCGGGGGAGAAGGCGACTCGCTCGTAACGAAAAATACCCAGGTCGGCGAGAACGAACTCGGACCAATCTTGATGGATGTTGCCGAAGAACATCAGCCGCAAACGGTCGCACAGATCGCCAATGGTCAGCGCAAATGCTGCATCGTCAAAACCTTCACACCAACTGGCGAAAGGCTTTGGCTGGGAGTGCTCGGCCAGCATGGCCTGGAGCAAATCGGCCTTGCGCTGGCCGTTGGTTGCAACATTGCCGCATACACGAAGCAATTCGTCTTTTTTCAACAAACCGAATAGCTGAGCCACATCCAGCATTGGATTAGTCTCGACCCAGCCGTGCTCGATGAGTGCAACGGATGCCTGCATCGTGCAGCCAATCTCTGTGTAGCGCAGCTTGCTGGCACGAAACAGCGTGCCCTTGCGCATCACCATGCGCACCAGCAAGGCCTGCGACGCTTGTGGAACCTGGTGGAAACGGTCGAGAAACGCGCGTTCGTGATCGTGCAGCAGATCACCGTGGCGCTCACCAACCCAGGCGAGCACTTGGCGAAAGTTGTCGAGGTAATAGAAGGGGTTTTCCAGCGCCTGGCGCATCGAACGTCCGGTTCGGTCGAGCATGGGCACAGCGGCCCACAAAGCTGTGTATTTATACAGTTGCCGCGGGTTTTGGCAATGCCTGAACGATCAGCGGTGACGGACCGTAGGCTCGGGAGTGCGCCTTGAAGTAGCGGCGCTCAACCCAACCGTTGGCCGGCTGGGTGAGCGCAATGAGGATCAAACGGTGCGGGAAAAACGGCCGCGCTGTTCACCGCCCAGGTAGGCATCGAAGGCCATGGCGACGTTGCGCAACATCAATTGACCCTGGGGCAGCAACACAAGGGCGTCGTCGTTGATTTCCACCAGCCCATCGGCGATATGCTCATCCAGCTTGGCCAGTGAATCGGCGAAGTACGCCTTGAAGTCGATGCCGTAGCGCTGTTCGATTTCGGCGTAATCGATGCGTCCATGGCACATCAACGAAACGATCACGTCACGGCGCAAGCGGTCGTCTTCACTGAGCTGGTAGCCACGGTGCACCGGTAACATGCCTTCGTTCAGCCGTGCGTAATACTGCGAAAGCTCCTTCACGTTCTGGCTGTAACTGTTGCCGACCTTGCCGATGGACGAAATGCCGAGGCCGATCAGGTCGCAATCGGCGTGGGTCGAGTAGCCCTGGAAGTTACGTTGCAGCGTGCCGTTGGCGCGAGCGAGGGTCAGTTCGTCGTCTGGCAGGGAGAAGTGGTCCATGCCTATATAGACGTAGCCCGCATCGGTCAGTCTTTGAATGGTCAGTTCCAACAGCTCCAGCTTTCGCTCGGGCGGCGGCATATCCTCCGGGCGAATCAGCTTCTGCGCCCGGACCAGATCTGGCAGATGCGCATAGCTATAGGCCGCGATGCGATCCGGGCGGATGTCGATGATCTTGTCCAATGTAACGCCGAAGCTTTCCACGGTCTGCAGAGGCAGACCGTAGATCAAATCAACACTGATCGACTTGAAATGGGCATCCCGTGCGGCCTGAACCAATTCTCGGGTCTGTTCCTCGGTCTGGATGCGGTTGACTGCGATCTGCACCTGTTCGTCGAAGTCCTGCACGCCGAAGCTCAAGCGGTTGAAGCCCAGCTCGCGCAGTTGATGAATCTGAGCGGGGGTAACGGTGCGCGGGTCGACCTCCAGCGAAAATTCGTGATTGTCGCTGTCGTCCATGTTGAAGGCGTCGTGCAGTGTCGCCATCAGATCAGCCAGCTGTTCGCTGGTGAGGTAGGTCGGTGTACCGCCGCCGAGATGCAGCTGAGTCAGCTTGCGCGAGCGGTCGAACAGCGAGGCCTGCATCTTGATCTCGCGCTTGAGGTAGTCGAGGTATTCGACGGCACGATCGGTCTTGTGGGTAATGATTTTGTTACAGGCGCAGTAGTAGCAAAGGCTTTTGCAAAACGGGATATGGATGTACACCGACAGCGGCTTGGGCTCCGCCGCCACGTTGGTCGCCTGCGCGGCACTGCGGTAGTCGTCCATGGCAAAGGCCTGATGGAACTGGGGAGCAGTGGGGTAGGACGTGTAGCGAGGACCGGGGCGGTCATATTTTTCGACCAGGGCGCGGTTAAAGCTCGGCGTTTGGTCCATGTAGGGTTTCACCTTGATTGCATGATTATGAGTGGCTGGGTCGGGCAGTGCCGTCCGCAGCCTGCGACATCTTGGCGCGAATTATCGCGTTTCCCCAGCCTGCCTGGGCCTGTCCCAGATCAAGAACCGGCCAGGCTGAAGCGCGGGCGCCAAGCGGTCAATACATGAATATTAGGCCAAGCAGCCGAGCTGCGTGTGCTCGGCTGCCTGTCACCCTTGATTACAACCGGAACTGGCTAACCAGACGATTCAGCTCGGCCGCGAGCTGAACCAGCTCCTCACTGATCTGCGAGGTTTGAGATGCATCAGCCAAGGTCGTGTCAGCAATGGTGCTAATGGTGGTGATGTTGCGGTTGATCTCTTCGGCAACCGCGCTCTGCTCTTCGGCCGCTGTGGCGATTTGGGTGTTCATGCCGTTGATGGTGTTCACTTCACCCGCGATCACGGTGAGGCTCTGTGCGGTCTTGGCTACACAGTCCGAACCCGAGTGAGCCCGAACCTGCGCCCCTTCCATGGCCTGTACGGCGTTACGCACACCGTTTTGCAGTTGCTCGATGGTGCGCTGGATTTCTTCGGTGGACTTCTGTGTGCGCGAGGCGAGGGTGCGCACCTCATCAGCGACCACAGCGAAACCACGGCCCTGTTCCCCAGCGCGGGCGGCCTCGATGGCAGCATTCAGTGCGAGAAGATTGGTCTGCTCGGCGATGCCGTTGATGACGTTCAATACCATGCCAATGCTGACACTGTCCGTTTCGACCTGCTTGATCACCTGCGCCGCTTTCTCGATGTCCTGAATCAGCACCTCGATACCATCCAGCGCCTCGGTTGCCAGCGCGACGCCAACTCGCGATTCCTCATCGGCACCGCTCGATGCAGACGCGGTCTCGTTAGCATGCCGCGCCACCTCCTGAACGGTTGCACTCATTTCATTCATGGCCGAGGCAACCATATCGGTTTCGCTGCGCTGTTCCATGACTGCAGTCTGGGTCTTCTCGGCGACGCTCGAGACTCGATTCGACACCTCTCCCAACTGGTGGGTTACAGCGGCCACCGCCTCCAGGCTGTTACGGAATTTGAAAATCATGCGGTTAAATGCAGTGCCCATGGCGCCGACTTCATCCTGGGCGTGAACAGCGACAGTACGGCTGAGGTCTTCGTCGGCAGTCATCGCCTCCATGGTGTGCCGCATCTCATTGATACGGCTGATAATCACCCGGCGGATGATGTAGCCCATGACGATCAGACCCGCCAGTAGCAGCAGCGCCTGGATCACGGCTGAAGTCAGAATGTTGCGATGCACCTCGCCGTCCAGTGCGGACAGGTCATAGCTGATGCGGACTGCCCCCATCACTGTGTTTTGCGGGACCTGATGGCAGGTCAGGCAATTGGTGCCGCGGTAATCCTGTTGCGCATGGATCGGATTGATCACTGTCAGCACACGCCCATTCGCACCATCACTCACTTCGACGGTGGCGTCGCCGGCAAGCGCACGTCTGTCTAGCTCGTCCTTGGGTGCCTGATGCTCGAACCCAGGCCCGAACAGCTTGGTTACAGGCTCGCCGCGGACGATACGTGCATCGATTACGCCCGGCCGGGCAAGGATCTTGTCACGCAGCACCTCACGCTGGCCCATGGTGCCGGTCAGCATCATGGTGTTGATACTGTCGAAATAGGAGTCAGCCGTATCCTTGGTCTGTTGTTCCACGACATGGAGTATCAGCTGTTTCTCTGAACCTGCCGAATAGAAGAGGGAGGCTGCCAGGACCAGGGCGAACACCACCAACAGGGCCAGGTTGATTTTTGTTTGAACGGACATTTGCCGAGCTGGGGAGGTGCTGTTCATCCTGTTCCTTAGTTACTACTACACAAAAACGAAACCTTCGCTGGGGACGCGACGGACCACTGCGGGCCATCTGGCTCAGGGCTTAGCCGCTTTATCTGCCTTAAACCTATCGGCCGGAAACCCCTTCGCTTTACGAGGTTTTTCAATGCCGGCTGAGTGAAGGCACCGTGCCACTAACGAGACCGGCGACATCCTAGTCGCTGTTCAACGACGCAGAGCCATGGCTCGCGATGAAAGGAAATCAATCTCCAATTCTGTTGATGTGAATCAATAAAACTCGAACAGCCATCGCGCGAACTGCGACGCTTATCTCTCGGCGCGGGTCTCCATCGGATCATTCGGCAGCGGAAGGCCATTCGCGAGCTGCTCCGTTCTCGAGGCGTTTAACGACTGCGGCGGCAATCTTTTTCGTTAAGCTGCTTGGCAATTTCTGCTAGTCAGGCCACGCTATGGTGAAGCCATGTCAACAGCCATCCGTCAGGTGAATGGCATGGCCGAATTTGCCCAGCCGCAGTCGAACCCCGAACCGTTTCGGCGGTCGTAGCCTCTAGTCAGTCGCCATTGGCGGGACATGCAGGGTATGGCTGCTGACCGATCCAGGCGCAGTGCATCAATCGGACTCATCTTTTCAAGGACTCACATGATCAAGAAATGCCTTTTTCCTGCGGCCGGATATGGCACGCGCTTCCTTCCTGCAACCAAGGCTATGCCCAAGGAGATGTTGCCGGTAGTGAACAAGCCCCTGATTCAATATGGGGTTGAGGAGGCACTGGCTGCTGGGCTGAGCCAGATTGCGATTGTTACCGGGCGCGGTAAGCGCTCCCTGGAAGACCACTTCGACATCAGCTACGAGCTCGAACATCAGATCCGCAACACCGACAAGGAAAAGTACCTGGTCGGTATCCGCAAACTGATCGATGAGTGCAGCTTCTCGTATACCCGTCAGGTCGAAATGAAAGGCCTGGGCCATGCGATTCTCAGCGGTCGTCCATTGATTGGTGACGAACCCTTTGCTGTCGTTCTGGCGGACGACCTGTGCATCAACCTAAACGGTGATCCAGTCCTGGCGCAGATGGTCAAGCTGTACAACCAGTTCCGCTGCTCGATCGTCGCAATCCAGGAAGTACCACCGGAAGAGACCAGCAAATATGGCGTGATTGCCGGCGAGATGATCCGTGACGACATTTTCCGTGTCAGCCACATGGTTGAGAAACCCAAGCCCGAAGATGCACCGTCCAATCTCGCCATCATCGGCCGTTACATCCTCACGCCGGATATCTTTGACTTGATCGAGCAGACCGAGCCAGGCAAAGGCGGCGAAATCCAGATCACCGACGCGCTGATGCGCCAGGCCCAGGACGGTTGTGTACTGGCGTACAAGTTCAAGGGCCAGCGTTTCGACTGCGGTAGCGCCGAGGGCTATATCGCAGCGACCAACTTCTGCTACGAGAACTTCTACCTGACCGGTAAAGCGTTCTAAGCACCAGCGCTGTGCATAAAGCCACCTTCGGGTGGCTTTTGCGTTTCAGGGAGCCGGCATTTCTTCGGCGCCTGGGCCGAGCGGCTGACCGTAGCTGAACTCGACATAGTGACCGGCCGGATCACGAACGCCACAGTAGTATCCAACCGGGTAGGGCTCGTCCCTGGGTTCCCAGATCAGGCAGCCAACCTGACGAGCTCTGTCTGCAATCGCATCGACCTCCGCGCGGCTCGCCAGGGCAAAGCCGAAATGGCTGTAGTCGTTGTCGGCCAGTGCACGATCCTGCCCACCCGGCATGATGACGAAAATAAACTCGCGTTCCTTTCCTGGCTCGGCCATCCAGACGATGCGAGATCCTTTTCCAGCGCGCTCGTGAAACACGTGCATCCCGCAGAATTGCTCGTAGAAGGCGATGCAGGCGTCCAGATCGGGCACGTGCAGCGCGAGATGTGTGAGGGTAGGGCGCATGCGATGCTCCTCCAATGAATCCGGCCAACGGCCTGGGTTATGCTGTGCGATCTACAAGGGAGACAACAGTTCATGGCTTACGACTTCGATCTATTCGTCATCGGCGCGGGTTCCGGTGGCGTCCGTGCCGCCCGTTTTGCTGCTGGCTATGGCGCCCGCGTGGCGGTAGCCGAAAGCCGTTACCTGGGCGGCACCTGCGTAAACGTCGGCTGTGTGCCGAAGAAATTACTGGTCTATGGCGCCCACTATGCCGAAGACATCCACGAAGCCGAAGGCTACGGCTGGACCATCGACGGCGCCAGGTTCGATTGGGCTTCGCTCATAGCCAACAAGGACCGCGAGATCCAGCGCCTCAACGGCATATACAAGAACCTGCTAACTGACAGCGGCGTCACGCTACTACAGGCCCATGCACGCCTGGTCGACGCCCATACCGTAGAGGTCGACGGCAAGCACTGCAGCGCCGAGCACATTCTGATTGCCACTGGCGGCTGGCCGTTCGTGCCAGAGATTCCCGGTCGCGAGCATGCCATCACCTCCAACGAAGCCTTCTACCTGGACGCGTTGCCACGTCGCGTTCTGGTGGTGGGCGGCGGCTATATCGCTGTCGAGTTCGCCTCGATCTTCCACGGCTGCGGAGCCGATACCAAGTTGCTCTATCGAGGCGAATTGTTTCTACGCGGTTTCGATGGCGCCCTGCGCGACCACCTCAAGGATGAGCTGATCAAAAAAGGCCTTGATCTCCAGTTCAACGCCGACATCGCCCGCATCGACAAACAGGCAGACGGAACGCTGCTCGCCACGCTTGAAGACGGTCGTACGCTGGAAGCCGATTGCATTTTCTACGCCACCGGTCGCCGACCGATGCTCGACGGCCTGGGCTTGGAGAACGTCGATGTGACGCTGGACAAGCGCGGCTTCGTTGCAATCGACGAGCAGTTCCGCACATCTACGCCCTCGATTCTGGCAATCGGGGACGTGATCGGCAGGATCCAGCTGACGCCCGTCGCGCTCGCCGAGGGTATGGCCGTGGCCCGACAGCTGTTCAAACCCGAGGAGTATCGGCCGGTCGATTACAACAACATCGCCACGGCTGTGTTCAGCCTGCCAAACATGGCGACGGTCGGTTTGACCGAAGAACAAGCGCGCGAACAAGGCCACAAGGTGGTGCTGTTCGAAAGCCGTTTCCGACCGATGAAGCAGACCATGACCGATAGCCTCGAGCGAAGCCTGATGAAACTGGTGGTCGACGCGGATACGGACAAGGTCCTGGGCTGCCATATGGCCGGCCCAGAGGCGGGTGAAATCATCCAGGGCTTGGCCGTTGCGCTGAAGGCCGGCGCAACCAAACGAATCTTCGATGATACGGTCGGCATTCACCCAACCGCCGCCGAAGAGTTCGTCACCATGCGCACGCCGACCGGGATCTGATCAAACAATCGGAGCCGGTGGCAGCGCGCTTGCCGATCCAGTGGCAGCTAACCGCGAACGCAGCGGAACAGGTAGGAAGAAGAAGGAGAGGGGGCCGGTAACATCGGCCCCTGTTACGGGCTCGGACTTCGTCTGGTCGCCGTTGTGCCAAGCGCGATCTCGTAATAGTCGATCAGTGCTGCATGTGCTCGTGTCCGCTTGGCTCTGGGGCCTGGTCCTGGATGGACACATCAACGGTCACTTCGCCCGCGTGCTCGAATTCGAGGGTCAGCGGGAAGCGCTCACCAGCCACGAGTGGGGCGCTCAGTTCGAAGAGCATGACGTGGTTGCTGCCTGGCTTGAACTCGACCTGGCCACCGGCAGGCACCTCGATCGAATCGATCTGTTTCATGCGCATCATCTCGCCTTCGTGCACATGGGTATGCAGTTCGGCCTTCTTCGCGCGCGGCGTGTGCACGCCTAACAGCCGATCCGGTGAATCGCCAGGGTTTTGTAACGTGAAATAGACTGCACCGGTGGGTGCGGTGGGCGGCATGGCACGCGACCACACTTGAGTGGCCTCAAGTGGTGCACCCATCATCTGATGATGAGCATGGTTCTGATCGGCTGCGGTTGCTGACAGGCATGCCGTGCCGAGTGCAACGAGGGTTACCAGGCGAAGCAACATGGAGATCTCCGAGCTGTTTTGGAGCGCAGCACATTAGCATGCTGCGTCCTACTGTCGTTGATCTGCGTCCTGACAGCGCTGCAGAGGCTAGATGCCAAGCGCGCGCGACATCAGTTGAACTGCGATGCACATTCAACGGAACCTGCAGCGCGACATCGTTTCTGTTTGAATGACCTACGTAAATTCCTATGGGAGATGCATCAGCACAATGGAACGCAGTCGCTGGAGTCACAGGTTGCTGTCTGGCGGAACGGAACCCGATCCGCGCTTTACCCTGGCCAACGAACGGACCTTTCTGGCCTGGATACGAACGTCCCTGGCGGTATTGGCAGGTGGTGTCGCGGTCGAGGCCTTTGCCAGCGAAATTTTCCCGCTGGAGATACGCAAGGTCCTCTCGATTTCGCTGTTGTTACTGGCGATGTTCATCAGCTCGACGGCTTGCTTCCGCTGGCTGACCATCGAGCGTGCGATGCGTCACCAGGGGCCGTTGCCGTTTCCACTGTTGATCCCGATCCTGTCCATCGGCGGCACACTGGTGACGCTGGTACTGATCGCCTTTGTCGCATTACGCAACTGATCGATCACCGATGCATATTTCCTTCCGCCGCCGTCTGGAGCCCAAACCAGCGCCACCACCGCTGCATGAAGATCCCGGTCTGCAACCCGAACGTACATCGCTGGCCTGGGGGCGGACCCTGCTGACGATGATTACAGTAAGCGCACTGTTTGTGCGCTGGATGCCTTACCACGGCACCTTCGTCGCGGTGTTGGTCGCGCTATCCTTAGCCACTGCACTGGGGATCTGGACGACTCAACAGCGACGCTACACGCGCAGCGCCAGCGGGGTGAAAAGCGGGCGAATCCAAGCTGATGCACTGTCGGTTTTGTGGATTGGCGCATCGGTCTTTGCGCTTGGCGTGCTTGGGCTCTACACCGTAATTTTCCTGCCAATAAGCAGCTAGGCAGTATTCATAGAGAGGCTTTGATGAGCAGCGCCAATCAACAATTCGCCAGTGACAACTATTCTGGCATCTGTCCGGAAGCCTGGGAGGCGATGGCCCGGGCCAACCAGGGGCATGACCGGGCCTACGGGGACGATCAATGGACGTCACGTGCGGCTGACCATTTCCGCCAACTGTTCGAAACCGACTGCGAAGTATTCTTCGCCTTTAACGGCACGGCGGCCAACTCACTGGCCTTGTCATCGCTGTGCCAGAGCTACCACAGCGTGATCTGCGGCGACATCGCGCACATCGAAACCGATGAATGCGGCGCGCCGGAGTTCTTTTCCAACGGTTCCAAGCTGCTGGTGGCGCGAACCGAACAGGGCAAGCTGACGCCTGCGGCCATCCGCGAGATAGCCCTGAAACGCAAGGACATTCATTACCCCAAACCACGCGTCGTCAGCCTGACCCAGGCCACCGAAATCGGTACCGTCTACCAGCCGCATGAGCTCCGAGCCATCAGTGACACCTGCAAGGAGTTAGGACTGCACCTGCATATGGATGGTGCACGCTTTGCCAATGCCTGTGCATTTCTCGGACTGTCACCGGCCGAACTAAGCTGGAAAACCGGCGTTGACGTGCTCTGTTTTGGTGGCACCAAAAATGGCATGGCAGTCGGCGAGGCCATCCTGTTTTTCAACCGCGATCTCGCCGAGGATTTCGAATACCGCTGCAAGCAAGCTGGTCAGCTCGCATCGAAGATGCGTTTTCTGTCTGCACCCTGGGTAGGTCTGTTGGAAGGCGGCGCCTGGATGAAATACGCCGAACACGCGAACAGCTGCGCGCAGTTACTCGCCAGCCTGATCGGCGACGTGCCCGGTGTAGAACTGATGTTTCCGGTGCAGGCCAATGGCGTCTTCGTCAGCATCCCACCGTTGGCACTCGAAGCACTGAGAAGCCGCGGCTGGATGTTCTACACATTCATCGGTGTCGGCGGCGCGCGCTTCATGTGCTCGTGGGACACCAGTGAAGAACGCGTCCGCCAATTGGCAGACGACATACGCAGTGTCGTCATTGAAAAGCAGTAGCTGACAAAGGAGAGCCGCACATGTTGTCCCAACGAGGAGACGTGTGCGGCGAAGGTGAAGCTGGATCGGAAGGCAGTGTTATGACTCGCATTGCCTAATACGCTATTTAACATAATATACATTATGCGAACCTAGCGATCCGTATACAGCGGACTTTCATCAGGTACTCAGCAGCTGCGCCCACGCTTTGGCTGCTTCTTGATTTGGCCACGCACATTCGGCTTTCGGCTAACGTTCCGGCATCGCTTCAGAATATCCAACCTGTCCGCTGCCTGGTGTTGCTAACTAGGTAGCTGCGGGTTGTTACCAGGAAAAGCAATCTGCACTTAGCGTCGTCAATGCTCGGCGCAGAACGTCGGATTGGAGTTATCGCAGCGCCGCGAATCGGTTATTCGCAACAGATACGGCAATCCTGCTCAGGGTTGTCCGCCCAATCGCCAACGATGCAACCTGGCAGCCCAGGTCTGTGGACGTTTGGCTGTATGCGCGCGCCGCCAGGCCTCCGCAACCGCGAGGCTGGCCTCAGCCAAGGTCGGATTGATGTGGACGGTACGGCGCAGTTTGTTCAGTCCCAGTTTGTGCTTCATCGCCAACACGAACACGGCGAGCGTTTCACTCGCTCCATCTCCAACAAGCGTGACGCCGATGATGCGGTCGCGCCCGCGTTCGGTGAGGACCTTGAGGAAACCGCTGTTGCCAGCGCTCATTTGCGCCGCCTCAAGCGAATTGAGATCGAGCATGGTTACCTCGTATTCCAGTTCAGCCAACTTCGCCTGGGCTTCAGTCAATCCCACGCTGGCGATCTCGGGCGAGGTAAAAGCCACGCGCGGGACCACCCGGTCGCTGACCATGAAACGGCGGAATCCGGAAAAAAGGCCATTGGCAGCGGCATACCAGGCATGGTGCGTAGCGCTTTGAAAAGAACTGTCCGGACCGGTCACTGCGCCCACGGCATAGATATTTGGGTAGCGCGTAGCCAGGTACTCATCCACCTCCAGGCTACCGTCTTCACGAGTGATCAGCTCCAGCGCTTCAAGCCCTAGGTCATCCAGATGGGCCTGGCGCCCCAACGCCAGCAACACCTCATCAAATGGCAAGGAATGGTGTTGCTCCTCGATCAAACAGACCAGGCGGCGCTCGTTTCCAGCCACTTCGACATGTTGTGGCGCTACCTGCAGCAGAATCTGAACCCCATCCGCACAAAGGGCGTCATAAACAGCTTGGCGTGCCTCTGGTTCGGCCGCAGCCAACAACATGTCGCCCTCAACCACCAGCGTAACTTGACAGCCGAGGCGCTGGAACGCCTGTGCCAGTTCACAGGCATTGGCTTCGCCGCCCATGATCAGCAGTCGATCCGGCCGTTGCTGCAAATCCCAGATGCTCTCGCAGGTCAGCGGCTCGACCTTCTCGAGCCCCGGTATTGGCGGGATGACAGGTTGGCTTCCCGTAGCAATGACGATGGCACGACTGTAAAGGGTGCGATCGCCTATCTGAACCGACCAGGGTGAAGTCAGCTGAGCCCTACCCCAAATCATCTCAACACCGGTGGCTTTGCATGATTCAGCCGTGACCTGCCGTTGTGCCTCGTCGAGCGTGCGGCGCACCTGTTGCATGACCTCAGCAAAGTCAACTTCGGTGTGCATTTGGATGCCCAGCGTACCGCCCTGGCGCAGTGCGTGATTCATGTTGGCTGCCCGCATCAGCGCCCTGGCCGGGACGCTGCCACTGTGCAGCGCCGCGCCGCCGAGCCGCTCGCGTTCAACCAATGCCACCCTAGCCTTCATCGAGGCCGCAATTCGAGCAGCGGCAAGCCCCCCGCTCCCGCCACCGACGACCAACAGGTTGTACTCATAGCTTTCCGGCTTCTGCCAACCGCTGTAGACCTTTCGCGCTTTGTAGAGCGTTAACAGCTTGGTAGCAGCCAGCGGAAATATGGCTAGCAGAGCCAGCGTCCCGATCAAGCTCGGCGAGAGGATGTCGGAAATCTCCCGGATACGTGCCAGCTGGCGTCCGGCCCCCACATAGATTGCGTGGCCTGGGAGCATGCCTGCCTGAGTTGTCCACCAGAACGTCCACATGCTTACTCGCGTCAGCCCGAGCGCAGGATTCAATAGAACGAAGGGAACGAGAGGTATTAACCGCAGCGAGAAAAGGTAAAAGGCCCCGTCCCGCTCGAGCCCCCGATTGATACTTGCGATCTGTTTGGCGAACCGTTTCTGAATCCAGTCACGTAACAGAAACCGGCTAATGAGCATCGCAACCAGCGCACCGATGTTACTGGCAAAGGACACCATCAAGGTTCCGCCGACCAGGCCGAACAAGGCGCCGGCCAGCAACGTCAGCACCACGGTACCGGGGAATGACATGACCGTCAGCGCTACGTAAGCGGCAAAGAACACCGAGCCTGCCCACCAGGGGTGCGCCTGGACCTGGTCTCGCAGCGCCCCACTCTTCGCCTGGATCATTTCCAACGTCAGGTATTGTTCAAGATCGAACCAGAAAAAACAGGCCGTCGCGACCACAAAAAAAAGCACGATCAGCCAACGGGTGAGCTTCATGGATGCCAGTACTCCGCGGCGCGTTGGAAGCGGTCGCTTCTGACAGATGGATAGGTAAGTTGAATCCCAGGCATCAGTGGCCTCGGCTGGCAATCGCAAGGGGAACAGCAAATCATCAGGAAAACTCTTGTCTGGGCCATAACTTGGAGCTGACCAGACTGAGGATGTTCCAAGAGAGCCGACGATCTGCCCGCCTCGTTATTTCATGCCTAGCCGTTCACGCATCTCAGCGCTGATTTGCTGCCCTGTCTCGTCGATCCCCGCCCAGGGGTCTTCGCCCTGCTCTTCCAGGCGCGGCATGAGATTTCGAATGGTCCAGATATTCGCGCCCTTGAGATCCGCCAGCTCATCGCGGTGAATGGGCACTGAAACGGCAAGTCCCTCGCGCGCCCGAACCGAATAGGCGGCGACGGTGCTCGCGCCCTTACTGTTGCGCAGGTAGTCGATGAATATTTTGCCGATCCGGTTCTTGGGGCCGCTGACCGCTGAGAAATGCTGCGGCATGAGCTTGGCCATGTACTGCGCTATGGCCTGACTGAAGGCTTTGACCTCCGTCCAGCTGTGGACCGGCTCCAACGGCACCATCACGTGCAGGCCTTTGCCACCACTGGTCTTGAGATAAGACTGCAGACCCAATTCATCCAGCAAGGTCTGGGTGAGTTGAGTGGCCTCTACCATGCGCTTCCAAGGCAGCGCAGGGTCAGGGTCGAGATCGAGCACGAAGCGATCCGGGTGATCGAGCACCGGCGCCACGGCATTCCAGGTGTGCAGCTCGATGGTGCCCATCTGCGCCGCGCTGATCAGCGCTTCGGCGGTGTCGATGGTCATCAATGCCGCATGGTTGGGAAACAGTGCGGTGTCCAATTGGGTGATATGCGGAATGCTCAGCTTCTCGGTGTGCTTTTGGAAAAACAGCTCACCGTCGATTCCCTCTGGCGCACGGACCAGGGCAAGCGGCCGCTGTGCCAGGTGCGGCAACGCCCATGGGGCGACTTCGGCATAAAAGCGTGCCAGCTCCATTTTGGTTGCACCGATCGACTTGTCGATGATGCGTTCAGGGTTCGAGATCTTGATCTTGCCGCCCGCCGTGTTTGATGCGGGATTGCGTTGTTTCGGCTTCTCCAGGCTAGACGCCTTGGCTGTTTTCGCTGGGCGCTCGTGAATGATGGCTTTGGCCGGCTTGTCCGAACGCAGGCCATGAAAAACCGAATGGCGCACCACGCCCTGCCGGGTCATCTCCGCATAGGCGACCTCGCACATCAGCTCAGGCTTGAGCCAATGAGCACCGCGTACGTCGGCAGCTGGCGGCGCCTTTGCCAAAGGGCTCTTGTCGACTTCGAGCGGTTTGAGCTTGGCGTGCAGGCTCTCCAGAGTGGCCTGGTTGAAGCCGGTGCCCACCTTGCCGGCGTATATCAGCTGACCTTGTTCGTCCTGCAGCCCCAGCAGCAGCGCACCGAAGCCACTACGCGTACCCTTCGGGTCGGTGTAGCCGACGATGACGAATTCCTGACGGTTCTTGCACTTGATCTTGACCCAGCTGTTGCTGCGCCGGGACACGTAGGTACTGCCTCCGCGCTTGCCGATCAGCCCTTCCAGCTTCATCTGGCAAGCGCTCTCGAGCATGCTCTCCGGCTGTTCGGTGAAATCAGCGGAGAAGCGCAACAACTCGCTTTCGTCAGCATCCAGCACCTGACTCAGGGCTGCTCGGCGCTCCTCCAGTGGGACCTCACGCAAGTCCATGCCATTCAGATAGGGCATATCGAACAGGTAATAGAGGATGCTGCCGCTGCGGCCAGCTTCGAACGCGTTCTGCAGCGCTTGGAAATCCGGCGTGCCGTCATCGTCGGGTACCACCACTTCGCCGTCCAGCCAGGCCGATTCCAAACCAAGCCCGGCGAGCGCTTCGGCCTGCTGTGGCATCTTCTGCGTCCAGTCGTGACCGTTACGCGTGAAAAGCTGCACCCTGCCCGGCTCGATACGAGCCATGATGCGGTAACCGTCGAACTTGATTTCGTAGCGCCAATCCCCGTCAGGGACTGACTCAACCAACGTCGCGAGTTGGGGCTTGAAGCTCTCCGGTAACGGCGCCTGCTTGGCGCCCGTCAAAGTCGCGTTCGGCGCGTCCTTGCGGCTGCGTCTACGGGCGGGTGTCTTGACCGCTTTGGCTGCGGCTGCCGGTTTGGCTTTACCACGCGTGCGGGGTATCAGGGTCCGATCACTCAGCACGCTGTCTGGCAGCGCTTCGACGATATCGTATTCGCTCTCTGGCCTGGCAGCGTCGTCGTTGGACTTGATCAGAAACCATTGTTCCTTTCCCCCGTCCATGCGCGTGCGAACCAGATTCCAGGTGCCGCTCAGCTTTTCACCTTCTAGACTGAACTTCAGTTTGCCCTTGCGATAACCCTCTTGCGGGTCGCCCTCGGGAATCCAGACACCGCGATCCCAGACGATTACATCTCCCGCGCCGTAATGACCTTTCGGAATGCTACCTTCGAACGTCGCGTACTCAAGCGGATGATCTTCGACATGCACGGCCAGACGGCGCGATTTCGGGTCGAGGGAGGGCCCCTTCGGGACAGCCCAGCTTTTAAGCGTCCCGTCGAGCTCGAGTCGGAAGTCATAGTGCAGCCGCGTCGCGTCGTGCTTCTGGATGCAGTACTGAAGCGCACGAGCCTTGCGGCGTTTGCGCGTGCCGTTTTCGCCATCAGGCTCAGGGGTCGCAGTGAAGTCGCGCTTTCGGTTGTACTCATCCAGGGCCATGGCTGCGACTCCGTTATCGATTTGTCCGAGCTGTGAGCCTTCTGCCAAGCGGCGACGTAACGATGTTTACATCTCGGCAGGGCCTGCTAGCGTTTGTAGATGTTGAAAAAACAAGGCAGCGTCGACTCGGCGCGAGCCCCTTTCCATATGCAGACATCGATGGGAGGAAGGATCATGGCTACACGTCTACCTCTGCTCACCATAGAGAACATCCTTCGCGGTTATCTCCACCCCTTCCGCTGTGACTGCCATGCTCAAGAAGACAGCCATCTCACCGTCCGGCTCTATGAAGACACCGCTGGCGGTGAGGAACTAACCGTATTCGGCATCACCGACGATCAGTGTCGGGATGCAGCGAACCTTGTCCGACTGGCCCAGGAGCTACGCTTCGAGCTCTACGCCACCCGCAGTGGCATGCCAGTCGCTGCGGATGATGCCGCCAAGGTTGTCGGAGGCTAGCCAATCGGCATTGCCTTGATCGACAACCTGGGTGGCCGAAGCGATCAGCGCTTCGCTTCGGTATGCGGCTCGGCTGCTCGGGTCAGGTAGGCCTGCGTCAGCTCAGCCAGGTGGCTGCGCATCCACTCTGCCATCGCCACCTCTTCTGCCAGGATGCGCGTGCAGATGTCGGCTGTTTCGGCGTCGCCTACGGCTTTGGCCGCGGCAATCAGAATCTCATAAGAGGCGATCTCCAGATTCTCGAAGACGTAGCCCATCTGCGCGCCTTTAACGATTTCGTCGTTGACCATCATGCCACCCATGGCCTGCCCCATCGCTGTCATCTTGCCGCCCAGATCCTTTAAGCCGGAGTAGGACTTGTCGTAACGGTGCAAGCAGGTTTCGATGAGCTTCGCCTGATTCTGCGTTTCGGTTATGTGTTGCTCGATCCGCGCCTTCAGCTGTGGGTAATGCTCGATGCGGCTCGCCTGTTTGTTCAGCATGGTCTCTGCCTGAGCTTCCATGGCATGCGCGTCGCGCAGCCATTCGATCAGTCGTTCGATGCGAACATCATTTCCGGTCTGTGCGCTTTGCATATGTTCTCTCCCACTGGTTTGGATAGCCATCAGGGCGTCATCGCCGCCCTCCTGATATGTGTGAGAGACGGCGAGGCAATGGAGTTCCGCGGACCCGACTGGCTGCACCTGCCATGAACTTTGCATAGGGGCACCAGTCCCTCATGCAGTGCATTAAACGGAGCTGGCCTCATCGAATTTCTAGATCCCCTCCTCCAGTGGGAGAACTACATCACCGAACCGGCGTTGCGCACGATCCTGGTGTCCGCCTTTGTCGTGGTCTTGCTCAGCGTATTCAGTCGGGTGCTGACGGCAGTGATGTTGCGGCTGGGCCGTGGATTTCTGCTCACCAAGGCCGTGTCAGAGCAGCTGGAAAAGCCCATCAGCGTGTTGCTGCCACTGCTCGGACTGCAAGCTGTGCTGGCGGCGGCCAGCGACGATCTGGCGCTGATCAGCCTCGCCCGGCGCCTCACCGCGCTGGTCATGATTGCCTGCTTCACCTGGCTGGCTATGCGGCTTATACGCGGGCTTGAGCAGGCGGTGCGGTTGAGAAACCCCGTCGACGTCAGCGACAACCTGCGCGCACGGCAGATCCAGACCCAGTCACGGGTGCTATTGCGGACACTGAGCTTCTTCATCCTCTTGATCGGTGCCGCGGGAATGCTCATGACCTTTCCGGGCGCTCGCCAGTTCGGCGCTAGCCTGCTCGCGTCGGCGGGTCTTGCGGGCCTTGCCGTTGGCTTTGCCGCTCGCCCAGTGCTGGCCAACCTGATCGCAGGGATACAAATTGCAATCACCCAGCCGATTCGCCTGGATGACGTGGTGATCGTTGAAAACGAGTGGGGGCGAATCGAGGAGATTACCGGCACCTACGTTGTGGTGCGGATCTGGGATGACCGGCGGCTGGTGGTGCCGCTGCAATATTTCATCGAAAAGCCCTTCCAGAACTGGACGCGGCGTAATTCAAGCATCATCGGCTCGATATTTCTTTGGGTCGATTATTCGCTGCCGTTGGAGCCCGTGCGTGAGGAACTGCGTCGGCTGTGCCAGGAGGTGCCAGAGCTGTGGGACGGTCGCGTGATCGTGCTGCAAGTCACCGACAGCAGTGAAAAGTCGATACAGGTCCGGGTGCTGGTCAGTTCACCGGACTCATCGCGCAATTGGGACCTGCGCTGCCACCTGCGAGAGGCGTTGATCAAATTCATTCAGCGCGAATATCCCGGCTGCCTTCCGCAGCTGCGAGCGGACCTCAACTTGGGCCGAAAACCAAGCGTCGAACACCCAGTTCCCGATCACGTCGAGCCCGAGCGTCAGCCGCCGGTGTGACCGCAGTGTCGATGCACCGGCCGTGCTGCAATACAGGGCATTGCGTGACCAATTGTCATGTGTCGGTGCGTGAAGGCGGTGCTTGTCGAGTCATTCGTGTTCCCGCAGTTTACGCAGCAGCTGCTCGTATTTGCTCGGCAACTGCTCTAGCCCGTAGCGAGCCGCCTGCTTACGAATCGACACGCGATCACCTTCGAACTGAACGGTTTCGCTGATGCTCACTTGGCGCTCCCCTTGCATCAGTGCGTAGGCGTAGCACTGCGTGCCACCGGCGTCCTCCTCGTTGTCGTCGGCCACGCCAGTGTTTGCAATGGCAATGTCGGCGACGCTGGCGTTCAGCGCACCGATGGCCATTTCGGTGGCGACCTCTTCGCTGGTAAGGCCAAAGGTTTCGATGGTCTCGAAACTGACGTGCAGCAGACGGTTCTTCGCCTTCGGCGAATAGACGACAAATCCGCTGTCGAGCGCTTTGCCACAACCTGGGATGTCGCCTAACAGGGAGGCCATCAGGCCACAAGTGCAGGATTCCGCAGTGGTCAACATCATCTGTTTGTCACGAAGAAACCGCACGATTTCAGCAAGGTCTTGCATGGTATTGGCTCCGGCTTTCAGCTTGAAAAGGCTCGCGTCAGTCAGATTTCCGAGGCGATACCCTAAGGCAAAGTTCCAACCCTCCGTATTCCGCCCAAATGCGAGAACTATTTCACAGCGTTCGGGTCTGGTTTCAAGTAGGGCCAGCGCAGCTCTACGCCGCTCCTCGCGCGGCTCCAGTACAGAAAATCAGCTTTGCCGTGCTCATGGTTTGCAGCGCTCCGAGTGGTGCTGCGTGGAAGAAACGTGCTTATAGCAGGCCTGCTAGAGACGCTGGCCCGCTTGGGGAGAGGTAAATTATGAGTATTGCTGCTGTGGACACCCGCCCCGTCCGCTTTAACATTGCACAACGCCTGGCGCCGCCAGCTGAACGTCCCTTGCTGCAATTGCGCAGCACCCAGGACGACAAGAAAAAAATTCTTTTTGTGACGTCCGAATTGACCGACCTGGTCAAGACCGGCGGCCTTGCCGATGTGTCCGCAGCCCTGCCCCGGGCCCTCGGTGATCGGCATGACGTGCGCGTGCTCATTCCTGGCTACACACAAGTGGTGCAGTGCGGCCAGCCGATTCGTATCGTTGGCAGCGTGATCTCCCACGCTGATCTGCCACCAAGCCGAATCGGCCGCCTAGACATGCCGGATGGCCTGATCATCTACGTGGTGGTCTGCCCGGAGCTCTACGAGCGCGACGGCCTGCCTTATGGCGATGAGCATGGCCAGGATTGGCCGGATAATCCGGTGCGCTTTGCCCGCCTGTGCATGGCAGCAACCGATATTGCCGATGGCACAGCTGGTATTCGCTGGACGCCTGATCTGGTCCATGCCCACGACTGGCCGACTGGGCTCACACCCGCCTACATGCACTGGCGTGGTCTGACCACGCCAAGCGTATTCACCATTCACAACCTGGCGTACCAAGGCAACATCGACATGAGCCTGCGCCGTTCGCTGGCGATTCCCCTTGAAGGCTGCGGGCCTGAGCGCATGGAATTTTACGGTGCCCTGTCGCTGCTCAAGGCCGGTATCGCCTATGCGAACCATGTCACCACAGTCAGCGCGACCTACGCGCAGGAAATCACCACGCCGGAATTCGGCTGCGGCATGGAAGGTTTCCTCAGCATGAAGGCGCGCCAGGGCCTGCTTACCGGCTTGCTCAACGGCATCGAAGAAAGCTGGGAGCCGCGCAGCTGCTCTCATCTCGTCAGCCCTTTCGGCCCGAATGACTGGTCCGGCAAAGACGCAAACGCGGCACACGTACGTGAACTCTTTGGCCTGGTCGAAGGCAACGGTCCATTGTTTTCGGTGGTTTCCCGCCTGGTGCACCAGAAAGGCATCGACCTGACCATCGCGGTTGCCGAAACCATCGTCGAGAACGGCGGCCAGCTGGCCATTCTCGGCCGTGGTGATCCGCATATCGAAGACGAAGTACGGCGCCTGGTCGAGCGTTTCCCCGGTCATGTCGGCGCGCATATCGGCTTCAACGAAACCGATGCCCGTCGCCTGTTCGCCGGCAGTGATTTCCTGCTCATGCCATCGCGCTACGAGCCTTGCGGCCTAAGCCAGATGTACGCCCAGCGCTTTGCGTCTTTGCCGGTGGCCCACCGGACCGGTGGTCTGGCAGACAGCATTGATGACGGTGTCACCGGGTTCCTGTTCAGCGAAGCCACCGTTGACAGCTACCGCGGAGCGGTCGAACGCGCGCTAGCCGTACATCGGAACCCCCAACTGCTCAATGCGATGCGCTGCCGTGCAATGAGTGGGGGATTTTTCTGGAGCCACGCGATCGAACCCTATGACCGGTTGTACCAACGCCTATTGGGCGGACGACGCGAGGTCAGTGCCACTATCTAATGAGGTTGATCAATGCAGAATAGGCCCGCCCGCAACGGGCAACACGGACCGGTGCTACTGGACGATTCCCGTACCCGGTTCAGGCTCTGGGCACCAGACGCGCAAAGCGTCAGCCTGGTGGTAGTTGGCGGCGATACGCTGCCCATGCAGGAAGGCGCTGATGGCTGGTACAGCGTCGAAGCCGATGTCGGCGCCGGCACACAGTACAGTTTCCTGATCGACAATGAGCTCCAGGTGCCGGACCCTGCGTCGCGGGCACAATCGGTTGATGTGCACGACCCGAGCGTGGTCGTCGATTCTGCTGCTTACCGGTGGCGCAACGCGGATTGGCAAGGCCGCCCCTGGCACGAAACCGTGCTCTACGAACTGCACGTTGGCAGCTATGGCGGCTATGCGCAGATCGAACAGCGTCTTCAGGCACTGGCAGATCTCGGCGTCACGGCTATCGAGTTGATGCCGCTCGCCGAATTTCCGGGTGACCGTAACTGGGGCTACGACGGCGTCCTGCTCTACGCGCCGGAGGCGTCCTACGGCACACCCGACGAGCTCAAGCACTTGATCGACACCGCCCATGGCTTGGGCCTGATGGTGTTCATCGACGTGGTCTACAACCACTTCGGCCCGGACGGCAATTACCTGCACCGTTACGCCAAGCATTTCTTCCGCCACGACCAGCAGACGCCTTGGGGGGATGGGATCGATTTCCGCCGGCGCGAAGTTCGCGATTTCTTCATCGACAACGCGCTGATGTGGTTGATGGACTATCGCTTCGACGGGCTGCGCATGGACGCTGTTCACGCCATTCCCGACCGGACCTTCCTGCCCGAACTGGCTGAACGCGTGCGTGCGGAAGTGGAGCCTGGCCGCCATGTGCATTTAGTACTTGAGAACGAACACAACCTTGCCAGCCTGCTCGCGGATGACTTTACGGCCCAGTGGAACGACGACGGCCATAACGTCCTGCACACCCTGCTCACCGACGAGAGCCAAGGCTACTACGGCGACTACCATAAGGACTCGACCAACAAGCTGGTGCGCTTCCTGGGCGAAGGCTTCATCTACCAGGGGCATGAGAATCGCCGTGGCGAATCGCGAGGCGAGCCCAGCGGTCACCTCTCCCCGACTGCCTTCGTCCTGTTCCTGCAGAACCACGACCAGACGGGTAACCGGGCCTTTGGTGACCGTCTGATTACGCTGGCTCCGCCCGATGCATTGAAGGCGGCAACTGCAGTGCTGCTGCTCTCCCCCATGGTGCCGCTGCTGTTCATGGGCGAGGAATGGGGCGCACGCGAGCCCTTCCTGTTCTTTACCAGCCACCACGGCGAGCTAGCCGATGCCGTACGCGAGGGGCGCCGTGGCGAGTTTGCGGAATTTGCCGAATTCGCCGACGAGCACACCCGCGAGCGCATTCCCGATCCAAACGCGTTGGAGACGTACGAGGCCTCCAAACCTGATTTCAGCAAGCGCGACGAGCCTGAACACGCCGAATGGCTGCGCCTGTATCGCCAGCTGCTCCAGCTTCGCCACGCCGAAATCGTGCCGCGCCTGGAAGGCTCGCGCTTCCTCGGCGCTGAAGCCTTGTGCGAAGCCGGTGCGTTGGCGCGTTGGCAACTGGGCGACGGCAGCGAACTGCGCCTGGAGCTCAATTTGAGCGGCAAGGACCTTGCCGTGACGCCGCCCGCTGCGAATACGCGCTTGCTGCACAGCAGCCGTGAAGGCGATTCAGGCGGCACTGACACGATACCTGCGCACACCGCCAGGATGTATTTGCTTGATTCTGCAGGAGTGTCTTAATGAGCGATGAACGACTGAACCGCCTGGCCGAGGCGGCTGGCCTGTCCATCGAGTGGGTTGATGCAGACGGCAAGGATCAACGGGTCAAGCCGGAGGTCTTGCGTGCTGTGCTTGACGGGCTGGGGCTACCGGCCGACAGCGATGATCAGATCGAGCGCAGCCTGGACAAACTTGACACCGGCGCAGGGGCGGCCCGCGTGCCACCGCTGCTGACGTTCGACCAGGGCGCAGCGCTGGATCTCGGTCAGTACTTTGAACCATCGTCCCGTTACAGCCTGACGCTCGAAGACGGGAGCCAGCAGAACGGCACTCTGGACGCGCAGTCGCGCCTTGCCGCCATTGATGTGCCCGGCTATCACCAGCTGAACATCGCCGACCAGCAGCTTACGCTCGCCGTTGCTCCAGTTGCCTGCCCAAGCGTCGAGGATCTGGCCGGCCCGGCTGCCTGGGGAGTCACGGTGCAGCTTTATGGGCTGCGGCGTCCGGGTGACGGCGGGCTCGGCGATACCCAGGCGCTCGAAGCAATTGCGCGCAACGCGGCGGCACACGGAGCCGACGCTTTGGGCATCAGCCCCGTGCATGCGATGTTCACAGGCAACAGCCAGCAATACAGCCCGTACTCACCGTCGAGCCGGCTGTTCTACAACATTCTGCACAGCGCACCTGGCAGCGTGCTGGGTGAAAAGCCGCTGCGCATGGCAATCGAGTCCTGTGGGCTTGCCGACGAGCTTGAACGCCTCGAGTCGCTCGAACTGATCGACTGGGACGCCGCCTCGCAAGCCCGGCAGTGCCTGCTGCGCACGCTGTACGAGGATTTCTCCACAGGCGGCAACGCTCAGCAGGCGGACTTCGACAGCTTCCGCGAGGCGGGTGGTGAAGCGCTTGAAAACCATTGCCGCTTCGAGGCGCTACACGCCGCCCTCCTCAGTCCCGAAGGCTATCCGCAACACTGGCGTGACTGGCCTGAGGAATACCGCACGCCCCAGAACCCTGCCGTCGAACAGTTCGCTCAACAAAACGCCTCCGAGGTGAGCTATTACGCGTTCTGCCAATGGTTGATCGCCCGTGGACTTGAGCGGGCCCAGATTGCCGCATGCAGTGCCGGAATGAAGATCGGCCTGATCAGCGACCTGGCCGTCGGAGCCGACGGTGGCGGCAGTCAGGCCTGGAGCCGCCAGGACGAAGTGCTGGCAGCGCTCAGCGTGGGTGCACCGCCAGACATCATCAATCGCCAGGGGCAAAGCTGGGGAATCTCAGCGTTCTCCCCATGGGGCTTGAAGGCCCATGGTTACCGCGCGTTCATCGAAATGGTAAGGGCCAATCTGGCGCATGCCGGTGGCATACGCATTGACCATGTGATGGGCCTGATGCGCCTGTGGGTGATGCCGGCGGGCGCCGGCCCTACAGAAGGCGCTTACCTCAACTACCCGTTCGATGACCTGTTGCGTCTGCTCACGCTGGAAGCCTGGCGGCGTAACGCCGTAGTGCTCGGTGAAGACCTCGGCACCGTGCCCGAGGGGCTGCGTGAAAAGTTAGCGGCGCGCAAGCTGCTGGGCATGCGAGTGCTGTTCTTCGAACGCGATGACAACGGCACTTTCAAGCCGCTCGAAGAATGGCCCGACAGTGCAATCGCTACGTCCACCACGCATGACCTGCCCACCATTGAAGGTTGGTGGAAGGCGCACGATATCGACTGGCGTATCCGCGTCGGCCAGCACCGTGAAGACGAGCGCCCGGCGCAGCTGGAGGAACGCGAGCGCGAGCGCGCCGGGCTGCTGCGGCTGTTGCGTGAGTATGCGCCGAGCGTCAAGGGCGACCTCGCCGATCCCGACGTCCTGGCCGACGCCTGCGCGGTGTGCCTCGGGCGCTCGCCCGCCCCCTTGGTGCTGTTCCCGGTTGAGGACGCCCTGGGCCTGCTCGAACAGCCGAACATGCCCGGCATTATCGACACCCATCCCAACTGGCGCCGCCGCTATCCCAGTGACAGCGCCACCATGCTTGACGACCCCGCCTGCGCGCACCGCCTGGAGCTTCTATCCAGTGCGCGCGAGCAGGCTATTGGAACTAAACATCGATGAGAGACCTTAGCGCCACGTTGCGACTGCAGTTCCATCGTGACTTCACCCTTGACGATGCCACTGCACTGGTCGACTACTTCGCTGACCTGGGCATCAGTCATCTGTACGCGTCGCCCCTGTTAACGGCCCGCCCCGGCTCAATGCACGGCTACGATGTCATCGACCCTACCCGGATCAATCCCGAACTGGGCGGCGAGCCCGCACTACGGCGCCTGGTCGATGCCCTTCGGGCCAAAGGGATGGGCCTGATACTCGATATCGTCTCCAACCACATGGCGGTGGGTGGCTCGGGCAATCCTTGGTGGCTCGACGTGCTCGAATGGGGCCGACGTAGCCCCTATGCGCAGTTCTTCGACATCCAGTGGAACTCGCCTGATCCGCTGCTCGAAGGCCAACTGTTGGTTCCTTTCCTCGGCAGTGACTACGGCGAAGCCTTGCAGCAAGGCAAGATCCCCCTGAAGCTGGACATCGATAACGGCGCCTTCTATGCCGAGCACTACGAGCACCGCTTCCCGATTTCGCCACCGACCTACGGCGAAATCCTGCGCCTGACCGAACAACCGGAATTGCGCGCACTAGGGCAGCATTTCGACGCGTTGAAGACCGAGCCCGCGCCGTACCAAACCGCCCGCCAGCTGCGCGCGGATCTGGCGCGGCTGCTGGAAGACAGCGCCACACGGCAGACACTCGAAAGTGCACTCCGGCACTACGACTCGACCACCGAAGAAGGCTTCAAACGGCTTCACGGGCTGCTCGAGCGGCAGCACTATCGTCTCGCCAGCTGGCGCACCGCAGGCGACGACATAAACTGGCGCCGCTTCTTCGACATTAATGAACTGGGTGGCCTGCGTGTCGAACGTCCGGTGGTGTTCGAGGAAACCCACGCGAAGATTTTCGAGCTGATCAGCGAAGGATTGGTCGACGGGCTGCGCATCGACCATATCGACGGCTTGGCCAATCCGCGCGGTTACTGTCGCCGCCTGCGGCGCCGTGTCGATCGGCTCAATGCCGCGCGTCCCGAAGGCGCGGAGCAGGATCATGTGCCGATCTACGTCGAGAAGATTCTCGCCGAAGGTGAGCGCCTGCATGATGACTGGGGTGTCGATGGCACCACCGGCTATGAATTCATGAATCAGGTGTCCTTGCTGCAGCACGATCCAGCTGGAAAATCCGTGCTGTGCTCGCTGTGGAGCGAAACCGCCGACCGCCCCGCCGATTTCATGGAGGAGGTCCGCCAAGCTCGGCAACTGGTGCTCACCGGGCCGCTGGCCGGCGACTTTGAAACCGTCGCCCAGGCACTGCTACAGGTTGCGCGGCATGACGTGATGACCCGCGACATCACTCTGGGCGCTATTCGCCGCGCGCTGCTCGAGCTGATCGTTCACTTCCCCGTCTATCGCACTTACATCGCCGCGCATGGCCGCCGCGAGGCCGACGAGCCGTTCTTTCAACAGGCGCTGGCCGCCGCCCGCACCACACTGGGCGAGGCCGATTGGCCGCTACTCGATCACCTTGATCGCTGGTTGGGCGGCGAAGACCTTCGCTCGTTGCCGCCGGGACCTGCACGCCGCATCCGCCGATATGCCTGCACCCGTTTCCAGCAGCTAACCTCGCCGGCTGCCGCCAAGGCGGTGGAAGACACCGCCTGCTACCGCTCCGGCGCGCTGCTGTCGCGCAACGACGTTGGCTTTGATCCGCAGACCTTCAGCGCGCCGGTCGACACCTTTCATGCCGAGTGCCTGGCGCGTGCCGAACATTTCCCTCGGAACCTGCTGACAACGGCCACCCACGACCACAAACGCGGCGAAGACACCCGTGCTCGGATGACCGTGCTCAGTGAGCGTGCCGAATGGTACGCCAGCAAAGTGCGCCACTGGCGCCAGCTCGCCTATGGCCAGCGCCAGGAACTGCCCGATGGACCGGCGCCTTCTGCTGGCGATGAAATGCTGTTGTTTCAGGTGTTGCTCGGCTGCTGGCCGCTGGATCTGAACACTGACGACAAGCCGGCAATGGAGACCTTCTGCGAGCGGATGATCCAATGGCAGGAAAAGGCCGTACGCGAGGCCAAGTTGCGCAGCACCTGGACCGATCCAAACAGTGACTACGAAGGTGCGTGCCAGCATTACCTGCGAGCGCTGCTTCTGGGCGACGAGTGCAAAACGCTGCGGGACGACATTGCCGCGGCTGCCCACGAGCTGGCACCCGCCGGCGCGCTGAACGGCCTTACTCAGACGCTCCTGCGTATGACCACTCCAGGCGTGCCCGACCTCTATCAAGGTACGGACTACTGGGATTTCAGTCTGGTCGATCCCGACAACCGCCGCCCGGTCGATTTCGATAGCCGTCGCGCCACCTTCCAACCGGATGCCCAGCCGACCGAACTGATGGAGAACTGGCAGGACGGGCGCATCAAGCAATGGCTGATTGCGCGCACGCTCAAGCTGCGTCGGGCCCAACCTCAGCTGTTCACCGCGGGCCGCTACCTGCCGTTGAAAGTCGAGGGTGAGCATGCCGAGAGCCTCATCGCCTTCGCCCGAGAGCTCGATGGCAGCTGGTTGATTGTGGTAGCAGCGCGTCTGGCCAGCGGCCTGCTCGGCGACAGCACGGCACCCAGTATTCCGGCCGCGCGTTGGGGCGACACCCATGTTCGATTGCCCGATGCGCTGAGCGGTCATGCGATGGAGCGACTTTTTGACGGAATGGCAGTCACACCCAAACAAGAAGGGTTGAGCGTGACTGAAGTTTTGCAGCATCTGCCTTTTGCGCTTTTACAGCTAACAAACAGTTCAACAGGAGAATCAGAACGATGACTAAACAAGAGCAGCGCATTCGCGAACTGGCGTATGACATCTGGGTATCGGAAGGCCGTCCGCACGGTGAGGATGCACGCCATTGGGAGATGGCACGCAAGCTGGCCGAGGCGGAAAACGACACTTCCGATACCAAGCCGGCCAAAACCCGCAAAGCAGTCACCAAACCAACGGATGCGACGCCTGCTGAAGAACCAGCCAAGGCGACCAAAGCAGCCAAGCCCGCAAAGGACACCAAGGAACCGAAAGACGTCAAACCAGCCAAGCCAGCGGTCGCCCCAACCAAGGGAGCTGCGCGCCCTAAAGCCAAGGCAGGTACCGACGCTGCAGAAGGCACACCGGAAGGCGTGAAGAAGACTCGCGCGCCCCGATCCAAGAAAGAAAGCTGAACGACACCGCGCCACGAATCCGAACCAACCCTCGACGAGGGTTGGCGGGCTGTGACGACTCATCACCTTGCACAGCACCTACCTAGCGTTGCCATCGGAGATTTCATGAGTAGAAACAAACCTGCGGCGCCTCAAATTCTGGTGCCTTCGCGTATTCGCGAAGGACAGCCCTTCCCGCTTGGCGCCACCTGGGACGGATTAGGGGTTAACTTCGCGATCTTTTCCGCGAATGCCACAAGGGTTGAGCTGTGTCTGTTCGATACCGATGGTGAAACCGAACTCGAGCGAATCGAGCTGCCCGAATACACCGATGAGATCTGGCACGGTTACCTGCCTGATGCTCATCCGGGGCAGATCTATGGCTACCGTGTGCATGGGCCTTACGAGCCGGACGCCGGCCACCGATTCAACCCGAACAAACTGCTGATCGACCCTTATGCCAAGCAGCTGGTCGGTGGACTGAAATGGTCCGAGGCACTCTTTGGCTACACCATCGGCCACGCCGATGCTGACCTGAGCTACGACGAGCGCGACAGCGCGCCCTTCGTACCGAAGTCGAAAGTCATCGACCCGGCGTTTACCTGGGGTCATGACCGACCGGTTCAAGTCCCTTGGGACCGCACAATCATTTATGAGACCCACGTGCGCGGTTTCACCATGCAGCACCCTTCAGTACCCGAAGACATGCGCGGGACATTTGGCGGTTTCAAGACGCCGGACGTCATTGATTACATCCGCAAGCTCGGCGTCTCTTCGGTGGAGTTCCTGCCCATCCATGCATTTGTCCAGGACCAACACTTGCTCGAAAAGGGCATGACCAACTACTGGGGCTACAACAGCATTGCCTTCTTCGCGCCTCATCCGAAGTACCTGGCAAGCGGTAAGATCAGCGAATTCAAGGAAATGGTCGCACACCTGCATAACGCTGATCTGGAGGTCATTCTCGACGTGGTCTACAACCACACCGCCGAGGGCAACGAGATGGGTCCCACCCTGTCCATGCGCGGCATCGACAACGCCTCCTACTACCGCCTGATGCCCGACGAGAAGCGCTACTACATCAACGATTCCGGCACTGGTAACACCCTGGACATGAGCCACCCATGCGTGGTGCAGATGGTTACCGACTCACTGCGCTACTGGGCTGAGGAAATGCATGTCGACGGCTTCCGCTTCGACTTGGCAACCATCTTGGGAAGGGAACATGACGGCTATGACGAGCGCCACGGCTTCCTCGTAGCGTGCCGCCAGGACCCGGTCCTGGCCAAGACCAAACTCATTGCAGAGCCTTGGGATTGTGGCCCTGGCGGCTATCAGGTCGGCGGCTTCCCGCCGGGTTGGGCCGAATGGAATGACCAGTATCGCGACACCGTTCGTGCCTTCTGGAAAGGTGATGGTGACCAGTTGCCGGACTTCGCCGCTCGTCTGACGGGGTCGGGCGATCTGTTCAACCAGCGGGGTCGTCGCCCATTCAGCTCGGTGAATTTCATCACTGCGCATGACGGCTTCACCCTGAACGACCTGGTTTCGTACGACGACAAACACAACGAAGCCAACGACGAAGACAACCGCGATGGCAGTAGCAACAACATCTCGTGGAACCACGGCGTCGAAGGTCCGACTGACGACCCGGAAATCCACGAGCTGCGCTTCCGTCAGATGCGCAACTTCTTTGCGACGTTGCTGTTCTCCCAGGGCACCCCGATGATCGTGGCCGGCGACGAGTTCGCTCGCACCCAGCATGGCAACAACAACGCGTATTGCCAGGACAGCGAAATCGGTTGGGTCAACTGGGACATCCCGGAAGAAGGCCGAACACTGCAATCCTTCGTCCGGAAACTGATTCGCCTGCGTCAACGCTACCCGATGCTGCGCCGTGGACGCTTCCTGGTTGGCGCCTACAACGAAGAACTGGGCGTCAAGGACGTGAGCTGGATTGCACCTCACGCAGAAGAAATGACGATTGAGCACTGGGAGGATGGCAACAACCGCTGCATGGGCATGCTGCTGGACGGCCGTGCCCAGCCTACCGGCATCCGCAAGACCGGTTCGGACGCGACCCTGCTGATAATCGTCAACGCCCATCATGACGTGGTGAACTTCACCCTGCCGGAAGTGCCGCAAGGCATCTACTGGAATCGCCTGATTGACACAAACAACCCCAACGCGCGCGCCGAGCGATTCGATTTCAACAATGAATACGCACTGACCGGCCGTTCGCTGCTGTTGTTCGAGCTGATCAAAGAAGAAGAGTGAAGCTAAAGCGCTTGCCTTGGCCTGAGTCGAAGTAGAAGAAGCCCCGGATAACGGGGCTTTTTCATATCTACAGAGCAGTATCGATGTAATCACTCAACCGTTCGTTTGATCTCGACGTGCGGTATTGAACCCCGCAATGCGACCCAAGTCCCAACCCACAGCGCGGTGTTCATGAACCCAACGGATTTGTTCCTGCCAGCCGCAGGCAGAGTGTCCCTTCCGTGACGGATCACTTTTTTATGCAACTTACTCGGCTGATCTCTTTCGTCCTTCTAACCTTGTGCTCGCTCGTCACCCTGCCCTCGCTTGCCGGCGGGACCATCAGCAACGCGACGCTCCCCGCCGCCAAGCCCGGCACTGTGAAGCTGTTCGTCAACCGGATCGGGTCGGGCAAAGCGATGGATGTGCGCAACGATACGGACGTTCCCGTCGAAGTCGTGTTGCGCCTGACGCACATGGTCAATGTCACCGGCGTTGGCAAAGGCGTGGTTCGCAAGACGGTGCCTGCACGGACCCGCATGCGTATTGCCACGCTTCGCAAACGCCAAGCCGGCTATCCACTGATGTACCAGCAGTCGTTCAGCTATTCGTTGATCTACTCACCGGAGCCAGGCAAGAAGGGATCTGTTGGCGGTTATGTCTATGCCCTGCCTTGGAAAGGCGGTCCCTTCTCCATTTCCCAGGGCGCTGGCGGGGACTACAGCCACACCTCACCCAAGGGCCGCTACGCCGTCGATATAGCCATGCCGGAAGGCACGCCAATCGTCGCGGCGCGCGCAGGAACCGTATTGAAAGCGCGCGATGGACAGCACGGGCGGATGCCCAACCCGGCGGGCAACTACGTGCGAATCCTGCACGACGACGGTACGCATAGCGCGTATCTGCACCTGAAGCGCGGGTCGGTAAAGGTCAAGCCAGGGCAACAGGTGAAGGTCGGCAGCCTGCTTGGCCACTCCGGCAATACGGGCCGCAGCACCGGCCCGCACCTGCATTTTGTCGTGCAAAAAGCCTATGGCGACTCGATGTTGTCGATCCCCTTCCGTTTCTCACAGCCGGTCAGCACGCTGCCGAATTTCGCCAGTAACGATTGATCGCTACGGCGCGTCAGCACGCTGCCAGGCGAAACTGAAGGTCTCGCCGGCCGACATGCGCTCTAGATGATCAGCCAATACGGTTTCCATTCGCGCCAACAGCTCCTCGTCCTGCGTCTGCAATTTTGCCGTCAGGCTGTTATCTCCGGCCGTCAACCAGCATTGGGTGGCGCCCAGCACGATATGTCCCTGATGATCATCGAAGTCCACTTCGAACTTGTGGCTCCAATGTTTGCAGAGACGACGGATCAGGCGACTCGGATCGGATGTCTGGATTTGTACGGTGGAGCTCAGCATGATGAATCCTCTTTCTTAAAACGGGCTGATGAATCAGCCAAACCGATAGGCTGAAAGCGTCGTATGCATGACGCGGTCGGTGAATATCCTGCGCCCGGCACTGTCGCCCGCAGCGCCGGCCGCCACCATCAGCGGCAATAGATGTTCTTCGCCGCCCCGCGGATGACAGAGCCGCGCCGAAGGCGCCTGCTCCCAGTGCTGGAGCAACGCCTCGCGACGCGCGGTCGGTGCGCTGACGGCGTCGCTCAGCCATTGATCGAAGGCATCCGAAATCGGCGCAAAACGCGGATCGCCATAGCCACGCATGTTATGGAAGCTCATACCGCTGCCGACAATCAGCACGCCGTCGTCGCGCAACGGAGCGATGGCGCGGCCGATGGCTAGATGGGCTGCAGCATCTAGATCGCGCTGCAGCGACAACTGCACCACCGGCACGTCTGCCTCTGCAAACATCAGTTTCAGCGGAATGAAGGTGCCGTGGTCGAAGCCGCGCAGACCATCTTCGCCCGCCGGAATACCAGCTTGGCCGAGCAACTCGACCAGACGTGCAGCCAGCGGCGGATCGCCTGGCGCCGGGTAGTCTAACGTGTAGGTGTGCGCCGGAAAGCCGTAGTAATCGTAGATGAGTCCCGGCCGTGCGTTTGCGGTAACCATGGCCCTGGGCTCCATCCAATGCCCGGAGATCAGCACGATCGCGCGAGGGCGCCGCGGCAAGGTTGCGGCCACAGACCTCAGGAAGGCAGCCATCGCATCCCAGGCATCGATCGGGTCCCACTCCATGAAGAAGCACGGACCGGCACCGTGCGGCACGAACAGCGTTGGCATCCGAGCCGGAGGCGTCCTGTTGGCATGTTCGTTCATGGCATCGTGATCCTGAGCGGGCGGAGGCACAGTATGGATTACACTCGTTTTGAGCTGAACAAGGGAATCCACGTCAACAGTTTCAACTGAGAGTAGGAGCTGCAATGCTCGACCGAATCACCGGCATGCGTGTGTTTGCGCGGGCGGCCAATGCTGGCAGCCTCTCTGCCGCTGCACGTCATCTGGGACTGTCGCCGGCCATGGCAACCAAACACGTTGATGCGTTGGAAGCACGCCTCGGGGTCAAGCTGTTCCACCGCAGCACCCGAAGGCTAAGCCTGACTGCCGCAGGAAGCAGTTACCTCGAGGCTTGCCTGCGCATCCTGCCGGACATCGACGAAGCCGAGGCCAGCGTAGCCTCACAGCGGGCCGAGGCTTCGGGACTGCTGCGCATGAACCTTCCACTGTCGTTCGGCACCCGTTTCATCGCGCCGTTGATGCCTGCTTTCAGTCAGCGACATCCTGCGGTCAAAGTTGAACTGGGGCTCACCGACAGCCAGGTTGACCTGATCGATGGCAGTTGGGACATGGCGGTGCGGATTGGTCGCCTCACCGATAGCCCCTTACAGGCCAGGCGCCTGGCCGATTGCCCGATACTGGTATGCGCCTCGCCCGGTTACCTGGCCCAGCATGGAGTGCCAAGGCGGGTGAGCGACCTGTCCCAACATAATTGCCTGGGGTACAGCCTGTCGAACCTGCTGGGCGGCCGAGAATGGCATTTGGTCCGGCAGGAGAATTCCGCGTGCCGATTCAGGGCAACTTGATGGCTAACAACGGCGCGGCGCTGGTCGCTGCCGCCGTCGGCGACCAAGGGCTGATCTACCAACCGCAGTTCATCGTGGCCGCAGCGCTCAGCCGGGGCCAGCTTGAAGTCGTTGAACTCGATCAGCCACCGCTGGGCCTTGGCGGAATCCATGTCGTCTACCCACCAGAGCGCCGTCCGCCAGCCAAAGTGAGGGCCATGATCGACTACCTGGTCGAAGCCTTTGCCGGCGACCTTCCATGGAATCGCCCGCCCCGTTGACCTCGCCGAAGCTGTAACCCGCCTCCCAAACCTCAACAGGCACCCGATACCGAGCGGCACCGGGTGCCGTGCAGCCGAAAAAAAGATGAACCGGGCAAGCCACCGTCAGTCCGAATGAAGGGAGCAGATTGCGTATGCAACGTGCCGCGGATCGCACGCCTGTAGAGGCTGGCGCATCCCCGAGGACTCTTCAGCCCAGCTGTACCAGCTCGGCTGCGCTACAGGATGTCACTGATCATTCGTTCAGCCCAATCGAAGCCCGGCCAGGCGCGATTGGGACCGTTTATGGAGACGCCCATGAAAGCTGTTGTGTATCACGATGTCGGCGACATACGCCTCGATGATGTACCCGACCCCAAGATCGAAGCCCCCACCGACGCCATTGTTCGAATCACTGCTTCTGCCATTTGCGGAACGGATTTGCACTTTGTTCGCGGCACCTTCAGCGGTATGAAGCCCGGCACCATTCTTGGCCATGAAGCGGTCGGCATCGTTGAAGAGCTCGGTGAAGACGTTCGCAACCTGCAGATCGGCGACCGCGTAGTGATCCCCTCGACCATCGCGTGCGGCAATTGCTCGTACTGCCGTTCGGGCTATTTCGCCCAGTGCGACGTGGCCAATCCCAACGGCAAGGAAGCAGGCACCTCGTTCTTCGGCGGCCCGGCGGCAACCGGTCCGTTCCACGGACTGCAAGCCGAAAAGGCGCGCATTCCCTTTGCCAATATCGGCCTGGTGAAGCTGCCCCCGGAAATCAGTGATGATCAGGCAATTCTGCTCTCGGACATCTTCCCGACCGGCTATTTCGGCGCCGAAATGGCCGAGATTGAGGCCGGTGACACGGTAGCGGTATTCGGCTGCGGCCCGGTGGGTCAATTCGCCATTGCCAGCGCCAAACTGCTGGGCGCCGGTCGCATCTTCGCCATCGACCAGTACGACGACCGTTTACGCATGGCCCAAGGTCAGGGCGCCGAGATCATCGATTTCAATCGCGAAGACCCAATCGAAACGTTAAAGCGTTTGACCGGTGGGATTGGCGTCGACCGCGTCATCGATGCCGTGGGCGTCGATGCGGAACACGGTTGCTGCGGTGGCAAACCTGCTGACGGCGCGAACCTTGAGCAGAACGCCAAATGGCAACCGGGCGATGCCCCGTCCCAAGCGCTCGAATGGGGTGTTGAGTGTCTGGCAAAGGCCGGCACCCTGTCGATCATCGGTGTGTATCCACCGGATGCGACGACTTTCCCCATTGGCAAGGCCATGAACAAGAACATCACCATGAACATGGGTAACTGTCACCACCGCAAGTACATTCCCCGGCTCATCGAAATGATCCAGGCGCGGCGCATCGACCCGACCAAGATTCTTACGCAGGTCAAGCCGATGACCGACGTCATAGCAGCATTCGAGGCATTTGATCGTCGCGAAGGAGGCTGGATCAAGGTCGAGCTCAAGCCCCAACGCGAGGGCTCGGAGAACGGCTCGGAACAGAATCTAATCGATGAGGCCGTCGCCGACACCTTCCCGGCTAGCGATCCGACCAGCATGCAGAACCCCCGTTAGGCCACAGGAGCAAGCGATGGCAGCCATCCATATAGGCATTTCCGGCTGGCGCTACGCACCCTGGCGAGGCGACTTCTACCCCAAGGGGCTCGTGCAGAAGAACGAGCTGAAGTTCGCCTCGCGAGCCGTAAGCAGCATCGAGATCAATGGCTCGTTCTACTCGTTGCAAAAGCCGGAGCTCTATGCGGGCTGGTATGACGACACGCCCGAGGGCTTCGTGTTCAGCGTCAAAGCGCCCCGCTACATCACCCACGTGCTGCGCCTTCGGGACGTGGAGAAGCCCATCGCCAACTTTCTCGCGTCCGGTGTCCTTGCGCTCAAGGACAAGCTCGGCCCGATGCTCTGGCAATTCCCGCCGTCGTTCAAATTCGATCCTGAGCGTTTCGAAACCTTCCTCGCCTTACTGCCCCATGACACCGAAGCGGCGCTGGAAATGGCGAAAGGGTGTGAAGCGCGCATGGAGGGACGTAGCTATCTGCAGATCGATCACAAACGTCCCCTTCGGCACGCGGTCGAAATACGTAACGACAGCTTTGTCGATCCGGCGTTTGTGGCGCTGCTGCGCAAGCACAAGGTAGCGCTGGTGGTGGCCGATACGGCCGGCAAGTGGCCCTATCAAGAGGACCTCACCAGCGATTTCGTCTATATCCGCCTCCACGGAGCGGAAGAGCTCTATACCAGCGGCTACACCGATGAGGCTCTGGACAACTGGGCCCAGCGCATCACCTTTTGGAGCAACGGCAGCCAGCCTGACGATGCTCACCTGATCAGCTCCGGCAAACCACCGGCGCGCAAGCGGCGCGCCGTCTATTGCTATTTCGATAACGATGTAAAGGTCCGGGCGCCGTATGACGCGCGACAGTTGTTGCGCCGGCTCGGACTGGATAAAGACCTGGAAACCACTCCAGGCCAGTTGGAAGGAGCATTGGCGTGAATCTGGACAAGACCCATCCCCTCGACAGCAGCGATCTCGACGCGCACATGTCCACCGCGGTCAACACGGTACGCCTGCTGACCGTGAACACCCACAAGGGCTTCACCGCGCTCAATCGGCGGTTCATCCTGCCGGAGTTGCGCGAGGCAGTCAGGGCGGTATCGGCCGATGTCGTGTTTCTGCAGGAAGTGCTCGGCACGCATGAAAAACACGCGTTGCGCTTTCACGACTGGCCCAAGATGTCGCAGTACGAGTTTCTGGCCGACAGCATCTGGACCGATTTCGCCTACGGTCGCAATGCCGTCTACCCCGACGGTGACCACGGCAACGCCCTGCTGTCGAAATTCCCGATCACGCGCTACGAGAACCTCGACATTTCCATTGCCGGGCCGGAACGTCGCGGTCTTTTGCACAGCGTGTTGCAGGTGCCGGGACACGAGGAATTTCACGCGATTTGCGTGCACCTGGGCCTGCGCGAAGCCCATCGTCAGCAGCAACTGCGCCTCCTCTGCGACCTGCTCGACTCACTGCCAGCGGATGCGCCGGTGGTTGTCGCCGGTGACTTCAACGACTGGCGACTCAAGGGTGCGCAGGTGCTTGATCGCTGCGCGGGCATGCACGAGGTATTCGCGGTGGCCCAGGGCAAGGTGGCCAAGACCTTCCCGGCACGCTGGCCAGTGCTGCGCCTGGACCGCATCTATGTGCGAAATGCTACGAGCCACAAAGCGAGAATACTGAGCAACAAACCTTGGACACACTTGTCCGATCATCTGCCCTTGGCGGTGGAGATACACCTATGAATTTTCACTGGAGAGACGGGAATCGCCTTCAGTTGCTGGAAAACGGTGAGGAATTCTTTCCCGCCGTGTTCGAGGCCATTGCGGCCGCGGAAAAGGAAGTCCTGCTGGAAACCTTCATTTTCTTCAAGGACAAGGTGGGACAGGAGCTGCAACAGACGCTGATTGCCGCAGCCGAACGCGGGGTCAGCGTCAACGTCACCGTGGACGGCTATGGTTCGGCTGATCTGGACGGTGATTTTGCTGCGGCGATGGCGCGCGCCGGCGTGCGTATTCATGTCTTCGATCCAGGCAAACGGCTGCTCGGCAAGCGGATCAATGTGTTCCGACGCATGCACCGCAAGATTGTGGTGATAGACGGCGAGTTCGCGTTCATCGGCGGCATCAATTTTTCTGCAGATCACCTTGGCGATTTTGGCCCCGCTGCAAAGCAGGACTACGCGCTGCGGGTCGAAGGCCCAGTGGTGCATGACATCCACCGCTTCGCACTGAGCGCTATCAGTCCTGTCCAATCGGGCCGACGTTGGTGGCACCGGCGAATGCGAACCCAGAGCAACGGTTTTGTCGGGGTCAGCCGGGGCGAAGCGCGTGCGCTGTTCGTCACCCGCGACAACAACGATCATCGCAACGATATCGAGCAGCATTACCTGCAGGCCATTCGCGACGCCCGCTCGCGCTTGCTGATTGCCAACGCCTATTTCTTCCCGGGTTACCGAGTGCTGCGGGAGATTCGCAACGCGGCACGGCGTGGCGTTCGGGTCCGACTAATTCTGCAGGGCGAACCGGATATGCCGATCGCCAAATTCGGCGCGCGGATGCTCTACAACTACCTGATGAGCGATGGTGTGGAGATCCACGAATACTGCCGCCGGCCCCTGCATGGCAAGGTCGCACTGGCCGACTACGAATGGTCCACGGTGGGCTCGAGCAACCTTGACCCACTGAGCCTGTCGCTCAATCTCGAGGCGAACCTGATCATTCGCGATCACACATTCAATCGCCAACTGCATGAGAATCTGGACCGGCTGCTGCAACATGACTGCCGCCGCATTCCGTTGGAACGCATCATCCGCGGCTACTGGTGGCGCGCGCCGCTGGCCTTCATCATCTTCCACTTTCTGCGCCACTTCCCTCAGTGGGTGGGCCTGTTGCCGGCGCATAAACCAAGGTTGCAGTTGCTCGATCCGGAACCGCTTGAGCCCAGCCCTGCCCCCTTGCAGCGAGACCATCAATGACCGAGCGCCAGCAGCAGTCGCAGAGTGGGTGGCGCCGTCGCTGGCCGCTGATCAAGAAGATCCTGACCTACTGCTTCTTCATTCTTGTAGCCGGGCTATTGATCGGTCTGGCGCGCAACGTCAACTGGAGCGAGGTCTACCAAACGCTGCGCAATTACAGCGCCCGAACCCTGTGGCTGGCTGGCGCAGCCACCGCAGTGAGTTATGCGGTGTATTGCTGTTTCGACGTACTCGGCAAACGCTATGCGCAGCACGACCTGCCGATCCGACAAATCGTCCCGGTGACCTTCGTCTGCTACGCCTTCAACCTCAACCTGAGCGCCTGGGTGGGTGGTATCGCACTGCGCTATCGGCTCTATTCTCGGTTTGGCCTACGCACCTCGCAGATCACCCGAGTGTTCACCATGAGCGTGCTGACCAACTGGCTTGGTTACCTCTGGTTGGCCGGCCTGATCTTCGCCTTGGGCTGGATCACGCCGCCCGCCGATTGGGAGATCGGACATACAGCATTGCGTGTACTGGGCGCCGGGCTGCTGCTGGCCTCGGCGATCTACCTCTGGGCCTGCGGCTTTTCCAAACGCCGCCACTGGACGATCCGCAAGCACGAAATCTATCTGCCGAGCCTGCGCCTGGCGGTCTTCCAGATGCTGCTCGGCGCGAGCAACTGGGCGCTAATGGCACTGGTGGTCTACTTCATGCTGTCGCAGCAGGCCCCCTACCCCGTTGTGCTAGGCATCCTGATGATCAGCAGCGTAGCCGGCGTGATTGCCCACATCCCGGCGGGTCTAGGTGTGATTGAAGCGGTATTCGTGACGATGCTGGGCGGTGGCGAGCTAAGCCAGGCCAGCATCGTGGCGGGGTTGATCGGCTACCGGGTGGTGTACTTCCTCATCCCCCTGCTGTTCGCCACGGTTGTCTACGTGGCCTTGGAGATACGGGCCAAGAAGCTGCGCTCCATCTCCAATGACGATGCGCAAGAGGAGCACCCGCCCACCGCCGCCTGATACGTTCTGCCCTTCTAGCCGAGGACCCCGCACAAGCACCAGACACAAAAAAGCCGGAGCGACCACCGCTCCGGCTTTATTGTGTCGGCGCCTGCATTTCAGGCGCCGTCTGCCAGGTTAGCTACCCCTGGGGTCGAAGGATGACCACGCCGAGCGGAGGCAGCGTCAGTGCCAGCGACACGTCCTGGCCATGCGCCGGAATCTGCTCGGGGAGCATGCCCCCGCCATTGCCCACGTTGGAACCGCCGTAGCACTCGGCATCACTGTTGAATATTTCCTGCCAACGGCTGTCTTCAGGCACCCCGACCCGATAGTTCTCGCGCACCACGGGCGTGAAGTTACCCACCACCAGCAGCGGATGGCCTGTGGAGCTCTTTCGCAGCCAGGCAAACACGCTGTTGGCACGGTCGTCGCCAATCAGCCACTGGAAGCCTGCCGGGTCTGCATCGAGTTCATGCAACGCAGGCTCGTGGCTATATAGGCGGTTTAGATCACGAACAAGATTCTGCGCACCGCGGTGGTCCGGCTCATCCAGCAAGTGCCAATCAAGCTCGCGGTCATGGTTCCACTCGCGCCACTGGCCGAACTCGCAGCCCATGAATAGCAGCTTCTTGCCTGGGTGGGTCCACATGAACGAGAGGTAGGCACGAAGATTGGCAAACTTCTGCCAACGGTCCCCTGGCATTTTCTCGATCAAAGAACCTTTGCCATGCACCACTTCGTCGTGCGAAATCGGCAGCACGAAGTGCTCCGAATAGGCGTACACCATGCCGAAGGTCAGCTTGTCGTGATGGTACTGCCGGTTAATCGGATCTTCTTGAATGTACTGCAGGGTGTCGTGCATCCACCCCATGTTCCACTTGTAAGCGAAGCCCAAACCGTTCTCGGACGTTGGCTTGCTGACGCCAGGGAATGCCGTGGACTCTTCCGCAATGACCAGCGCACCGGGAGTCTCAGTAGCCACAACGTCGTTCAGGTGACGTAGAAAGTCGATGGCTTCGAGATTCTCTCGACCGCCGTGACGGTTGGGAATCCACTCGCCTTCCTTGCGTGAGTAGTCTCGATAGAGCATCGAGGCCACCGCATCCACGCGCAGTGCATCGACGTGAAATTCCCGCAGCCAATGCAGCGCCGAAGCAAGCATGAAGCCATGCACTTCGGTACGCCCCAGGTTATAGATGTAGGTATCCCAATCCTGGTGAAACCCCTCGAACGGGTGTGCATACTCGTACAGCGCAGTGCCATCGAACTCGCCCAAGCCGTGAGCATCTGTCGGGAAGTGCGCCGGGACCCAGTCCAGAATCACGCCGATACCGGCTGTGTGACAGGCATCGATAAAGGCTGCGAAATCGTGTGCATTCCCGTAGCGCGCACTGGGTGCGAACTGCGACAGCAGCTGATAACCCCAGGAGCCGCCGAAGGGATGCTCCATGATGGGCATCAGTTCGATATGGGTGAAGCCCAGGTCGACCACATAGGGGATCAGCCGCTCGGCCAGCTCATGCCAGTCGTACAGGCGACCGTCATCGCCGCCATCGCGGCGCCACGAGCCTGCGTGCAGCTCGTAAATGGTCATTGGGGCTTTTACCGATTGTTGTGCTGCGCGCTGCTGCAGCCAGGCCTCGTCCTTCCACTCGTACTCGAGCGGGTGCGATATCACCGACGCAGTGCCCGGCGGGAGCTCGGTGGCCAGCGCTATCGGATCAGCCTTTAACGGCAGAATGCCGTTTGGCCCGAGAATCTCGTACTTGTAGGACTCTCCCGGCTGCAGGCGCGGGATGAAAATTTCCCAGACGCCGGACGGAAAGCGCAGGCGCATCGGATGCCGACGCCCGTCCCAGCCGTTGAAGCTGCCGACCACCGAAACGCGACGGGCATTGGGCGCCCATACTGCGAAGCGGACGCCCTGTACGCCCTCAACTTCCATGGGCTGAGCACCGAACACGCGCCCGATCTGACGATGGTTACCTTCGGAGAACAGATACATGTCCATTTCGCCGAGTTGGGGACCAAAGCTGAAGGGGTCCTCAGTAATCTGTTCGCCACTTGCCCAGCGAATCTTCAGTAGGTACGGCTGTTGATTGGTCAGCCGGGTGAAAAAGAAGCCGGGTACCTGCCCCTGCTCCATTGCTGCCAGTACCCGCCCACCGCTGCGCTCGAGTACCTCGACGCCCAATGCGTTGGGCAGGTAGGCCCGCACGACGAGACCATCGCCGTCAGGATGTGGGCCAAGGATAGAAAACGGATTGCCATGTTCAGCGCGCACCAGCGCATCGACATCGGCATCGGTTGGCAGCAGGTTTTCACCGGGCATTGTCACGGCCGGACGATCAATCATTGGGAACCTCCATCGGAAATCTGTTGTGCCAGTTCAGCCAGCCCCTGAAGCGGGACGGACAGCCAGGCCGGGCGGTTCTCTGCCTCATAGGCAACTTCATATGCGGTTTTCTCCAGGCTGAACAGCGCCAATGCCGCATCGGCACCAGCGTCGTCCTTCCAGGCATGCGGCATGTCCGAGGTCGCCTCGCGATAGGCTTCCAGGAAGACCGCCCGCGCGCTCTGCTGATAGGTTTCGGAAATGGACCGCCGAGCCTGACCGGCCGTGTCCGAGCTGTCACTGATCTGTGCGTTGCGCATAACCATGGCGGCGGCGTATTCAAAGGAGCGCAATACGCCTGAGACATCCTTGAAGGGGCTCAGTTTGCTTCTGCGCTCTTCCAGGGAGCGAGCCGGCTCGCCTTCAAAGTCGATGAAATAAGCATCGCCCTGCGCCACAAGAACCTGACCCAGGTGCAGATCACCATGAACCCGGATACGCAGCCCACCTACGGTGCGGTCAGCCAAACGCTTGACCTCCGCCAGCAGCTGCTTGCGTTGCTTTTGCAGTTGATCGACGAGCCCTGCGCCCTTACGGTCCAGATCGCCACGGCGGCTCTGCAACAGGTCCAGCGCACGCTCTACCTGGCCAGAAATGGCCTTCGTCCAGTCCTTGGTGTCGGCTGGGCGGGTCGACTCGCTGGCAAAGGCTGCATCATCCGTCTTGGCCGCCAACGCCATGTGCATTTCACCGAGGCGTTGCCCGAGCAGACGGTTGAAGGCTTCCAGCTCTTCCAGCGCACTGAACTGGTTCTCGTGCAGCGATACGCCTCCGGCGATCTGGTCGCGCACGGCGCGGTCCAGCGTGTTGAGGGTCCATTCCCAGGCATCACCCTGGTTATCCAGGTAGCGTTGAACGACCATCAGGGCGTGCTGAATGCCTTGCTTGTCGATACGCGTTACCTGGCCCAGCATCGCCGAGATATGGGTGAAGCCCTGCTCGGTGAGGAAGCGCCCCATTTCAAGCTCAGGGTGCACGCCCGCTGAAACCCGGCGCAGCACCTTGATCATCATGCTGCCGCCGATGATCGCCGAACTGTTGGATTGCTCTGCAGTGAGGTAACGCACCGCAGCATCCGCCGGCAATTCGATCTCTTCCAGCGTTCTCATGGCCTCGAAGCGAATCTCACCATCGCCGCAGGGCAGCACCTGACCGTCGCGCAGCGCCTGGATCACGCCGAGTACAAACTGATTCAGCGCAAAGGCGTCGGTCAGCAGGCCCACTTGAGGCCCGCGGCGTACGCGCGCCATGGCGAGTTGCTGCGGCAAGGCGATGTCGAAATCGCCTTCCTCGAGGAAGCCCAGCGGTAACTGATAGAAGTCCGTACGCCCTGCCGCCTCGACCGCAATTTCGCTCAGCAGCACAGGCCGCTGCGGATTACCGAAGGGCACGCTGTAGCAAATCTTGATCGAGTCGATCGTGGCGTCCTTGCTGGCGAACCAGCGCCGCTTGGGCAGGTATGCCGGCAGCGACTCGGTCTCCAGGATCTTCTTGTTGGCCGCTGTAAGCGTGTCGAGCCGCTTGAGCACCAGGGTCTGAAAGTCGGGCATGGTTTCCACCGGTTCCTGGTGCCAGCTTGGCATCTGGTGACTGGTTGCCAGCTGGAACCAGTAAAAGCCGAAAGGCGGTAGGGTCAGCAGATACGGCAGCTGACCGATCGGGGGGAAGGCGCTGCCGCCTACCATTTCCACCGGCACCATTCCCGCGTAGTGCGACAGCTCCAGTTCAGCCGCCTGGGCCGATCGCGAGACGTTGGCGACGCAGAAGATCACCTCGGTTTCGCCCGTTGCTGTCGTGAATTCGCGGATGTAGGCCAGAATCCTGCGGTTGCTCGGGGCCAGCATTTTCAGCGTGCCACGACCGAATGCCTTGAACTGCTTACGGATCGAGAGCAGACGACGCGTCCAATTCAGCAGCGAATGCGGATCACGCTGCTGCGCCTCGACGTTGATTGCCTGGTACCCGTAGAGCGGGTCCATGATTGGCGGCAGTACCAGGCTCGGTGGATCGGCGCGCGAGAAGCCACCGTTGCGGTCCACCGACCATTGCATCGGTGTGCGCACGCCGTCGCGGTCGCCAAGGAAGATGTTGTCGCCCATGCCGATCTCGTCGCCGTAATAGATTACGGGTGTGCCGGGCATCGATAACAGCAAGCTGTTCAGCAGCTCGATACGCCGACGGTCACGTTCCAGCAATGGCGCAAGGCGGCGACGGATGCCGAGATTGATCCGGGCGCGCTTGTCACTGGCGTAGTAATTCCAGAGGTAGTCACGCTCCTTGTCGGTCACCATTTCCAGCGTCAGCTCGTCGTGGTTACGCAGGAAAATAGCCCACTGGCAGTTCTCCGGAATGTCCGGCGTCTGCCTGAGGATATCGGTGATCGGGAAGCGGTCTTCCTGAGCCAGAGCCATGTACATGCGCGGCATCAGCGGGAAGTGGAACGCCATATGGCATTCGTCGCCCAGCCCGCCATCCTCACCGCCGAAGTAGAGCTGGGTGTCTTCCGGCCATTGGTTGGCTTCGGCCAGCAGCATGCGGTCGGGATAGTTGGCGTCGATTTCGGCGCGAATCTGCTTCAGCACCACGTGGGTTTCAGGCAGGTTTTCGTTGTTGGTGCCGTCGCGCTCGACCAGATAGGGAATGGCATCCAGACGCACGCCGTCGATGCCCAGGTCGAGCCAGTAACGCATCACGCTCAGGACCGCCTTCATGACCTGCGGATTATCGAAATTCAGATCCGGCTGGTGCGAATAGAAGCGGTGCCAGTAGTACTGCTGCGCGACCGGGTCCCAGGTCCAGTTGGAGTTCTCGGTGTCGAGAAAGATGATCCGCGTACCGTCGTACTTCTGATCAGTGTCAGACCAGACGTAGAAATCACGCGCTGCCGAGCCCTTCTTGGCTTTGCGTGCGCGTTGGAACCAGGGATGTTGATCCGAGGTGTGATTGATGACCAGTTCGGTAATCACCCGCAGCCCGCGCTTGTGAGCTTCGGCGATGAAACGCTTGGCGTCGGCCATGGTGCCGTAGTCCGGGTGGACACCCCGGTACTCGGAAATGTCGTAGCCGTCGTCGCGGCGCGGCGATGGATAGAACGGCAGCAACCAGATCGTATTGACGCCCAGATCAGCGATGTAATCGAGTTTCTCGATCAAGCCCTGAAAGTCGCCAACCCCGTCATTGTTCGAGTCGTAGAAGGATTTGAGGTGAACCTGATAGACCACCGCATCCTTGTACCAGAGGGGGTCTTTAATGAAGGCGGCAGGTTTGCGCGCTCTGGCCATGGTCTTGATCCCTTTTATCTGCCCCCATGACTGGCCCATATACCTGGCCAGCCGAGGCGGAAAAGTAAGCCAGTCGATTTATAAACTGGATAATGAATAGCCTATAACCAACTGATACATATCGTTTTTGTGTTCTTCTTTAGACATCACTTTAAGTCAGGATCCATGTCGTCCGAGCTTATACGCCAAATGCCGAATGGCTGGTGCCAAGGCTCGATTCGCATCCACTGAGTCTTGCCGTACCAAGTCCAGCGATGCCCGTTCATAAGGTCTTCGCCTCGGGTTTCGGCATGGTCCGGCAGGCCCATCTCCCATAGCGGAAGCTCGAAATGTGCTTCCTGAGCGTTATGCGGATCGAGGCTGATTGCGACGAGAATAAAATTCGTGCGATCCGGCGTGCGTTTGCCGAAGAACAAGATGTTGTCGTTGTAAGCGGTGTATGCCTTGAAACCCAGGTGGGTCTGCAGGGCCGGGTTTTGCCGACGAATGCGATTGAGCTGAGCGATCTCCGCGACAATGTTGCCCGGTGCGTGATAATCGCGGACCCGTATCTGGTACTTCTCGGAATCCAGGTACTCCTCCTTGCCGGGGATTGCCGCGGACTCGCACAGTTCGAAGCCCGAATACATACCCCACAGGCCGGAACCCATGGTTGCCAGCGCCGCCCGGATGAGAAATCCCGCTCGCCCGGAGTCATGCAGGAAGAACGGATTGATGTCCGGCGTATTGACGAAGAAATTCGGCCGATAGCAGTCACGCAGCGGATGCTCGTTCAGCTCAGTCAAGTACTCGCTCAGCTCCGCCTTGTTGTTGCGCCAGGTGAAGTAGGTGTAGCTCTGGTTGAAGCCGACCTTGCCCAGGCGCGCCATCATGGCCGGCTTGGTAAAGGCCTCGGAGAGAAACATCACGTCAGGGTCACGTTCACGGATGTCTGCGATCATCCATTCCCAGAACGGCAGCGGCTTGGTGTGCGGGTTGTCGACGCGGAAGATCTTCACGCCCTGCTCGACCCAGTGCCAGATAACGTCGCGCAATGCGAGCCAAAGACCGGGCATGGCGTCTTCGGCGTAAAAGTCGACGTTGACGATGTCCTGGTACTTCTTCGGCGGGTTTTCCGCATAACGGATGGTCCCGTCCGGCCGCCAGGAGAACCAGCCCGGGTGCTCATTGAGCCATGGGTGGTCTTGAGAGCACTGAATGGCGAAGTCGAGGGCAATCTCCAGACCGTGCTCGCTTGCGGCAGCTACCAGGTCGCGGAAGTCATCGAGTGTGCCGAGATCGGGATGGACTGCATCGTGCCCACCGGCTTCGCTACCGATTGCATACGGGCTGCCGGGATCATTCGGGCCGGCTTGCAGCGTGTTGTTCGGCCCTTTGCGATGCTGCCGGCCAATTGGGTGAATCGGCGTGAAATACAGGACATCGAAGCCCATGTCCCGGATCGATGGCAAACGCTTGTGCACGTCACGGAAAGTACCGTGACGGTTAGGGTCATCGGTTTCGGAGCGCGGGAACAGCTCGTACCAACTGGCAAACAGCGCAAGTGGGCGCTCGACCTCGATCGGGAACACCTCACTCTGGCTGCAATGCTCTCGTGGGTCTGCATCGGCCATCGCCGCCGCCGTTTCACTGGCCAGCAACACCGAGACACGTTCATCGTCCAGATGCGCTGAGCTCAACCGGTGCAGCAGATCATCAATGATGGCTTTGGTCTCGCCTTGGGCCCGCTGGCTGGCGCGCTCGAGCAGCAGACGACCTTCTTCGAGTTCCAGCTGAACCGGGACCCCAGCGTTGTGCTTCTTCGACAGCTCGTAGCGGTAGGTCTCGTAGATATCCCACCAAGCTTCGATCATGAACTCATGCGAAGCGACTTGAGTCGGAGTGAACAGCCCTTCCCAGCTGTCATTGCCGATCAACTTGAGCCGTGCCCGGCGCCAGGTAGTTTCATCCTTGGTCCGCCAGCAGATCGACGCGGCTAGCTGATCGTGCCCGTCGGCGAAGATCTTGCTGGTGACGTTGATCGGGTGGCCGATGGTTGCCTTTGCCGCAAATCGTCCGCCTTCCAGTACGGGCTGGGTCGATTCAATGGCAATGCGCGGCATCTGCAATGCCTGTTCAAGTCGGGGGTGAATCACCGGATGGGGCTTTGCATCGGTCATCGAACGGGGCTCCTAGGCGAAATTGCAGCGAAACGGCAAACCTACCCCGCTCGGGACTGGCAATCGAGCGTGGCTGGTTGTACCGGTGGAAAACCATCATGCGGGCTTTCTCGGGCTCTGTTCTTTCCGAACCAAAGGAGGCCTGAAAAGTTCAGCTTAAAGGCCGCTACCGCTTGCCACAGCCGGCGTTGCGCTTGTTTTAGGCCAAATATAAGACGGATGATTTGGCGGGGAGGCAGGCCGCTCCTGTATGAGCCAGCCTGTTGACGATCAAACACAACGCGAACACCGCTGATCGCCACCGAGGTGGCTCCTACAAAAGCGTACTGTGGCGAACATAGAGAGCCAAGCTAAAGCCAAGCCCCTACTTGTAGGAGCCAGCTTGCTGGCGATCCGAAACCACGCAAATATCACCGATCGTCACCAGGCGTGTTCATGCTTGAGCCATAGCCTGGTGCGCTAGTCCCCGCCGGCGATCAACAACGGGTTGTAACCGCTACGGCCATATTCCCCCTGTTCGGCCAACAAGATGTCGAGCGCGAGGCTTGCCAGGTCGTCCGCCACGGGTTCGGCGCGTCCGTGTTCTTCACGCAGCATGACCTTCAGATAGCTATGACACTCGCCGCAAGATTCCGCCTGGACCGGCATCGCCGGTTTGCCCTGCTCGTCATCCAGCGTGAGGTACAGCAGTTTTGCGCCGCTGTCGCAAACGCTGCACTTGAGCCGCTCCAGGTGCCACTCGGTGGCGCATAGCGAGCAATGCAGATAGCGCACGCCAGCACGATGGCGCTCGTTGTGGATGACACTGGCGACCGGTGGCGAACCGCAGCAAGGGCATAACCCCTTTGCTTCCCCCTCGGGCTTATCAGGCGGCCGAGGCAGGGCTATCGCCAGCCTCATCCAACTGATCTGCAGGGCAGCGGCAACCAATGGCAGCAGCGGTCGGGTTGTTTCATCGCCGGGACGAGCCTCAAGGACATCGTCGGCCAACGTATCCAGCTGCTCGCGAGACAACTCCCTCAACGTCCTGAGCAAGGGCCGCTGAGCCTCGCCCACATGAAGCTCCATGGCGTCGAGCATCGACAGCAGGTCTTCACTCCAGGGCACGTCACGCTTCAAGGCCTGAACACCAAGCGGCGGCAAGCCATGTTTAAGCGCCTGATCGAACGCATCCTCAGCCGGGCGCCAGGATGGTTCGCGTTCGTTGAGCACCTGATGCTGGGCTTGTACCAGTCGTGCCATGAAGGCGAGAAACTCATCCAGAGGTGGAACCTGCTGGACGAGTTCCCGCAGCCGCGTAGCGCGCTTGCTGAACACCTTGGCGTTCGGCAACACCACGTTTGGCGCCTCCATGATCCCCGAAGGCGCGCTTCCATAAGAGTGGTTCACTGCAACTCCTTACGTTCGTTTCGACGGCACGTCACGATCAGGCGAAAGACCACCTGGATCGTCATAACCTTCCTTGCGGCGTACCTCGTCATACCAGAGCCCATGATGATGGCGTGCCCAGGCGTGGCTTACACGGCCCTGGGTCATTGCGCGTACCGAGCCCTTCACCCAGATCGCCGAGTACACATGAATTACCAGCGTGATGATCGCGATGAAGGCGGTATAGGCATGGATGGTCACTGCCCAGCGCAGCGCCCAAACTGGCATCTCATCGGCGACCCAAGGCCGCCACAGGACGATGCCGGTCACCAGCAATACCGGCACGGTGGCGAGGAAGATCCAGTACACGAGCTTCTGCCCGGCGTTGTTTTTGCCCACTGGCGGCAATCGCTCGTCGCGGTTGCCCAGCACGTCGCGGATCTGCTTCATCCACTGCACATCGTGGCGACGAATCAGGTTGTCACCAAAGAAGCGCACAGCCTGGATGACGAAGAACAACGACATGAACACCCCAATATACGGATGCACGATGCGTGTGGGTTCCGGGCCGCCGAACAGCGCGGTGAGGCCGAAGAAGAATGGATAGAACAACGCCAACCCGCTTAGCACGAGCAACACGAAGCTGATCGCGATAAGCCAGTGATTTACCCGTGTCCACCAGCCATAACGCAGGATGCCGTGCTTAACATTGGAGTGGCTCATAGCCGGTCCTCCCCGCGCTTATCGATGTCGCGGGCGTCATGCGCTTTTACCGGATCAGGATCGTCCTCCGGCTCTTCTTTGGGCCCCTTCATCACGTAATGGAAGAACCCCGCCAGCACCGACATGCCCAAGGCCACCGACATGATCGGCTTGGTCACGCCCTTCCACAGTTCGACCGTCGGGGCGATGTGCGGATCGCGCGGCAGACCGCTGTAGATCTCGGGTTTATCATTGTGCTGCAGCACATAGACCACATGGGTGCCACCGACGCCAGGCGGATCGTAGATCCCCGCGTTTGCGTAGCCTCGCCCTTGCAGATCCGCGACGCGATGAGCACCGTAGTCGAGCATGTCTTCCTTGGTGCCGAACATGATGGCCGAGGTCGGGCAGCTCTTGACGCACGCCGGTTCCAGCCCGTTATAGACCCGGTCCGAGCACAGGGTGCATTTGTATGCCTTGTTGTCCTTTTTCGAGATTCGGGGAATGTCGAACGGGCAACCCGCCACGCAGTAACCACAGCCAATGCAATGCTCGGAGTTGAAATCGACGATGCCATTGGCGTACTGCACGATTGCGCCGGGCGAAGGGCATGCCTTGAGACAGCCCGGTTCGGCGCAATGCATGCAGTTGTCCTTGCGGATAAGCCATTCGAGATTGCCCTGCTCGTCCTCGTATTCCGAAAACCGCATCACTTCGAACGATTCCGGAGTCAGGTCCTGCGGGTTGTTGTAAGTGCCATCGCACTCCCCTACTTCATCACGAAGGTCGTTCCACTCCGAACAGGCAACCTGGCACGCCTTGCAACCGATGCACACGGACACATCGATGAGCTTGGTGACCTTCTCCACCCCGCCATGGCGGACTTGCGGAGAAGGTGTGGTGGTCGCCGAGCGGGCGATGATGTTTTGCAGATTGATCTGGTCGCCACGCATCAGACGATCCCTCCGACTTTTTCCACGTTCACCAGAAACGACTTGAACTCTGGCGTCTGGGTGTTCCCGTCACCCACAAACGGCGTGAGGGTGTTGGTGAGGTGCGCCTTTTTCGTAACACCTTTGAAGCCCCAGTGGATCGGGATCCCGATGTGATGGACCGTTCGACCATCGACCTGCAACGGCACCATGCGCTTGGTTACCACCGCCACAGCGGTGATAAATCCACGTTTGGACGTTACCTTGACCCGGTCGCCTGCGTTGATGCCCAGCTCGGCTGCCAGAACATCGCTCATCTCGATGAACTTCTCCGGCTGGGCGATGGCGTTGAGCCGCACGTGCATCGTCCAGTAATGGAAATGCTCAGTCAGTCGATAGGTCGTCGCCGCGTACGGGAAATCCTTGTTCGAGCCAAACGAATCGCGATCCTGCTCGAATACCCGGGCGATGGGGTTATGCAGCGCCAATGGGTTGTTGGGATTGAGCGGGTTACGGTCGATGGGCGTTTCCATCGGTTCGTAGTGCTCAGGGAGCGGCCCTTCGTTCAGCCATTCGCAGGAGAAGAAATGCCCTCGGCCGGTCTGTGTCACGATGAATGGCCCAACACCGGCTGACGGTGGCGTAAAGATCGGGTAGTCCGGCACGTCAGCGCCCGTCCAGCGCTCCCCGTCCCACCAGATAAATGCTTTGTTCGGAGCCCACGGCGTACCGTCAGGCCTTGCCGATGCGCGGTTGTACAAAAGCCGTCGATTCATCGGCCATGCCCACGCCCAGCCCAGCGTATTACCCGTGTGGTAAGGGTCCGAATTGTCTCGACGAGCCATCATGTTTCCGGCTTCGGTCCAGGCCCCGGAATAGATCCAGCAGCCGCACGCGGTTGAACCATCGGCACGCAGTTCGCTGAAATCCTGCAGCTGCTCTCCCTTACGCCGGATCACCTTACCGGTATCGTCGGAGATATCCGCCAGGGCCCGTCCGTTGTATTCCTTTGCCAGCTCGGAGGCCTTCGGGAAATCCGGAACCTTGTAGTTCCACTCAAGATTCAAGATCGGGTCTGGGAATGCTCCGCCTTCGACCTGATACAGGTGCTTGAGGCGCAGCATGACCTCGCCGAGAATCTCGGTATCGGTCATGGCTTCGCCAGGCCCGGGTGCCGCTTTCTCATGCCATTGCAGCCAGCGGGCACTGTTGGTGATGGATCCGTCGTCCTCGGCGAAGCAGGTGGTCGGCAGGCGGAACACCTCAGTGGCGATCTTCGACGGATCGACATCGTGGTATTCGCCGAAATTCTTCCAGAACTCACCGGTTTCCACCGTGAGCGGGTCCATGATCACGAAGTACTTGAGTTTCGACAGCCCGTCCAGAACCTTGGCCTTGTTCGGAAAGGCCGCCAGGATGTTGAAGCCTTGGCAGAAGGCGCCGGTCGCCTTGCCCAACGTCATGTCGTTAATGGCGTAGAGCACGTCATAGATCGGCTCGGAAAGCTTCGGCAACCAGTCGTAGCACCAGTTGTTCTCAGCCGTGGCGGCGTCGCCGTACCACTCCTTCATCATGCTGACGAAGAAGCGTTCGTAGAATTTCCAGTACGAGACCTCGCCCTCGAGCAATGGCGGCTTGACCCTAGTTTCCAAATAGTCGTCATAGGTCTGCAGGTCTGCCGACGGCAGGTTCATATAGCCTGGCAGCAGGTTTGACAGCAGTCCGATGTCAGTCAGGCCTTGAATATTGGAATGCCCACGCAGAGCGTTGACGCCTCCGCCAGGCATGCCCATGTTGCCCAGCAGCAGCTGCACCATTGCGCCACAGCGAATGATCTGCGATCCGATGGTGTGCTGCGTCCAACCCAGGGCATAGAGGATGGTCATGGTCTTGTCTGGCGCCGAGGTGGTCGCCATCAGATCCCAAAGTTCGAGCACCTTTTCCTGGGGCATGCCGCAAATATTTTCCACCTGATCAACCGTGTAGCGGCTGTAATGCTGACGCATCAACTGAAGCACGCAGCGCGGGTGCTCGAAGGTTGGATCAGTGCGGACAAAACCGTCCTCGCCGATCTCGAAGTTCCAGGTTTGGCGATCGTAGGTGCGGTCCGCCGGGTTGTAGCCGGTGAACAGTCCCTCCTCGAAGCCGAACCCTTCAGCCACGATCAGGCTCGCGTCGGTGTATTCGCGTACATATTCATGCGCAAAACGGTTGGTTTCGATCAGGTAGTTGATGAAACCACCAAGGAACGCGATGTCCGTCCCCGTGCGAATCCAGGCGTGATAGTCCGCCACCGCCGTGGTGCGGTTGAAGCGCGGATCGATTGAGATCAGCACGGCATTGCTGCGCTGCTTGGCATGCATGACCCAGCGGAAGCCTACGGGGTGTGCTTCAGCCGAATTGCCGCCCATCGACAGGATGACATTGGCATTGGCAATGTCGGTCCAGTGGTTCGTCATGGCACCGCGACCAAATGTTGGGGCAAGACCTGCCACCGTTGGTCCGTGTCAAACGCGCGCCTGGTTGTCGAGTTTGAGGATGCCGAGTGCTCGGGTGATCTTCTGCGTCAGATAAGCCGTCTCGTTGGTGCAAGCCGAGGCTGCAACCATCGACGTGGTCATCCAGCGATTGACCAGCCTGCCCTGCTCGTCATGGGTTTCGAAATTTCTGTCGCGGTCGTCCTTCATGTGCCGGGCGATGCGTGCGAACGCCTCATCCCAGCTGATGCGCTTCCACTCGTTGGTGTAAGGCTCACGAACCTCGGGGTATTTGACCCGCGACTCGCTCTTGATGAAGTCCAGCACGCCTGCCCCCCGAGGGCAAAGCGACCCTCGGCTGACTGGATGGTCCGGATCGCCTTCGACGTGGTAGATCTCGTCAATAACGTTGATCGCGCCATCACCACGCGAGTAGAGCAACATGCCGCAACCTACCGAGCAGTAGGTGCAGATGTTGCGGGTCATTTTGGCGCCGGTCAGTTTGAAGTGACGAATCGACGCGACGGCTTCATCAGGCGCAAATCCCATCATGGCCATGCTCGACGCGCCTACACCGGCCGCACCGAACTTCAGGAACTGTCGCCGGGATACTCGCACGGTCATCGGTATCTCCTGTTACTTATTATGTCTGCCCATCTAACCACATCGACTGAACCGCTCTGGAATGGTTCCTCCGGCGGGACAGACGGGGCGGCGTATTCGCTACGCCAGTACGAGGCTAGTCCAGTAAACCGGCCACAGACAGGTCACCCGTCGCGTCATTGACGCGCAGCGAGATCCTTCAACAGCTGCGCTGAAAGGCTCTGACGGGTCGAGCCGTAGTCGGCCCAGGGATCGAGCTTCAGCCTCTTGAGGCGTTCATGGAGATTGAGGATGTTCCACTGATCGGCGCCGCTTATCTGATCCAGCTCCTCCCGTGTGATGGGTACCGAGACGGGCAGCCCTGGGCGTGCTCGTGCGGAAAAAGCAGCAACCGTGCTAGCGCCTCGCTGGTTGCGCAGGTAGTCGACGAAGATCTTGCCGACCCGATTCTTCGGCCCCATCTTGGCGACGATCTGCTCAGGTGACTCTTTGGCCAGGCGAACCGTGACCATACGGGCGAATTCGTTGGCGCAATCCCAACTCTGACGACGATCGATCGGCACCACGACATGCATGCCGCGCCCACCGCTGGTTTTGATGAAGGCCTTGAGCCCGAGTTGATCAAGCAGTTTAAGGGTCATGTTCGTCGCCTCGACCATGCTTGACCACGGCAGCTCCGGGTCAGGATCCAGATCGAAGACCACCCGATCCGGCTTGTCGATGCGGTCGCTGCGTGCATTCCAGGTATGAAACTCGACGGTGCCCATCTGCACCGCCTCGACGACCGCGCTGATATTGTCCGCCTGGATCAGGCGCGCATGCTCCGGATCGAGGGACTTATCCAGCACGCGCATGTGCGGCATTTTCAGCCGCCCGCAGTGGCGCTGGAAGAAGCTGTCACCGCTGACTCCATCCGGCGCCCGGACAATGGACAGCGGACGCTTGGCCAGATGAGGTACGAGCCATTCGCCCACCGCCAGATAGTATTCAGCGAGCTGCAGCTTGGTGGCACCGCTTGCCGGATCGATGACACGTTGCGGATTACTGATGCCGATACCGCCCACATCGGGGCGATTTTTGGCAGTTTTTTCAGCCATGCACGCTCCTCATGAGCGTCAGCTCGCTTTCTTGCTGTTGGACTTGCTGGCAGCCGGCTTACTGGTGCTGGTCTTGCGGGCCGTCGAGGTTTTGCTGGTAGAGGATTTACTGGCTGCAGACTTGGCCGGGGCCTTCGATTTGCTGGCTGTAGTTTTGCTCGTGGTCCGCTTGGCAGACGATGCCTCTTCGCTGTCTTCGTCGTCGTCCACGTCTTCAGTCGGGGCAGCTTTCTTGGCGGATGATTTGCCGGCCAGGCTACGTTTAAGCAGTTCGGTCAGGTCGATGACATCGGCGCTGCGACGATCCACCGCTTCTTCGGGCCCACCCACAGCTTCGAGTTTGCCTTCGCGAGCCTTGGTCTCCACTAGATCCATGATCTGGTCTTGGAAGGTGTCCTTGTATTGCTCGGGGTTCCAGTCCTCACTCATGTCCTCGACCAGTCGCTTGGCCATGTCGAGTTCCTTCGGGTTGAGGTCGGCATTAAGCGCCTCGTCCTTCATTTCAAGGTACTCCACGCCCCTGACCTCATCGGCCCAGCGCAGCGTATTCATCACCAGTGCTTTGCCCAGCGGCATCACCACGGCCAGATGCTGCTTGTTGCGCAGCACCACGTTGGCGATGCCGACCTTGCCAGTCTGAGTCAGGGTTTCGCGCAGCAGCGCGTAAACCTTCTCACCCCGCCGATCCGGGGTGAGGTAGTAGGGTGTAGCGATGTACAGGAAGGAAATGTCCTTGGCGTCGACAAAGGCAACGATGTCTACCGTCTGCGTGGCTTCTGGGTGAGCGGCCTTGATCTCGTCATCGCTGATAACGACGTAGTTACCTTTTTCGTATTCCACGCCTTTGACGATGTTCTCGCTCTCGATGTCCTCGCCGGTGGTCTTGTTGATGCGCTTGTAGCCCACTCGGTCCATGCTGCGTTTGTCCAGCCAGTCAAAATCTATACCCGAGCGCGTGGTCGCAGGCACCAAGGCGACGGGGATATGAACCAGGCCGAAACTGACGGCGCCTTTCCAGATCGTACGGGGCATAAGCCTTCCCTCCTGTCGACAGTCGTTCGGTCAGCCGTTGACCACGGTGCCGCCGTTCACATGGATCACCTGACCGCTGACATAGGAAGCGTCGCTGCTGGCCAAATACACGTATGCCGGCGCGACTTCGTCGGGCTGGCCGGGACGCTCCATGGGCACGTTGGCGCCGAATTTTTCGACCTTGTCTTCGTCGAAGGTCGACGGAATCAGCGGCGTCCAGATCGGCCCGGGTGCTACGCCATTCACGCGAATACCTCGGTCGGCGATATTCATCGACAGCGAGCGGGTAAAGGCCGTAATGGCGCCCTTGGTGGATGAGTAGTCCAGCAGCTGTGGGCTGCCTTTGTAGGCCGTCACCGACGTGGTGTTGATGATCGAGGCGCCTTTTTTCAGGTTCGGCAGTGCAGCCTTGGTCATCTGGAACATGCCGAAAATGTTGGTGCGGAAGGTCTTCTCCCACTGCTCTTCGCTGATGTCTTCGAGCTTTTCCTGGGGATGCTGCTCAGCGGCGTTATTGACCAGAATGTCGAGCTTGCCGAAGGCACTCACCGTTTCGTCGATCACCTTATGGCACAAGTCGCGGTCGGCCACGTCGCCGGCGAAAGTCAAACATTTGCGCCCCTGCTCTTCCACTGCGCGCTTGGTTTCCTCTGCGTCCTGGTGCTGATCCAGATAGAGAATCGCTACATCGGCACCTTCACGCGCGAACAGCACCGCGACCGAGCGGCCGATGCCGCTGTCGCCGCCAGTGATGATTGCAACCTTGCCTTGGAGCTTGCCCGCCGCTTTGTAGTCCTCGCCACGGTACTCGGGCCTCGGGGTCATCTCGCTTTCTTTACCCGGTTCAGCCTGTTGCTGCGGCGGGAGCGTCTGGTTTTCGTCGGGCATGCCAAAATCCTCCGTCAAGGGATCAATACCTGTATTCGGAGGACTTGGCGCGGGCGGGAAAAGTTTCTATGAAGCGATGAGATGCCCCAATGCAGAGGCCTCGAAGAATCAATCGACGCGCAGTACGACCCGGCCGCGCGGGACACCGCTTTCGACGTATTCGTGGGCTGCCACTACCTCGTCGAAGCCGAAGACCTTGTCGACCTGCGGCGTGATCAGGCGGTCGGCTGTGAGCTGGTTGATGTGCAGCAAGGCATTCTCGACCGCCTCGCGGTTTTGCTCGATTCCCAGCTCGGGTTGCCCGGTGAAATCGCACAGGCAATGCAGGAAGAACTTGAAGTTCTTCTTGAACGCCGCGCAGGCTGGAAACGCAGTTTCGTTGCCACCATTGAGCCCATAAAGAATCAGCTTGCCACGCGGTGCGATAACGTCACCAAGCAGCTTCATCTGCGAGCCACCGCAACCATCGAGCACAACTTCGACGCCTGCTCCGCCGGTGATCTTTTGCAGCCGGCCGACGAGATCCTCCTCTTCGGTAACGATGACGGTCTCGGCCCCCAGCTCGCGCAGGAAGTCACGATCCTCTGCCGTGTCACAGGTGGCGATTACCCGTCCGCCAAGCGCTTTCGCCATTTGCACGGCCGAAGGACCGGTGCAATGCCGCGCTTCGGTCACCAGCACGTATTGTCCGGGCTCGAGCTGAGCCAGCTCGACCAGAGCGAAATACGAGACCAGCGCCGGCGTGTAATGCACACACGCCTCGGCGGCGCTGAGCATCTCCGGATGGTGGACCAAGGACGCCTGCGGCAGCAGCACCTGCTCGCCGTAGAGCGGGTACTGGTTGAGATCATGCGCAGGGAAACTGGCGACACGGTCGCCAATCGCGAAGCCGTCCACGTCCTCGCCCACCGCAAGCACTTCGCCAGCGATCTCGCTGCCGAGCCCGGCTGGGAGCTTGGCGTGACGCGGCGCCAGATCCTGCCGCCAGAGCACGTCATTCCAGCTGACGCCGATCGCCTTGACGCCGACAAGCACTTCGCCAGGCCCCGGCCGAGGGACTTCTCGCTGTTCGTAGCGCAATACGTCCGCGGGCCCGAACTGGTGGAAACGGATGATGCGGGACATGAAAAAGACCCCTCGATTACTACTGTGTCTGTGACTTTATCTGCAGTATTGGCACAACTCCAGCAGCGATCCCTGCATTCCGCTCGATAGTCGCCATGCGCGGGAATGATGATGTGCTGTATGTAAGGCCACTCCCACTGCTGCAGGTTTGTGTCATTGCAAAGCGGGAATGGACATGCCGACGTCACTCCGATCTGTCTAGAATGCAGACGCAACCCTCATTTCGGTCAGCCGCGCCTTATGTCTGACCACAGCTTGAAGTGAAAGGCATGAATCGCAACGACCTTCGCCGCGTAGACCTGAACCTGTTGATCGTCTTCGAAACGCTGATGCACGAGCGCAGCGTGACCCGTGCCGCGGAGAAACTCTTTCTCGGCCAGCCGGCGATCAGTGCTGCACTGGCGCGCCTGCGCACGCTGTTCGACGACCCGTTGTTCGTACGCACCGGCCGCAGCATGGAGCCGACTGCGCGCGCGCAGGAGATCGCCGGTCTGCTGTCGCCGGCGCTGGACTCGATCTCCACGGCTGTCAGCCGCGCCTCCACGTTCGATCCGGCCACCAGCGAGCTGGTGTTTCGTATCGGTCTGACTGATGAGGTCGAGTTTGCCCTGCTGCCCCAGTTGCTCAGGCGTGTGCGCGCCGAGGCGCCCGACGTGGTGCTGGTGGTACGGCGCGCCAACTATCTGCTGATGCCGGGCCTGCTTGCGTCTGGCGAGATCTCGGTGGGTGTCTGCTACACCGAGGAACTGCCGGCCAACGCCAAGCGCAAAATCTTGCGCAGGCCAAAACCGATGCTGCTCCGCGCAGACAGCATCCCCGGCCGCATGACGATGGAGGACTACTGCTCGCGGCCACATGCCATGGTTTCCTTTGCCGGCGATTTGAATGGCTACATCGATGACGAACTGGCGCTCCACGGCTGCAAACGCAAGGTCGTGCTCGCCGTACCGCAGTTCAACGGGCTGGCCAGTCTGCTGGCGGGGACTGACTTGGTGGCGACGGTGCCGGACTACGCCGCGGCAGCCCTTGCCGCTAACGGGGGTGTGCGTGCCGAGCCGCTGCCATTCGACACAAGCCAGGATTTCGAACTATCCATGGCCTGGCGCGGCGCCCAGGACAACGACCCGGCCGAGCGCTGGCTGCGTTCGCGGATCCAGATGTTCGTAGGCGACCCGGACAGTCTTTAAACCGCCATTGGTTCGCCTGCACTGCGCTAGCACACCGCTTGATGTGGTGGGCTGAAGCCCACCCTACCTGCTGATTGCTTTGCATTCGATCTTCCATTGGGGGCTGAAACCCACCTGTTATCAGTGCTTGCACATCCTCGTTGTAGGGTGGGCTTCAGCCCACCAGCCCGGCCGAAACCACGTCAGTCGAGGTCGGCACCAATGCCCCGACAATCCCTTGTTCACTTGATGAAACACCCCGCAACATCAGCGCGGATGATATTTACATTCGCCCAGTTCGATTTCTGCTTCACGAAGCCGCCCCGCACACTCCCGCCATCGATAAAAACCCGAGCTGCGGAGTCAAGCATGGAACGTCCACTCATAGCCTTGCGTTACCCACTGGTTGCGATTGCCGCTGCCCTCATCGGCGCTTGCGGGCAGGCACCTGAGGCCACCGAAGCGGCAATGCCCGCGCCAGCCGTAAGCGTTGCGACCGTCATCGAACAGCAGGTCACGGAGTGGGACGAGCTCACGGGCCGCCTGGAAGCGCCCGAGTCGGTCGATATTCGTCCACGCGTGTCGGGCTTCATCGACAAGGTCGCATTCGAAGAAGGCTCACTGGTGAAGAAAGGTGATCTGCTGTTCCAGATCGATCCGCGCCCGTTCGAAGCCCAGGTCAAACGCTTGCAGGCCGAGTTGCAACAAGCTCGTGCCACTGAGCGCCGGACCGCAAACGAGGCCGAACGCGGTGAGCGACTGCGCGCCAATAACGCTATTTCAGCTGAACTGGCTGATGCGCGAGCCAGCGCTGCCAGCGAAGCGAAGTCCGCAGTCGCAGCCATCCAGGCTCAGCTCGATGCAGCCAAGCTGGATCTCGGTTTCACCCGCGTCACTGCCCCCATCGATGGCCGCGCAGGTCGTGCGCTGATCACCGCGGGCAACCTGGTTAATGCTGGCGAAGCCTTACTGACGACGCTGGTCTCGACCGACAAGGTCTATGCCTACTTCGAGGCAGACGAACGCACCTACCTGAAATACCGCGAACTGGCCCGTGACGGTGAACGTGGCGAGGAAACCCCTGTGTACCTCGGGCTATCCAGCGAAGAAGGCCACCCGCATCTGGGGCACATGGACTTCATCGACAACCAGGTTGATCCCCGCACTGGCACCATTCGCGGTCGCGCCGTGTTCGACAACCGTGACGGCAGCTTCACGCCAGGGCTTTATGCGCGCCTGAAGCTGGTCGGCAGCGCCACCTACGACGCCGTCCTGATCAAGGATGTCGCGGTCGGAACCGATCTGGGCAAGAAGTTCGTCCTGGTCCTCGGGGAGGACGATACCGTCAATTATCGCTCCATCGAGCTCGGTCCGAAGCTTGAGGGCCTGCGCATCGTGCGCGACGGTCTGAAGGAAGGTGAAACCATCGTCGTGAACGGCCTGCAGCGCGTTCGTCCGGGCAACGCCGTGCAGCCCCAGAATGTGCCAATGGCCGACGCTGACACCCTCGCCGCGCTGAAAGAACAGAACCGTGCAATCTCCGCCGCGATGAAGCCGCAGGTGGTCGACCGCACGCTGGCGCGCGGACCGAACAGTTGATGATCAGCGTTCCGCTGACCCGCTGACCGGCGCCGAGGCGCCACCCCTTTAAAACTGATTCCGCCAGGGTGCGTCATGCGCACCCTCTCCCCCGGAGTGCGTCATGAATTTCTCTCAGTTCTTCATCCAGCGGCCAATCTTTGCGGCGGTGCTGTCGCTGATCATCCTGATCGGTGGTGCCATCTCGCTGTTCCAATTGCCGATCAGCGAATATCCCGAGGTGGTGCCGCCGACGGTGGTGGTCCGCGCCAGCTTCCCAGGTGCGAACCCCAAAGTCATCGGCGAAACCGTCGCGTCGCCACTGGAGCAGGCCATCACCGGCGTCGAGGGTATGCTCTACATGTCGTCCCAGGCGACCGCCGATGGCAAGCTGACCCTGACCATTACGTTTGCGCTGGGAACCGATCTGGACAACGCCCAGGTGCAGGTGCAGAACCGGGTTACGCGCACCCAGCCAACGTTGCCGACCGAAGTGCAGCGCCTCGGTGTCACGGTGGACAAGGCCTCGCCGGACCTGACCATGGTTGTGCACCTGACATCGCCGGACGAACGCTACGACATGCTCTATCTGTCCAACTATGCGGCGCTCAACGTCAAGGACGAGCTGGCGCGGCTGGACGGGATTGGCGATGTGCAGTTGTTCGGCATGGGCGATTACTCGCTGCGCGTCTGGCTAGATCCAAACAAGGTGGCCTCGCGCAACCTCACCGCAACTGACGTGGTCAATGCAATCCGCGAGCAGAACCGCCAGGTTGCGGCGGGTTCGCTGGGTGCACCACCCGCACCGGGCGCGACGGACTTCCAGTTATCGATCAATACCCAAGGCCGACTGGTTAGCGAAGAAGAGTTCGAGAACATCATCATTCGTGCCGGCGAAGACGGCTCGATCACTCGCCTGCGGGACATCGCACGTATCGAACTGGGTTCCAGCCAGTACGCGCTGCGCTCTCTGCTCAACAACCAGCCTGCCGTGGCCATTCCGGTGTTTCAGCGCCCTGGCTCGAACGCAATTGAAATCTCCGATTCGGTACGTGCTCGCATGGCCGAACTGAAGAAGGATTTCCCCGAAGGCGTGGACTACGAAATCGTCTACGACCCGACCATCTTCGTGCGCGGCTCCATCGAGGCGGTGGTGCATACCCTCCTCGAGGCCATTGTGCTGGTGGTGCTGGTCGTGATTCTGTTCTTGCAGACCTGGCGCGCTTCGATCATTCCGCTGGCCGCCGTACCGGTGTCGCTGATCGGCACATTCGCGGTGATGCACATGCTGGGCTTCTCGCTCAATGCGCTGTCGCTGTTTGGCTTGGTGTTGGCGATCGGCATCGTGGTGGATGACGCCATCGTCGTGGTGGAAAACGTAGAGCGGAATATCGGCCTCGGCAAGTCCCCGGTCGAAGCCACCAAGCAAGCGATGAAGGAAGTGACCGGCCCAATCATCGCCACCGCGCTCGTGCTTTGCGCCGTGTTTATCCCGACCGCGTTTATTTCCGGCCTCACCGGGCAGTTCTATCAGCAGTTCGCGTTGACTATTGCCATTTCGACGGTCATTTCCGCCTTCAACTCGCTGACCCTATCTCCAGCCTTGGCGGCCGCATTGCTGCGCAGCCATGACGCGCCGAAAGACGGTTTCTCGCGGTTGCTGGACAAATTGTTCGGTGGCTGGCTGTTCGCGCCGTTCAACCGCGTTTTCGAGCGCGCGAGTCACGGCTACGTCGGTGCGGTTAAACGCATCCTGCGCGGCAGCGGCATCGCCCTGGTGGTGTATGTCGGCCTGGTCGGTCTCGGATACCTGGGATTCGCCAGCACTCCGACCGGTTTCGTGCCGCCGCAGGACAAGCAGTATCTGGTGGCCTTCGCTCAACTGCCGGATGCCGCCACGTTGGATCGCACCGAAGACGTCATCAAGCAGATGTCCGAGATCGCAGGCAAGCACCCCGGCGTAGAGAACACCATCGCTTTCCCTGGTCTGTCGATCAATGGGTTCACCAACAGCCCGAACAGCGGCATCGTTTTCGTTGCGCTGAAGGACTTCGACCAGCGCAAAGAAGAAAACATGTCCGCTGGTGCTATCGCGGGCGAGTTGAACGGTCAGTTTTCCGGTATTCAGGAAGCCTACCTCGCGATCTTCCCACCGCCACCCGTACAAGGGCTGGGCACCATCGGCGGCTTCCGCGTGCAGGTGCAGGACCGCGGCAACCTCGGCTACGAAGAACTGTACAAGCAGGTGCAGAACGTCATCGCCAAGAGCGCGGACTATCCCGAGCTGGCCGGGCTATTCACCAGTTACCAGGTAAACGTGCCGCAGATCGATGCCGACATCGACCGGGAAAAAGCCAAGACTCACGGCGTGGCTATCGATCAGATCTTCGACACCATGCAGGTCTACCTCGGCTCGCTGTATGCCAACGACTTCAACCGCTTTGGCCGCACCTATCAGGTCAACGTCCAGGCTGAGCAGAAGTTTCGCCTGACGCGCGACCAGATCGGTCAGCTGAAGGTGCGCAACAACCGTGGCGAGATGGTGCCCCTGTCGACCTTCGTCAAGGTCAGTGACAGTTCCGGCCCGGATCGCGTGATGCACTACAACGGCTTCCTGACCGCTGAAATCAACGGTGCGGCCGCCCCCGGCTACAGCTCCGGTCAGGCCGAAGCGGCGATGGAGCGGCTGCTGCAAGCTGAGCTACCGAACGGCATGAGCTTCGAATGGACCGAGCTGACCTATCAGCAGATCCTGGCTGGTAACACCGCGATGTTCGTCTTCCCGCTCTGCGTGCTGCTGGCCTTCCTGGTATTGGCGGCGCAGTACGAAAGCTGGAGCCTGCCACTGGCGGTGATTCTGATCGTACCGATGACGCTGCTCTCGGCCATCACCGGGGTGATCCTCTCTGGCGGCGACAACAACGTGTTTACCCAGATCGGCCTGATCGTCCTCGTTGGCCTGGCATGCAAGAACGCGATTCTTATCGTCGAGTTCGCCAAGGACAAACAGGAAGAAGGCATGGACCGTCTATCCGCTGTGCTCGAGGCCTGCCGCCTGCGACTGCGCCCGATTCTGATGACCAGCTTCGCGTTCATCATGGGTGTGGTGCCGTTGGTGCTCTCCTCCGGCGCTGGTGCTGAGATGCGTCACGCCATGGGCGTTGCGGTGTTCAGCGGCATGCTCGGGGTGACCTTCTTCGGCCTGTTGCTGACGCCGGTGTTCTACCTGGTCATACGCGCCTACGTTGAACGGCGCGCAGAGAAAAAAGCGGTACTGAAGGAGTCGCACGCATGAAGGCTGTCATTTCCACTCCGTTACTGCTTGCGGCTGTTCTCGCCCTGAGCGCCTGCGCAGTGGGGCCGGATTACCGCGCCCCGGAGGTTGCGCCCGCACAGATTGAGCGTGCTGCGGCGGCTGGCTTCGATCAGTCACGATTCCAGGCAGCCTGGTGGCGCCAGTTCGATGATCCGACGCTCGACGCACTGGTGGGTGAAGCGTTGGCCGAGAACCGCGAACTGCGCATCGCCTTCGCCCGCCTCCGCGCCGCTCGTTCGATTCGTGATGATGCGGCCAACGATCGCTTCCCTACCGTCACTGCTGGAGCTAGCGCCGAATATGGCGAGGCTCAGCAGCCTGGCTTCGGCGAGGAGCGCAGCAGCATCGAGCGCTACGACCTGGGTCTGGACATGGCCTGGGAACTCGACCTGTTCGGCCGGGTGCAGCGACGCATCGAAGCCAGCGAGGCGCAGAGTGAAGCTGCGGAAGCGGAGCTCTACCAGCTACAGGTCAGCCTGATCGCCGAACTGGTCGATGCCTACGGCCAGCTGCGCGGCGCGCAGTTGCGTGAACGCATCGCCCGGGAAAACCTTGAGAATCAGCGCAACTCGCATCGCCTGACCGAACAGCTGCGCGACGCTGGCGTAGGTAGCGAACTTGACGTACTGCGCGCCGATGCACGGCTGGCGGCAACCGAGGCCAGCTTGCCGCAACTGCAGGCGCAGCAGAGCCGTGCGACCAATCGCATCGCAACCCTGCTCGGTCAGCGCGCCGATAGGCTGAGTATCGACCTCACGCCGCGTGAGTTGCCTGCCATCGCAAAGGCGCTGCCGATCGGTGATCCCACCGAGTTGCTGCGTCGCCGACCGGACATTCTCGCGGCCGAACGGCAGCTGGCAGCGGCGACTGCCAACGTGGGCGTAGCGACGGCTGATCTGTTTCCGCGGGTAAGCTTGAGTGGTTTCCTGGGCTTTATTGCGGGGCGCGGTTCGCAGATCGGTTCGAGCGCGGCTCAGGCTTGGGGCGTTGCACCGAGCATCACCTGGGCAGCATTCGACATGGGCAGCGTTCGCGCCAGATTGCGCGGTGCGAAAGCGGACGCCGAGGGTGCGTTAGCCAGCTACGAGCAGCAGGTTCTGCTGGCGTTGGAGGAATCGGAGAACGCCTTCAGTGACTATGCGAGAGCTCAGGAGCGGCTGCTCGCCCTGTTGCGCCAGTCCGGCGCCAGTCGCGCTGCAGCGGAGCAAGCAGCGATCCGCTATCGGGAAGGCACAGTGGATTTTCTGGTGCTACTGGATGCCGAGCGTGAGCGCCTGGCTGCAGAGGATGCCCAGGCTCAGGCTGAAGTTGAGGTCTATCGTGGCGTCGTAGGCCTTTACAAGGCACTCGGCGGCGGTTGGCAGCTGGCCAACGGCTGATCGGCAACGGCTCTGCGCTGCTCTGCAGCCTAGCAGCGCAGAGCTGTCCCTATCGGCGGTGAAAGTGTGACCTGTTGCAACTCCCGCTGCCTCAATTATGAATTCTATGAGAAAGCCCTTTTTACGGTGCGGCTTATTTGGCATAACGCTTCGTTGAAGCTCAATCACATCTGCGTCTCGGATGTCATGCCAACCCACCAAAAAAAGAGCCTTTTCATGATCAAGCCGATCATCACCCTCGCCGGCCTGGTGCTGGCGTTGACCGCGACCGCGGTCGAAGCTGAGCCGATCGTCATCAAGTTCTCGCACGTCGTCGCTGAAGACACCCCGAAAGGCAAGGGTGCCCTGCTGTTCAAGAAACTGGTTGAAGAGCGTCTACCCGGCCAGGTAAGCGTCGAGGTCTACCCTAACTCGATGTTGTTCGGCGATGCCAATGAGCTCGAGGCGTTGGCCAACGACGAGGTGCAGCTGCTAGCACCTTCATTAGCGAAGTTCGAGAAGTACAGCAAGCAGGTGCAAGTATTCGACCTGCCGTTCCTGTTCGATGACCTAGAGGCCGTCAACCGTTTCCAGAAGCGCGCCAAGGGACGCCAACTACTGCGCTCGATGGAGAAGGAGAACATCACCGGTCTGGCTTACTGGCACAACGGCATGAAGCAGCTCTCGGCAACAAAGGCGCTGCGGCTGCCAAACGATGCAATGGGACTGGCTTTCCGTATCCAGCCGTCCGCCGTTCTGGAGTCGCAATTTGCACAGGTCGGAGCGCCGACCAAGAAGATCCCTTTCGCCGAGGTCTACGCCTCGCTGCAGAACGGGACCGTTCAAGGTGCAGAAAACCCCTGGTCGAACATCTACAGCAAGAAGATGCACACGGTGCAGCCTTACATCACCGAATCCAACCATGGCGTGCTCGACTACATGCTGGTGAGCAATACGCGGTTCTGGTTCGGCATACCGCACCAGGTGCGCACTGAGTTGGAAGGCATTATCGACGAGGTCACCTTCGAGGTTAACCGCGCTGCGGAAGAAGCCAACCAGGCCGACCGCGAGCGTATCCGCAAGGCAGGCACGTCCGAGATCATCGAACTGACCCCGGAACAACGCGAAGTCTGGCGTGAAGCCATGCGGCCGGTGTGGCAGGAATTCGAACCGGTGATCGGCGCCGATATCATCAAGGCAGCACAAACGGTTAACCGCAAGCAGCGCGACTGACCTCCCCGCCTCACCTTCCAACCGCGGCAGCAACGCCGCGGTTTCCCCAACGCCGCTCGGCGAGATGACCGACCCACCTATACGCAGCGCACCCTCCAGCAGCCACGAATGTCATTTGGGTCCGCACGTTGGCGCCGTTGTGATCAGCGTTCAGGCGTCTCTAGCAGCGGTTCGAAATCCAGCTGCGCTTCTTCCCAACCACCGCCCAACGCTGCGATCAGTTGTACGCTGGCAGCGAGTTGATCGCCCAGCAGGGTCAGGTAGGTGCGCTCGTTGTTCAGGGCGCTGGTTTGCACGGTGGCGACGCTGAGGAAGTCGACTGTACCGGCGCGGTACTGGTTCTGGATCAGACGTAACGATTCCTGCGCGGCTTCCAGCGCTTGCCGTTGAACCACCGCTTCGGCGGCGAGGACGCGCAATTGCACCAGGTTGTCCTCAACCTCACGAAAGCTGTCGAGCACGGTCTGACGGTAATTGGCCACTGTCAGGTCATAGTTGGCCTCTGCCGCTTCGAGGTCGGCACGCCGGCCACCGAAATCAAGCAGTGTGGCGGCCAGCTGCGGGCCTAATGACCAGAAGCGGTTGGGTAGACTGATCAGGTCGCTAAAGCTGCTGTTTCGATAGCCACCGCTCGCGCTCAGGGTCAGGTCCGGATACCAGGCGGCTTCGGCCACGCCAATTTGCGCGTTTGCCGCAATCACTTGCCGTTCAGCCGACGCGATATCCGGGCGGCGTTCGAGCAATTGCGAAGGCAGGGCCAGCGGCACTGTTGGCAAATCGGGGATTTCATCACGTTCCTCAATGTCCAGCTCCGACGGGGGTACCCCAATCAGCACCGCAATAGCGTGCTCCATCTGGGCCCGTTGCCATTGCAGGTCTATGGCCTGAGCCTCCGTGCTTCTGAGCTGGGTCAGCGCCTGGGTCACATCTGACTTGGGCACGATGCCCGCACGATACTGGTTTTCAGTGAGGCGCAATGATCGCGAAAAGGCTTCGACCGTCTGGTTCAGTAGCCGCTGCTGTTCGTCCATCACGCGCAACCGCAAATAGGTCTGGACTAGTTCGGATTGCAGGCTCAGCCGCACAGCAGCGAGATCCGCAGCTGATGCCTGCATATTGGCTCGATTGGCTTCAAGGTTGCGCCGCAGACGGCCCCATATATCCAGCTCCCAGGCCGCATCGAGCCCCACGCTGTAACTCTCGCTGATGCCGCTGAAGCCGCTTCCGCTCTGTGCGGCTGAGCTGGCCGAACTGCCCTGTCCGGCACGCGTCGCGCCTGCGCTGCCCCCCACTGTCGGGAACAGCTGAGAGCGAGCCCCCCGCACCAGCGCGCGCGCTTGTCGGTACTGCGCTTCGGCCGCCGCCAGGTTCTGGTTGGACACGTTCAGCCGTTCGACCAATGCATCCAACTTCGCATCACCGTATAGCCGCCACCAACTGCCGCGCTCCAGTACGTCGGCCGGGTTGGCGACCTTCCAACCTTCGGCCCGCTTGAATTCCGCGGCCATTGGCAGCTCGGGGCGCTGGTAGTCAGGACCCAAGGTGCAGGCACCTAGAGAAAAAGTCATGACGACGATGGCCAGCGGGCGTAGGGAGTTTTTCAGGTACAACGAACTCATAGCGGACTTTCCAGAGCGGCGTCGGTGCGTACACCGCGCCAGCGGTTGAAACGGTGGCGCGCGCGGTCCAGATAGAGGTAGACCACCGGCGTGGTGTAGAGCGTTAGGATCTGGCTGAGGATCAGGCCACCAATGATGGTCAGGCCCAACGGCTGGCGCATTTCTGCCCCCTCCGCGCCCCCGAGCAGCAACGGCAATGCGCCAAGGATCGCCGCCATAGTGGTCATCAGGATCGGCCGAAAACGCAACAGGCAAGCCCGGCGAATCGACTCGTCCGGCGCTAGATGATCGTTACGCTCGAACTGCAGCGCCAGATCGATCATCAGAATCGCGTTCTTTTTCACCACTCCGATGAGCAGGAACAGCCCGAGCAGCGAAATCAGGCTGAACTCTTCGCCCGTCAGAATGATGGCCAGCAACGCGCCAACACCGGCTGAAGGCAGTGTGGACAGGATCGTCAGCGGGTGGATGTAACTCTCGTACAGAACACCCAGCACGATATAGACGAGCAGCAACGCGCCCAGAATCATCAATGGCTGGCTGTCCTGCGTAGACTGGAAGACGTCACCCGTGCCGCCCAGGCGGCCCTGGACCTCGCTCGGTAGACCGATCGCTGCAACGGCACGCTCGATCGCCCGCGTCGCCTGGTCCAGGCTGACGCCGGGCGCCAGGTCGAAATCGATGTTCTCGGCGGCAAACTGCCCGTCGTGACTGACGCTGTCCTCTTCCAGGCTCCGCTCGTAACGTGCGAAGGCTGCCAGCGGAACACGCCGACCATCGCTGGTGATGACCTGTATCTGCTCCAGTACCTCGGGATGTTGGGCGTAGCTTGGATCGATCTCCATCACCACTCGGTACTGGTTCAGCGATTCGTAGATGGTAGAGATCTGCCGCTGGCTGAAGGCATTGTTGAGCATCGTCGTCACAGTGCTCATGTCGATGCCGAGCCGCTTGGCGGCATCGCGGTCGATCTTCAGGCTGATCTGCTGTGCGCCCTCGCCTTCATTGGCGTCGATGCTGGTCAGCTCTGGCAAGGCCATCAATGCTCGGGTCACTTGCGGCACCCAGGTTCGGAGATCGGCCAGATCGCTGGCCAGCAGGTTGTAGGAATAGGCCGAACTGCTCTGCCGACCGCCCCCGAACTGCAAATCCTGATCGGCCATCAGAAACATCCGGCCACCCGGTACCTTCGGCTGGTTCTTGCGGATACGCTCGATCACTTTTTGCGCAGAAATCTTGCGTTCATCCAGCGGCTTGAGCCGGACGATCATGAAGGCATTGTTGATGCCGCCCTGCCCGCCAATGAAGCCTGCCACGCTTTCCACGGCCGGATCGGCCAGCACCGCCTTGCGGTAGGTCTCCATCTTCGGCTGCATGACCTGGAACGACAGGCCGTCGTCGCCGCGAATGAAGCCGGTCAGTTGGCCGGTGTCCTGTTGCGGGAGAAAGGTTTTCGGAACCTGGACATACAAAAAGACGTTAAGGCCGATGGTCGCCAGCAAGGTAAACAGCGTGATTCTATGATGCCGCAGCGCCCAGCCTAGGGACCTGTCGTAATGGCCTAACAACCACTGGTGGGCCTTGTGGCTCCAGCGATACAGACGGCCGTCATGCTCGGGCTGATGAGGCTTCAACCAGCGCGCACAGAGCATTGGCGTCAACGTCAGCGAGACCAGCAGCGAGACCAGAATCGCCGCAGCCAGGGTGATGGAGAACTCGCGGAACAGCCGCTCGACAATGCCGCCCATGAACAGGATCGAGACGAATACGACCACCAGCGAGAGATTCATCGACAACAGGGTGAAGCCCACCTCGCGCGTACCGATATAGGCGGCACGCAACGGCGGAACCCCCTCGTCGATGTGCCGAGCGATGTTTTCCAGGACCACGATAGCGTCATCCACCACCAGCCCGGCGGCGAGGATCAAGGCCATCAGCGACAGCACATTAAGCGAGAAGCCGAACAGGTACATGACGGCAAAGGTGCCAACCAGCGACACCGGAACTGCCAGTGCCGGAATCAGCGCGGTACGCAACCGGCCAAGAAAGAGAAATACCAGCACGATCACCAGGCCCACCGCGATCAGCAAGGTCCGTTCGGCCTCGTGGAGGGTGGCACGGATGACCGGCGAACGATCCATCGCCACTGCCATGTTGACGCTACCGGGCACGATCGCCTGCAGTGCCGGCAGCTCGTTGCGGATGCCCTCGATGGTTTCGATGATATTGGCGCCGGCCTGTCGGTTGATCACCAGCAGTACGGCACGGTCGTTGTTAAAGAAACCGTCGTTGTAGCGATCTTCTACCCCATCTTTGACCTTCGCCACATCGCTCAGGCGCAGCGCCGCGCCGTCCTGATAACGGATGATCAGCGGCAAATAGTCAGCGGCTTCATGCAGTTGGTCGCTGGCCTGCACCTGCCAGTGGCGATGGTCGTCTTCGACCATCCCCTTGGGTCGCCGAACATTCGCATTGGCGATGGTATCGCGCACCTCATCGAGCGAGACGCCGTACTGCTCGAGCTGCTGAGGCTGCAGCTCGACCCGCACCGCCGGCAACGAACTCCCGCCCACCTGCACCTCGCCCACGCCAGGAACCTGCGACAACCTCTGCGCCAATATTGTCGAGCCGATGTCGTAGAGCTGCCCCTTGTTGAGCACGTCGGAGGTTAGCGACAGCACCATGATCGGCGCTTGTGCAGGGTTGATCTTGCGGTAGGTCGGCATGCTGCGCATCCCGCTGGGCAGCAGATTGCGCGAAGCGTTGATTGCCGCCTGAACATCGCGGGCGGCACCATTGATATCCCGCTCAAGATCGAACTGGATAATGATGCGTGTCGAGCCCTGACTGCTGCGACTGCTCATCTGGCTAACGCCGGCGATGCTCCCAAGGGAGCGCTCCAACGGCGTCGCCACGCTGGATGCCATGATTTCAGGGCTGGCGCCGGGCAGGCTGGCCTGTACCGTAATCACCGGGAAATCCATATTCGGCAGCGGCGATACCGGCAACAGACCGAAGCTGACCCCACCCAGCAATAGAATCGCCAGGCTTAGCAGCATGGTGGCGACCGGACGCGCGATAAAGGGGGCGGACAGGTTCATGGCTTAAAGGCCAGGGAAGGCGCGAGACTCATAGCGTCGCCTCTTGAGCTGAAGCGGATTTGCGCCCGAACCGACTGCCCAACCGATCGAAAAACAGATAAATCACTGGCGTGGTAAACAGTGTCAGTAACTGGCTGAGCAGCAGACCGCCGACCAGCACCAGCCCCAGCGGCTGACGCAATTCGGCCCCTGAGCCCGAGGCGAGCATCAGCGGTACCGCGCCGAACAGCGCTGCCAGCGTCGTCATCAGGATCGGTCGGAAGCGCAGCAAGGCGGCGCGATAGATCGCGTCCTGCGGACTCATGCCCTGATTGCGCTCGGCCTCAAGGGCGAAGTCGATCATCATGATGGCGTTCTTCTTGACGATGCCAATCAGCAGGATGATGCCGATGATGGCGATCAAACCCAGATCGTTGCCGGTCAACAGCAGCGCCAGCAAGGCGCCGACCGCTGCCGAGGGCAGCGTCGACAGGATGGTGATCGGGTGGATGTAGCTCTCGTAGAGCACACCCAGCACGATGTACATGGTCACCACCGCTGCGAGGATCAGCAGCAGCGTGCTCGACAGCGAGGCTCGGAACGCTTCAGCAGCGCCTTGGAAACGGCTCTGGATTCCAGCAGGCAAGCCGATTTCCGCCTCGACGCTCTCGATCACTTCCACCGCTTTACCCAGCGAAACGCCATCGGCCAGGTTGAAAGACAGCGTCACCGCCGGAAACTGCCCGATGTGGTTGATCAGCAGGGGCGCGTTGCGTTGTTCAAGCGTCGCCAAGCTCGACAACCTGACCGGCGTGCCGCCTTCACTCTGCACGAACAACTGTTCCAGCGCCTGCGCGCCGAGGCGGTCGCCTGCCTCCGCCTCGAGCACCACGCGGTACTGACTGGCTTGAGTGAAAATCGTGGAAATCTGCCGCTGACCGAATGCGTCATATAACGCATCGGTGATAGCCGAGACCTGAATACCCAGGCGCGCGGCCGCATCTCGGTCGATATCCAGAAAGATTTGCAGGCCATCGCTTTGCAGGTCGCTCGCGACATCGGTCAGTTCCGGTCGCTCGCGCAAAGCTGCGACCAGGCGCGGGGTCCATTCTTCGAGCAATTCTCCGTCGGGCGACTCCAGACTGAACTGGAACTGCGTACGACTGACCCGATCTTCGATGGACAGGTCCTGCACCGGTTGCATGTACAGCTCGATGCCCGGCAGTTTGGCTAGCTCCGGCCGCAACCGGTCGATGACCTGGCTGGCGGTGACATCGCGTTCATCGTGAGGCTTGAGATTGATCAGCATCCGCCCGCTGTTAAGCGTTACGTTATCGCCATCAACGCCAATGTAGGACGACAGGCTGGCCACAGCGGGGTCCGCGAGAATCACGCGGGACAGCGATTGCTGGCGCTCGCTCATGGCCCGGAAAGAGATGGATTGAGGGGCCTCACTGATGCCCTGTATCACCCCGGTGTCCTGCACCGGAAAGAAGCCCTTCGGCACCGCCAGATACAGCACCACCGTAAGCCCAAGCGTGGCCACAGCGACCAGCAAGGTCAGCGTCTGATGGCCCAACACCCAAGTCAGCCAACGTGCATAACCGCCAATCAGGCGCTCGACCCAGTCCGGTGCCGATTTTTCAGCCGCGGCGGGCTTGAGCAACTTGGCACACATCATCGGCGTCAGCGTCAGCGAGACCACCAGCGAGATCAGGATCGCGACGGCCAGGGTGATGGCGAACTCGCGGAACAGACGCCCCACCACGTCTTGCATGAACAACAGCGGAATCAGTACGGCAATCAGCGAGAGCGTCAGCGATATCAACGTGAAGCTGATCTGCTTGGCCCCCTTGAGTGCGGCTTGCAGCGGCGTCTCACCCTCTTCCACATGGCGAGCGATGTTTTCGAGCATGACAATGGCGTCGTCCACCACGAACCCGGTCGCAATGGTCAGCGCCATCAACGTCAGGTTGTTCAGCGAAAAACCGGCGAGGTGCATCACGGCAAAGGTACCGATCAGCGACAGCGGCACCGCGATGGAGGGAATGATGGTCGCCGACAAACGCTTGAGGAAAACGAAGGTGACCATCACCACCAGAAAGGTGGCCATCAGCAATTCATGCTGGACGTCAGTGATGGCAGCCCGGATCGTCTGCGTACGATCGGTGAGCACCACCACGTCCAGGCCGGTCGGCATGCTCGCCGTGACCGCGGGCAGCAGCGCCTGAATGCGCTCGACCACTTCAATCACGTTAGCGCCGGGCTGGCGCTGGATGTTCAAAAGGACCGCCTGGCTTTGATTGGCCCAGGCCGCGAGGCGCTCGTTCTCGGCGCCGTCGATGATGTCGGCGACATCTTTCAAGCGGAGTGTCGCGCCGTCCTCGTAGGCCAAAATAAGTTCGGCGTATTCCTCTGGGGTTTTCAGCTGATCGTTGGCATCGAGCATCGAGACGCGCGTCGGGCCGTCAAAATTACCCTTGGGCTGATTGACGTTGGAGCTGGTTACCAATGAGCGAACGTCAGCGAGCGACAGACCGTAGGACGCAAGCGCCTCCGGATTGACTCGAATACGCACCGCAGGGCGCTGGCCTCCGGCAATGCTAACCATGCCCACGCCACTGATCTGCGCGAGTTTCTGCGCCATGCGCGTGTCGACCAGGTCGTGCAACTCCGGCAGCGCCAGGCTTTCAGATGTGATCGCCAGCGTCATGACCGGGGTGTCCGCCGGGTTGACCTTGTTGTACACCGGCGGTGCCGGCAGATCCTTGGGCAGCAGATTGCTTCCGGCGTTGATAGCGGCCTGGACTTCCTGCTCGGCCACATCCAGCTCGACTTCGAGCGAGAAACGCAAGGTGATCACCGAAGCGCCACCGGAACTGGTGGACGACATCTGCGTCAGGCCCGGCATCTGTCCGAACTGCCGCTCCAGCGGAGCCGTCACGGCGCTGGTCATGACTTCCGGGCTGGCGCCGGGATACAGCGTCATCACCCGAATGGTCGGATAGTCCACCTGCGGCAACGCGGAAACCGGCAGCATGCGGTAGGCAATCAGGCCAGCCAGCAGGATCGCGATCATCGTCAGGGTGGTTGCCACGGGCCGAAGGATGAACAGCCGCGAGATGTTCATCGCGCTGGACGCTCCTTGGCGCTCTGAGGCTCAACCTTCGGATTCTCAGCGGCCTCTTCGGCGAGCTTCTGACGATCCACCACTTCGACCTCGCTGCCGTCGCGCAGGCGGTCGGTGCCCTCCATGACGATTCGTTCGCCGACGCTCAATCCGCTGGTGACGACCGTTTGGTCGCCGTTGCTTGGGCCTACTTCAAGGACTCGCAGCTCCACCTTGGAGTCCTCGCCGACGACGTATGCGTAATTGCCCCGCGAGCCGAATTGCAGCGCGGCCGAGGGAATCAGGACCGCATCAGGCAAGGTTTCCACACGCAGGCGAACGTTGACGAACTGGTTGGGTATCAGCAGTTCGTCCTCGTTATCGAAGCGCGCCTTCATCTTCAGCGTGCCGGTGGTCGTATCAATCAGGTTATCGACGCTTTCCAGTACGCCCTCACCGAGCAGGATGCGTTCGCCACGGTCCCAGGCCTGTACGGACAGCTCTTCACTGCGGCGGAACCGGGCAATGACTGGCGGCAACTCGCTTTCAGGCAGGGTAAAACTGATCGCCATGGGTTGGGTCTGGGTAATGACGACCAACGGCGTGGTGTCGTTGGCCGCCACAAGGTTGCCTTGATCCAGCTGACGCAGGCCGACGCGACCGTCGATTGGCGCGCGAATTTGGGTGAACTGCAGGTTCAGCTTGGCCTCGTTGACGGCGGCCTGGTTAGCGGCGAGTGTTCCTTTGTATTGATTCACCAATGCCTGCTGCGTATCGAGCGTCTGTTTGGCAATGCTGTCGTCGGCGAACAGGCCTCGATAGCGATCAAGATCGACCTGCGCGTTCTGCAACAAGGCGCGGTTCTGCTGGAGAGTGCCTTCAGCCTGCTGCAGCGCCACCTCATAAGCACGAGGGTCGATGACGGCAAGCAGGTCGCCGGCCTTGACTCGCTGGCCCTCGTCGAATCGAATCTCGACCAGCTCTCCTGCCACGCGGCTGCGCACGTTGACCGTATTCAACGGCGTGACGGTGCCAAGCGCCTTGGCGTAAACCTCGAATGGTCCTTGCTGCACCGGGGCAACCCGCACCGGTGTCGGGCCGCCGAAGGCACCGAACGCAGGCCGACCGCCCGCTCGCTGTGACGGCGCCTCGGCCGTGGTTGGCCATAGCCACCAGAGCAGCAGCGCAATCGCAACAACCACGCTGCCGATGATTAGCCAACGCCGCACGGAGCCGGCAGAAGAAGTAGTTGCCTCGGACATGAACTGGGTTCGCCTGAAAATGAGCGTGAACCATAAGCAGTCGCGCTCCGCTCGCAAAGGGGATTTACGGCATTTTTACGTATCCGGCGTTGTCGCAACCAAAACCGATCGCATAAAGCGCAGCACCGGCGCAGGAACCATGCTTGAGCCATTCAGTCTATGTACCGTTCGCTCGGTGCCTGACAAGGGTGGCGTACCGGACCACCTGCACACGATGGGATATGCCGCTATTTATCAGGCCGTCCGATAATGGCCTGCACAGGATCAAGGAATGAACGCATCATTGGTCATCCTGGCGCTAACCGTCGCCAGTTTTCTCTTGGGTTTTCTACGCGACCTGTTCATCGCCAAGTCCTTCGGACTGAGCTGGGAAGCGGACCTGATATTTGTCGCATTGATCCTGCCGATGTTTTTCGAGAACTTCCTCGGCCTCGCCCTGCGCGACGCAATGATTCCGTACCTGCAAAAGCTGCGTAGCCAATCCGAAGCCTTGTTTGAAGCCGTCAGCCGCTGGCTCTATTGGCGGGTCATGCTCATGGGCGCAGCCGTGAGTGCCGTCGCCATCATTGCAAGCTATTGGATTCTGAACATGCTGGCGCCCGGCTGGACGGACGCTCAGGTTGCCGCCGGCCAGATCGTATTCTGCGTAGGCGCGGTACTGGTCGCTGTTCAGGCGGTTTTGTATTGTCAGGGTGCACTGCTGAACATGGATGAGGTGTTCATCCTGCCGATGACACGGACAGTGCTGCTCAACGCTGGCGCGATCGTCGGCATCCTGCTGTTCCAACCCACCGGGATGGTAATTTTCATTGGCATGCTGCTGCCCCAGCTGGCGTTGATTCTGGTCCAGCACCGGCGTATCGCGTACCTGCGCGGAGGCAACAAAGTCGAGACGAAGGGGCATGCAGGTGGCTTCGGTCTGGCGTTCGCGCCAGTACTACTGGCGGCTGGGGCGCAACAAGCCTGCATTCTTGCCGAGCGGATGTTCGCCTCCTACCTGGAGGAAGGGAGCATTACGATGCTGTCGTTTGCGTTTCGCATCGTCACCATTCCGCTCACGCTTTACGCCTTGTCCGTGCTCTCAGTGCTGTTCCCCCGCTTCGTATCAAGCTGGAATGATGGCGACCTCAGCGGCCATGCTGCTGTTATCCGCAAGGGATTGCTGGCGACGCTGCTGTTCCTGGTCCCAGCGTCCGTCGTGCTCTGTTCATTCCCGCAACCGGTGGTCTCGGTACTACTGGAACGGGGTCAGTTCGGCGCAACGCAAACCGACGCCACGGCCTCGTTGGTGGTTCTGTATGCCCTCGGTCTCCCTGCGATGGGCTTGGCGCTGCTATGGGGACGCGCGCTCTTAGCGCAGCATCAATCACGGTTGTTTCTGGTGATCATGCTGGTCAGTTCCGCATTTACGATCGGCCTCGATGCGCTGCTCTACGGTCCATATGGCGCCGAAGGCCTAGCAGTCTCGTTCTCTGCCGGCGTGACCTTGCAGGCGCTGTTCATGGGGCTATACGTTTATCGCGCGTCGCCGGCAGGCCTGGCTCCAGGTGTTCTCGGGCGCTGGATCGCCACAGCCGTTACTGTAGCGACGGCGCTGCACTGGTTACCCTCACCGCAAGGGTTGTTGCAGTTGTGTCTGTATATCGGGCTGGTGCTCTGTGCTTTCGCGATGGGTGTACTGCTGCTCGGCGAGCGGGACCTATTTAAGCCGGCCTATTGGTCTATGAAAAAGGCGTGACGGCTGATTCTGCGGAACCGTTGAACCACTAGCTAGCCACTAACTTTTGTTTCTGCAGATGCAAACTATGCTAACTTTGCATCTACAGATTCAAAATGAGCATATTAGCCATGGCAGCAGTTCTTCAAGCACAGGCGTTTACGAAAGATCAATGCGCAACCGGTCTCAAGGCTGCGGTAAATATCTTGGAAAGATGGCAGGCAACCACCGATCAAGCCTGCAACATTCTGCGCATTTCACGCAGCACGCATGCCCGAGCAAAGTCGGGTGATGCCTCTTGGTCGGTCAGCCTCGACCCGGACCAGATGCAACGCATCAGTTTCGTTCTTAATATTCATGCCGCGCTCCGGCTGATCTTCGATAATCCGGAAAACGTGTACGGGTTCGCGGCGATGGCCAATCACAACGAATTCTTTAACGGGCGTTCCCCATTGGAAATCATGGCCCAAGGCGACATGATTTCCTTATATGAATCGTTCCGTCGCATCGATAGCCTGCGAGGCGCGCAGTGGTGAAACCGAGCCAGCTACCGAGACTGGTTGAAGCCCAACGACAGGCCTATCGGCTGGTCAACTCCAAGTTCCCGCCCATTGCCTTGTTCGATGACGTTGCCGATGCCGACGAGTTCGAAACGCTCTACCAACTACAAGCGCTGACCAATCCGCGTCTACGAAACGAAACTGGACATCTGGAGCTGATCTCGCGGTCTGAAATACCCTTCGGCATACCAGGCTGCTCATACGCCACAGCCCCGTTTACCCACGTGAACCCAGCTGGATCGCGGTTCAGTGACGGTAGCTATGGGGTACTTTATCTGGCCAGCACGATGGACACCGCGCTTGCCGAAGTTCGCCATCACCAGAATCGCTATTGGTCAAACGTGCCTGGGCTGAGCTACGAACGCTTTGTTTTTCGAGGCTTGTCGTGCCGCTTTAACGAGGCAGGAATGCTCGATGCAACGTCAATTCCGATGACCGATCCGCTCTACGACCCGGACGACTATACAAATAGCCATCGCTTTGGGCGCCTGCTGAGAAAAAACCGGACACCCGGTTTGCGCTACCACTCCGTACGCAAGGCGGGCCAACACTGCTGGGCACTGATGACCCCAAAGCCCGTGACTTCGATCATCCAAAGCGAGCATTACGAGATGGTCTGGAACGGTGGCATTTCGAGTGTCAGCTCAATCGGCGCTATCTGAACATCGCCAGCTAGCCATAGCTCAATAAGTGCAAGCCAAGCGGTGCTCTCGGGGGAATTTCACGCTCCCGGAGCAAAAGAGCAAATCCACTCGCTTGCCCGTAACGCCCTCTCCCTAGGCTCTACGACGATCCGCTCCCCAAACTTCTTGCAGCAGAACGCCTTTCGGGCTGGTCCGATCCATAACGGCGGCTGAGTCTCGCCGAATCGCCAGAGGGACGGATATGCAACACCTTGATCTGCAGGTAATCGATCAGGCGCTTCAATGGGTAGCGGACGAACATGAAGTCTGGTTTTGCACCGTATTGTCGACTTATGGATCGGCGCCGCGAGCGCCCGGTGCGCTGCTAGTAGCCCGGGCCGATGGCGCTCATGTGGGCTCGTTGTCCGGCGGATGCGTCGAGGAAGAGTTCCTCGCCAGCCTGGCGCAGGGCGAACTGCAAGCACCCGCGCAGATCGTTCGCTACGGCGAAACCGATGACGACCGGCGTCGCCTACGGTTGCCCTGCGGCGGCATCCTGCAGGTGCTGGTGGAGCACCACAGGCCGACCCCCACCTGGCATTCCCATCTGCTCACGCTACAGGCAACCCTGCAAGGCCAACAGCGCTTGCTGCGGCGAGTAGATTTGACGACCGGCGGCGCCGAGCTACTGCCGGACCACGGCGGTGAGCAGACCTGCCTTAAGGGTGAACAAGTGGATATTCGCATCGGCCCTGCGCTTCGGCTTCTACTTGCAGGGGTATCGCCCGTCGCACAGGCGTGCGCCAGCTTTGCGCGAGCGCTTGGCTGCGAAGTGATTGCCTGTGACCCGCGCGAGGAAATGCAGGGCACCTTGATTGAAGGCATCGAAGTGCAACCAGTGTTGCCGTCCGTATTCATTGCGTCCGGCGCATGTCACGAAGCCACCGCCGTGGTCGCACTGACCCATGATCCACGCATTGATGACCTCGCACTGATGGAAGCGGTACGAACCCCCGCGTTTTATATCGGCGCCATGGGTTCGCGCCAGACCTCTGCCAAGCGGGCCGAGCGATTGCAGCGCGTCGGTGGGCTCGACGAAAAACAAATCGAGCGCATCCACATGCCCATCGGACTGGACCTCGGCAGCAAGACGCCGGCTGAGATCGCCCTTTCAGTGATGGCTGACGTGCTGCGCGTCTACCGAGGCAAAACGCGGGAAGCGCTTTAAACGCGCAAATTAATGCTGCAAGCCCCGCCGCGTTTGGGTTCGGAGTGTTATCCACAAAAGCTGTGGATAACACTGTGAACATAGTCTGAATTACTCGGCCAAATGCCCGTCTGATGCGGGCTACGAACAGATCGACGAGTTTTTGCTCAGAACTTTTTAGTTCTTTAGATTCAATAACTTAAGATATTTAATCGAAACAAACGAAACGGCTTGATATGACAAATGCTACAGCGAGGCCTCAATGTGCATAACAATTTCTTGTCAACCATTTTTTAAGACAGATTCGTCGCCAATTCACTAGACAAATCAAATTTTCCGCTCTATGCGCGACGGACTGTAATAGTCCTATGATCTGCAAGACGTCGCAGGAAGACTTTTACCCCCAGATGAAGGCAGCGACTGATCGGCACCAAGTTTCGCTTGCACAGGAGCATCGCGGCTCCCAATTGTGAACTCGCGCACCCTTGTTATCGGTCGCTTGGCACTGCGCTGACCTATTATGGCCTTGCAGTGTTCAGCCTCTCTCCAGAACCGACCATTGCTTCCCCGCGCTTCCTGGCGCGGTTTTTTCCATCGCTTAGGGCCTGGCGGGTTTGCGAGCAAACCGCAATTCATCTTGGCTACAATTTAAGACACAGTGCGCGACCGTTCGCAAACCCCGCATCAGGACAATGCGTTGCGCTGTCCTAGCGATGCCTTCAGTTATAGGTGAGCGGCGACCGAAGCCGCCGTCTTGTTTAGTTAGATATAGACTTGGCGAGCGGCGCCGCGGGGAAGACGATTTCGACCTGGTAACTGCGCCAGTCGTTGATGCCATTCGGCACGGGGCGATATCGATGGCGTTGGCGTTGACTCCTCGGCGATCGCTTTAGCATGCTTCGCGCTCTTTGCAGCCGCCCTGAGTTCGGCGAGGCTTGGGCTTTTGCGCACAGGCTCACTGGCGCTTCTTTCGAGGGTGCGAAGACAAAGTTTGCATGAAACCTTGGTTGAATCGTGAGTACTGGTCAGGTTCGATCCGCTGCGTCCGCATGCCACAGTTCCTTCGGACACGGAGTGATGAATGGCCAATGTGTTGTCTCCTGCTTTTTGGGGCGCGGGATTCTACATGGTCATCTTTTTACTAATGGGATTTTTTTGGCTGAGGCCGCGGCTCTAGTCTGGCTATCCAAACGTGCCGCAAGCAAGGTTCCAAGACAGCATCATTTCATCAAGCTGCTGCCAGGTGCTGGCGAACGGGATCAGCTAACTTTGTCGTTCCTTGGATTCGCGAGTGCCATCCGATACGAATGACCTACCACCTCTAAAGAAAGCTCAAATTCTGTTGGCTTTAAAAACCGATCCGCTGATATCGGATTTCAAGGTGCGTCTTTTCGCCAGTGCTTCGTGGAATTGGCGCACCGAATTAACGGCCCAGGCCTGCTCGGCAACGCAGCTACAAATTGAGCGGTGACGACCAAGACATCGTTAGCTTGAAGACCTCATAGTCCCTCGTCCCAATGGTTGGAGGGTAGGAACGCCTGTATGGACAAAGTCTGCCAAGTTACGGGTGACGACTGTTATCCATCATGCTGTTTTAAGGCTTCAAGATCTGTAACGAGCGCGGCGCCGACTTCAGCGATGGTAGTCGCGCTCCTCCAGCGTCAGAGTCGTTCCTGTCAGATACACAGCCACTATCACCGGTTCAGAGGTCGGGGCGTTGCTCCCCTGAGGCCAGATCACGGCAATGACGCCACGCGAACCATAGCCACCCGACCCAGTGCGATCAGCAATTTTCCAGCTCTCTGGGAGACTCGCGCGCAGTAAGGGGCCGCCAACTTTGTTGTTAATCAACCAAGCTTTCAGTTGCTCACGGGAGTCAGTGGATAGACTGTCACCCAACAGCAGTGTCTCCAAGCTTCTTGCGGCAGCCCTCGGAGTCGTCGTGTCACGTTTTTCGCCGGGACCGACATCGTTAAGCTCTGGCTCATAGCGGTCTAGACGGGTTACCGCATCGCCAATGGATCGCATGAAAGTCGTGAACCCCTGCGGTCCTCCGGTATTGCGAAGAATGAGGTTTGCAGCCGTGTTATCGCTCATCGAAGTTGTTGCGCTACACAGCTCAAAAAGAGACATGCCGTTTCCGCCAACGCGATCCTTGGTAATAGGCGAATAGCTCTGAAGATCCGTTTCATCGAAACGAACGCGCGTATCGAGCTCGACCTCATCCCTGTCAGCCAAAGCAAGTAGGTGGCCGCATGAAAATGCCTTGAAGGTGCTGGCAATTGGAAAACGCTCGTCGCCTCGATGGCTCCAGGACTGTCCGCTCTCCAAGGCAGTGACGCTGACTCCGATGTGCCCGCCAGTGCGCGCTTCAATCGAGGCCACGGTCTGGGTAAGGGCCGAGCCAAATCCGAACGAGGATGCCGAAATCGCCTGGTTAGAGCTCACGAGAACAGCGGCCCCCAAAGCCAGCGAAAGTGCGTGGCGTCGCAGGCGCTTCTTGGTTACGTATTTAGTGTTCAAGCTATTCTTCCTAAGCGCCACGGCAGGCAGGTGGACGACAAGGCGCATTCGCGACGACTTATGAGACCGTTGGAGGCCAGAAGGCCGTAGCCAGTCTGCGCTCATGAAACAACTCATTGTCATTGTTGACCAGGGGCACTCATATCAGGTTCTCGTCACCCTCCCGCGTCATCGACTGGTCGCTCCCGTCAGCGATGCCGTTAATCACATCTCGTTGCTGGAGCAGCGCCCCGGAACACTTCGTCGAGCTCGCTCCCGGTAGGTGAACTTGGAAACGCATCGAACCGGCCATGTTTCAGCGCTTGGGCGGCGTTGTAAAAGCCGCTCCATGCGGCGCGCGCCAACGCACCGCCTACACTGACTCGTCTGACGCCCATGGCTGACAGTTCTTTAACCGTCAAGTCACTGTTCCAGCCAATTAGTACGTTGACCGGCTTGGGCGCCACGGACAAGACGACCGCAGCGATATCGTCACGCGTCTTGATCCCGGGTGCGTAAAGGCAGTCGGCACCGGCTTCGGCGTAGGCCTGCAGCCGCTTGATGGTGTCCGGCAGATCGGGACGGCCAACAAAAAAGTTTTCCGCACGAGCGACCAGGAGCGTTTTGGAGCCGCTTGCATCAACAGCATCCCGTGCCGCACAGACACGTTCGACCGCCTCCTGCATATTCCTGACAGGTGCGTACGGATCCCCTGTCGAGTCCTCGATGGAAAAGCCTGCAACCCCGGTCGCAACCGCAAGTTGTGCGCTTTCGAACACATCGCGGGGTGATTCGCCGAATCCGTCTTCAAAATCCGCATTGATAGGCAGATCAGTGGCCTCGACGATGCTCCGTATATAGTCCAGCACAGCGTCGCGCTGCATAGAGCCGTCGGGCTTTGCGCAGGACCAGGCATGGCCGGAGCTGGTCGTCGCCAGTGCCTTGAATCCCATGCCGGCGAGCAGTTGCGCGCTGCCTGCATCCCACGGATTCGGAAGCACAAAGCACCCGGACTCATGCAGCGTCCAGAACGCTTCGCACTTCTGTTGGACGGTAAGTTTGGCCATAACAGCTACCTCTCTTTGCGTTTCTAGCACCACCGAGCACTGTCTACGCAGCGACGCCGGGTCATACTGCGCCAGGTCCCAAGTCGTCTTGATACCCAAGGGTTCCAACCGAGCCGTCAACCGCCGACACCCATACCTTATCCACTTCGGTAAATACAAGCAGCTTGTCTCGTCGTGGAGGGTCGCGCAGGTCCATGACCCCGCCTGACCCGCCCCGGTTTTTTGCCGCCCAATTAGCAAGCGCTATGGACTGCTTCCATTCCTACTCACACTTCCATCTAAACCCGCGTCTGGTTGTCATGCGAGGACGCCGTTTTCGTGCGATATGGATCGGTCGTTTGCATGGGTAACCCAATCATGCTCATAGACCGCCACGCCTTGGCTTCGGCCACGGAGTTCAGTTTTCCTCGACGCGTCGACGGTAGAGACATGCTCGAGCGGACGTTCATTCCGCACAAGCCGCTGAGCCGGCAGGCGTTCGGCCAGTTCGCCCTGGACTGGTTGTGGTGTGGCAATGCGTACCTGGAGCGGCGGCAAAACATGCTCGGCCAAGCGCTGAGCCTGCAGCCGACTCTGGCGAAATACATGCGCCGTGGTGCCGATCTGGAGACCTATTACCAGGTGCGCGGTTGGCGCGATGAACATGAATTTGCTGCCGGCACGTCTGCCATCTGCGCGAGGCGGATATCAACCAGGAGGTGTACGGGCTGCCGGAATGGTTGTCGGCATTGCAGTCGGCGTTGCTGAACGAGTCGGCCACGCTGTTCCGCCGGCGCTACTACCAGAACGGCTCGCACGCTGGCTTCATCATGTACATGACGGACGCGGCGCAGAAGGAGGAGGACGTCGACGCACTGCGCCAGGCGCTGAAATCGGCCAAGGGGCCGGGCAACTTCCGCAACCTGTTCATGTACGCGCCGGGCGGCAAGAAGGACGGCATCCAGCTGCTGCCGGTGAGCGAAGTGGCGGCCAAGGATGAGTTCGGGTCGATCAAGAACATCAGCCGCGACGACCTGCTGGCCGCGCTGCGCATCCCACCCCAGCTGATGGGCATCGTGCCCCAGAACGCTGGGGGCTTTGGCTCACTGCGCGAGGTCGCCGAGGTGTGGGCCGTCAACGAACTGGAACCGATCCAGGCAAGGCTGGCTCAGGTGAATGAGTGGGTTGGGGAGGAGGTAATTAGGTTCCGCACGTTCTCGTTGAAGTAATCCAGGCACATGGGGTCCGTGCCTGAGAGCGTCCGCACCTACTGCTGACCAAGCACTTTCAGCACATTGCCCCGGAAGTCCACTTCAGCCCGGATTTCATTCCTCACCAGTGCTCCGAACGCATTCTTGCCTCGGAACGCCATTACGACAGTGAGATGGTCACCTTCGTCTACGAAGCGAGTTGAGTCGTGCTTGAAGCTATCTGGATCGTTCATGATGCTTTTGACGAGCCGTACAACGCCGGGGTGTGAGCCGTCCCATTTGCTAAATTGCCCTTCAACTTTTCGTTTGCGGGCTTCCTCTATTTCAGCTTCGCGCTCCTCCTCAGCGATACCCTCAATCACTTTTGCGTATTCGTCGCGATAACGCAGATTGTCTGGACGCAGTCTCACAAGCTGCTCAAGTACGTCGCGCCGCTTGCTCGAAATTGACCAGGAATCTAGCTCCTTTAAGAGGAGCTGTTCCGATGAGGCGATCGCTTGCTCCTCTATTCCTTGCTCAGCCCGCCTTAATAACGCGTGTAGTTCCGCGTCATCTACTATTGCGTAAGTCGATAGAGACTCAATGACTGCCCCATACTTGCCATCCTTCAACAGCGCGTTTGCGTCGTTTAGTAATGTCTCGCGCCTCGTCATAAACAATTCGATTAATTCGTCACGAGCCGCTTCCATTTGCGCCACATGAGCCCGCTCGACCTCAACCACTTTGCGGTCAGCCTCGAGCTCTTTGTCTACGCCCAAGCCAAGAAGGCCGAAGACCAAAAATACTGAGACGTACCTCGCTCGAGACTTTGCGTTGAGCGATTTTCGGGTTCTCCTGGCTATCACACGGCGAATCGGAGGCAACAGAAATAAAGATGTGGCCACGAAGGTCAGGCCCGCAACTATAGAGCCGCTGTGTAAAAGCGAAGCACCTAATACCGATAGCACGGCACCGAATATCCAGCCCAGCGCCTTTTCCAACTTGGACATCCTGCGTCACCCTGCAATATCAATTGGCCATCGCGCTAGCGTACCGAGCTGCTCGCCGCCTCGTCTAGTGACTCCAGCGCGCGCCGTTGTCCCCCCACCTCACCTGCGGCCTAAATAGGTCGCTTTCGCTGCACCCCTGCACCCTGCCGCAAACGGCCCAGCGCTTGCGCTGGCGGCATGATCGCGGCGAGAGGAATACCTGCAGATACCTGCGAAGGTACGGCCCATAGCGAAGCCCTAAGCCGCCCCAAATTCAGAGTCGAATTCAGAAATGGGTAATTTCGGTAAGGTGTGGTTTCGAAACGGCTGGAGGCTGCGTATTTACTGGGCTGGAGCAATTACCTAGAAAGGTAATTTGAGGTAAGGCAAAAGGTAATTTTTTTGTAAGTGCCTGATTTCAAAGGCCTCTTGGTTTCGGCCTACTTACCAGTGTTTTTGGTAATTCGGTTACCTATTTATTACTCTATTATTACCTTTAACAAAACTTTGTAAGGCTTTGATTCTGAAGGCTTTACGCCCGATTCGGAGAATCAATTACCTAAATTACCCGTTTTCGATGGGTCAACCAAAATCGCGGCATTCGCCCGCCTGGGGGTAGTTTTGCTGCCCTCGTCCACATTCATCCGGGAACACGCTGGGAACAAATACACTCCCTTTTACCTTGTTCCAGATACGCGAAAGCCCCGAATTACGGGGCTTTCAGCGTTTCAGATGGTGCGGACGGAGAGACTCGAACTCTCACACCTTGCGGCGCCAGAACCTAAATCTGGTGTGTCTACCAATTTCACCACGTCCGCAAACTTCTAAACGAAAACGCCAGGCTGCGCCTGGCGTTTCGGAATATGGGGTGGACGATGGGGTTCGAACCCACGACCGCAGGAGCCACAATCCTGTGCTCTACCAACTGAGCTACGCCCACCATATTGCATTCGCTTGTACCAACCGGAATGGCGCACCCGGCAGGACTCGAACCTGCGACCATCCGCTTAGAAGGCGGATGCTCTATCCAACTGAGCTACGGGCGCTTTTATCTGCATTCGATCAGAGCGCAGACTTCAAGCTCCGGCCAGTGAAGGGGTTTCCCCTCAAAAGCCGTCTTACCCAGCAGCAAGCTGTGCTCGACAAGCGGGGCGAATCTTAATGGCCTGCCTTCACATCGTCAACAGCAAAACCAAAAAAATTTCAGCCTGGTAAAGGAGTTACGGGAATCCTCCCCCGTGTCGCCTTTGCCGAACGGTGCCGTCGTGAGAGAATGCGCGTCCTTTTTCAGTCCTTCTCGATGGTTAACCACGCGTCATGACCGCAAAACTGATCGACGGTAAACAGATCGCTGCCAATGTCCGCCAGCAAATCGCGGGCCGAGTTGCCGAGCGATCCAAGCAAGGTTTACGAGTACCTGGCCTGGCAGTGATTCTCGTGGGCATGGACCCGGCTTCTCAGGTCTATGTGGCGCACAAGCGCAAGGATTGCGAGGAGGTGGGATTCAAATCCACCGCTCATGACCTGCCAGCGTCAACCAGCCAGGATGAACTGCTGGGATTGATCGATCAGCTTAATGACGACCCGTCGATTGACGGCATTCTTGTGCAGCTGCCATTGCCTAAGCATCTGGATGCATCGCAACTGCTCGAACGTATTCGCCCCGACAAGGACGTGGATGGTTTCCATCCCTACAACATTGGCCGTCTCGCTCAGCGTATGCCGCTGCTACGCCCCTGTACGCCGAAAGGCATCATGGCATTGCTCGATAGCACTGGCGTCGATCTGCATGGCCTAAACGCGGTTGTGGTGGGCGCATCCAACATCGTCGGCAGGCCCATGGCGCTTGAGTTATTGCTGGCCGGCTGCACGACCACCGTCACCCATCGCTTTACTCATGACCTGGCCGACCACGTCAAACGTGCCGATCTGATCGTGGTCGCGACAGGGATTACCGGTCTGGTCAAAGGTGACTGGATAAAGGAAGGCGCCATCGTGATCGACGTCGGCATCAATCGCCAAGCCGACGGCAAGCTCGTCGGTGATGTCGAGTTCGATGTCGCCGTGCAACGCGCTAGCTGGATTACGCCAGTGCCAGGCGGTGTGGGTCCGATGACCCGGGCTTGTCTGCTGGAAAACACATTGCATGCCGCTGAACATCTGCACGGTTAAGCTACGCAGCGACTGCGACTAAGGCAAACAACACGCAAAACGGCACCCTCGGGTGCCGTTTTGTTTACCTGGTGCAGTCCACTACCTCTTGTGCTCCCAAGACTTGATCAGTTCGTCATAGTTGACGGTCTGTCCCTGGGGCTTTTCATCTTGCAGTTTGGGCTTCGGCGCACCAGGTTGGCTCAGCCAATACTCAGGATCCCGCGGCTCGTTCAGCTTCGGTCCGCACTTAGGCTGCACGTTAGCTCGTTCCAACCGCGCCATCATGGTGTCTTGGGCTTCGGCAAGGCCGTCCACAGCCTCCTGAGGGGTCTTGTCGCCACTGGCTGCTTCGGCGATGTACTGCCACCAGAGCTGTGCGAGACGCGGATAATCCGGCACATTGGTTCCAGTCGGCGTCCATTGCACTCGCGCCGGGCTGCGGTAAAACTCCACCAGACCGCCCAGTTTTGGCGCAGCCTCGGTCATGGCGTCGGAGTTGATATCCGACTCACGGATCGGGGTAAGCCCCACCAGGGTCTTTTTCAGCGACACGGTTTTCGCCACGGTGAACTGCGCGTAGAGCCATGCAGCCAGACGGCGCTGCTCCGGAGTCGAGTTGAGGAAGGTCCAGGATCCTGCATCCTGATAGCCGAGCTTCATGCCCTCCTCCCAATATGGCCCCTTCGGCGACGGTGCCATTCGCCACTTCGGCGTGCCGTCCTCATTCACCACCGGCAGACCCGGCTTGGTCATGTCGGCCGTGAATGCGGTGTACCAGAAAATCTGCTGAGCAATGTTGCCTTGCGCCGGCACCGGGCCCGCCTCGGAAAAGGTCATGCCTTGGGCTTCGCGCGGCGCGTATTCGCGCATCCAGTCGACATATTTTTGTGTCGCATAGACCGCAGCTGGGCCGTTTGTGGCACCGCCGCGTGAAACGCTCGAGCCAACCGGGTGGCAGTCTTCAACACGAATTCCCCACTCGTCTACCGGCAAACCGTTTGGAAGCCCTTTGTCGCCGGCGCCCGCCATGGAGAACCAGGCATCGGTAAAGCGCCAGCCAAGCGACGGGTCCTTTTTGCCGTAGTCCATGTGGCCATAAACACGCTGCCCGTCGATCTCCTTGACGTGCTTGCTGAAGAACTCGGCAATGTCTTCATAAGCAGACCAATTCACTGGCACACCAAGCTCATACCCGTAACGCTCTTTGAACTGCTTTTTCAGTTCAGGCCGCTCGAACCAGTCGGCGCGAAACCAATAGAGGTTGGCGAACTGCTGCACTGGCAACTGATAGAGCTTGCCGTCCGGGCCCGTGGTGAAAGAAATCCCGATGAAATCATCCAGATCAAGTGTTGGCAGCGTGTAGTCCTTGGCTTCACCTTCGATCATGTCGCTGATCGCAACTGCTTTGCCGTAACGGAAGTGCGTGCCGATCAGATCAGAGTCGTTGATATACCCATCGTAGATGTTCTTGCCCGACTGCATCTGGGTCTGCAGCTTCTCTACAACATCCCCTTCCTGCATCAAGTCGTGACGCAACTTGATGCCGGTGATCTCGCTAAACGCACGAGCCAAGGTCTTGGACTCATATTCGTGCGTCGTGATGGTTTCCGAAGCAACGTTGATTTCCATGCCACGGAACGGCTCGGCGGCTTTGATGAACCAGCGCAGCTCTTCCATCTGCTGCTCAGGCGTGAGGGTCGACGGGTTGAATTCTGATTCGATCCATTTCTTCGCCGCGTCTTCATAGGCGTCGGCCCATGCCGATCCCGAAATGCCGGACAACGTCAGCAAGGCCGCGAGCGCCATGCCATGTCGGGTGTTGTTTTTATTCTCGAACATAAACACCTCCTTTGGGTTTTTCGGAGGGGTGAGCCGAAAGGCTCAACCCCAGCGCATCACTGCAAACAACCAGACGAGAGACAGCGCGGACGCTATCCAGATGCTCCAGTCGGTCAGCCCTATCAGCAACAGATGCCAATAGGCGCTGCCCAGAAGTCCAATGAACAGCCGATCGCCACGGGTGGTAACGATAGGCAGGAAGCCCTTGCGCGGAACGCAGGGTCGCCTCAGTTCCCAGGCGCTCATCAGCGCCAGCAGTACACCGATGACGGCGAAGAAAGCCGCGGTCGGCCCGGTCCATGCCATCCAGCTCATGAGCGACTCCTATACGCGCCCAAGGGCGAAGCCCTTGGCGACATGATTGCGGACGAACCAGATCACCAGCATGCCGGGCAGAATAGTCAGCACACCGGCCGCGGCCAGAACGCCCCAGTCGATTCCCGATGCCGAGACGGTTCGTGTCATCACCGAAACGATCGGCTTGGCGTCAACCGAAGTCAGCGTGCGCGCCAGCAGCAGTTCGACCCAGGAAAACATGAAGCAGAAGAACGCAGTAACGCCGATGCCCGAACCGATCAGCGGGATGAAAAGCTTCACAAAGAACTTCGGAAAGCTGTAACCGTCGATGTACGCCGTTTCATCGATCTCTTTGGGCACACCGGACATGAATCCCTCAAGGATCCAGACCGCCAAAGGCACATTGAAAAGACAGTGAGCGAGCGCCACAGCGATGTGCGTGTCGAACAACCCGATCGATGAGTAAAGCTGAAAGAACGGCAGCAGAAAGACTGCGGGTGGCGCCATCCGATTGGTCAGCAACCAGAAGAACAGGTGCTTGTCCCCGAGAAAACGAAATCGGGAGAAGGCATAAGCTGCCGGCAACGCCACGGTTAGCGAGATGATCGTGTTCAGGCACACGTAATACAGCGAATTGATGTAACCGCTGTACCAGCTTCGATCGGTGAAGATGACCTTGTAGTTAGCCAGCGTAAGGTCGCGAGGCCAGAGCGTCAGCCCGCCGAGAATCTCGGTATTGCTCTTGAATGACATGTTGATCAGCCAATAGATCGGCACCATCAGAAACGCGATGTAGAGGATCAATACCACTCGCTTGCGCAGGTTCATCAGCGGCCCCCTTTCATTTCTGGTCGCCGTGGGTCATAGCCGTATAGAACAGCCAGGACACCAGCAGGATGATCAGGAAGTAGATCAGCGAGAACGCCGCCGCCGGGCCGAGATCGAACTGTCCGACCGCCATCTTAGTGAGCGTCTGGCTGAGGAAGGTCGTTGCGTTGCCCGGTCCACCGCCGGTGAGCACGAAGGGCTCGGTATAGATCATGAAGCTGTCCATGAAGCGCAGCATCACGGCGATCAGCAGCACGCTCTTCAGCTTCGGCAACTGGATGTAGCGGAACACCGCCCAAGCGGACGCCCTGTCGATACGAGCCGCCTGGTAGTACGCATCCGGAATGGCCCGAAGGCCCGAGTAGCAGAGCAGCGCAACCAAGGACGTCCAATGCCAGACATCCATCACCAGCACCGTCAGCCAAGCGTCCCGAGTGTTGGAGGCGTAGTTGTAGCTGATGCCCAGCTCGCGGAGGCCGTAACCCAGCAGGCCGATATCGGCACGCCCGAAGATCTGCCAGATGGTCCCGACTACGTTCCATGGGATCAGCAGGGGAATCGCCATCACGATCAGGCACAGCGACGCCCAGCGGCCACGGGTCGGCATCGCCAGCGCGACCGCGATTCCCAGCGGGATCTCGATCAACAGTACGCAGCCCGAAAAGATGAACTGCCGCAGCAGTGAATCGTGCAGCCGAGGGTCGTTGAGTATCTGCCGATACCAATCCGCACCAACGAAGAACCGCGTTGAAGAATCGAAGATGTCCTGCACCGAGTAACTCACTACGGTCATCATTGGCAGGATGGCGCTGAAAGCCACCAGCAGGAAAACCGGTAAGACCAGCCACCACGCTCGGTTGTCATGCGTCTTGGTCATGGCAGCACCTCAACCAGCCGATCATCGGCATAGAGCATCAGCCACTGTGCCGGGAAGCCCACCCAGGCCTGGCCTTTCGGCACCGTTTGATCCTCAGGCAAACGCGCCTTGATCAGATGCCCTTGCAGACGAAGCGTAAGAATCTTGTATGTACCGAGGTCCTCGACTCGCACAGCCTCGGCCTGCATCCCGCCGGCACCCGGCTCCTCGCTGACCTGAACGAACTCAGGACGGATGCCAATCTGCAAGCGGCTCGATGCTAATTCCGGCAGTCGTGCAGCCAGCGCACCCGGTAGCGGCAGATGCAGATCACCGAAACCGACCCCGCCTTCCCGGCCATCCACCTCGATCAGATTCATCCCCGGGCTGCCCACGAAGTAACCAACAAAGGTGTGTTGCGGCCGCTCGAACAACTCACGCGGCGTGCCGAACTGGACGATCTGCCCGCCGTACATCACCGCAATCTTGTCAGCGAAGGTCGAAGCCTCGAGCTGGTCGTGGGTGACGTAGATCATGGTGATGTTGAATTGCTCATGGATCTGCTTGAGCTTGCGCCGCAGCTTCCACTTGAGGTGCGGGTCGATGACCGTGAGCGGCTCGTCGAAAAGGATCGCCGACACGTCGTCCCGGACCAGCCCGCGCCCCATCGAGACCTTCTGCTTTTCATCGGCAGTCAGGTTGTGGGCCTTCCGTTTGAGCAGCGGATGGAGGTCGAGTACCTCGGCAATTTCGTGAACCTTGCTCGTGATGCGCGCCTCGGCGATGCCTTGGTTGCGCAGCGGGAAGGCCAGATTGTCGAAGACGGTCATAGTGTCGTAGACGACCGGAAACTGAAAAACCTGCGCGATGTTGCGCTGCTCCGGCGTTAGCGTGTTCACCTTGCGTGTATCGAACAGCACCTCTCCCTCAGATGGGCTGAGCAACCCCGAGATAATGTTGAGCAAGGTGGACTTGCCACACCCAGAGGGCCCCAACAGCGCGTAAGCGCCGCCCTGCTCCCACACGTGGTCCATCTCACGGATCGCATAGTCAGCAGCGCCCTGGGGTTGGCTGTTATAGCTGTGAGCAAGATTCTGCAAACGGATTTCTGCCATAACGATTTCCTCAGGCACGTCGAGCCGGTGCCTGGGCCAGACGGCCCGAAGCATCGAAAACGAATAACTTGTGAGTCGGGATATAGACGCGGATGGGCGAGTCGACGTGGTAGTCGTGAACCCCTTGCAGGTGCAGCACCAAGCTGAGGTGCTCGTTCCGCACATGGAGAAAGGTTTCAGAACCGCTGATTTCGGCCAGCTCGACGGTGCCAGACACTTCCAAATCATCATCGTTGGAAGGCACCAGCCCGATATGACTGGGCCGAATCCCGAAGTGATACTCGCCTTTGTCCAGCCCGCTCAGATCGGTGTTAAGCGGGAAATGCATGCAGTCTTGAAAACTGACCTCGTTCGCCGCGATTCGCCCTGCCAACAGATTGATCGGTGGCTCGGAGAACAGTTCGGCACTGAGCACCTGGCTGGGACGGTGATACACCTCCGACGTCGGCCCGCTCTGAATTACTCGACCTTCATGCAATACGGTCGCTGTTCCGCCTAGCGCCAAAGCCTCGTTCGGCTCCGTGGTCGCATACACAGCGATGCTGCGGCGAGTTTTAAACAGCTCACGCATTTCCTGGCGGAGCTCTTCGCGCAATTTGTAATCAAGGTTCACCAGCGGCTCGTCAAACAGGACCAGATCAGCGTCCTTTACCAACGCCCTGGCCATTGCAGTACGTTGCTGCTGCCCCCCGGAGAGTTCCAGCGGGTGTTTCTTCAGGAAGGCTTCGATGTGCAGCATCTCGGCGGTTTCGCGCACCTTGCGCTCGATCTCGGCTTTACTGAATCCGGCCTGTCGCAACGGCGAAGCGATGTTCTCGTACACGGTTAACGTCGGATAGTTGATGAACTGCTGGTACACCATCGACACGTTGCGCTTGCGCACCGGAACCCCGGTTACGTCGGCGCCGTTCATTAGGATTCGCCCCCGAGTCGGCTTGTCGAGCCCCGCCATGAGTCGCATCAGCGAGGTCTTGCCCGACAGGGTTCGACCGATCAGCACATTGAACGAGCCAGGTTCGAAAATGAGGCTGGCGTCGTCGATATGCAGCTGGCCATCGACAGTTTTAGTGACGTGTTCCAGGGTGAGGGACATGCCGCATCCTTCTAGTTGTTATGGAAGGATTTAGAGCGATATCCGTGCCAGCTACGCTAGACCGCTCTAGCCCGTGGCAATTTGTTTCAGGCCGCTGTTGTTTAGTGTTCAAAATGAACAGTTGTGAACATTGACAGTGAACAAAAATGAACAAGACTGTTCATGGCACCGACGGTGACAAACACCAAAAACAACAAGAACGTACCGCGATAGAGAGGCGACATGGCCAACCCAGCCCAGCCCATCTCACACCAGGCTTTGGTAAAAGGCTCGTGGAGCCGTTGCGAACGCTACGGACTACATCCGCTCAGCATCCCCAGCTTTGGCGACCCAGCGGAGAGAGACGTCAATGCCCTGCTGGAACGTCAGCGAAACCTGGTCCAGACCACGCAGCGTGAAGTGCTGCCTTATTACGAGAACATCCTTTCGAATTCGAGCTGCCTGATTCTGCTTGCCGACAGCGGCGGACAGTTGCTTGAGTCATGGGGTGACAGGCGCTTCGTCGAACCCGCGCAGCAACGCGGATTCAAGCCGGGCGCCAGCTGGATGGAGCGAGATACTGGAACCAATGCGATCGGCACCGCACTGGCCAGCGGGCAAGCCGTGCATATCCAACGTGACGAGCACTTCCTCCAGGCCAACCGATATCTGTCCGGCGCGGCGTCGCCCATTTACGACGCGCAACGACAGCTGATCGCGGTGCTCGACGTGTCCAGCGACAGCTACCTGCCGCCATCGCACACGCTGGGCATGGTCAAGATGATGAGCCAGTCGGTTGAAAACAGGCTTATCTTGAATCTGTTCCGCGGTGATTATTTCCAGCTGACGTTCAATACCGGCCAGGACAATCTTGATAGTCAGTGGGCCGGTCTGTTGGTCTTCGACGAGTCGGGGCTAATCGTTTCAGCCAATCGACGTGCAGACAATTTGCTGGGCTTGGCGCTTACTCGTAGCCGCATCGACAGGCTGTTCGACGTCCCGCTGCGGCAGCTGCTCAGCCAGCCCGAGGACCAGCCGCTGCTGCTGCGGACAGCGGGCAATCATCGCTTTCATGGCCTTGTTCGACGCCCCCAGAAGCCGCGTATTCAGGCCCGTGATTTTCGGACACCGGATAGCCGACCGGAACATATCATCGACCTGGCAAGCATCGATCAGGGCGACCCGCAGGTTCATAAGGTGATTCGCCAGGCTCAGCTCATGCTCGAAAAGGACATTCCGATTCTAGTGAACGGCGAAACGGGTGTCGGAAAGGAAGTGCTGGTCAAAGCACTGCATGCGGCCAGCTCACGGGCGAACGCCCCGCTTATAGCCGTGAATTGCGCAGCGATTCCCTGCGAGCTGATCGAGTCCGAACTCTTCGGCTACGAAAAAGGTGCATTCACCGGCGCGCACCAGAAAGGCAGCCTGGGCCTGATCCGCAAAGCAGATGGTGGTGTGCTGTTCCTCGATGAAATCGGCGATATGCCGCTGAGCTTGCAGGCGCGTCTGTTGCGTGTTCTGCAGGAACGCAGCGTCCAGCCGCTGGGCGGCGGTGAGCCCTACTCAGTCGACTTTCGATTGATCTGCGCAACTAACCGTTCGCTACGTCAGGAAGTCGAAAAGGGTCGCTTTCGTCAGGATTTGTTCTACCGGGTCAGCGGCCTCGGCGTCGAATTGCCCCCACTCCGCGCGCGTTATGACAAGTACGCCCTTTTCCAACGGGTATGGGAACAGCACCGTGAACCACATCAGTGGGCCGGTCTCAGTCCAGAAGTGCTGCGCCTGTTCGACAGCCACCCTTGGCCGGGAAACATCCGTCAGCTGAGCAGCGTTGTGCAGGTCGCGCTAGCGCTGGCCCAGGACCAACCGATCCGAGTGGAACATCTACCGGATGATTTCCTTGCCGATACGGACGTAAGGCTGACGGCTCAAGGTAGAACCGGGGCCTCCGCCTCGACAAGCGAAACAGTGCTGTTTCCAATGCTTGCGAATGAGCCTCTGCGGGCTCAGTTCGAAGCCTGTCACGGCAACGTTTCGCACTTGGCCCGGCATCTCGGTGTGAGCCGCAACACCTTGTACAAGCGTTTGCGCGCCGAAGGGTTGTATCCGACATAAGCGCGTTGGTCAGCCAGGCTTCCCAGGTAGGCTAAAGAGCTGATAGGCCGTGGAGCCGCAGCTAGCTGTGCAGATGGTGGTCGCAGTGGCCACGGCCCCTGCAGACGACAGACGAAAAAACCGCACTTCAGGGATAAAAGCTGACGTGCGGCCTTAGTAGCGGATACGAGTTACTCGCCAAGACGCCAGGTCGTGCCGCCCTTCCCGTCTTCAAGAACCACACCCATAGCCGTCAGTTGATCGCGAATCCGATCGGATTCAGCCCAGTTCTTATCGGAGCGAGCCTGAAGGCGTGAAGCAATCAGTGCTTCCACCTGGGTGGCATCCACCTTGCCCTCAACCCCGGCCTGCAAGAAGGTGTCGGGATCCATCTGCAATATGCCGAGCACGCTAGCCAGCGCTTTGAGCTGCGCAGCAAGGCCGGACGCTGCCTGCATATCCGTATCGCGTAGACGGTTGATCTCGCGAACCATTTCGAACAGCACCGCGCACGCTTCGGGTGAATTGAAGTCGTCATCCATTGCCTCGCCGAAGCGAGCCACGAACGTATCGCCACCCTGAGCGGTGGCCTCAGGCAGACCTCTGAGTGCGGTATAGAAGCGCTCAAGGGCCCCCTTGGCTTCTTTCAAACTGTCTTCTGAATAGTTGATCGGGCTACGGTAGTGGCTTGAGACCAGCAGGTAGCGCACCACTTCCGGCTGGTATTTCTCCAGCACTTCGCGAATGGTGAAGAAGTTGCCCAGCGACTTGGACATCTTCTCACCATCAACCCGGACGGCGCCGGCGTGCATCCAGGCATTGGCGTACAGCTTGCCGGTTGCCGCTTCACTCTGTGCGATCTCATTCTCATGATGCGGAAATACCAAATCAGGACCGCCGCCATGAATGTCGAAGGTCTCACCCAGGCAGCAGGTTGACATGACCGAGCACTCGATGTGCCAGCCCGGACGCCCTGCGCCCCAAGGCGACCCCCAACTCGGCTCTCCCGGTTTGGCGGCCTTCCATAGCACGAAATCCAACGGATCCTCTTTGGCCTCGTCGACCTCGATTCGCGCGCCAATCTTGAGGTCTTCTATCTTGCGCCGCGACAGCTTGCCGTAGCCGACGAACTTGCCAACCCGGTAGTACACGTCACCATTGCCCGGTGCGTAGGCAAAGCCCTTGTCGATCAGGGTCTGGATCATGCTGTGCATGCCAGCAATATGGTCGGTTGCGCGAGGCTCGATGTCTGGACGTAGCACGTTGAGCCGTGCTTCGTCCTCATGCATCGCAGCGATCATGCGTCCGGTGAGCGCCTCGAACGTCTCGCCATTGTCCTGGGCTCGCCGGATGATCTTGTCGTCGATGTCAGTGATGTTGCGCACATAGGTCAATTCGTAGCCACGCTGGCGCAACCAGCGCGAAACGACATCGAATGCCACCATGACCCGTGCATGACCGATATGACAGAAGTCATAAACGGTCATGCCGCAGACATACATGCGCACCTGATTAGCGATCAGAGGCTTGAGCGGCTCCTTGGTTTTGGTCAGCGTGTTGTAAATCGCCAGCGCCATTACTGGCCTCCCCAGGAATCACGCAGCGTCACGGTCCGGTTGAACACCATTGCGTCGGGCCGGCTATCTTTGCGGTCAACGCAGAAATAGCCTTCGCGCTCGAACTGGAAGCGATCCTCAGCTTCGGCAGAGGCCAACGACGGCTCGGCGCGGCAACCCTTCAACACCACCAACGACTCAGGGTTGATGTTGTCCAGGAAGCTGCCGCCATCTTCATCCTTCTCGGGATTGGCCGAGCGGAACAGACGATCGTACAAACGCACTTCGCATTCGACGCTCTCAGCAGCCGGCACCCAGTGAATGACGCCTTTGACCTTGCGACCCTCCGGGTTCTTGCCCAGCGTGTTCTCGTCGTAGGAGCAGCGCAGCTCAACAATGTTGCCTTGCTCGTCCTTGACCGCTTCATCCGCACGAATCACGTAGCTGCCACGTAGGCGCACTTCCCCACCCGGAACCAGGCGTTTGAACCCGGCCGGAGGTACTTCTTCGAAATCGGTGGCATCGATATAAATCTCCCGCGAGAACGGCAGCTGGCGCACGCCGATGTCCTGCTTCGGATGACGAGGCAGCTCGAGCGTCTCGGTCTTGTCCTCAGGATAGTTGGTGATGACCACTTTCAACGGCTTGAGGACGCACATGGCACGAGGGGCATTGGCGTCCAGGTCTTCGCGAATGGCGAACTCGAGCATGCCCACATCCACTACACCGCCGGCGCGATTGACCCCGATCATGTCGCAGAACGTGCGAATCGACGCCGGCGTGTAGCCACGACGACGGTAGCCGCTGAGCGTCGACATGCGTGGATCATCCCAGCCACTGACGTGTTTTTCGTCCACGAGCTGCTTGAGCTTGCGCTTGCTGGTGATCGTGTAGTTGAGGTTAAGCCGCGCGAATTCGTACTGACGCGGACGTGCCGGAACCGGGAGATTTTCCAGGAACCACTCGTAGAGCGGGCGGTGGTCTTCAAACTCAAGGGTGCAAATCGAGTGAGTGACGCCTTCTATGGCATCCGACTGACCATGGGTGAAGTCATAGCTTGGATAGATGCACCAGTCGTTTCCGGTCTGGTGGTGATGCGCATGGCGGATCCGATAGAGGATCGGGTCGCGAAGATTCATGTTTGGCGAGGCCATGTCGATTTTGGCCCGGAGTGCCTTTGCGCCGTCCGGAAACTCGCCAGCTTTCATCCGCGCGAACAGGTCCAGGTTTTCTTCCATGGAACGGTCGCGGAACGGACTGTTCTTGCCCGGTTCGGTCAGGCTGCCGCGGTACTCTCGGGCCTGCTCGGATGTCAGGTCGCAGACGTAAGCCTTGCCCGCTTTGATCAGCTCGATGGCCCAGTCATGTAGCTGCGAAAAATAGTTGGAGGCATAACGCTCCTCCCCAGCCCACTCGAAGCCGAGCCACCGGACATCGCTTTTGATTGCATCGATGTATTCCTGATCTTCTTTCGCCGGGTTTGTGTCGTCGAAACGAAGATTGCACTCGCCACCAAATTCTTTCGCCAGGCCGAAGTTCAGACAGATCGACTTAGCATGACCGATGTGCAGGTAGCCATTGGGCTCCGGTGGAAAGCGCGTCACGATCTTCGCGTGCTTGCCTGATTGCAGGTCGGCCTGAACGATCGGGCGGAGAAAATTTGTGGCTGCGGTAGTCTCAGGCTTGCTCATGGTGTCCTTAACGATCTGCGAGTGCGCGCCTCAGGGTAGGCCCGCCAAATGTCGGGTAGGGACAGGCCATTACTGGCCCGTCCCCCCCTAAGAACCGTACGTGCGGCTTTCACCGCATACGGCTCAAGTTTACGAAAAGTCAGCTGATGGCTGACCGGCAACAATGTCGCGTGATCTTAACATTCCAGACCACCGTATCGCAGAGTTACCTTTTCACGCTGGCTATGCACCAGCGCATGGCAGTTGGGATGAAGCAGCACACGGTTCCTCAAAGTATCCGTCCCGCCGTCCACACGCCTGATGACGTGATGGTCGTGCCAACCGGTTTCCTTACTGATCGCATGCCCGCACAGGGCACAAAGCCCCTTCTGTCTGCGAAAGATATTGAGTATCTGCCCCCGATAACGCAGCTTGTGCTGCATCCGTTGGACCCTCAACGCCTCCCACTTCAGCTCATGCGCCGCGTCGTAGGGCTGATACTCACCCGGTAAACGCTTGTGGCGCACGATTGCGGTTTCCGCCAGCTTGTACAGCCGTCGGTAATGCCTTTCTCCCTTGCCATTTTTGTAGGGATGCGCAAACACCCAGTTCTGCCCGCCTATGGATCGGAAGTATTTATTCCTGATCCATTCAGCCGACTTCTTCGAATGCCTCCGCTTCGCCCACCTCCAGAGTCGCCAGAAAAGAAGGCTATCCAGCTTACTGAAGGCTTGTTTTGCCACGACCGGGGAGTGGTATTGCGCCCACCCCTTCAGTACCGGGTTCAGCTGGCCGATCAACGCATCCTGCGTCAGGGCCCCGCTGTTTTTGATGATTTCCCGCACTTTCCGATAGAACGCCGAGGCGTTCTTCTTCGAGGGTTTGATCAACAGCTTGGCGTTCCTATGCAGCGATTTCGGCACGTACTTCCTGAAATTCCACCCCAGAAAATCGAAGCCTTGGTGGATGTGCGTGATCTGCGTTTTTTCCCGTGACAGCGCAACCCCTCGTACCGACAGGAATTGCTCCACCCAAGGTTTGACCTCCTCTTCCAGCAGCTCTTTCGAGGCAGCCGTGATGACAAAGTCATCCGCATAGCGCACACACTGCACTTTGAGCTTCTTGGCTTTTTTGGGCCCCAACTTCTGCACCAGATGGCGCTTCAGCTGGGTTTCCAAGCCATTCAGGGTGGCGTTAGCCAGACAGGGTGAGATGATCCCTCCCTGCGGCGTCCCGGCCTCCGTAGCCATGAGTTGTCGCCGGTCGATAAACCCGGCCCTCAACCACTTGCGCAGCACCGTCTTATCCATCGGGACATTCCGGCACAGCCATTCATGGTTGATGTTATCGAAGAAACCTTTGATGTCGCCTTCCAGAATCCAGACTGGCGCCGTTTGCGGCGACAGCAGGTGGAAAAGCTCGACCATTGCGTCAGCAGTCGAACGATCCGGACGAAATCCATAGGACTTCGGATCGCTGGTGCTTTCCACAACAGGCTCCAACGCTTGCAGATACAGCGCTTGCATGGCCCGATCCAACATCGTCGGGATGCCCAGCGGGCGCTTCTCATACTTTCCAGGCTTCGGTATCCACACCCGCCGCAGCGGCTTTGGCCGATAACCTCGTTGTTTCGACAGACGTCCCACAGCATGGAGCTTGGCCTGAGGCGTTCCCCAGGTTTCTCCATCGACACCCGGCGTCTTGCGACCCCGGTTCTCCGTGACTCGCCTTACGGCCAGACAGCGGCCATAAAACGAGTGGGTCAGCAGTCGTTGCAGGCGTTTAACCCTGCGCCAGTCGCTTTCCCTCGTTGCCTGCGCAATCTTTAGCTGCGTTTTCCGAACGGATTGTTGAATCCTGGCCCAATCGAGATCGTGCCAGTTCGTCATTCCGCCAGAAGGCGCAGAGGCGACCGCTATTGCTGGTTGCGTTTTCATACAGTCCTCCTGATATGCACGACATTCAGGACGGACTACTCCCCTATGGGCAGTAGTCGCCCATAGGGTCGTTTGGTTATCGCTGGAATCAGCGGCTCTTCTTGCGCTCGTAAACCAAATGCACGTCAGCCAGGGTTGCCCCTGCCGGTAATGTCTCAACCGGTATGCAGCCCATTACAGGCGGCCCTTCGCTTTTTGCATCCTCCCATTCCCCACACCCATCAGCGCCCCTTGCGGTTTGCCTGCCTGACCGATACTGCTGGCCAGGCGAGTGGTCGGGATTGCCACGTTCCCCGAGCCGCATCAATTCCCCGTTTAGGCTTCGTCTATCCCCCGACAGTTGTGTGGTACCGCATCACAAGCTTTGACTGTGATGCCAACTGCTGTGCCGTTTGGCTGAGGCCAATAATTGCCGTAGGCCCGTCGATAGTTACGAGGGTTCTGGCGACGATTCACATGCGTTAGCCATGCGGGTTGGGTCATTAGCCTCGTTACGTCCGTGCAATTCGGACGCATAGCGTTCTCCGTCACCGGATAACACCCTCTAAATGAGCAAGACATTGTTAATCGGGCTTCACACCCCAGGGTTGGCCCCTGACGCATGCCGATCTAATGAACTGGCGGGTACACGCCAGGCTCGGTACTCCCTTTACAAGCAGAGTTGAGCAATGCGATTCGGAGCTTGACGCTCCGTACTTGGTTCAACGTCCCCCAACGTCTCACGACGGTGATAAAGGCGCTATGCCGAACGAGAGGGACGAATTTCTACCCTAAGGGCAAAATTCACCCTCAGGCTTAGACATTATTTGTAACAATCCAGGCGGACCGGAGAGCTACTTTCTGGTTTTCTACACCCATTCTTAACCCATTTAGGGTATGAACTGATGCAGATTTCTTGCCTAGCTTCGTCAGAACGCATAGCGTCCGAAGCTAGGATTACCAGGCAGAGCCGGGTACATTGACTGCTGTTTTAAGCATTAACCCCTTGATAGCAAAGGATTTGGAGCTATGGTGCAGTGAACCAGACCAAGCACAACACGTACACACGTGTCGCACCAAAGCGCTTATCATAGCGGACCCGTCAACCCCCTGACAGAGCAAAGCGCCCTGCCGCGCTATGCGCCGTAGCCGCGAGTCTTCGGGGCCGTCACGCCGGTCGCGTTGCCGCGACACATGTTTCTCCCTCATTTAGGAAGGCTTTCAATGATCAAGCTGCATACCAATCATGGCGTCATCACCGTCAAGCTGTTCGAAGACAAGGCGCCGGAAACCACCGCCAACTTCAAGGAATACGTAAAAAGCGGTCACTACGACGGCACTATCTTTCACCGCGTGATCAGCAACTTCATGATCCAGGGCGGCGGTTTCGAGTCGGGCATGAAGCAGAAAGCCACCCGCGGCCAGATCAAGAACGAAGCTAACAACGGCCTTTCCAACAAGACCGGCACCCTGGCCATGGCACGCACCATGGAGCCGCACTCGGCCTCTGCGCAGTTCTTCATCAACGTTAAAGACAATGATTTCCTCGACCACACGGCGCCGACCGTTCAAGGCTGGGGCTACACAGTATTTGGCGAAGTGGTCGAAGGCATGGACGTAGTTGAAAAGATCAAAGGCGTGCCCACCACGATGAAGTCGGGCCATCAGGACGTTCCGGTAGAAGACGTCGTGATCGAGAAAGCCGAAGTCGTCGAGTAAATCGCATTGATCCTGTTGATCTCAGATCTGCATCTCGAAGAAAAACGCCCGGAGATTACCCGGGCGTTTCTTCGTTTCCTCGAGACTCGCGCAATCGAAGCCGAGGCACTCTATATCCTCGGTGACTTTTTCGAAGTCTGGGTCGGCGATGACGGCATGACTCTCTTTCAGCATGAAATAGCCCGAGCGCTGAAAGCGCTGAGTCAGCATGGGACGCGCATCTATCTGATGCACGGCAATCGCGACTTCATGATCGGAAAAGCGTTTTGCCGCGAGGCCGGATGCACGCTGCTGGCCGACCCGCATATCGCGCAGCTCGCTGGCGAGCGCGTGTTGTTGATGCATGGCGACAGCCTATGCACGCGTGACGAAGGCTACATGCGGCTACGCCGCTGGCTGCGAAACCCGGTAAGTCTCTTCATCCTGCATAACCTTTCGCTTGCCAAGCGTCAGAAGCTGGCGAAAAAGCTGCGTTCCAGCAGCAAGGAAGAGACGCGAATGAAGGCCAGCGATATCGTCGACGTAACACCCGACGAAGTGGCGAGCATCATGCAACGCTACAAAGTCCGAACCTTAATTCACGGCCACACGCACCGGCCAGCAACCCATTCGTTGCAGATCGATGGTCAAGCAGCAATTCGGATCGTCCTGGGTGACTGGGATCGCAAGGGTTGGGCGTTACAGGTCGACGATTCAGGTTTTCACCAGGCTCCGTTCGACCTGAACTGATCAGTCAGGCGGCGCTCGGTACGCCGCTGTGAAAGCGAAACTCACTGTCTGGGCTTTCGATCAGCTCACGCTCACGTTCACGCACGCGGACAACGGTTGCCTCGATGTCCGCCGCCTCTCCATAGAGGTAAGCCAGCTTCAGGTAATCCTGAAAATGCCTCGCTTCGGACTTCAATAGCCCGTGATAGAACCGCCCAAGTTCTTCGTCCAAGTGCGGCACCAGCATCGCAAAACGCTCACATGAGCGCGCCTCGATAAACGCACCAATCACCAACGTATCGGTGAGCCGGTAGGGTTCGTGGTTGCGCACCAACTCGCGCAAACCGGCCGCATAACGGGATGAGCCGATATTGCGCAGACTGATTTCACGCTTGCGGATGATCGAGAGCACCTGCTCGAAATGTCGCAACTCCTCCCTGGCCAGGCGCGACATCTTGTTCTGCAGATCCGGCTTATCGACATAGCGAAACATCAACTGAAAGGCAGCGCCAGCAGCCTTCTTCTCGCAATTGCCATGATCGATCAACATCACATCCTGGTTGTGCAGCGCAACGTCGACCCACGCCGAAGGTGTCGCACAGCCAAGAAATTCATTCAGTTCGGGGAGCATGAGGTCTTGGTATTCATGAAGGAAATGAAAGAGGCGAACAGCACGAAGTCGCTGGGCCGCCGCGCATTATACGAGCCCAGCAAGTAACGGCCAGCACTGCTTGATATAGGTCAGTGGCTGCCCTGAAGCCCTTGTCTATAGTGAAACCATCTGATCACCCAAACGGAGCCGATCATGCAAGCCATACGCTGTATCCTCGTGGTAATTGACCCAAAACTTTCCGAAAATCTGGCACTAAAAAGGGCGCGATTGATTTCCAGCGTCAGCCAGTCCCGGCTGCACTTGCTGATCTGCGACGCCAAACAGGATCACAGCAGCTATCTTGAGCGCTTGCGCCAAGAACTCGAAGATCAGGGCCACGTCGTTACGGCTCGGCAGGCCTGGCATGAAAACCTGCACCAGACCATCATCAGCGCTCAGCAAGCCGAAGGCTGCGGCCTGGTGATCAAACAGCACATTGCCGATAACCCGCTGAAACGCGCCCTGCTGACGCCCGATGACTGGAAGCTATTGCGTTATTGCCCCTGCCCGGTGCTGATGGTCAAAACCGAAGCGCCCTGGACGGGCGGCAACATTCTGGCCGCAGTGGACGTCGGCAATGCTGACATCGAACACCGCACGCTTCATTCCAGCATCATCAATTACGGCTACCAGATTGCCTCGCTTGCCGAGGGCACACTGCATGTGATCAGCGCTCACCCTTCAGCCATGCTGTCCTCCGCTGATCCTGCGTTCCAGCTCAAGGAAACGATCGAAGCGCGTTACCGCAACGCCTGCCGGCAGTTTCAGACTGAGTTCGACATCCCTGACGGCCACCTGCATATCGAGGAAGGGCCCGCAGACGCCTTGATCCCGCGCGTCTGCCACCAGCTTCAGGCTGCCGTAACGGTCATCGGCACTGTCGCCCGCACCGGATTGTCCGGGGCCTTGATGGGCAATACCGCCGAGGTCGTGCTCGATACATTGGAAAGCGATGTGCTGGTGCTGAAGCCAGAGGACATCATCGACCACCTTGAGGAGCTCGTAGCGCAGCGCTAGGCTCATCAGCACAGCCGAGGCTGGATATCGCCTTCCTCGGCTGTATTGAATGCCTAGCGAGCCATGTCCTGAACAAATCGAGGGGCGATGTAACGCTGGTAATGCGCTTCGGAAAGGAGAAAGAACTCCCGATCGATTGCATCACGAAGCTCAGGCAAGGACCAATCACGAAACTCCGGCAGCAGCACGACGCCATAGGCTTCGAGCTGCTGAATCACGCGCGCGCCGCGGGCGATCAGTTGATAGGCCCAACAGTAGGGTGACTGGTCGGCAACGAAGCGGATCTGTCGGCTCTCCAGCTGAGAACGCAACAGTGGCGCATCGAAAACCTCCAGCTTTGCCGCCATCACTTGCGCTAGCAATACCTCCAGGCGCTGCCAGACCGAGCGCTTGACCTCTTCGCTATAGCCATTCCAGCTCACCACTTCATGATGAAACCGTTTGCATCCACGGCAGACGAGATCGCCGTAAACGGTGGAGCAAAGGCCTACGCAAGGGGTTTTGATTCGCTGATTGGACATGACGGACGATGAATCGAAGGACAGCGCCGCATCTTAGACTTTTGTCCAAGCCGGGTCACTGACCAATCCGGACCATGCCTCAAAAAGAGGGTCTGCAGCCCACAGATTGCGGGCCTAAGCCGAAACTGCGACATGTCCGTTGGCGGCCTCGCCATCGCTGTGCCCTGGCGTTTCACTTAACTTTGCGGGCACGTTCCAGTAGAATCGGCCCGCCGTTTTAGGCGCCATAATCCGCAAGAAGCTGTTTTCAAAGCGTCACGAGCACAGTTGACCGGCTACTTTCCGGGTGCGCAGATCCCTCTAACCTGCGTACCCGGCATTAAACCCGGCGTAAAACTTTGAAAACAGCTTCCGGATGCGCGTCCCGAGACACCCATGGGACCAATGATGAGGGTATAAAACTGTGCTTGAAGCCTATCGCAAACACGTAGAAGAGCGTGCCGCTCAGGGCGTCGTGCCCCAGCCGCTGAACGCCGAGCAGACCGCAGGCCTGGTCGAACTCCTGAAAAATCCGCCAGCTGGCGAAGAACAATTCCTCCTCGACCTGATCACCAACCGCGTTCCCGCGGGCGTGGACGAAGCCGCCTATGTCAAGGCTGGATTCCTCGCCGCTATCGCCAAGGGCGAAGCCACCTCACCGCTGATCAGCAAGCAGCACGCTGTTGAACTGCTGGGCACCATGCAAGGTGGCTACAACATCGTCACGCTGGTCGACCTGCTCGACGACGCAGAACTCTCCGACACTACTGCAAAAGAGCTGAAGCACACCCTGCTGATGTTCGACGCGTTCCACGACGTTGCTGAGAAAGCCAAGGCTGGCAACGCAAACGCCAAAGCCGTTCTGCAGTCCTGGGCTGAAGGCGAGTGGTTCAAGAACCGCGCCCCGGTTGCCGAAAAAGTCACCTTGACCGTATTCAAGGTCACCGGTGAAACCAACACCGACGATCTGTCGCCGGCTCCTGACGCCTGGTCGCGCCCTGACATCCCGCTGCACGCCCTGGCGATGTTGAAGATGGCTCGCGACGGCATCACCCCTGACGCTCCTGGCTCGGTCGGCCCGCTCAAGCAGATGGAAGAACTGACTACCAAAGGCTTCCCGATCGCCTACGTGGGCGACGTGGTGGGTACCGGTTCTTCCCGCAAATCGGCTACAAACTCGGTGCTATGGTTCTTCGGTGATGACATCCCCAACGTACCGAACAAGCGTGCCGGCGGTTTTTGCTTCGGCACCAAGATTGCTCCGATCTTCTACAACACTATGGAAGACGCCGGCGCACTGCCAATCGAGTTCGATTGCTCCGATCTGGCCATGGGCGACATCATCGATGTCTACCCCTACAAAGGCGAAGTACGCCGCCACGGCAGCGATGAGCTGGTCACCACCTTCGAGCTGAAGACCGACGTCCTGCTCGACGAAGTTCGCGCTGGCGGCCGTATTCCGCTGATCATCGGTCGTGGCCTGACTGAGAAAGCACGTGCCGAGCTGGGCATGGGCCCAACGGACCTGTTCAAGAAGCCCGAAGCCCCTGCCGAGAGCGACAAGGGCTTTACCCTGGCACAGAAGATGGTCGGTCGCGCCTGCGGTCTACCGGAAGGCAAAGGCGTCCGTCCGGGCACCTATTGCGAACCGAAGATGACCACCGTCGGCTCCCAGGACACCACTGGCCCGATGACTCGCGACGAGCTGAAAGACCTGGCTTGCCTGGGCTTCTCCGCCGATCTGGTCATGCAGTCCTTCTGCCACACCGCGGCTTATCCGAAGCCGATCGACGTCACCACGCATCACACCCTGCCGGACTTCATCATGACCCGCGGCGGCGTTTCCCTGCGTCCGGGCGATGGCATCATCCACAGCTGGTTGAACCGCATGCTGCTGCCGGACACTGTCGGTACCGGCGGTGATTCGCACACTCGCTTCCCGATGGGCATCTCCTTCCCGGCCGGCTCCGGCCTGGTCGCCTTCGCCGCTGCCACTGGCGTCATGCCGCTGGACATGCCGGAGTCGGTACTGGTCCGTTTCAAGGGCAAGATGCAGCCTGGCATCACGCTGCGTGACTTGGTTCATGCGATTCCCTACTACGCGATCCAGAAAGGTCTGCTGACCGTCGAGAAGAAAGGCAAGAAGAACATCTTCTCCGGCCGTATTCTCGAAATCGAAGGCCTGAACGACCTGACCGTCGAGCAAGCGTTCGAGCTGTCTGACGCTTCTGCCGAGCGTTCCGCTGCGGGTTGCACCATCAAACTGCCGGAAGCTGCTATCGCTGAGTACCTGCAGTCGAACATTACCCTGCTGCGCTGGATGATCAGTGAAGGTTACGGTGATGCTCGTACGCTGGAGCGTCGTGCTCAGGCCATGGAAGCTTGGTTGGCCAAGCCGGAACTGCTGGCTGCCGATGCTGACGCCGAATACGCCGAGATCATTGAGATCGACCTGTCCGAAGTGACCGAGCCTGTGCTCTGTGCACCCAACGACCCGGACGATGCGCGTCTGCTCTCGACCGTTCAGGGCGAGAAGATCGATGAAGTATTCATCGGCTCGTGCATGACCAACATTGGTCACTTCCGCGCCGCTGGCAAGCTGCTGGATAAGGTTGAAGGTGCTCTGCCAACTCGCCTGTGGCTGTCTCCGCCGACCAAGATGGACCAGCACCAGCTGACCGAAGAAGGCTACTACGGCATCTACGGCCGTGCCGGTGCACGCCTGGAAATGCCAGGTTGCTCGCTGTGCATGGGCAACCAGGCACGGGTTGAGACCGGCTCGACAGTGGTCTCCACGTCGACCCGTAACTTCCCTAACCGTCTGGGCGATGCGACCAACGTGTACCTGGCTTCTGCCGAACTGGCAGCAGTCGCCTCGATCCTGGGTCGCCTGCCGACCGTTGAGGAGTACATGGTCTACGCTGCTCAGATCGACACCATGGCGGCTGATGTCTACCGCTACCTGAGCTTCGATCAGATTGCCGAGTTCCGCGAGTCTGCGGCCAAAGCAAAGATCGACGTGGTCGCTGTCTGATGTTCTGACGCGTCACGCAGGCAAAACAAGCGCCCCGACTGGTTCGGGGCGTTTGCTTTTACGGAGTGTCATGCAACTGCCGACAGACCTATGCGACAATGGCGCCCAATGTCTGGCATCAACCCCCGCATTTCTTCTAACAACTCGCCATAATGCGCCGCGGCTGCCGCTACTGCCTGTCCGCCGGGTCACTTCAGACTCCGCAGTATCGCGCACCATTTAGCACCATCTGCAAGCTCCAAGTTATTGATAGGTAAACCCCTTTGATCTCCACCGCTAACATCACCATGCAGTTCGGCGCCAAGCCGCTGTTCGAAAACGTGTCAGTCAAGTTCGGCAACGGCAATCGCTACGGCCTGATCGGGGCCAATGGGTCCGGCAAGTCCACCTTCATGAAAATTCTCGGTGGCGATTTGGAGCCATCGGCCGGTCAGGTCATGCTCGAACCGAACGTGCGCCTGGGTAAGCTGCGGCAGGATCAGTTCGCCTACGAAGACTTCAATGTCATCGACACGGTGATCATGGGTCACGAGGAACTGTGGAAGGTCAAGGCCGAACGCGAACGCATCTACTCGCTGCCTGAGATGAGCGAAGACGACGGCATGGCGGTGGCAGAACTGGAAACCGAGTTCGCCGAGATGGATGGCTACACCGCCGAGTCCCGAGCTGGTGAGCTGCTGCTGGGCCTGGGTATTCCGCTGGATCAGCATTTCGGCCCGATGAGCGAAGTTGCACCCGGCTGGAAGCTCCGCGTGCTATTGGCGCAGGCGCTTTTCTCCGATCCGGAAGTGCTGCTGCTCGACGAGCCGACCAACCACCTGGATATTCACACCATCCGCTGGCTGGAAAACATACTCACGGCGCGCAACAGCACCATGATCATCATTTCCCACGACCGGCACTTCCTGAACAGCGTGTGCACGCACATGGCCGACCTGGACTACTGCGAGCTGCGCCTGTTCCCTGGTAACTACGATGAGTACATGACCGCGGCTACTCAATCTCGCGAACAGCTGCTATCGGATAACGCCAAGAAGAAGGCACAGATTGCCGAGCTACAGACTTTCGTCAGCCGCTTCTCGGCGAACGCCTCGAAGGCCAAGCAGGCCACTTCACGCGCCAAACAGATCGACAAAATCCAGCTAGCTGAAGTTAAACCATCCAGCCGCGTCAGCCCTTTCATCCGCTTCGAGCAGACCAAGAAGCTGCATCGCCAGGCGGTAACCGTGGAAAACGTTGCCAAAGGCTTCGACGGCAAAACGTTGTTCAAGAACTTCAGTTTCACCGTCGAGGCCGGTGAGCGCGTCGCTATCATCGGCCCCAACGGCATTGGCAAGACGACCCTGTTGCGCACGTTGGTTGGCGAGCTGCAGCCCGATGCCGGTGCGGTGAAGTGGACCGAGAGTGCCGAGCTTGGCTATTACGCCCAGGACCACGCAGATGATTTCGAGGACGACGTAACCCTGTTCGACTGGATGAGTCAGTGGACGCAAGGCGGCGAACAGGTCGTGCGCGGCACCCTCGGCCGCATGCTGTTCTCCAACGACGAGATCCTGAAGTCGGTTCGGGTGATTTCCGGTGGTGAACAGGGCCGCATGCTGTTCGGCAAGCTGATCCTAAAGAAGCCCAACGTGCTGCTGATGGACGAACCGACCAACCACCTGGATATGGAATCGATCGAGGCGCTGAACCTAGCGCTGGAGAACTATCCGGGCACGCTGATCTTCGTCAGCCATGATCGGGAATTCGTTGGCTCTCTGGCGACCCGTATCATCGAGCTATCCGACTCGGGCGTGACCGACTTCAGCGGCACCTATGACGACTACTTGCGCAGTCTTGGCGTGTTCTAAACCTCGTTGAGGTAACGAAACGCCCCGCAACCGCGGGGCGTTTTTGCATCGACAAACCGTCAGCGCGTACGACTCGGTCAATGCTCAAATTTCTAGCAACAACCGATACAGCCGCTGGACATATAGGTAGTCGAGCCATGCGAGCTGATGCACGACGACGATCAGCCAGAACACCAGCTGGAACGACAACTTGCGGGTCTTGTGGCGAAACGCTTGTTGAGCAATCAACGCCCCCGGCCAGCCACCTAGCTCAACCAGATGCAGGCGAGCCTCGGGCGTACGCCAGCCGCGACGCAGTGCGCTGCGCTTGTCGTGCAGGTAAAAGCCAAAAGCCAACAGGCTACCCAAGAGATAGGCATAGAGCGGCCAGTAACTACCCTGCCCCGCCAAACGAGTAAGTCCGAGCGCCGGTAACAGACAGAGCAGGACGAGCCCTAGGAGCTTCGGTAGCAGCCACCTTATCGACCCATTTTGCCGTGGCCGCGCTTTGGGCTTAGCGCGTGCCTTGAAGCTTCTATTTTGTGCGGACTGGATCGCTACCGCAGGTGGTTTTCGTCGAATCGCCGGCTCGTCTAGAGACAGCCCCGAATCCAGACGGATATGCGTGGCACCCAGGCGCCCGTTCTCGTCCCGTTCGCTGATATAGAGCACCCGGTCGCCCTGCGCCGGGCGGCGAGCGCCGCGCATAGCCGAAATATGCGCGAAGATTTCCTCGCTACCCTGTTCCGGCCGAATGAAACCGAACCCCTTCTGATCGTTCCAGCTTTTCAGCTGACCGCGTAGTTCCATGGCATGTGACCCGGCGGGCAAATCGGGGATTCTAGCCGCTTCCCTTTGGAGCTACGAGCCGCAAGCAGCTATCGGGCAGGGATGTAGCGGCGCTCAAGAAAACTGAGAAGCAGCCTATTGACCTGCTCGGGCTGCTCGCTCTGTATCCAATGGCCACAGTCTTCGATGAGATGCTGCTCGAGGTCCGGTACCCAGCTGGGCATTTTCTGCAGCGTATGAGCTTCCAGAGTGCCGACCGGGTCCTTGTCGCCTAGTAGGAAAAGCGCAGGCTGCTCCACCTTGCGCTCGGCTAACGGTGCAGTGCGCTCCCAGTTCCGCTCGAAATTGCGGTACCAGTTCAGTGCACCATGAAAGCCGCGTCCCTCGAACGTAGCGACGTAGACGGCGAACGCGTCCGAGCCGCACCAAGCCGGCGGAGCGCCCGGGTCTTGCATGCCTTGATAGAGCGAACTGCCGACCGGCTTGTCCTGCAGGAACAAATCCTTGGGGACCGCTGCCGAGGTGTTATGCATCATCATCCGCAAAGTACGCGGAATGTCCTGATCAAGCTCGGCCTCGGCAACGCCGGGCTGCTGGAAATACAGAATATAGTTGAAGCGATCGGCGAACTGGCTACGGATGATGTCGATCGCGGGTCTCTTCGGACGGCCGCCATAAGGTACCGCCATAGCCGCGACAACGTTGACTCGCTGCGGCTCGAGCAAGGCCAGATGCCAAGCCACCGGTGCGCCCCAATCATGGCCCACAACCGCTACCGAGCGGTGACCAAGCAGGTCCATTGCCGCCTGGATGTCCGCGCAAACGGTTATCAGGTCATAGCTGGCGATATCATCCGGCGCGCTGCTTTGGCCATAGCCGCGCATCTCCGGAATCACCACACGGTAGCCTGCATCCGCCAACGCCTGGATCTGATGACGCCACGAGTACCAGCTTTCGGGAAATCCGTGGAGCAACCAGATCACCGGGCCTTGCTCAGGCCCGGCGCAGTAAAGGCTGAGGGTGATGCCATTGATGGGCAACAGTCGGTGTTCGAATGCGTGCACAGGGCACTCCTCTGCTGTGTGCGTTGCGCGTCAGCCCGCCGCGGTACTCCAGTCGATCAAGCTGAACTGCCAAGTAGCCAAGATGATGATGCCGAAGATGATCCGGTACCAGGCAAATGCGGCATAGCTATGGTTGCCTATAAATTTCAACAGGGCGCGCACCGCCAGCATGGCGAAAATGAACGAGGTGATGAACCCAATCGCAAAGATCGGCAAGTCCCCAGGCTGAAACAGGTCGCGGTACTTGTAACCGGAATACACTGCGGCACCGACCATAGTCGGCATGGCCAGAAAGAACGAAAACTCGGTGGCCGCCTTGCGGGACAGCCCAAACAACAGCCCACCGATGATTGTCGCGCCGGACCGTGAAGTGCCGGGGATGAGCGCCAGACATTGCGCGAAGCCAACCTTCAAGGCATGGGACCAGTGCATATCGTCGACGGTTTCGGCCTGTACTTCATGCTGGCGCTTCTCTGCCCAGAGCATCACGACCCCGCCAATGACCAGCGCCGTCGCTACCGTGATCGGATTAAACAAGTATTTGTGAATGAGATCAGCGAAGGTAATTCCCAGCACTACCGCAGGGAAGAACGCGACCAACAGATTCCCGGTGAACTTCTGCGCCTGTTTCTCCCTTGGCAAACCAACGATCACATCGAAAATCTTACGACGGTACTCCCACACCACCGCCAAGATCGCACCCAACTGGATGATGATGTTGAACGCGAGCGCCCTCTCGCCGCCAAACCCAATCAGATCGGCCACGATGATCTGATGCCCGGTGCTGGATATCGGCAGAAATTCTGTAATGCCTTCCACCACCCCAAGAAGCAACGCCTGAAAGGCAATCCAAAGGTCCATCTATTCCCCAATAACGGTGCAACTCACCGCGGCTGAATACAACAAAGGTATATGTCAGATAGCCATCTGAGCGCTGTTCTGACTCGCTTGAGGCGAGTAAATTCATTGAGCCGACACGGCCGCCCTCATCTTTTTTCAGCAACGGCCGAAACCCTATGCATGGGCCATGACAAACAACCACTGCCATAGCTGATTTTCAAGGCAGGCCGTGTCGCCGCGCTCCACCCCTCTATTCGAATAATAAAGAACACAAGTATCAACAGGAGCATACAACCCTATGAATCTGCTACGAAATCTTCCAATCAGCAAGCGTCTCTGGCTGATTCCGCTAGTGGCGGTTGCCATGCTCTTCGTGCTTGGCCTGCTGATGATTCAGCAGGTTCGTACCGACCTGTACCGGGGCAAGCAGGTCATGACGCAAAACATCGTCGAGACGGCGCGCGGCGTGCTGACCTACTATCAGCAGCTCGAAGCCAGCGGAAGCATGACGACCGCCGAGGCGCAGAAAGCCGCGATGGACCAGGTTCGCATGATTCGCTATGGCCAGAATGACTACTTCTGGATCAACGACATGCAGCCGGTCATGGTCATGCATCCGATAAAGCCGGAGCTAGAGGGACAGGATCTCTCCAAGGTCAAAGATCCGAACGGCAAAGCGCTGTTCAACGAAATGGTCAAGGTAGCTCAACTCAAAGGAGCTGGCCTGGTTGACTATCAATGGGCGAAGCCCGGCGAAAAAGACCCTGTGCCGAAGATCTCCTACGTCGAACTATTCAAGCCATGGGGCTGGATTATCGGTTCGGGAATCTATGTCGACGATGTCGAGGCGGAATTCCAGAACTATCTGGTGCGTTTCTCGCTCATCGGTATGGCAATCGCTGCGCTGATGGCCGTACTGGTCGCAATTCTTATCCGCAGCATCACACAGCCGCTGCGTCACTCTATGCAGGCCATGGCCAACATCGCCAGCGGTGAAGCCGACCTGACGCGGAATCTTGACGTATCGGGTAATGACGAACTGACCACCCTTAGCCGCGACTTCAATACATTCACCCAAAAACTACGCACAGTGATCGGCCAGTTGTTCGAAACCTCCGACTCACTGGAATCCTCCTCTAACGCCTTGGGGGGGCTGGCCGGGCAAGCGCACAAGCAAAGTCAGCAACAATCGCAACAGATGGAGCTGGTCGCTACTGCCGTCAACGAGGTGACCTACGCCGTTCAGGAAGTGGCAAAGAATGCCGAGCAGGCATCGAACGAAGTGGGTGACGCGGAGAAGCAGGCTGGGTTGGGGCAGCGGAATATCGAAGCCAGCCTGCAGCAAATAGATCAGCTTTCGATCACCATTAACGAAGCTGTCGGGGTCATACAATCCTTAGCGGACGAAACCACGAAGATCGGGTCAGTGCTTGAGGTCATTGGATCGATTGCCGATCAGACCAACCTCCTCGCGCTGAACGCAGCGATTGAGGCTGCCCGTGCTGGCGAACAAGGCCGCGGTTTTGCTGTAGTGGCCGACGAGGTTCGCCTGCTCGCGCAACGCACCCAGACCTCAACGGCTGAGATTCACACGATGATCGAGCGCTTGCAGAAGAATTCGGGCGCTGCAGTTACCGTGATTATGGAAAGCAGCCGAGCATCCCAAGCCACCGTTGAACAAGCCAGCCAAGCCGGAGCCAGCCTCGTTCAGATTGCCCAGGCGCTGCGCAACCTGTCGGGGTTGAATGCCTCGATAGCCAGCGCAACACTGCAACAGACCCACGTCGTTGAAGACATTAATCAGAACGTTACCCAGGCAGCCGGATTGGCTCAGCAAAGCACCCACGCGGCGGAACAATCGAGTGCGGCGGGTGAGCGACTAGGCGAGCTGGCCGAGCAATTGAATCGTCTGCTCAAGCAGTTCAAAGTCTAGCCAAGCCCTACAAGCGGACTTTGTATACAACGGCCAGCTCCCGAACCGGAGCTGGCCGTTTTCTTTTGCCACGCCGGTTGCGGCTTTTCGCCACAGCGCAAAGGGGGGTAGATTGATGGGCTCTAAGATGCATTGCTCTTAGCCCAACCAGCAAAGCCAACGAAAACAGATAGTTAGACCGAGATTAAGCCGACCATCCAAGTTGCGCCTAATGCTAGACCTTTGGCTAATTGCAAAAAAAATCACAAAACACGAAACGACCCTGTGACTTATCAGTCCTCTGTGTACATCAATGGATATGTAAGGCCAACGCCGGCAGCCTGGCGGCAGGCTCAATATCCGATTTTTGGTTACCACACAGAGAGACATGCCTGATGAACAGCCCGCTTCGCTTCAACGACGCCCTCCTTATCACTGACCGTGCGTTCAAGCCGTTCCAGTGCGTCGCCTGGACGCTGCTCGAAGGCAATGGCGAACTCAGCATCACGGTCATGGATGGCAGCGAATCGCGCACCGTAGGCCATTGCAAATTGGCGAGCAACGTCTACTCCGACCCGATCAAGCTCGGTCAGTCGCTGGAGCAAGCACGCGCCGATCTGAGTCGTCAGGGCATGCATCTCGCGCCTTGGCAGATGCCTGAGTAAGTCACTCCTTCTTGATAAGGCCCGGTTGCGCAAGCGCCGGGCCTTTTTCGTTGCATTTCGCTTGGCCACCAATGATGGCGCCGCTAGGAAAAACGGACCCATTCGATTGTTTAACGGTCCCAGCAATAAGCGAATAAACGAAGGAGTGATCCATGAAAGGTGCAGAAGCCTACGTCAACGATCAATGGCACAGCAGCGGACTGGCCGATTTGCCGGAGGGTGTCCAGGGCCATTGCGTTTCTCTGAAGTTCATCATCCCTCGCGACACACAGTCCACAGGGCTGATCACCCATATCCGTGATGTGGCGCAGAAACGTCTGAGCGAATTTTACAAAGACCGCCAGGTGACACACAGACCGGTACAGGGCTCGGTCGTGGGAGACGGCAGCGGCGATGGGATAAACCTCGTTTTCGACGTCGCACCGGCGAAATAAACAATCCCCTCGGCGAAGCGTGCTGATGACTGCTCAACACCGTGCAGTTGATGAAGCCAGGCGCATCAGCGCGATGTCCTTCTTGGTCTGCCGTGCAACCTCTCAGCCGACCATGAGGACAGCAGGTTCTCGCTACGAGTCACAACGCAGCGGGTGACTAACCCCTGTCGATTTCGCATATCGCGCGGTCCACGTACGCAACACCTAATCGCCTTGCTGGCTTGCTGGAGAACGCCCGGCTCCAACTGAGCAAGAATGGCGTCCAGTTAAGCGCGTGGTCTACGCCTGCGCAGCCCAGCGTGACGGGAACACGTCGAGCTCGTAAGCATCGTCCGTACAGCCGACTGGTCTTTACACTGCCACCAATAGCCTCAGCATAATCGGGCGGGGCGTGCTGATCGTTAGGCTGTGTCAACGAGAAGCGTTGCGCGGTCGCACCAAACCGTGCACACCGGCGCTCGACACGCGGTCCGAACCCCTTTCAGTTGCGTCGGTCTCTTATTGAGACAAGCACTGTGCCCTCCCTTTCAGCACAGCTGCCTTTCTCATCCGCAACCCAGGAGTATTTACATGATCGGAGACTATTCCTCGATAAATGACCATCTGGAAAGTGCACGACGACTCGCCGACAGCGCAGAAACCAAGGCAGACCCAGCTATCTATCGAGAGGCAATTGACGAACTGGTTGCCGCGATAAGGCTGTTGATGCGTAACAGCCAGGAAAGCGAAGACTGACTACTGCCATGAATCCTGCGAGCTCGCCACCATCTACCAAGGGATAGCCTGGCTGCAGTCATCTTAATATTCGTTAATGCGGCCAGGCTTTGCCATGCTGGGCTGTGGTCCTTTTCAGGAGCATGCATGCTGATCGACCAGGACAGCGAGACGGCTTTGCACTTAGCGGAAGGTGTGCGACCGCTTCCGGCGGAAGAGCAAATGGACACCGGCACCGCCCTCTGCCCTGAGCTACCAGCCGATCTGCACTATGTAGACGACCACGTTCCCGGTATCAGTCGACGAAAGCTCGGAGGCAAATTCGCCTACTTCCTGCCGACCGGAGAACGTATTCGGGATACGCATGAGATAACGCGCATCAACAAGCTGGCCATTCCCCCGGCCTACTCTGACGTCTGGATCTGCCCGGATCCGCAAGGCCATATGCAAGCAATTGGACGAGATGCTCGCGGACGCAAGCAATATCGTTATCACCCCCGCTGGCGAGAGATCCGGGACGGCAACAAGTATGAGCGGGTTCTGTCGTTCGGTACTGCCCTTCCGCGGATGCGCGAGCGCCTGGAGGAGCACTTGGCTTTGCGCGGCATGCCGCGACAAAAAGTGATGGCCTTGCTGGTGCAATTGCTTGAGTCGACGTTGATCCGAGTTGGCAACCCACGTTATGCAAAGGAAAACCGTTCCTACGGGCTCACCACTCTACGAACCCGTCATGTCGATGTACGAGGCTCTGCGATCCGCTTTCAGTTCCGTGGCAAAAGCGGTGTAGAGCATCGCGTAACGCTAAGGAACCAGCGGCTGGCGCGCATTGTGCGCCGCTGCATGGAGCTACCCGGCCAGCACCTGTTTCAATACCTGGACGAAAACGGGATGCGGCACCCAGTGAACTCAAGCGACGTCAACGCGTTCATCCACGAGATGACCGGGGGCGACTTCACGGCCAAAGATTATCGAACTTGGGCAGGCAGTGCGCTGGCGTTGGACTATCTGCGCAAACGTGAGTGGCGACCAGAGACGGTGGCGCGGCGCAATCTGGTCGAAGTGGTCAAGCTGGTGTCTCACCAGCTCGGCAATACTCCCGCCGTGTGTCGCCAGTGCTACATTCATCCCGACGTGCTTGAAGCCTTTGCTGCTGGCGAACTGGCACAGCTGGGCAAGGCCAGAAAGCGCAAATGGATGAGCAGCGAGGAAGTCACCTTGCTGAAATTCCTGAGCAGCCGCACTGCGCCCACCGCATCATCCTAGCGGTACAGGGTGACCTGATTGCGCCCTGAGGCTTTCGAAGAATACAGGGCAATATCCGCTCGTTCGATCAGCTGTGCGTAGCCATTGGTGGGCTCGCTGAGATCCGCAATCCCGAGACTGACGGTAAAGCGAATACTACGCCCTTCGTGAACAACCTCATGCGCTTCGATGGATTGCCGTAGCCGCTCGGCAAAAGTCACCGCTCCCTCGCTATCGGTATCCGGCAGCAGCACCACGAACTCTTCACCGCCGTAGCGCCCGGCAATGTCCGCATCGCGCGTGCACTGTCGAACCAGTTCGGCAGTCTGCTGGATGACCGCATCACCCGCCTGATGACCGTAGCTGTCGTTGATCTTCTTGAAGTGGTCGATATCGAACATCACCAGTGCCGCATTGCGCTCGTAGCGCCGATGCCGGGCGTAGTCTTGACGCAACATCTCCTCCCAATGGCCCCGGTTGAACAGGCCGGTCAGGCGGTCGGTGCTGGAGAGGCGCTGCAGTTCTTGATTCGCCGCTTGCAACTGGCGGCGGTTGGTCGCTACGTCGGTGACGTCGTAGATGATCAGGCAGACCTGCTCGATGCTGCCATTGAGCGCCTTCAACGGCATCAAGGTGGTGTTCTGGTACATGAAGTCTTCCAGCCCGGTGATCGGCTGGTAATTCTTGAATCGCAGCAGGTAAGGTCGTTGTTCCCAGATGGTGAACGATGGCGTCCCGAGTGTCGCCACGTTTTCCACCTTGCGCCGAAACCATTGCTCGTCGACTTCGGGGAACAGCTCGAAAAAAGTCTTCTTGCGCGCCTCTTCCGGCAACCGTCCGGAGCGGTTCTCCATGAAGGTATTCCACACATCGATGCGGTACTCGCGATCAAGCACCACGACACCGACGTCAATGCTCTGGACGATAGCCAGCAACCAGTGGAGTTCACTCAGATCGTTCGAGTCGGACATGGTCAGTTCATCTCAAGGGCGAGTTTGCGCGACAGCAACTCAACCGAGTCTTCGGTGAACAGCAAGAGCAGGTCGAAATGAATGTCGTGACCTTCCAGGCTGTAGCTGATCTCCACCGCCAGGGTGTTTTTCCAACGTTGCCGGTTGACGCGAATGAGCTCGTCGATCGAAGCATGCTGGCCCAGCACCTGCGGGTGACCTTGAGAAAACACCACATCGATTTGGTCTGCGATGCCACTGAGGCACGCACTGATCAGCAGACTGGAAAGATCGAGCAGCATCTCGAGCTCGAGATAATCGTCGGTGCGCATCAGGCGCGCCATATCGGCAATCTCGGAATCATGGAAGATCAACAGCGCCTCGCCGGCGATGCCCCCGCCGATATAGCCCTGGCACACCGCTGACAATTTGTCGCCCTGAGCCGCATCGGCCAGCGCCATGTGCAACTCGCCGACTTCGAGGATATTCACATTGGGAATCGGCAGCTGTACGAACACCCCCAACACCTTGGCGAGCAACGCTGCCGCGCGCCCCATCGCAACGTTGACCACCTCGCGGAAGGCGTCGCGGAACGAGACCTGCCCCGCGTTCCGCTCCCCGAGTGCTGGCAGTTCGGCACCCGCGACCCCGAGGCCCGCCAGGGTCTGTTGCAAATGCAGCGGATCGGCAGGCTTGCGGATGAATGCCAGCGCCCCCAGCCCGAGCACTCGGCGCACCGCCTCTTCTTGAACGTCCGCCGATATCACGATGACCTTGCATCCCAGTTGCTCTTGGCGAAGAGCAGCCAGAACCTGGTAGCCGTCCATGTCAGGCATGGTCAGATCAAGCAGCAAGACGTCCACGCCGCCTTCACGAATTCGTTCCAGCGCCTCGCGACCGCTGGCAGCCTGAAGAATGTCCAGCGGCCACGCAGCCGGCAGCGCGCGCAGCAATTGCTTGCGCGCCAGGCTTGAATCATCGCAAATCAGTACGGTAACGGCAGACATGCAGCGCTCGCTCACTTGGCCAGGCCTCTGGAACCTGGACAGCTTATCTCAGCTAACGAGCGCCGTGGTGGGGACACATGAAGATAGTGTCATTTTGCCATCAAAGTGACCGATACGACCACCGTTTAGGCTGTTACCACTTAATAGTAAGCATTGTCCCGATTGGTGTGGTCGGTCACGTCACGAACGCCCTTCAGCTCCGGAATCCGCTCCAGCAAGGTCTTTTCGATACCTTCCTTGAGCGTTACATCAGCCTGTCCACAGCCTTGGCACCCGCCCCCGAACTGGAGTACCGCCACGCCCTCATCCACGACATCAATCAATGTCACCTGCCCGCCATGGCTCGCAAGACCGGGATTGATTTCGGTCTGCAGGTAGTAATTGATGCGCTCATTGAGCGGACTGTCTTCGTTGACCATCGGCACCTTGGCGTTGGGTGCCTTGATCGTCAGCTGGCCGCCCATGCGGTCGGTGGCATAGTCAACCAGGGCGTCTTCCAGGAAGGGCTCGCTGATACCGTCGATCCAAGCGGTGAAGCTTTTCAGCGAGATCGCGATGTCGTCCGGCTTTTCCTCTCCCGGCTTGCAATAGGCAATGCAGGTCTCAGCGTAGGGCGTGCCGGGCTGAGTGATGAAGACCCGGATGCCAATCCCGGTGGTGTTCTGCTTTTCAAGCAGGTCGGCCAGGTAATCATGTGCAGCTTCGGTAATGGTAATGGCGCTCATGGGAACTCCTCTCATACATGCCCAGCAGTGTACGCCAACCACTGCGCTGGATAAAGTCCTAGCGTTTTAGTAGGAATTACCTGATAGAAAGGTAGTTTCTCAGTACACCAGATCGGACCCTCAAAATATCTAAGATAGGTTGCTAGCGGTACCCGTATCCGAACAGGGACGCGATACCTGATACCACTGCGTAACCCGATCAGTCACGCCGACCACAGAGTCCTGCCAGTTATACACGACGCCGCACCAACATGAGCATTGCTCATGTAAATCGCCGAATGATCAAAAAGCGTGCAGCTTTGCTATTATTCGCGGTCCTCGTAACCAGCTTCAGGTAGTCCCCATGCTCGACCGCAACGCCCGGCTCCAGGCACTCCAGCAGGCCCTCAAGGAGCGCATCCTGATTCTCGACGGCGGCATGGGCACGATGATCCAGAGCTATAAACTGGAAGAGTCGGACTATCGCGGCGAGCGCTTCGCTGACTGGCCACAAGATCTCAAGGGCAACAACGACCTTTTGATCCTCACCCGGCCGGACGCCATTAGCGCCATTGAAAAAGCCTACTTCGATGCCGGAGCGGATATCGTCGAGACCAACACCTTCAACGCCACCCGCGTTTCTCAGGCCGACTACGGCATGGAAGAACTCGTATACGAGCTCAACGTCGAAGGTGCCCGCCTCGCCCGCCAGGCCGCCGATGCAAAGACAGCTGAAACGCCGGACCGCCCGCGGTTCGTCGCTGGCGTACTCGGCCCGACCAGCCGCACCTGCTCGCTCTCGCCAGACGTGAATAATCCAGGCTACCGCAACGTCACCTTCGACGAACTGGTGGAGAACTACACCGAAGCCACCCGCGGCCTGATCGAAGGCGGCTCGGACCTCATCCTGATCGAGACCATCTTCGATACGCTCAATGCCAAAGCGGCGATCTTCGCCGTGCAGGAAGTCTTCGAAGAGATCGGTTTCGAGTTGCCGATCATGATTTCCGGCACCATCACCGACGCCTCTGGCCGCACCCTGTCCGGCCAGACCACCGAGGCCTTCTGGAACTCGGTACGCCACGCCAACCCGATCTCGGTAGGCCTTAACTGTGCACTGGGTGCGAAAGAGCTGCGCCCTTATCTGGAAGAGCTGTCGAACAAGGCCGAAACCCACGTTTCGGCGCACCCTAACGCCGGCTTGCCCAACGCTTTTGGTGAGTACGATGAAAGCCCGGCGGAAATGGCATCGGTCGTCGAGGAATTCGCCGCCAGTGGCTTCCTCAACATCGTTGGTGGTTGTTGCGGCACCACGCCCGCACACATCGAGGCGATTGCGAATGCGGTTGCCAAGTATCCGCCACGCGTCATCCCTGAAATTCCCAAGGCCTGTCGCCTGTCGGGCCTTGAGCCTTTCACCATTGATCGCAGCTCGCTGTTCGTCAACGTGGGCGAACGGACCAACATCACCGGTTCCGCCCGTTTTGCTCGCCTGATCCGCGAAGACAACTACACCGAGGCCCTGGAGGTCGCCCTGCAGCAGGTAGAAGCCGGCGCTCAGGTGATCGACATCAACATGGATGAGGGCATGTTGGATTCGAAGAAGGCCATGGTGACCTTCCTCAATCTGATCGCCGGCGAGCCTGACATCTCCCGCGTGCCGATCATGATCGACTCCTCCAAGTGGGAGGTGATCGAGGCCGGACTCAAGTGCATCCAGGGCAAAGGCATCGTTAACTCGATCTCCATGAAGGAAGGCGTCGAGGCGTTCAAGCACCACGCGCGCTTGTGCAAGCGCTACGGTGCGGCTGTGGTGATGATGGCCTTCGATGAAGCCGGCCAGGCCGATACAGCCGCGCGTAAGCGTGAAATCTGCCAGCGCTCCTACGATATTCTGGTAGACGAAGTGGGCTTCCCGCCGGAAGACATTATTTTCGACCCGAACATTTTCGCCGTCGCCACTGGTATCGAGGAACACAACAACTACGCCGTGGACTTCATCGAAGCCTGCGCCTACATCCGCGACAACCTTCCCTACGCCCTGACCTCGGGCGGCGTATCGAATGTGTCCTTCTCGTTCCGCGGCAATAACCCGGTGCGCGAGGCGATCCATTCGGTCTTCCTCTATTACGCGATCCAGAACGGGCTGACGATGGGCATCGTCAACGCCGGCCAGTTGGAAATCTACGATGAGATTCCGAAGAAGCTGCGCGACGCTGTTGAGGACGTGGTGCTCAACCGCACCCCTAACGGCACCGAGGCGCTGCTGGCCATCGCCGACGAGTTCAAGGGCGACGGCAGCGTTAAGGAAGCGGAAACCGAAGAATGGCGTGGCTTTACCGTCCAGAAGCGGTTGGAGCATGCGCTGGTCAAGGGCATCACCACTTACATCGTTCAGGACACCGAAGAGTTCCGCCAACAGTGCGCGCGGCCCATTGAGGTTATCGAAGGCCCGCTGATGTCGGGCATGAACGTGGTGGGCGATTTGTTTGGCTCTGGAAAGATGTTCCTGCCGCAGGTGGTTAAGTCAGCCCGTGTTATGAAGCAGGCCGTTGCGCACCTGATTCCCTTCATCGAAGCCGAGAAAGGCGACAAGCCCGAAGCCAAGGGCAAGATTCTCATGGCCACGGTCAAGGGCGACGTCCACGACATCGGCAAGAACATCGTCGGCGTGGTGCTCGGCTGTAACGGCTATGACGTCGTAGACATGGGGGTCATGGTGCCGGCGGAAAAAATCCTGCAGACCGCCATCGCCGAGAAGTGCGACATCATCGGCCTGTCCGGCCTGATCACGCCGTCGCTGGACGAAATGGTGCACGTTGCGCGTGAAATGCAGCGCCAGGACTTCCACCTGCCGCTGATGATTGGCGGCGCGACCACCTCCAAGGCTCACACGGCGGTTAAGATCGATCCGCATTACAAGAACGATGCGGTGGTCTATGTGACCGACGCGTCGCGCGCCGTCGGGGTCGCGACAACATTGCTGTCGAAGGAGCTGAAGCCGGTTTTCGTCCAGAAGACCCGCGAAGAGTACGCGATGATCCGCGAGCGTACCGCCAACCGCAGCGCACGCACCGAACGTCTGACTTACCCCGAAGCGATTGCGGTCAAGCCCAAGTTCGATTGGACCGATTACTCACCAGTCAAACCAACCTTCACCGGCCGCAAGGTATTGGAGGACATCGATCTGCGTACGCTGGTGGACTATATTGACTGGACGCCCTTCTTCATCTCCTGGGATCTCGCTGGCAAGTATCCACGCATTCTTGAAGACGAAATCGTTGGCGAAGCAGCTACGTCGCTGTTCAACGATGCCCAGGCGATGCTCACCAAGCTGGTCGACGAAAAGCTGATCAGGGCCCGCGCCGTCTTCGGCTTCTGGCCTGCCAATCAGGTCGACGAAGACGATATCCAAGTCTATGGCGACGACGGCGAAGCCCTCGCCACCCTGCATCACCTGCGGCAACAAACGGTGAAGACCGACGGCAAGCCGAACTTCTCGCTAGCCGACTTCGTCGCACCGAAAAGCAGCGGCGTGACTGATTACGTGGGCGGTTTCATTACCACTGCGGGCATCGGTGCCGAGGAAGTGGCCAAGGCTTATCAGGACGCCGGCGACGACTACAACTCGATCATGGTCAAGGCCTTGGCCGACCGCCTCGCCGAGGCCTGTGCCGAGTGGTTGCATCAGCAGGTCCGTAAGCAATGGTGGGGCTATGACCCGGAAGAACAGCTGAGCAACGAAGAGCTGATCAAAGAACAGTACAAAGGTATCCGCCCAGCGCCAGGCTATCCCGCCTGCCCCGACCATACGGAGAAAGGCACGCTGTTCCAGCTACTCGATGCCGACGGCATCAGCCAGGTCACCCTGACCGAGCACTACGCCATGTTCCCGACAGCTGCAGTCAGTGGCTGGTACTTCGCGCATCCTCAGGCGCAATATTTCGCGGTAGGCAAGATCGACAAGGACCAGGCCGAGCGCTACAGCACTCGCAAAGGTCAAGACATCGCCGTCACCGAACGCTGGCTGATGCCGAACCTCGGCTACGACAACTAGACTACCGCTGGCCGCCGCATCTCTATGAGGCGGCCTTGCGACTGAAATCAACAAACCCATGCGAAGCGCGCAATGTCTACCGAACCCCGTTACCTGCTCGATGAATTGGAAACCGCCGACATGCTCGAAGTCGACGGTTTGCACGCCTGGCAATTCACCCTTAACGATGCGCTACTGGACCGTGCCGACGCGGCCGCAGTCGCAGGTGAGCCCTTCGCCAGTGATGAAATCGTTATTCAAATCGAGTCGATTGACGGCCGTGAGCGGCGCCAATGGTCGTTCAGCTATAACAGTGTGATGGAAGCAGTGTACTGCGAGGATAATCAGTATTGGACCGTTGGCAGCGCACCTCAGAGCCGCCTTCGCTGTCTTGGCGCGGTGAGCGCAAGCGCCGACGACGAGTGAACCGCGACCCGTCTACTGCCTCAGGAATAGCCCAAGGATTGGGTCGAAAGCATTGCGCCGTCAGGCAGATGTCGAACCGCGCCTGAGCAGTAGTCCGATAGCGAGAATGACTAACAAGCTGCCCGGTAGCCACTGCCAACCCATTCGTTGCGGCTGCTCTACAAACAGCAGCACCATCGATACGAAAGGCACCAGATAGCTATAAGCGGTTACCGCACCCGGCGTCAGGACAGCGGTCGCGCGCTGCTGCAGAAAGAATGTCATGCCGCTGGAAAAGACACCAAGGTACGCCACGAGCGCGACGTCCTCGGTCGTCATGTAGGCGAGCGCGCTGGGCCGCTCCCAGATCAAGCCCAAGGCGCCGATCAGCAATGCGCCCATCAGCAGGCTCCAAAAGGTCCGCAGCACGGCCTGCGGCGCCAGCCAGCCACGGTGCAATCCCCATTTGCTCAGCACTGGATACAGTGCGGACGCCACACAGCCGAAGAAGAACGCCAGCTCGCCGAAACCCAGCTGCAATCCCGAAAAGTGACCGCCGTTCTCGGCCCAGGCCAGACCCAATGCGCCAACGGCGCCCAACGCAAGGATGGCAAGCAATCGTCCGGCTGGTTGCTCCACGCCGAGCCCGCGCCCGATGCAATAGGCAAGCAGCGGCACGCTGACAAATAACGTCGCCATCGACAAAGCACTGATTCGATGGGCCGCCCAGAACATGGTGCCGAAGAACCCAGCCAGGCTCAGCCCCATCAGCGCGTAGAGCAGCAGCCCGCGCAGACTTGGCCATCGCTCGGGCTGTCGCCATAACAACGGGAACAGCGCCAAGGCGGCAATCATGAAGCGAATCGCCGTTAGTAACAGGGGCGGCAAACCTTCGGTCATGAGCCCCACCGCCGGAAAGGACAACCCGACAAAAAGCGCCCAGAGCAACATGCCAAGATGCGCGAGCGTGACTCTCCGCCTGGTCTCAGTCATTGTTGCCCTCCTCCAGCGCGAACAGCAGAGTGCGCAACCCGGCCGCCAACGCCTGTTTTTGCTGGGCATCCAGCGGAGCCTGCATCTCGTGCAGGGTGGCGAGATATTCATCAAGGCACCCGAGCAGTACCTTCTGCCCTTCATCGCTCAGACGAATCAACAAGCTGCGGCGGTCTTCCGGATTCGGTACTCGCTGAATTAACCCGGCAGCTTCAAGGCGATCTAGCCGATTGGTCATCGCTCCTGAGCTGAGTACCGCGGCGTGACGTAACGCGTTGGGCGTAAGCCCCTGCGGCTGTCCGCTGCGGTAGAGGGTGGCGAGCAGGTCGAACTCGCCATCGTGCAATCCATGTCGACGGAACACCGAGGCCACGCTGCGATTGAGGTATTTGGAAAGGCGGTACAGGCGGGTGAATATCGCCATGGGCGATACATCCGCGCCGGGTTGCACGGCGCGCCATTGCGCGAGCACGCGATCCACATGGTCGCTGCGTTGCCTCTCTGACATAGATAGCTCCAGAACAAGAATCTTCACGTGAAGATAATCTGGCGCATCGAAAGAAGCAAGCTTCCGGAACACCGGCGCGGGCCCGATCGATGGATGGCCATCAATCGAGTCGCAACGGAGCGCTCAGCGCACTAAAGGGAGACTAGGAGGCTTTCAGCGGAGCTCGGAGGGCGAGTTGCGAACGATCTTGATCGAGTGGGTCAAGGCCGGCTTGCGCGTGACGCTGACGGCCCTGCGCGTCACCGTATCAATGGTGATGTTCCAGAAGCCGGTGTTGGGCACTTTGATCCGTGCCGGGAAATTGTCGAACGCACCGCCGTGATAGATGTGTCGCCCGCCATTCTTGAAACTACGAAAATTCTTGTCGTTCATCAGGCGGATGTTGCAAGGCTGCGAGCATTCAATAATCACGAAATCGTCTTCATTGAGGTGTTCGCGCTGGTGAATGAACTTCATGTACCGCTCCGGGGCCGCGTGTTGGCAAAGGCGAAGATTACCATGAGCGTCCGGCCCGCTCGATGGTTTGAACGGGCAGATCCAACTAGCACTAGCTGCACTGCGGAAGGTTCGGCTGCCGTCGCAGTTCTTTGACACAATGCGCGCCGCAGCCGATCACTCGATCGTATGAACGCGGCCCTCCGTTAGAGCAAGGACACCTGAGATGCCTGCGGCTACTACGCCCGTTAATGCAACCTCACCTATCGCGCGCCGCGCGACACGCATCGGCTTTTTCATGGCCGGATTCGGTCTGTCGATCTGGGCACCGCTGGTGCCGTACGTGCGCGAACGCATCGAGATGAGCGACGCAGTGTTCGGTACGTTGCTGCTGTGTATCGGTGTCGGTTCGCTGACCTGGATGCCACTGTCCGGACTGCTCGTAACACGACGCGGCATCCGTCCGGTGGTGCTCTGCAGTGTCGTCCTGCTGCTGTTCGCCCTGTTGGGCATGGCCTTCAGCCAGTCGCTCGCGGTGCTGGCCCTCGCGCTTTTCTGCTTCGGTGGCAGCCTTGGCGTGATCGACGTAGTGCTCAACATTCAGGGCGTAGTAATCGAGCGAGACACGGGCAAGCGCCACATGTCGAATTTTCACGGCATGTTCAGCTTAGGTTCGATCAGCGGCGCGCTTTCACTTACCGGCGCGCTGACGCTTGGCCTCGCCCCTGCCACCGGCACCCTGCTGATGATCGCAGTCATTGCCCTCGCCAATCTCGCAGTGAGCCCTGGTTATCTACGGGACAAGGCGCCAGCCGGCGGAGTCGCCTTCATCCGCCCGACAGGCGCGGTGCTGCTGGTCGGCGCCATGACCTTCGTCGTCTATCTGGCCGAAGGCGCAGTGCTAGATTGGAGCGCACTTTATCTGACTGAGCAGAAGGCACTGGAAACCGCCAAAGGCGGACTGGGATACGCCAGCTTCGCCCTGATGGTGACAGTCGGACGTTTCGCCGGCGCGCCGGTGGTCAACAGCCTGGGCACCGCCAAAGTGATCGGCCTGGGCGGATTGCTGGCTGCATTCGGCATTGGCTTGACCATTCTCACCGAGCATTGGGGGCTTGCCCTGCTCGGTTATGGGCTCTGCGGGCTTGGCTGCGCCAACGTCTCGCCGGTATTGATTTCGTCGTTGAGCCGACAGAACGCCATGCCTGTCCATCAAGCCATTACCGCAGCGACCACCATCGGGTTCGCAGGGGTGCTCGCAGGGCCGGCGCTGATCGGCGTGATTGCTCACTTCGCATCGCTGACGCTGGCCTTCGCCCTGCTCGCGGCGCTGTTGATCATGCTAGCGCTTGGGAGCCATTGGTTCAGAGACTAACCGCTCTGCGGAGCATGAGGTGTGGAGCACGAGGTCTGGCACCAGCATCGCGCAGAGAGCTACAGACCGGTCAATGACGTTTGGCTAGAATGCGCGGCCTATGCGTATCCAAGACATTCACCAGCAGCTCGCCTCGATCGGCGCCAAGCCCATCCACATTGGCCGGGTGACCCGTGCCTGGCTGAATGGCACACCGCTGGATACCGGCACGCGCCACCAACGGACGGAAGACTTCCTCCCGTTGTCCGTACGCAACGGCTTGCATGAGGTCAGCCAGTCAATCGAAGGGCTGGCCCGCCTGAGTTCTGAGCATCCGGGCTCGGATGGTTCCGCACGGTTGCTGGTGGCGCTGGCTGACGGTCAGATGGTCGAGAGCGTGCTGCTGCCCAGAGCGGGTCTCTGCGTATCGAGTCAGGTCGGGTGCGCCGTGGGCTGCGTCTTTTGCATGACCGGCAAGAGTGGCTTGTTGCGCCAATTGGGCAGCGCCGAGATCGTCGCCCAGGTCGCCCTCGCACGACGTTTCCGCCCGGTCAAGAAAGTCGTTTTCATGGGCATGGGCGAGCCTGCTCACAACCTGGACAACGTGCTCGACGCCATCGACTTGCTGGGCACCGATGGAGGCATCGGGCACAAGAACCTGGTGTTCTCCACGGTTGGCGACCGGCGCGTATTCGAGCGCTTGCCACTGCAGAAAGTGAAACCCGCTCTGGCCCTGTCTCTACACAGCACGGACGCCGTATTGCGCCGCGAGTTGCTGCCGCGGGCGCCTCAGTTCGATCCCGCCGAGCTTGTCGAGCTGGGCGAAGCCTATGCCCGCCTCGTCGACTATCCGATTCAATATCAGTGGACGCTGCTCAAAGGCATCAATGACAGCCAGGACGAGATGGACGGGATCATCCGCTTGCTGCGCGGCAAGTTCGCGATCATGAACGTCATCCCCTACAACAGCCTCGATGACGACGAGTTTCAGCGACCAGATGCTGATCGGATCCATCAGATCATGCGCTATCTGCATGAAAACGGGGTGCTGACGAAGGTGCGCAACTCGGCGGGACAGGACATCGATGGCGGCTGCGGACAACTGCGCGCCCGTGCGGAGCGTGTGATCCGTGCACGCCAGCGTCCGGCTGAATCGCCCGTGCTAGACGCGAATTGAACGGGTTACCGCGTGCAGTGTCCTAGCGCATTGACCCAATTCCCGGCTCCGACCGGACGCGAGAACACGCATGCACACCTTGGCACAACTTGAACGCGGCGATCTCGCCGGAACGACCCGCCTGGACCTGTCAGAACAGCTCGAGACTTTCCCTCGAGCCATATTCGACCTGGCTGATAGCCTGGAAATTCTCAACCTATCAGGGAACCAGCTCAGCAGTTTGCCTGACGATTTGTCGCGCCTGCATAAGCTGCGCATCCTATTCTGCTCGGACAACCCGTTTACCGAGCTGCCCGCCTCGATCGGCCACTGCGCCAGTCTGGAGATGGTTGGGTTCAAAGCCAATCGCATCCGCCACGTGCCCGCTGAAGCGCTGCCGCCCAGGCTGCGCTGGCTGATCCTGACCGACAACCAGCTCGAAGCGGTGCCTGACGAGATTGGACGCTGCGACCGCCTGCAGAAGCTGATGCTCGCCGGCAACCAGCTAGCCGCATTGCCCGAATCGCTTGCTCGCTGCCGCCAGTTGGAATTGCTGCGCATCGCCGCCAATCACTTGCCAGCATTGCCGCAGTGGCTGTTGTCTATGCCGCGTCTCAGTTGGCTGGCGTTCGCCGGCAACCCGTTCAGCGATGCATTGGAATCGCAGACCTTGGCGCAGCATCCGCTGCCACCGGTCGACCGCAGGCAGATCACGTTCGGCGACGTGCTTGGCCAGGGCGCATCGGGCGTCGTTCATCGTGCTGACTGGCAAGCGCCCGGCCAGCCGAGCCGTGCCATGGCAGCCAAACTGTTCAAAGGCAGCCTGACCAGCGATGGGCTGCCTCACAGCGAGATGGCGGCCTGTATTGCCGCGGGCGAACATCCCAACCTGATCGGCATTGCCGGACCACTGGCCGAGCACACCGATGCGCTACCGGGCTTGCTGATGGAGCTCATCGATCCTTCTTACCGGGTGCTCGCCGATCCGCCATCATTAGCCAGTTGCACCCGTGACTGCTACGCACCCGGGCAGCGGTTCTCCGCCGAACAGCTGCTGCGGATCGCGACAGGTGCAGCTTCTGCAACCAGCCACCTCCACACGCGCGGCATCCTGCATGGCGACCTCTACGCACATAACCTGCTGGTCGATTCGCGCGGCCAAGCGCTGCTCAGCGATTTCGGCGCCGCCTCGTTCTTCGATCCGGAAACCACTGCGGGTCAGGCGCTAAGGCGTATTGAAGCGCGTGCGTTCGGCTGTTTGCTCGAGGAATTACTGGACCGCTGCGATGCATACGGTCAGGACGAGCGCTTGACGACCCTCGCCACCCTGCAGGGTCAATGCATGCAGGAAAACCCCAGCCACCGCCCCGATTTCGACCAGCTGGTCGAGCAGTTGCAGCAAATAACAGCGCAACAGAGCGTTTCGGCCGGGTAGTTGCATAAGCCATCGTCCCTCTCGCTTCCCGACGGCAACCTGACGCTATGCTCGCTCCAGAATCAAAACCCGATGAAGCATCTGAATGCTACGCCAGCACCCAGGAAACCGTCACGCTCGACCAGGACCCGTTCGTGGTCGGACTCAAGCAACGGCTTCCTGAAGAGCTGCGCGAGACGTTCACACCGCAGCAACTGGATGCTTTACGCAATGCCTTCGCCACCCGCTCGTGGGCCAGGCACAAGCTTGATCTGCGCAGTACTTTTAGCCTGTGGAGCAACCAGTACTATTTCGTGTTGGTTGGCGGGCGAAACAAGCGCAGCCTGAGCCGAGCCCAACGGAGCCTGTCGCTAGCGGCCAAAGCCGGAGCGATCACGGCGTTTCTGTTCTTCTCGGTACTGATCGGCCTGGTCGCGCTCTATCTGGTCAAGTCGGCACTCGGAATCAATCTGCTGCCGAACTATTCGCTGGGGCTGTGGGATTGGTTCAAAGGATGACCGATAGCAGGCCTGCAGATGAAGAGTCTGCAACGATCTCCGCAGCAGCCAACTGAACAATTGATTGTCGAACACGCTACGCAACTCCCCTCGGCCGAGGCCCACGACCACGCCAGATGCCAAGCCCCAATAGCAGCAGAACGATCAGCGCAGCCAGCTAAAGGTATCGGCTGGCGCTTTGATCACCTTGGGTTTCAGCTTGATCTGGCGCGGCTGGTGGCGTGTCCGTCGCCTCCGGCTGAATCTCGCTGATACTGCTCGGTGCGTTCGTTTGCGGCACCGCGCGCAGTGCCGAATCGAGCCGAGCCTGCAGTGCGTCGCGCAATGGGTCAGATAGCTTCGGCAACAGCCACTCGAACCGGCCGGGTATGCCCACTTCCCGGCAAGCCGTGCTCAGCAACCAGGGCTGCGAACTGCTCGGCCAGCGCGTGATGGGTCGCCTCGCCGGCCTTCCAAAAGCCCTTCTGAATCGCCACCAGCATGATTGCGAGCATGTTGCTTTTGACATGGACGTTGGCGCCCTTCTCGAGAAAGGCATCGACTCCAAGCGCGTGTACGCATTCGAGCACTGCAAGCTGATCAGCATAGAGATCGCGAAACAAACCGGAGGTGGTGAACATCAGCTCGCGTCGCTCGCGCCCGGTTTAAAGCAGGTATCGCTTGATGCCTTCGACGATGCCCCGGCTGTTCCACACAGGCTCTACGCCAAGCAGGGCCAGTCCGAAGGCGATCATGGCGCGTTCATCACGGACGGTATCGGATGCCCAGAGAATGACGGCCTCGCGTCCGCCCTGCTCCATTGGCCGCTGTCGCGCACAGTTGGCCAGCTCGCTACCGATACTCCAGCGGATGCGACTCGGGATCAGGCTACTGTCGAGCGCATGGAAATTGCGCCCGGTCGGTAACGCCTCCGGCGTACGGATCGGATGGTTGCAAATACCATGCGGTCATTGGTGCGGCTCATCGCCACCAACGCCTGGTCGCTGTGCATGATGAAGCGCTCGCCCGTGCTGTATCGCTCGATCAACGGTTGCAAATGGTCGACTTCCGTCCCGAATACGCCCACCACGAGCAAGCGCCTTCCACTGGCAACCATTGGACGATCGCGGCGTCGTCCAGCTCTGCCAGTTGCTCCGGAGTCCGGGCGCTAACGGTACGCTCAGGGAATCGTTGCTTTAGCAAAGCGGCAGCTGAAGCGAACTCGGCAGCGCTGTATTGGGAAATGATCGCGTTGATCTGACTGGCACTGACCGGCGCCACTTGCGTCAGTAACAGAAGCGCTAGTGCCACGCAGCGAAAGGCGAAAGACATGCCCATTTCATCCGGGTGCAGTGGGCAACAGATAAGGCGCCTAGCCAAACCGGCACAGCGACAAAACTGAGGACGTCGCCCACCGCGACAGTTCCTGGGAAGTACGGGCTGGTATCGGGTTCGGTCGAATCGACTCTACCGTTGCGGGGGCAGCATCAGCTTGCATTGATTTCCCATTTAACCCGGACCATGATCCGGGCACCACGCACTTCAATTGTTCAACCGCTGGGCGGCCGAGGCGCGAACCTTAGGCGCCGACCTAGGCAAGCTCAAGCAACAACAAGCGTGACGACCCGTTGACGTCGCTGGACATCACATTGATCTCTCCAGAATCAGGATTGCTGACTAGACTTCAAGGCAGTCAGCCTCACGGAGACACTTATGGACGACGATAGGCAACCCAAATCGCTCACGCTACGGCAGATGCTTCAAAGTATGCTGGCCGGCGCTTTGGGCGTGCAGAGCGGGAAGAATCGGGTGCGGGACTTCAGCCACGGTAAACCCAGCCATTTCATTCTGCTCGGGGTCGGCTTCACCGTAGCGTTCGTCCTGGTGATTCTGGGGGTCGTCAAGCTGGTGCTCTATCTAGTCGGCGTTTGACCCGGTTATGTAGAGGCCGCCAGGCTATTGGTGGCTAACCCAGAACACTGCTGTCGCCACCGCGAGCAGGATCAGAAAGAAGATCGCGGCGGCATCTGCGCAGCTGTCATTATCATGGCGTTTCAAATGCTCTGACACAGGGGCGTACCTTGTTGTTGAGGATCGCATTGATTGCAGTTAAGACCATGCAAACGGAGCGCTCAAGGCCGGCGATTGAAATGTCTGAAAAGCAGCGTTTCGTTCTAAACATATTCCCAAACATCACTTTTGCGCATAAACGCTAGCTGGTATCGTGCCGGCCTCCCATCAACGGGTGCGCGGCCGTGCGCGCAGAAGCTGTAGACAGCCTGAAAAAACAGGACATTTATGTACGTATACGACCAGTATGACCAACACATCATCGAGGATCGCGTGCGTCAGTTCCGTGACCAGATTCGCCGCTATCTCGCCGGTGAACTGACTGACGCAGAATTGTTGCCTCTTCGCCTGCAGAACGGTCTGTACATCCAGCGCTATGCGCCGATGCTGCGCATTGCTGTGCCTTATGGGCTGTTGTCGTCTACTCAGATCCGCAAGCTGGCCGACATCACCCGTCGGTACGATAAGGGCTATGCCCACATCAGTACCCGTACCAACGTGCAGCTCAACTGGCCCGAGCTGGAGGATGTCCCTGACATTCTCGCCGAACTGGCAACCGTGCAGATGCACGCCATCCAGACCAGCGGCAACTGCATCCGCAATACCACCACCGACCAGTTCGCCGGCGTGGCCAAAGACGAGCTAGTCGACCCCCGCCCCTGGTGCGAGATCATTCGTCAGTGGTCGACTTTCCATCCAGAATTCGCATTCCTGCCACGCAAGTTCAAGATTGCGGTAAACGGCGCTGCAAGTGACCGTGCAGCCATTGAGGTCCATGACATCGGGCTCGAAGCGGTCAACAACGAGGCAGGCGAGCTGGGCTTCCGCGTATCCGTGGGTGGCGGTCTTGGCCGTACGCCGATCGTGGGCAGCTTTATCAATGAGTTCCTGCCATGGCAGCACCTGTTGACCTATCTCGATGCGATTCTGCGTGTGTATAACCGCTATGGTCGTCGTGATAACAAGTTCAAGGCGCGCATCAAGATTCTGGTCAAGGCCCTAACGCCTGAAGTGTTTGCCGAGCGTGTAGAGGCCGAGTGGTCGTATTTGAAAGACGGCGCGAATACTTTGACCGAAGCCGAAGTCGAGCGGGTCAGCAAATTCTTCGTCGACCCGGAGTACAAGTCTCTTGAAGATCAGATCGCTGTGCTCGCCCAGCTTGATGCCGAGCACCCAGGCTTCGCTCGCTGGCGTGAGCGCAACGTTGTCGCTCACAAGAAACCCGGTTACGCAGCGGTCACGTTGTCGCTGAAAAGCACTGGCGTAGCGCCAGGTGACGTTACAGACAAGCAGCTCGAGACCATTGCCGATCTGGCGGATAGATACAGCTTTGGCGAAGTACGCAACTCCCACGAGCAGAACATGATCCTGGCCGATGTCGAGCAATCACGTCTGTTCGAGCTGTGGCACGAGTTACGCGAACTCGGAGTCGCCACGCCGAACATCGGCTTGCTGACTGACATCATCTGCTGCCCAGGTGGCGACTTCTGCTCCCTGGCGAATGCCAAATCGATCCCGATCGCCGAAGCCATTCAACGCCGCTTCGATGACATGGATTACCTGTTTGACATCGGCGATATCGACCTGAACATCTCCGGTTGCATGAACGCATGCGGACACCACCATGTGGGTCACATCGGCATTCTTGGCGTAGACAAAAAAGGCGCCGAGTTCTATCAGGTTTCACTCGGCGGCAGCTCCGGTCGTAACGCGAGCCTGGGTCAGATCCTCGGTCCGTCCTTTGCCCAGGACGTCATGCCCGACGTGATCGAAAAGGTGATCGGTGTGTACGTGGAGCGCCGTACGGAAGATGAACAGTTTCTCGATACTTTCCGCCGAATCGGTATCGACCCCTTCAAGGAGCGCGTTTATGCAGCGAATCATTAAGGACGGCCAGGTTATCGACGAAACCTGGCACCTGCTGCCCAAGGACGTGACCCTCGATGGCCTGTCCAATTGCGACGATCTGATCGTACCCTTCCAGCTATGGCTCGATCATGCTCATGCCCTCAAGGTTCGTGACGGCGGTCTCGGAGTCTGGCTGGATTCCGACGAGGCCGTGGAGGAGATTGCCGATGACCTGGAAAATTTTCAGGTCATCGCACTGAACTTCCCCGCGTTCACCGACGGCCGTCATTACTCGACTGCGCGACTGCTACGAGATCGCTACGGTTACAAAGGCGAAATCCGCGCCATCGGAGACGTGTTGCGTGATCAGCTATTCTACATGCGCCGTTGCGGCTTCGATGCCTTTGCCGTGCGCCCTGATCGCGACCCTCATGATGCGCTGGAAGGTCTGAATGATTTCTCAGTCACTTACCAGGCCGCCGCAGACGAACCTCTTCCGCTGTTTCGCCGCAGATAAGGCAGACCCAACGCTACGCTGTAAAAAACCCGCCTGTTTGGCGGGTTTTTCATTACTGGTACATCCAAAAGTTCGGATGCTCTATCCGCTCGATTGCGGTGGTAGAGTTCCTACCGAAGGCTGCCTTGATTTTCTCTGCCAGTGTTTTCATGAGCGGCTCCTGCTGCGTTGAAGTAGCGTTAGCTTCTCTCAATCGATAACAGCGGAGAAATCGGTTTTTACTATGCTCAACAAGCAAAACGCTAATAGCGTCGCGTCTGCCTATACGCTCAGTCGAGTCGAACCAACATCCTTCCGGTTTGCTGACCAGCTAAGGTACGCTCGATCGCTTCAGGCAACTGTTCCAGCGAAATCTCCTGCACCAGGTCGTCTAGATTAGGCAGCTTCCACTGCACTGAAAGCTTGTCCCACATCGAAGCTTTGACGACCAGAGGGATCTCAACCGAATCGACGCCCAGTAGATTTACCCCACGCAAGATGAACGGCAGTACGTTAGCCTGAAAATGCGTCCCAGCGGTCAAGCCGCAACATGCCACGCTCGCACCACGCTGCAGCGACTTCACCACGTTGAACAGAATATCGCCACCGACAGTATCGACCGCCCCCGCCCATTGCTCTTTGAGCAGGGGCTTCTCGGTGCCAGCCTGTAACGCGCTACGCTCAACGACTTGGGTCGCCCCAAGCTTGCGAAGAAAGTCGCCTTGTTCGGCCTTGCCCGTCACTGCAGCCACCTTGTATCCCAGGCGGGACAACAGGGCTATCGCAATGCTGCCGACCCCGCCGGTCGCGCCCGTTACCAGAATCGGCGCGTCAGTTGGCTCGAGACCTGCTTGCTCAAGTTTATCTATGCACAGTGCAGCGGTCAGGCCAGCCGTGCCGAGGGCCATGGCCTCACGCAGCGAAAGCCCTACCGGGCGCTTAATGACCCACGCTGCCGGAACCCGAATGTACTGACCGAAACCACCAGCGGTATTCATTCCAAGGTCATAACCGGTGACGATCACTTCATCACCTATGGAAAAGTCGGCCACACTTGACTCGGCAACAGTCCCTGCCGCATCGATACCGGGCGTGTGTGGAAAGCTGCGAGTGACGCCGCGATTGCCGCTCGCCGATAAGGCATCCTTGTAATTGAGCGACGAGTAGGTGACTCGGATCAGTACTTCGCCTGCCGGCAACTCGTCAGTGTCCCGTTCCATCAGGCTTGTTTCGAAACGACCACCGTTTTCATTGGTTTGCAGTGCTTTGAAGCGAGCCATTAGTAAACCCCTTATTGCCAGAAACGTTGTTCATTAAGACGCGTCCAGCCCTTCAGCACACCGTGCTCGAGGACCGTGCTTGCAGCCATGCCGAATCGCTCAGGCAGACTTTTCTTCTCTGCGTAATGCAGCTGGAACAGATCAGCCTCACGGGCCCGGGAGGCCAGGTATTCATCGCTGGTTTGCAATTCATCAACCAATTGTTTGCCGAGCGCCGCGATCCCGAGCCACACCTCACCCGTAGCGACCTCATCAATGCTCAGCTGCTGGCGATACCGCGCGACAAAGTTCTTGAACAGTTCGTGAGTGGTTTCCAGATCGTCTTGAAATTTCTCCCGACCCTTCTCAGTGTTTTCACCGAAAATGGTCAGGGTGCGCTTGTACTCACCGGCGGTCAGCACCTCGACATCCACGTCATGCTTTTTGAGCAGGCGATGCAGATTGGGCAGTTGCGCAACTACACCGATGGAACCGAGGATCGCAAATGGCGCGCTGAGAATCTTCTGACCGATGCAGGCCATCATGTAGCCGCCACTCGCAGCAACCTTGTCGACACATACCGTTAGCGGCACGCCGGCATCGCGAATGCGCACCAGCTGTGAAGCAGCAAGTCCATAGCCATGAACCATACCACCGCCGCTTTCGAGCCGTAGAACGACTTCATCTTTCGGTGTGGCCATGGTCAACAGAGCAGTGATTTCGTGACGAAGACTGTCGACGGCCGATGCCTTGATGTCGCCGTCGAAATCGAGCACAAAGACTCGGGAACGGTTTTCTGGGTTTTTCTTGGCCAGCTTGGCTGCCTTCGTTTCTTGTTTGCGCTGCAGTTTCAACTGATCCTTTTCGATCATTGATTGCTCGAGACGCTCGCGCATCGATTTGTAGAAATCGTTGAGCTTGTGTACTTCCAGATGTCCACCCGTTTGCTTGGACCGCCCACGACGCAGCGAAGCAAGCACCACCAGCACCACCAAGACAGCGGCTACCAGCGTTACCGTCTTCGCCAGAAAGCTTGCATAGTCAGCAAGAAATTCCACAGACCCTCCTCAATTAACCACGGTCGCCAGCAGGAACCCGAGTTGGCGAAAATTGCTCAAGCATACCGATTACATTACCGGCTGAGCCAGCGGAACCAGATTCAAACGAACGTATGATTTATCGTTGACACTCCACTACGATGCCCCTACGCTCGCGAAAACTGGGTGCCGGAGCAACGCATGGGCAGTATCTACCTGATCAGACATGGCCAGGCGTCATTTGGCGCAGAGAACTATGACGTACTGTCTCCAGTCGGCTTCCAGCAATCGGCAGCCCTAGGTGATTATCTGGAGCAGATGGGTATTCGCTTTGACCGCTGCGTAAGTGGGGAGTTGAATCGACAACTGGACACCGCGCGCGCAACGCTCCAGCGAATGACTCCTCCTCTCGGAAGCCCACTGCCGGCTATACAGATTGACGCTGCCTTCAATGAGTTTCGCGCCGACGAAGTGATTCGCGCACATATGGACGATCTCTTGGCCGTTGAGCCAGGGGCCATTCAGGTCTTTGGCAATGCAGCTAATCATCGTGCGGAGTTTCAGCGACTGTTCAAATATGTCATTCAGCGATGGGTCTCTGGCGATCACGAAAAGCAGGGGCTTGAAAGCTGGCAGAGTTTCGTAAGCCGCGTTCAGGCCGGATTGAGCCGGTTGCTCGAACAGGCAAGCAAAAAAGATCACATCGCCGTGTTCACGTCTGGCGGTACGATCACAGCGTTGCTGCAATTGATCGTCGGCGTACCACCTATCAAGGCGTTCGAACTGAACTGGCAGATCGTCAATACGTCAATCAGCCGCCTGAAGTTTCGTGATCAGGACGTCGCCTTGGCATCATTCAATAGCCACGCACACCTAGAATTGCTGAAGAATCCGGAGCTCGTCACCTATCGATAAGCTCCAGCCGACCGCGGCCCCATAGCCGCACGTTTTTCCCCACGACAATAAAGGGTCATATCCGATGAGCAATGTCGACGAAACCATCCAGGGCATGAAGGCCAAATTCAACCCCAGCGCTGCGGCCGGCTTGGATCTGGTTTTTCAGTTCAATATCACCGATGCCGAGAACTACTACCTGGTCGTAAAAGACGGTACCTGTGACTTTCATAAGGGCGAATCGGCTGATGCCAACGTTACGCTGATCATGGATAGCGAAACCATGCAGGGCGTCATCAGCGGTGAAACCGACGGCATGCAGGCCTTCATGGCAGGCAAGCTGCGAGCCGAAGGCGACATGATGCTGGCGCTGAAGTTGAGCGAGCTGTTTCCGGCCTGATCTACCTTGACGTAAAAAGCCGAAGTCCCACGACTTCGGCTTTTTTATGCGCTTTTTGTAGGATTTTCCAAGCATCAGGCGCCTTGATTACGCGGCAACACCCCGGCCAATAACGGCCGACTTCCCTTGGTGATGCTCAATGCGGGCATTAGATTAGGGTCGTCGGATGGTCAATGGCGCAGCGGCTCAAGCCTGCCATAGCTGGCCATTAAGGCATCGATAATAGAAAAGGGACAAGCATGGCGCTTACTGATCAGACCAGCCGTATACGTGACGGCGAAGAACTGCCCACCGAGGCCATCGACCAGTACCTGAAAGCCCACATTCCGGGACTTGAAGGTATGCCGAGTATTTCGCAGTTTCCAGGGGGGGCGTCCAACCTGACCTATCTGCTGGAATACCCGAAACAGGAATTCGTGCTCCGCCGTCCTCCCTTTGGTCACAAGGCCAAGTCCGCACATGACATGGGACGTGAATACCGAATACTCAACCAGCTCAACGCTGGCTTTCCGTACTGCCCGAAAGCCTACGCCTATTGCACCGACGAGACGCTTATCGGGGCCGAGTTTTACGTGATGGAGCGGGTCAAGGGCATTATTCTTCGTGAGGACATGCCCGCCGAACTTGGATTCACGCCGGAGCAGACCACCGCGCTGTGCAAGAGCTTCATCGATAAGTTCGTCGACCTGCACAATGTTGACTACAACGCCTGTGGCCTAGGTGATCTGGGCAAGCCCGAAGGTTACGTCCAGCGGCAAATAAATGGCTGGATCGATCGGTACGAGCGAGCGATCACGGCTGACGCGCCTGGATGGGAGCCGGTTAAGGCTTGGCTGCGGGACAAGATGCCAGCCGATCACCCCAAGCCGGGCATCATCCACAACGACTACCGCTTCGATAATGTAATCCTCAATCCGGATAACCCCATGGAGATCATCGGCGTTCTGGATTGGGAGATGACTACGCTGGGTGATCCTCTAATGGATTTGGGCAATACGCTTGCCTATTGGATAGAAGCGACGGACCCGGCGCCGATGCAGCTGATTCGCAAACAGCCCAGCAACGCGCCCGGCATGCTGACTCGCCAGCAATTTGTTGACTACTACGCCGAGCGCGCGGGTATCCGCATCGACAACTTTGACTATTACTACACCTATGGCCTGTTCCGCCTGGCGGCGATTGTTCAACAAATCTACTACCGCTACTTCCACGGTCAGACCCAGGACAAGCGGTTCGCCAAGTTCGTACAAATGAACGCCCTGCTCGAGCAAGTGAGCCTGCAGGTTATTAACAACTCGAAGCTGTAACACAGCTCACCAAGAGGAACCGACTCCATGACTAAGACCAACCTATTTGACTTGGACGGCAAGATTGCCTTCGTATCCGGCGCCAGCCGTGGCATTGGCGAAGCCATCGCCAAACTGCTGGCCCAGCAAGGCGCCCAGGTTATTGTTTCAAGCCGCAAAATTGATGGCTGCCAGGCGGTTGCTGATGCGATCAACGCTGACGGTGGCAAGGCCACAGCCGTCGCCTGCCATATCGGTGAGCTCGAACAGATCCAGGCTGTCTTCGCTCAAATTCGCGAACAGTTCGGTCGGCTGGACATCTTAGTCAACAACGCGGCTACCAATCCGCAGTTCTGCCATATTCTGGATACCGACGTGTCAGCCTTTCAGAAAACGGTTGATGTGAATATCCGAGGTTATTTCTTCATGTCCGTTGAGGCCGGTAAATTGATGCGTGAGCATGGTGGCGGCAGCATCATCAACGTAGCCTCGATCAATGGCGTCACGCCGGGCAACTTCCAGGGTATTTACTCGGTCACCAAAGCAGCGGTGATCAACATGACCAAGGCTTTCGCCAAAGAGTGCGCGCCCCAGGGCATTCGCTGCAATGCCCTGCTGCCAGGCCTCACGGACACCAAGTTTGCCTCGGCCCTGGTCAAGAACGACTCGATCCGCGAAGAAGCGCTACGTCATATCCCACTACACCGTGTTGCGGACCCCAGCGAAATGGCGGGCGCTGTGCTCTATCTCGCCAGCGATGCATCGAGCTACACCACCGGTCTGTCGCTCAATGTAGACGGCGGCTACCTCGCCTGATCAAGCGACTTATACAAAAAAGGGAACCATTTAGGTTCCCTTTTTTTTTCGGAGCTTTCTGGCTACCAGCCCTTCATCGCCTGTTCTGCTGCGACGCTCGCCGGTTTCGCCAACAGCCCGGCAGGGGTCATCTCGATTGTATAAACGGCATTGTCAGCGATCGGTAGATAGCTAACTCGGCGCAGTTGCGCATCGAGCATTAGCGGAGTGCACTCGCACCGATGCAACCACGCCCAGAAATCCACTCCCGCCCGGCTGTTTCCCAGCTGCACATAGGGACGACGCGCCTGATCCTGTTGCTCGACGGCCAGATAGCGACCTGAAAGGCGCTCCAACCGATAGCCAGGCTCCAACCCAATGAGCGCCGCCAGCCCCTTCCAGTGAAGTGCGCGCAAGTCGAGCTGCCAGAGATCGCCTTCAAGCGTGACAAAGCGAGTGCTCTGCCCCTCTTGCACCTGCACCCGATAACGCTGATGACCATCGGCCTGAAAGGTCAGCGAAGCCAGCGGCGTGCCATCACTCAACGGCTGATAGGTCGTGACGTCCCAGGCGACTAGGCCAACCAGGCCAGCCAGCGAAAGTACCAGCATTCCGAGGGTGCCACGCAACCAGCCGAGCAACCAGTGCCCACCCACAAGTAATCGCACCGCGACCAAGCCACTGAGCAGTGCAAGTAACGCGACAACCACCGCAAGCCCTATATATTGCATTGCCCACAAATCCACCGAAATCCGACGGAGCATTATCGATACGGTCAATCAGAGCAGCCAGCACCAGAAAGGAACACTGGAGACGAGTCGACATTCTGCTGTTTGCCATTCGCTCAACCAACCCGTACCGCAGTACTAGGAGGAGCTTGGCGTTGGCTTTACAAAAGCGCAACCGGCATGATGCGCCATCTCCGTTACCGATTTTGTTATGAGTGTTCTCACATGCTGACCTTTGAGCTTGCGACGGACCCATTGGTATTGGCCGCCCTCATGGCCGTCGCCTTTCTTGCCGGCTTTATTGATGCCATAGCCGGCGGAGGTGGCCTATTGACGCTTCCCGCTCTGCTGACCGCGGGCTTGCCGCCGCATCTGGTTCTAGGCACCAACAAACTGTGCGCAACCTTTGGCTCAGCTACGGCAAGCTTCACTTTCTATCGCAGAAAACTATTTCATCCACAGCAATGGCGATCCGCGCTCTTAGCGACTGCTATAGGGGCAGCGCTGGGCGCGGGTTTGGCACACATGATCCCGGCACGCTGGCTCAATCAGGCACTACCTTTGGTGGTATTTGCCTGCGGGCTATATCTGCTTTTCGGGCGTATGCCAACCACACCTCGACCGGGCGCTGAGCCAATAGCCCAACATCGACAGTGGCCACAAGGCCTGACCCTAGGCTTCTATGACGGCATAGCGGGGCCCGGCACGGGAGCGTTCTGGACCGTCAGCAACATGTTGCTCTACCCGCTCGACTTGCTAAAAGCCAGCGGCGTGGCTCGCAGCATGAACTTCGTCAGCAACGGTGTTGCACTTGCCGTATTCATCGCTGGCGGGCAGGTGGCCTGGGGGCTAGGCATCGGCATGGGGCTCGCCTTGATGGTCGGCGCATACCTTGGTGCGCGCACAGCAATCCAGGGCGGATCAAAATTCATCCGACCGATCTTTATATCCGTGGTGCTGGCACTGAGTCTGCGGCTAGCCTGGCAGCATTGGTTCGGTACGGCCTAGACGTCGTGCCAGATACAGATCAATCAAGTAGCGGGCGATGGATTTGTGAGCAGGCAGCGCAGGCAGATCATGGATAGAAAACCAGCCCGCATCCTCAATCTCTTCAGGCTGCATCACAATCTCTCCTGACGCATATTCTGCGTGAAAGCCAAGCATCAACGAGTGTGGAAACGGCCATCCCTGACTGCAGATGTACTGGGGCTCATGAATAGACACCCCAACCTCCTCGTGGACTTCCCGCCTGACGCACTGTTCGACTGACTCGCCGGGCTCAACGAACCCAGCAAGAGTGCTGTATACCCCGGGGGCAAAGCGCGGTGAACGTGCCAGTAGCAGCTCGTCGCCTCGCGTTACCAAAACAATCATGCTCGGCGAGATGCGAGGGTAGTGATGAATGCCACAACTCTCGCACTGCATCGCACGCTCCGTAGCATGCTGGCGCATCGGGTTGCCGCAGCTGCCGCAGAAGCGATGATGGCTTGCCCAGGTGCTAATCTGCGCAGCGAAGCCGAGCATACGAAACCTTTCGGTATCGTCATCATGCATCATAAATTGACGCAGCCCCTGCCAGCCAGCGCCGGGCACTTCGACCGGGTGCGCTAACTCCATTAGAAACACTTGGTCGCCATCGAAAAAACCCAAGCCTTGCTCGCTGAGCAACGGTAGGTCGAGGCGTTTCAGCCAATCTCTGGGAAACAGCACGCCATTTGCGTCACAAAGAAACCCCTGCTGGCAATGAACGACGGCCCATCCACCGCCCATTGCCGGATCAAGCAGTGCTGGCTGCCACCGTAAACTCATCAGGCAGCCACCGGGAGACCCAGTGCCCGCACACTTTCGGTCGCGAGATCCAACACGCTGATCCGTGATTCGTCGCGCCGCAGTATCGCTCCGCCGTCGAGATAATATTCGAGGCTGGTCAACGCGTCGGCCAGGGTTTCAAGCATTTGCTCTGGTGGCATTTGCACGCCCTCGAGCATCTGCTTCTGAATAAAGTCGGCACAGGCACCAATCAACTCAGCGGCGCGATCCTGTTCTAGAAAACGCAGCCCGCCACGAACAGCCATCAAACTGAAGGGAACATTGGCCAAGTGTAACTTTTCCCCGTTTGATTCCAGATACGCTGTGATGGCGCGCTTGGCCAAGGCCAAACCTGCGGTCGCCTCGCCGATCACCACGATGCAAGCTTCGGTGAGCTGATGGTTGGCGAATGCCTCAGCCTCTTGGCCTGGCTGCGCAATCTGTGGACGCGCATCAAAGCGCTCGCCGCGCTCCAGGCTAGCCACCATGCTCTCGACATAGAGCACCGCATCGGCCAATTTCAACAGCGCCTGGGGCTCGGGCAGTTGTTCGACGCTCCAGCCGGACACCACCGAGAGCTGGGCATGCAAGGTACTCGATGCCGAGGACAAGCCCACCATTCCCAACGTCTTCGCCAGTTTGCCTAGCAGACTATGCAGGTTTGGATACGACTCAGCCGGTGCGGTCTGGCGCTCGATGAGATCCAGTAAGTCTTTGAGACTCGCCAGCTCTTCACGGATCGCAGACGACAGCGAGCGCATTACAGCCTGCCCGGGGCCCGCCAACCGCTGGGATTCATCCTCAAGAAGATGGTCGGTGAAGGGTAACGAACCAAGCGAAAACGTCTCCCGTACCTGACTTGCTAATGGCCCATTGCTTTCGGCTAATGCAACGAGATACAGCAGCTCCTTGAGCAGAACCCGCGGTGGTTCGTAGGCCTCATGACTGCTGAGCTGACGAAGTTCACGGTCAAGCCTGGAAAACAATTGCTTGCGTGATTGGCGCGGCAACAGTTGGCCATCCAGCTGGGCCTCCAAAGCTGCGCTCCCCAACCAACACAGGCGACCACCCGCCGAGTTTGCGAACAGCAGATCCAACCGGCCCAGCGCACGCGCCATAAGCTTAAGGCTGGCCGAGGTATTGTCTTCACGAATGAAGCCGAGCAAGCCCACCTGATACATTTGACGCAACCTGCGCGCCTCTGCCGCACGCGCAGCGGGCTCGCGCACCGCAGCCTCGATTGGCGGACGCGCATGATCGAGGCGGACGCTAAAGAAGAAGCTTTCGGGTAACGGCGACTGGCCACTAACCAACCGCAACGCATTGATTGGCGGCAGCAGCAGTTCGGGCATTTCCTGCCGGCTGGCGTCGACGCTTTCGAGATAACGTCCTAACACATACAGCGCGTTACTCAGCGCTGCCAACTGACTGTCTCGATCTTCCCCCGCTCCGACGGGGATGTCTGTCGCCAGCTGGAGTATTTCCTGCGCGAGCAGTTCGGCGCCGGTCAACTCGATGAGCCGCAGCGTACCGCGAACCTGCTTGAGATTCTCGACAGCCTGCTGCAACAGACCGCTATTGTTTCTGTCGATGATGAAATGCTCGAGGCTCTGCTCGGCTTCTTCCATGGTAGCGAACAACTCATCGCGAACCAGGCTGAGTGAAGTAGCTCCGGTAACCATGCCTAGCGCGCCTCCCGCGCAACGTTTGAATGATGCATCAGTCAGCGAAATCCGGTTTCTGCTTGCTCATATGGGCAGCCATGGCGACCTTCAGGTCAGCCGACTGAAGCATCGCTGCGTTCCAGGTGGCGATGTACTCGAGGCCATCATCGACACGGTGGTCGCGCATATAGCGAATCATCTCCTTGGTCCCGCGAATGGCGACTGGTGACTTCGCGGCGATATCGGCCGCCAGAGCGAAAACCCCAGCCATAAGGGATGGTTGGTCGGTGTAAGTTTGATTGACTAGGCCGATGGCCTTCGCTTCCTGCCCGTCAACGTTACGCCCGGTGTATGCGAGCTCGCGCATCATGCCGTCGCCGATGATTCGCGGTAGTCGCTGCAGCGTACCGACATCCGCCGCCATCCCCATATCGATTTCCTTGATCGAAAACTGCGCATCGAGCGTGCTGTAACGCATATCGCAGGCAGCGATCAGATCGATCGCACCGCCGATGCAGTACCCTTGGATGGCCGCTATGACCGGCTTGCGGCAATTATCCACCGCGTTGAACGAGCTCTGAAGCTTGAGAATCTGGCGACGCAGGCGTTCGGCGTTGCGGCCCACATCGCTGCCCATCTGGGTCGCGGCTTGCGCTAACAGTTGAAGATCAATACCGGCTGAAAAATGCTTTCCCTCGCCCGACAGCACCACTACCCGAATGTCGTCCGTATCATCGACCCATTGGAAGATATCGACAATTTCGCTCCAGAATGCAGCATTCATGGCGTTGACCTTGTCAGGTCGGTTAATCGCTACATGGGCGATCTTGTTCTTCAACTCCACACGGAAGGCTTGGTAGTCGGTCACGCTATCATCCTCGACAGCCGAGGCACTCAGTGCCTGAACGGGTTCGACAGCCCCCGCAGGGAGGACTGTTCTCAGCCGAACAACTATAACAACAGCCGAGTGAAAGTCGATGCGGGACGATGTGAAGCAGCCCACGCCCTCGCACATGATCTTCTTTGACAAGCTGCGATACCGGCTGGATGGGCCGAGTCATGGGCTACTCCTCAAGGATGCAGTCGACTGTATAACCTATCCCGTCAGGATGCTCCGCGTGCTGCAGTCCATGTACATCAGCATCGAATCCAGGAAATTGCGCGGCGAACCGCTGAGCGAAGGCTAGATAATCGAGAATCGAGCGCGTTTCGGAGGTGAAGCGCTCGCCCGGCATGATCAGGGGAATCCCTGGCGGGTACGGCACCAGCATGACCGCGGCGATGCGCCCTTCCAACGCCTCAATGGAGACTGCCTCAACCTCGCCGCGTACCAGCTTGTCGTAAGCCTCGGCCGGCTTCATTGCCAACGCAGGCAGCGCGGTGTACATCCGCCTCATGGCTCTTGCGGTGGCGTTCTTGCGGTAACAATCATGGAGCGAGTCGCATAGATCCCTCAGCCCCATCCCCATGTATAGGCTGCCGCCTGCCTGCACCACAGTCGGCAACGCATCGCATAACGGTACGTTGTCGTCGTAGTGTCGTTTGAACTCCAGTAACTCGGTGAGCAACGTGCTCCATTTACCCTTGGTGATACCCATGGAAAACAGCACCAGGATCGAATAGAGACCGGTTTTCTCGACGACCAGCCCCCGCTCCCAAAGAAACTTGCTGACCACTGCCGCTGGAATGCCCCGCTCGCTCAACTTGCCACCGGCGGTCAGCCCGGGCGTTACCAGGGTGACCTTGATCGGATCGAGCAGCACGTAATCATTGGCGACATCTCCGAAACCATGCCAATCCGCTTCCGGCTGCAGCAGCCAGTCGCTGGTGACCAGTTCGTCCGCCCCATCTGCCGAAGCAGGCTGCCAGATGCTGAACCACCAGTCATCTGGCGCCAGATGCTGTCGCAGGTTAGCCAATGCGCGGCGAAAGCTCAGCGCCTCGTCGAAGGTTTCCTGGATCAGTGAGCGACCCGCGGGACCTTCCATCATCGCCGAGGCGACATCGAGCGAGGCAAGGATGCCGTACTGCGGGGAAGTGGAGATATGCATCATGAAGGCTTCGTTGAAGCGATCACGATCCAGCTGTCGCTGCTCACTGTCGAGGACATGAATCATTGATGCCTGGCTGAAAGCCGCGAGCACCTTGTGTGTCGAATGGGTAGTGAATACCAGCGGCCCCTGCTCGCGAGTGTCCATCCCGTAACGCCCGTCGTAGAACTCGTGAAACGCGGCGTAGGCGTACCAGGCCTCGTCAAAATGCAAGACATCTACGCTATTGCCGAGGGTCCGCTTGATCAGGTTAGCGTTGTAGCAAAGGCCGTCGTAGGTGGAGTTGGTCACGACCGCCAGCTTCACTCTTGGCGAGCGCCCACGGGTGAGTGGGTTGGCATCGATTTTGGCCTGAATCGATTCCGGGGAAAACTCCTCGAGTGGAATCGGACCAATGATTCCGAGTTCGTTGCGTGAGGGCGTTAGATAAAGAGGAATTGCGCCGGTCATAATGATCGAATGCAGTATCGACTTGTGGCAGTTACGATCCACCAGCACCAGGTCGTCCCGGGCCACCATTGAGTGCCAAACGATCTTGTTTGCCGTAGAGGTTCCGTTGATCACGAAAAACGTGTGATCTGCACCGAAGTTTCGGGCCGCTCGGGCCTCGGCCGCTGCCAACGGACCAGTGTGGTCGAGCAGCGAGCCAAGCTCAGGCACGGACACTGACAGGTCGGAGCGCAGCGTGTTCTCGCCAAAGAATTGATGGAATGCCTGGCCGACCGGGCTCTTGCGAAAAGCGACACCACCGCCATGGCCAGGCGTGTGCCACGAGTAGTTGGAGTCCCCCGTATGCTGCACCAGCGCGCGGAAAAACGGCGGCAACAACCCATCCAAGTAGCTCCGCGCGGCGCGAGCGACCTGCCGGGCGAGAAACGGGACGGTGTCCTCGAACAGATAGAGCAACCCGCGCAGCTCGTTCAGGTCCGCCATCGCCTCAGCTGGCGCATTCTCGATGGTGATCTGCTCACCAAGCGCAAAAATTGGTAGCTGAGGCGCACGCCGGCGTGCGACTCGTATCAGCCCCACAACATCCTGTAATAACCGTTGGTTTTCGCCAGCGCCTTCTGCAGCAACCAGGATGCAGGCCAGCCCGTGATGGGTTGACGCGACAATTCGACCCTCTGCAGCACTTCCCGTCGGGAGAATATGAAAGCCGTCCCGCTCAAGCTCGGCTGCTATTTCTCGTACTCGCTCGCCAGCGACGGTATCGGCCTTGATGTCACGGTGAACAATGAGGATGGGGAATTTGAGGTCTTTATACATGAGGGCGTCCTGGGGGGAGTCCTCTCCAGCGTAGAGGCTCTACCCGCAAGCACCAAGCTAGAATTTATTGCGCCGCGCCGAAGCGTCTGTGAGCGCGTCGACGCCTCAGGCCGGCAATGCTTCCGCCTCGTTGGGGACGGGTTGCTCCAACTGAACCCAGAGGGGCACGGCACCCGCTGCCTTCTCGATAGCCTGCATGCGTGCCGCATGCGCAGCGACTTCTTCCGCATTGGCGCGGATCACCAAGGTACCGGGGCGGTCAGCTGGCAACCGGCGGATAGGCGTAGGCTGCTGACGGCCGCCACTCTCGGAACCGGCGCCATCACCCGCCAGGGACAGGTTGGTTTGTCCACCCGTCATTGTCAGGTAGACGTCGGCGAGGATCTCCGCATCGAGCAGCGCGCCGTGAAGATCGCGACCCGAGTTGTCGACCCCATAGCGTTTACACAACGCATCAAGGCTGTTGCGCTGGCCAGGATGCCGTTCACGGGCCATCAGCAGGGTATCGAGGATGCTGCAGTGATCGCTTAGCTCGGCACGATCCTGCTGACCGAGCAGGGCAAACTCGTTATTGATGAATCCAACGTCGAACGCTGCGTTATGGATGATCAGCTGGGCGCCTTTTATGAATTCGAAGAACTCATCGGCAACCTCCCTGAACCGAGGCTTATCGGTCAGGAACTCATTGGTGATCCCGTGAACAGCGATCGCGCCCTCGTCCACCTCACGATCCGGCTGCAGATAGACGTGATAATGCCGGCCGGTAAGGCGACGACCGATGACCTCAACACAGCCTATCTCGATGATCCGGTGACCATCGGTTACTGGCATACCAGTGGTTTCGGTATCGAGTACTACGCTACGCATATTTCACATTACTCAGGCAGGTTGTCGTTTGGCTTGTACTACGCCGCGATTGGCCAGGAGATCGGCGCGCTCGTTCCCCGGGTGCCCCGTATGTCCGCGGACCCACTGCCAACTCACCTCATGGCGGTTGACCTGCTCATCCAACAGCCGCCAAAGATCAGCATTTTTGACAGGTTGTTTGGCGGCGGTCTTCCAGCCGCGCTTCTTCCAGTTGGGCATCCAGTCATTGATGCCCTGCATAACGTATTGGGAGTCGGTTACCAGCTTTACCTGGCAAGGCCGCTTCAGCTCTTCCAGTGCACGGATGGCAGCCGTCAACTCCATGCGGTTGTTGGTGGTTTCCGCCTCGCCACCCCAGAGCTCACGCTCCACGCCCTTGTAGAGCAACAGCGCACCCCAGCCACCCGGGCCAGGATTGCCTTTGCAGGCACCGTCGGTATAGATCTCGACCGTTTCGTCACTCATGAGAAATTCTTTGCCTATTACTGTTCGGCGTCCCGGCGACTGACCTTCGCCACAGGCATCGGTAGCAGCTGCCCCATGCGCTCACGGCGGCTTTGCCGCACAGGTCGCAGACCTACCATAAGCTTTCGCGCCACAAGCAGGTAGAAACCTCCCGTAGGCAATTGCGACCTTTGTGCCGCGTTCTCCAGACCGGATAACCGCGCCCGCCATTGGCTCGACGAAAGCGGCGGACAATAGCATCCGAACTGCCGTTTCTCCAGCGAGAATCCAAGCAGGTTCAACCAGTCACCTACTCGCGTCGGACGGATGCAACGAGCGTGGCGAAACGCCTTGCGTGACAGCAAGCGTGTCGCACCCCAGGCACTCCAAGGATTGATCCCGACGATCAGCAAATGCCCTCCCGGCCGGACGCTGCGGGCGGCTTCACGCAGCAGGGCGTGCGGCGACAGGCTGAAATCCAGACCATGCTGAAGCACAACAACGTCAGCAGCATGTTCGCCGATCGGCCAGGATTGCTCCTCGCAGATGATTTCAACACCTGCAAGTGGCGGCCCTAGGCGGACGCTGCGTTTGATTTTCTGCGGCTCGATCGCAGTATTGGCAAATGGCCCGTAATGCACCAGGTAGCTGCCAAAACACCGCGACAGCTGCTGATTGATCACTAACTGCTCGTGTTCAAGCAGTTGTCGCCCTGACGGACCAGCGAACCAAGCACTGGCATTGTCCATCAGCGACAGCCAGCGTTCGTCCGACTTTGCACAAGACTCACTCATGGCTAGCCTCCATTCGTCGGTTTGGCGGACCCGATCAATACGCCCTATCGGTTCAACTCTCCAGTTCGGCTGTTAGGATGCGCTTTTGCAAATGACTTGGCGACCCGTGCATATGTTGAAGATAGACGCTCTGCCCGCCTTCACCGACAACTACATCTGGTTGCTTCAGGATCCTCAAAGGCGTCTCTGCGCAGCGGTAGACCCGGGTGAGGCTAGCCCTGTTCAGCAATGGCTGGACGCTCGCCCCGGCTGGCAATTGACTGACATTCTGATCACTCATCACCACCACGACCATGTAGGCGGCGTCGAGCAGCTCAAGGCCCAATATGGCGCGACGGTCTATGGCCCAGCGAACGAAAATATACCGGCCAGAGATCATGCGCTGGTCGACGGGCAGCGCGTCCGCATTCTCGGCCAGGATTTAGAAGTTTTTGAGGTTCCGGGGCATACCAGCGGTCACATTGCCTATTTTCATGATGACGCCCAAGCGCCCTGGTTATTGAGCGGCGATACGCTGTTTGCCGCAGGTTGTGGCCGCCTGTTCGAGGGCACCGCCACCCAAATGTTCACATCACTGCAACGGCTTGCCGCACTGCCTGCAGCTACCAAGATCTATTGCACCCATGAATACACGCTGAGTAATCTGCGGTTTGCTCAGGCAGTCGAACCGGAAAACCCTGATATCGCTGAACGTCTCGAACAGGTCGTCCGCCTGCGTGAGGCAGAACGCATCACGCTGCCCTCCGACTTGGGTATCGAACAAACCACCAACCCCTTCCTGCGCTGCTGGGAGCCCGGAGTGGTAGCCGCAGCAAGTCGGCATGCCGATCGGCCACTGGAGACAGCGGAAGCCGTGTTCTCGGTACTTCGAGGGTGGAAAGACAGCTTTTAATGAAGATCGACCAGTCGCCAAAAACCGAGGCGTCGGGTTGACCCACCGGAGCGGCATTCTTACACTCCCTCGAATTTGCGCCTAGGGAGCCCATCAGCCAATGCCGTCTGACTCTACGAACAGCCCACAGCCGGACGCCTTGGCAGCCTCCGGCCGGGCCCTGGCGCTAGCAATCTGTCTCGCTATAACCGGCTGCCAGAGCACCTCCCCCCGAGCCCCGACGGACAGCGATGCCCGTACCAGGGCAGTGCCGATGGTGCAGGACACCCTGTGGCTCACGGAGAAAGCGCCGGCAGAGCCGACCCATGCGGACATATGGGATCGCATCAGGCATGGATTCAAGCTACAGGACCATCTGGAAAGCAATCCGCGCATCGAGCAACAGCGCCTCCTTTTTTCCAGCCGACCGAATTCCATCGAGATGGCAAGCGAGCGAGGCAGCCCTTACATCCATTACATCGTGGAACAGCTCGAAGAACGCGACATGCCCCTCGAGCTGGCACTGCTGCCCATTATCGAGAGCGCGTACAACCCGTTTGCTTATTCTCCAGCTCAGGCAGTCGGCCTTTGGCAGTTCATTCCTTCGACAGGCCGCCACTTTAATCTGCAACAGACCAGCTGGTATGACGGCAGACGCGACATCACCGCGTCTACCACCGCAGCGCTGCGCTATCTGACCTATCTGCACGGCCTGTTTAGCGACGATTGGTTGCTTGCGCTGGCTGCCTATAATGCCGGCGAGGGAACCGTCAGCCGCGCCATCGAGCGAAACCAGAAGCTCGGCCTGCCGACCGATTATTGGAATCTGCCCCTTCCTCGAGAAACTCGCGATTACGTACCAAAGCTGTTGGCACTTTCGCAGATGGTGCAAAGCCCTGATGCATACGGACTGAATCTGAACCCCATCGCTAACGAGCCCTATTTTGAAGTAGTCGCGTTGAAACAGCGCATGGAGCTCGCCAGGGTCGCAGACATGGTGGACCTGGACGAAGACGAGATCTACCAGCTGAACCCTGCGTTTACTCGGCGAATTACACTGGACGGCCCGCAGCACCTGCTGGTCCCAAGCGACAAAGCCGAGATGTTTGCGGCAAACCTTGCGCTGATGAAACCGCAGGATATGGTTGACTGGCAGCAATACAAGGTACGTCCTGGTGACACGCTGGGCGCAATCGCCAACCGGCATCGCCTATCAGTCAACATCATTCGTGATATCAATCGCCTGCGCAGCGATCACCTGCAGATCGGGCAAGTGCTGAGCATTCCGCAATCAGCCGGCGCGTCACAGTCTCAGGAATTGCTCCACGCGGTTGCGAGAAGCCAGCCGGCACCGCGTAGCTACCGCGTGCGCCAAGGTGACAGCCTCTGGGATATCGCCAAAGCACAGAAGGTTTCGGTCCGTGATCTGCAGCGCTGGAACAACCTGTCAGGCAGCAATCTCAAGGTCGGCCAGGCACTCTTTCTCCAGGCTGCCGGCAATAACCAGCAGACCAAACCCGCGCCGACCTATTACAAGGTCAAGAAAGGTGATTCGCTTTATGTGATCGCCAAACGCTTCAATGTTCAAATCAACAACTTGAAGACCTGGAACCCCAGAGACAGCGCGATGCTCAAACCGGGCCAGACCCTTACGCTGTACATTCCACACTGAGCTGCGGCGCGCAAAGGTTTAGGCGGCCCTGCTCAATTGCGCTTGCTCAGTGCATCGAGACAGCGCCCGGCCAGCTGGGTAAATCGCTGAAAGGCGACAAACTGCTCGTGTTTGAGCGCTCTTCCAGATACGCGATTGTCGGCATAGAGCACGCCGATCTCACGCGTGCCCGCCACTAATGGCGCAATAAAAAACATGCCTTTTCCCAACTGTTGGCGAAGCGGCAAGCTCACCAGCTCGTCGAGGTTATAGCTTGCCGGAATGCCCATCCACAGTGGCTGGCGCTGGCGCAGCACATAACTGAAGATATGCGACTGGCCTGACGGATCAACGGGCAGCACGAATTGCTCAAGCCAGGACTGAGTTTGATCACCCACTGCACACTTAGCACGGAACGACCGCTGCTGATCGGCAAGTACGGTGAGCATAACGCGCTCCAGCCCTGCGCCTTGGTGCAGCCCCTTGAGCAACGTATCGAGTATCAAACCGACATCACCCCGACTGGTGGCCATCATGCCGAGGTCCTGCATGGCCTGCTGCATCAGTAGCAGGTCAGGCTGCAAGAGGCTCGCGGCGCGCTGTGCCTGCTGCAATTGAACCTGTTCCGGGTCAGTGGACGGTATCAGCTTGCACAGTCGACTGGCGCCGAAAGTAGCCGCTACGTTCACCGCCTCGTCCGCGCTAGCAAGGACTTGCTGCATCGCATCCGCTTCAGAGATGCCGCTGAAATCGGCCAACTCCTTGACCAGCCCTTCCATTTCCGGGCAGCCCCACCCATTCAAGGCCGCTGCGCCAATGCGAACCCCCAGGCTTACGGAGTGCACTGCGGGGTCCCGCAGATTCCCAGCCCCATGAGCGAAACTGGCCAACTCACCGATATTCCAGCTCTTGATCAGCCCCAGGTTAAGCTGGCGAAAACTGGTGCCAAGCACCTGTTCGACGGCTTGATCGTGGTCCGTGCCGGCCGCCAAGGCATCACCCAGCTCATCGGCCTGCTGGCCACCGCAGCCCCAGAACGCGAGCTCGCCCACTTCGTGCAGCAACGCGGCAATGAAAACCTCTTCCTCATGCTTAGTCAGAACGTAGCCGGCAATGTTGCGTGCCTGCACCGCCGCATGAAAGGACCGGGCGAGCAATTCCTGCAGCTGTTGTCGCGGCGTACGATCCAGCAAACCATCGATCAGGCTGACCGAAAGACTGATCAACCGAACGTTATCAAAGCCGATCATGACGATGGCACGAGAGATGGTCTTGATCGTTTCCTGGGACGGGTTGTAGTAACTGCTATTGCCAACCCGAAGCACCTTCGACGTCAGGGCTGCATCGCGCAAGAGTACGTCTGCCAGCTGCTGGACGGACGCATGCTCTTGCTCGGTAATCCGCTGAAGATCCTGCACGACCGCTGCCAATGCAGGCAGTTCGGATTGGTTCAGGCGGTCTATCCACACCTGCAGACCGTAACTGGTTTCACTCAAAATTTGAGACCTCACCCAAGGATCGGGCGGCTGAAGGGAAAGGCAGTTTGCCCAGATGGCCGGCCTTTTTCCAGCGGATACAAGCTGTTACTGTAGCCGGCCGAAAAGACCGAAAGCGCCATGGATCGGATTCACCGTTTGATGCGACCCATCCTAATACTGTTGAGCTGTCTGGGACTGAGCTTTCCGTCGTTCGCCACCATCAGCGAAAGCCACGGTTATGCGCAGTTCGGCACCCTTAAATATGCGGAAGACTTTACTCATTTCGATTGGGTGAACCCCGATGCGCCTAAGGGTGGCAACGTGCGGCTGATGGCTTCCGGCACGTTTGACACGCTGAATCCTTACACATTCAAGGGAACCAGCCCAACCGCAACACCTGGCTTCTTCCAGTATGGCGTCTCTGAACTGAACGAGCCGCTGATGGTTGGGACAGGCGTCTATGATCCATCAGGCGACGAACCCGCTTCAGCGTACGGCCTGATCGCCGAGACCATCGAGTACAGCGACAACCATAGTTGGGTGGTTTTCAACCTGCGTGACTCGGCGCACTTTCACGACGGTCGCCCGATCACGGCTTACGACGTTGCATTTTCTTATCGGCTGTTGATCAAAGATGGTCACCCACGCTACCGCACCGATCTGCAGGGCGTTGATCGCGTCGACATACTCAATCGCCATCGCATTCGTTTCGTGTTCGACAAACCGGGCCAGCCGTTGCTGATTATGCGCCTGGGTGAATTGCCGGTGCTGCCGCAACACTATTGGAAGGACCGGGATTTCCGCGCAACCACGTTCGAGCCACCATTGGGCAGTGGCCCTTACAGAATCAGCGATGTTCAGCCAGGACGGCGCGTCACCTTCGAGAAAGTGAAGAGCTGGTGGGGTAGCGATCTCCCGGCCAATCGCGGTAAGTACAACTTCAATCGGGTCGACGTGGAGTTCTATCGCGACACGACCGTCGCCTTCGAAGCCTTCAAGGTCGGTGAGTTCGACTACTACATCGAGCACCAGGCAAAAAACTGGGCCAATGGCTATCAATTCCTGGCGGTTCTGCGCGGTGACGTGATTCGCGCAGAGATTCCGCACGAAATCCCTACCCAGACCCAGGCAATGTTCATGAACGCGCGTCGTTCGACCTTTGCCGACATCAGGGTGCGGCAGGCTTTGGGCATGATGTTCGACTTCGAGTGGACTAACCGCGCCCTGTTCTATGGGGCCTACCAGCGCAGCGAAAGCTACTATCCGAACAGCGTGTTCTCCGCGACCGGCACACCAGAAGGTGGGGAATGGCTCCTGCTCTCGCCATTCAGGGAGCAACTCCCAGCGCAGCTCTTCACCGAGCCGTTCAAATTACCGAAAACGGACGGGCGCGGAATTCCACGCGACACTTTGCGCAAGGCGCTGGCTTTGCTCGGGGATGCCGGCTGGAAGCTGACCCCCGACGGCCTTCGCGACAAGGCGGGGCGTCCATTTAGGTTCGAGATTCTGCTGGTCAATCCGGGGCTCGAGCGGATACTTCAGCCCTATGTGGAAAACCTGTCGCGGATCGGCATATCAGCCCGCCTGCGAACTGTCGATGGCGCTCAGTACAAGCAGCGGCTTGATCAGTATGACTACGACATGATCTTGACCACACTCGGGCAGAGTCTCAGCCCTGGGCTGGAACAGTGGCTGTATTTCCATTCAAGCCAGGTGAACGTAAAGGGCGGTCGCAACTACGCCGGCGTCGCCAACCCCATCGTCGACACAATGATCGAGAAGCTGCTTGCGGCGAAGACCCGTGACGAGCAGATAGCCGCCACACGCGCTATCGACCGCGTTCTGCTCTGGAATCACTACACCATCCCCAATTGGTACATCAGTTACCACCGTCTGGCATACCGTAATCGGTTTGCTCACGTCACCACACCGCCCTACACGCTGGGATTGCGCGCGTGGTGGTTGAAGGACCTGGAGGAGAAGGCTCAATGACAAGCAAGATACGTCGGGTGTTTCTACAAGCGGGCACCTTCGCCCTACTCTCCCTCACGGGCCTGGCCGAAGCGGCACCGCAGCATGCGCTGACCTTGTATGGTGAGCAGCCCAAATATCCGTCTGACTTTTCTCATTTTGAGTATGTCAATCCGGACGCCCCCAAAGGGGGAACGCTGCGCCAGGCAGGTTTCGGCAGTTTTGATTCGCTCAACCCGTTCATCAACAAAGGCGTAGCTGCCGATGATATAGGCCTCGTCTATGACACGCTGACGACTAACAGCCTTGACGAGCCCTTCACGGTTTATGGCCTGCTCGCAGAAAAGATCGAGAAAGGGCCAAACAATGAGTGGGTGCGTTTCTACCTGCGGCCCGAAGCGAAGTTTCATGACGGCGAGCCGGTTGAAGCTGAGGACGTTGTGTTCACTTTCGAAACGCTGATCAGCAAGGGCGCGCCGCATTACCGTGGCTACTACGCTGACGTCGAAAAAGCCGTGATCGAAGGCCCGCGTCGCGTCCGGTTCGATTTCAAGCACGCTGGGAATCGAGAGCTGCCGCTGATCCTCGGCCAGCTGCCCGTCCTGCCGAAGCATTGGTGGGCAGACAAAGACTTCGCCGCCGGCAGTATGGAAGCCCCGTTGGGCAGCGGGCCCTATCGCATCGAGCGAGCAGAAGCGGGTCGCTCAGTCCGTTATGCCCGCGTCGAAGATTACTGGGGCAAAAACCTCGCGGTGAACCGAGGTTTCTATAACTTTGATCACGTCAACATCGATTACTACCGCGATAACACCGTAGCGCTCCAGGCTTTCAAGGCTGGTCACTTCGATTACTGGCTGGAGACGAGCGCGAAGAACTGGGCCACTGCCTATGATATCGAGGCCGTCAAAGACGGGCGGATCCTCAAAGAGGAGATCGCCAATCACAATCCCCAAGGCATGCAGGGATTCATATACAACACCCGCAGAGACCGATTGCAGGATCCGAGGGTTCGAGAAGCCCTGGCGCTGCTCTTCGATTTCGAATGGACAAATCGCCAACTATTCAATGGTGCCTACTCACGCACCACCAGCTATTTCGATAACTCCGAGCTGGCGTCCTCGGGCCTGCCCAGTGAGCAGGAGTTGAGCATCCTCGAACCACTACGCGGCAAAATTCCGGATCAGGTATTCGAAAAACCTTTCGAACTGCCACAAACCAACGCCGATGGCATCATCCGAGCACAGCAGCGCCGGGCCTACGAGCTGCTTACGGCAGCCGGCTGGAAGATTGAAAACGACCAGATGGTGGACGCCAAGGGCAAGCCGGTCAAACTCGAGTTTCTGTTAGTGCAAGCAGACTTCGAGCGCGTGCTGCTGCCCTACAAGCGTAACCTCGCCAGCCTGGGCATCGACCTTGAGCTCCGCCGCGTCGACGTATCGCAATATATCAACCGGCTGCGTTCTCGTGACTACGACATGATTGTCAGCGGGTTCGGCCAGTCGAGCTCGCCAGGCAATGAGCAACGTGAATACTGGCATTCGGCGAGTGCCGATAATCCAGGAAGCCGCAATTACATCGGGCTGAAAGACCCCGCCATCGATGTGCTAGTCGAAAAGCTGATTGCCGCTGACTCGCGGGACGAGTTGATTACACGTACTCGTGCGCTGGACCGTGTATTGCTCGCAGGTCACTACGTAATTCCGAACTGGCACATCAAAACCTGGCGTGTCGCGTACTGGAACCATCTCGCACACCCAGAAATAACGCCACGTTACGATGTCGCCCTGATGACCTGGTGGAACAAGCCAGACGTAGACAAGCCCGAGCCGGAACCGCTTGAAGACAGGCCAGCGACCGAAACGGATACCAGCGTCACCCGTGCGACGGAACAATAGGCATGCTCGCGTACATTTTCCGGCGCCTACTACTGATCATCCCAACTCTGTTCGGCATCTTGCTGATCAATTTCATCATCATTCAGGCCGCACCTGGCGGCCCCGTCGAACAGGCGATTGCCAAGCTTGAGGGCTTCGAAGGCGCAACCAGCCGGATCGCAGGCGGAGGATCCGAAGTCGCGACTGGGAGCAACAGCTATCGAGGCGGGCAAGGCCTGGACCCTGACCTGATTGCCGAAATCGAACGCCTGTACGGCTTCGACAAGCCGGCACCAGAACGTTTCTGGATCATGCTCAGCAACTACCTGCGGCTGGATTTCGGTGAAAGCTTTTTCCGCGATGCCAGCGTGACCGATCTGATTATCGAAAAAATGCCGGTGTCGATCTCGCTGGGGCTATGGAGCACGCTCATCATGTACTTGGCATCGATCCCACTGGGGATTGCCAAGGCAACTCGACATGGCAGTGCATTCGACGTCTGGACCAGTTCGGCCATCATCATTGGCTATGCAATACCTGCGTTCCTGTTCGCCATCCTGCTGATCGTGCTGTTCGCCGGAGGTAGTTATTGGAACTGGTTCCCACTGAGGGGGCTGACCTCCGGAAACTTCGAAGAGCTTTCGCTCACCGGCAAGATCATCGACTACTTCTGGCATCTTGCGCTTCCCGTTACGGCATTGGTGATCGGAAATTTCGCGACGCTCACCTTGCTGACGAAAAACAGCTTCCTCGATGAAATAAACAAGCAGTACGTCATCACAGCACGCGCTAAAGGCTTGAGCAAAAATCGCGTGCTGTACGGACACGTATTCCGTAACGCAATGCTGATCATCATTGCTGGCTTCCCCTCGGCATTTATCGGCATGTTTTTCACCGGTTCACTGCTGATCGAGGTCATTTTCTCGTTAGACGGCCTTGGCCTGCTTAGTTTCGAGGCAGCCATCAATCGGGATTATCCCGTCGTGTTCGGCACGCTGTTCCTCTTCACCTTGCTCGGTCTGGTGGTCAAGCTCATCGGCGACCTGACCTACACGCTCGTCGATCCTCGAATCGACTTCGAAAGCAGGGAGGCTTGAGATGAAGCTGTCGCCGCTGAACCAGCGCCGGTTCGCCCTGTTCAAGGCCCACAAGCGCGGCTGGTGGTCACTGTGGATCTTTCTGACCCTGTTCGTACTTAGCCTAGGCGCCGAGCTGATTGCCAACGACAAGCCGATCGTGGTTCGTTTCGATGGCGACTGGTATGTGCCCGTGTTCAAGCGCTATCCAGAGACCGTCTTCGGGGGCGAGTTTCCACTGCAGGCCAACTACAAAGGACCTTACATTCAGGAACTGATCGAGAAGAAAGGTGGCTGGATGGTCTGGCCGCCGATTCCCTTTCATCATTCCAGTATCAACTACGATCTGCAGGTACCCGCTCCCGCCCCGCCATCCTGGGAGAACTGGCTAGGCACCGATGACCAGGGGCGCGACGTGCTCGCAAGAGTCATCTACGGCTTTCGGATCTCGGTTTTGTTTGCGCTGACCCTGACACTTATCAGCTCGGTGATCGGCGTAATTGCCGGCGCGCTGCAGGGTTTCTACGGCGGCTGGGTCGACCTCGTTGGTCAGCGAGTCCTGGAAATATGGTCCGGCCTGCCGGTGCTCTATCTGCTGATCATCCTTGCAAGCTTTGTGCAGCCGAACTTCTGGTGGCTGCTCGGCATCATGCTGTTGTTCTCCTGGATGAGCCTGGTCGATGTAGTTCGGGCTGAGTTCCTACGCGGCCGTAATCTCGAATACGTACGGGCAGCACGCGCCCTGGGCATGCGCAACGGCGCAATCATGTTCCGCCACATTCTGCCCAACGCAATGGTGTCGACCATGACCTTCATGCCATTCATCCTTACAGGAGCGATCGGCACCCTGACCGCCTTGGATTTCCTCGGCTTCGGCTTGCCGCCTGGCGCCCCTTCGCTGGGTGAGCTGGTCGCACAAGGCAAGGCGAATCTGCAGGCGCCGTGGCTGGGCATCAGCGCATTCATGGTGCTAGCCGTCATGCTGACCCTCCTGGTGTTTATCGGAGAGGCTGCTCGCGATGCTTTCGACCCAAGGAAATAGCATGACCGAGAACCTTATCGAGGTCCGCGATCTGGCCGTCGAGTTCGTCACAAATGGTCAGGCCCAGCGCGTGGTGACGGGCGTGAGCTTCGATATCCGCAAAGGCGAGACGCTTGCGCTGGTTGGCGAAAGCGGATCCGGTAAATCCGTCACGGCGCACTCGATCCTGCGGCTGCTGCCCTACCCCCTCGCACAGCATCCGGTAGGAGAAATTCGCTACGGTGGTGAGGACTTGCTCAAAGCGAGCGAGAAACGCATGCGCGGCATACGCGGCGACCGCATCGCCATGGTGTTCCAAGAGCCGATGACCTCGCTGAACCCACTGCACACCATTGGCAAGCAGATCAATGAGGTGCTGCAGATTCACAAGGGGCTCAACGGCAAGGCAGCTACAGCACGTACCCTTGAGCTGCTTGAGCTGGTTGGAATACCCGAGCCTACCAAGCGAATCCGAGCCTACCCTCACGAACTTTCGGGCGGCCAGCGCCAGCGCGTGGTAATCGCCATGGCTCTGGCAAACGAACCCGAGTTGCTGATCGCCGACGAACCCACCACTGCGCTGGACGTCACAGTGCAACTGAAAATACTCGAGCTGCTCAAAGAGCTGCAGGCCCGACTAGGCATGGCTCTGCTGCTGATCAGTCACGACCTGAACCTGGTTCGCCGAATCGCTCACCATGTATGTGTCATGAAGAGCGGTTGTGTCGTCGAACAGGCACCTTGCGAGGAATTGTTCCGATCACCGCAGCATCCCTATACACGGGAACTGCTCGGGGCAGAACCTAGCGGCGGACCGGTGCCGGTTGAGTCCTCGTCGCCAACACTGCTGGAAGTGAATGATCTGCGGGTCTGGTTCCCAATCAAAAAGGGGCTTTTCAGGCACACCGTGGACCATATCAAGGCAGTCGATGGCGTCACGTTCAACCTGCCGAAAGGTCAGACGCTGGGCATTGTCGGCGAAAGCGGCTCGGGGAAATCCACGCTGGGTTTGGCTATTCTGCGTCTGCTTTCGAGCAGCGGCGAAATCCGCTTCCAGGGCCATGCGCTTGAGGCGATGTCACAACGGGCAGTACGTCCATTGCGCCGGCAAATGCAGGTCGTGTTTCAGGATCCTTTCGGCAGTCTGAGCCCTCGCATGTCGGTGGGGCAGATCGTTGGAGAGGGGCTCAGTATCCATGGCTTGGGTTCGGCCGAGGAGCAAGCGCAAGCAATCATCGATGCACTGGTCGAGGTTGGACTCGACCCAGAAAGTCGGCACCGTTACCCCCATGAGTTTTCGGGAGGCCAACGGCAGCGAATCGCCATTGCCAGGGCCTTGGTCCTCAAGCCTGATCTGATCCTGCTTGATGAACCAACCTCGGCATTGGATCGAACCGTACAGCGGCAAGTAGTCGAGCTACTGCGCTCACTTCAGGCCAAGTACAACCTGACCTACCTGTTCATAAGCCACGACTTGGCAGTGGTTCGGGCGCTGAGCCATCAGATGATGGTGGTCAAGCAAGGTAAGGTCGTTGAGCAGGGAATGGCAGAAGCAATCTTCGCTGCTCCCCAACATCCATATACACAACAGTTACTGGAATCAGCGTTCATGGTCCCAGCTACTGATGAACAACCAGAAGAGGGACAAGCACATGGGTTTTCTAACCGGTAAGCGCGTATTGATCGTCGGCGTCGCCAGCAAGCTGTCGATTGCCTCCGGAATCGCCGCGGCCATGCATCGTGAGGGCGCCGAGCTGGCTTTCACCTATCAAAATGAAAAGCTCAAGGGCCGCGTCGAGGAGTTCGCTGCTGGCTGGGGCTCGGGGCCGGAGTTGTGCTTTCCTTGTGATGTCGCCAGCGACGACGAGATCGTCAAGGTATTCGAAGAGCTCGGCAAAAAGTGGGACGGTCTGGACGGTATCGTTCACTCAGTCGGCTTTGCTCCGGGCGATCAGCTCGACGGCGACTTCACCGAGGTCACTACACGTGACGGCTTCCGCATCGCCCATGACATCAGCGCCTACAGTCTCGTCGCGCTGGCCAAGGCTGGACGTCCGATGATGAAGGGGCGCAATGGCAGCATCCTCACGCTCTCCTACCTCGGTGCTGAACGCACCATGCCCAACTACAACGTAATGGGCATGGCCAAGGCCAGTCTCGAGGCAGGTGTTCGCTACCTCGCCGGCAGCCTGGGCCCAGAGGGCACTCGCGTCAACGCTGTGTCCGCTGGCCCAATCCGTACGCTGGCAGCCTCTGGGATCAAGAGCTTCCGCAAGATGCTGGCGGCCAACGAAAAGCAGACGCCGCTACGCCGCAATGTCACCATTGACGAGGTCGGCAATGCGGGTGCCTTCCTCTGTTCAGATCTGGCTTCGGGGATTAGTGGCGAAATTCTCTATGTCGACGGTGGTTTCAACACCACTGCGATGGGCGCAATGGAAGACTGATCCACCCGGCGCTATAAAAAAACCCGCATATGGATGCGGGTTTTTTTTGCGCTAGGACTTGCTCAGAAGGTCTCGATCTCAGCGTCCGCATGGAGCATCTGACGGTAGGCAGCGAAATCTTGCTGGCCACTCCGCGACGCCAGGAAACGACGATAGTTCTGTTTGTCTTCCTCAGAGAGCTCGGCTTTGGGCTCGCTTACACCGCTCAGACGAACCACGACGAGATCTCCGTCTGGCAGGCGAACACTGCTGTAGCTCGGCTTGTCGCTTTCCTCCGGTATCGGCATTCGAAACACTTGTTGAAGTACTGCAGGCTCAATCCCTTCCTGGCTGCGCGAGGCGGCCTCGACCGGCTGCCACTGCTGCTCGACCTGCCCACCATCACGCAGGGAAGCGATCAGCTGCTCACCGGTTTCAATCGCTTGTTCTGCCGCCTTACTGCGCTTGAGTTGAGCGATGATGTCGTCCTTCACTGTATCGAAAGGCAACACTTCGGGTCTCAGGTGTTCCTTCACTCGCACCGCAACGACGGTGTCCGGATCCAGTTCGATCACACCGCTATTAGCGCCGTCGATCAGAACCTCATCACTGAACGCAGCCTGGATGACCTGTCGATTTGATGCGACGCCAGCTCCACCTTCACGACCGAACGCCTCGGTCGTTTGTACCGAAAGACCCAATTCCTGTGCTGGCTGGACAAGATCGGCAGATTCGAATGCGGTGTCCTCGAGCTGCTTGCTGGCCTCGACGAAGCGCTGCTCAACCTGTTGAGCTTTGAGTTCCCGCACCAGTTCAGGTTTTAGGCTTTCCAATGTTGGGATCTCTGGCGACTGAACATCCAGAAGCTTGATTAAGTGCCAGCCGAAATCGGAGCGAACCGGCGCAGAGACCTGGCCCTCCTCCAAAGCGTAAAGCGCCTCCTCGAAAGCAGGGTCGTAAACGCCTGGACCAGCAAAGCCGAGGTCCCCCCCTTCACCCGCGGATCCCGGATCTTCGGAAAGTTCCTTAGCCAGCGCTGAGAAGTCGTCGCCTGAGGCCAAACGCTTAGCGACCTCGTCAATCTTCTCCCTGGCGCTTGCATCGCCAGCATCATCGGTCTCGATCAGAATATGCGCCGCACGGCGTTGTTCTGCCAGGTTAGCGATACGCTGCTGATACAGATCCTGCACTTCCTCCTCCGACACTTCGACCTGGTCAAAGAAGGACTCCTTGTTTAGCTCGACATACTCGACAATAACCTGCTCCGGCGAGCGAAAGCGGTCCGTATTTTGTTCATAAAATTCGCGCGCCTCGTCACTGCTGACTTCAACTGCGTCGGTATCAGCCGGCACGGTGATGGTTGCGAAATCACGCGTCTGCTGCTCAAGCCGAGCGAAAGCTTCGATCTGGTCATCCGTGACGAAACCGGAACCGGAAATGCCGGCGCGAAGTTGGCCAATCAACATTTCCTGTTTCAACAGCTCGCGGAACTGCAGCCGGGTATAACCCATTTGCTGAATTACCTGATCGAAACGCGCAGCATTAAATGTGCCGTCCACGGCAAACTCAGGAGTTTGCAGGATCAGCTGATCAAGCGCCGTTTCGGAGAAGGCGAAATCTGCATCGCGGGCACCTTGCAGCAAAAGCGCACGGTCAATGAGCGCTCGTAGTGATGACTCGCGTACCAGCTTGTCGTCCAGCATCGATGGGTCGAAGTTGCCCCCGAGCTGCTGAGCCAGTTGGCGACGCTGCATGTTCATGGCTTGGTTGAGCTCGTCCAGTGAGATCTCCTCACCGTTGACCTCAGCGGCATTTCGGCTATTACTGGCGGCATTGAAAATGGCGTCAAAGCCGGTCAAAGCCAGCAGCATCACGATGATGCCTATGATGGTTTTGGCAATCCAGCCTTGTGAGTTGTCCCTGATATTCTGAAGCATGCGTCCCCCAGGAGTCAGCTGCGCAGTCGTCGCTGCAGCGCGGGAATCCGGATAAAAAGAAAGGCGCATCCAGGGATGCGCCTTCTCGGAGCTTTTGGAGCAGCTGGGCCTAATCCCCCAAGCCCGAACGCAACAAGCAGTGCCTGTTCGAATAACCGCCCCAAGCCAGGGCCAGTGCTAACTGGCAACTGGCCGGATCGAAAACGCTTAGTTGACAGCGTCTTTCAGAGCCTTACCTGCCTTGAATCCCGGGATCTTGGCTGCAGCGATGTCGATCGGCTTGCCAGTCTGGGGATTGCGGCCAGTGCGAGCAGCGCGCTCCTTGACAGCGAAAGTACCGAAACCAACCAGCACCACGGAATCACCAGCCTTCAGAGCGCCTGTAACGGATTCAATTACTGCATCCAGCGCGCGGCCAGCAACAGCTTTCGGGATATCAGCAGATGCGGCGATAGCATCGATCAGTTCCGACTTGTTCACTCTAAGTCCCCTTATTTCTGTTGAGTCGTATCTATAATTTTTAGGTGTAAGCAAAGCGGTGCCGAAATAGCAACTACACAAAAGGCCGGCTTATATCAAGGCCACCGAAAATGTGTCAATCAAGCCTCTCGGACTAATGCGTGCTGATTCGCTCCTTGGAATCAGACTCGCGCTTGTCATCCTTTGCAACGATATCTGGAGCCGCATCGGGCAAGGGCTCCGGCGCGTATTGCAGCGCAATTTGGAGGACTTCGTCAATCCACTTGACCGGTTTAATCTGCAGGTCCTGCTTAATATTCTCAGGAATCTCTTTCAGATCACGCTGGTTTTCTTCAGGAATGATCACCGTCTTGATTCCGCCGCGGTGGGCCGCGAGCAGTTTCTCTTTCAAACCGCCAATCGCAAGCACCTGCCCCCGCAACGTGATCTCGCCGGTCATGGCAACTTCGGCCCTAACAGGAATCTGGGTCATTGCTGAAACCAACGCGGTGCACATGCCGATGCCTGCGCTAGGACCATCCTTCGGCGTAGCGCCTTCCGGGACATGGATATGAATATCCTGTTTTTCGTGGAAATCGACAGGGATGCCGAGACTCTTCGCGCGACTACGTACCACGGTTAACGCTGCTGTGATGGACTCCCCCATCACATCGCCAAGCGACCCAGTTTTGGTCAGCCGCCCCTTCCCTGGAACTACGGCTGCTTCGATGGTGAGCAACTCGCCACCAACCTGAGTCCATGCCAAGCCGGTGACCTGACCGACCTGATCTTGCAGCTCGGCAAGCCCGTAGCGGAATTTGCGAACCCCCAGGAAGTGCTCCAGCGATTCGGCTGTAACACTGACTTCAAAGCGCTTCTCTGCGGCATGCTCCTTCACCACCTTGCGGCATACCTTGGCTATCTGACGCTCCAGTCCGCGAACGCCGGCCTCGCGAGTGTAGTAACGAATGATGTCGCGAATAGCTTCATCATCGAACAGCAACTCAGTCTTTTTAAGGCCATTGGCCTGAACCTGCTTCGGGACCAGATAGCGGGTGGCAATATTGATCTTCTCGTCTTCCGTATAGCCGGGCAGACGAATGATCTCCATACGATCAAGCAGTGGCGCCGGGATGTTCATGGAGTTGGCTGTGCAAAGGAACATCACGTCTGAGAGGTCGTAGTCGACCTCGAGATAGTGATCGTTGAAGTTGTGGTTCTGCTCAGGGTCTAGCACCTCAAGCAGAGCAGACGCAGGGTCTCCGCGCATGTCGTTACCCATCTTGTCGATCTCGTCGAGCAGGAACAGCGGATTGCGCACGCCGACCTTACTCATCTTCTGGATCAACCGACCAGGCATGGAGCCGATGTACGTACGACGATGTCCACGGATCTCAGCTTCGTCCCGCACCCCACCCAGCGCCATGCGCACGAACTTGCGATTCGTCGAGCGAGCAATGGACTCGGCCAGCGAGGTCTTACCCACGCCTGGAGGACCGACCAGACACAAAACCGGACCTTTTAGTTTTTTCACACGTTTCTGCACTGCGAGGTATTCAAGAATCCGATCTTTGACCTCTTCGAGGCCGTAGTGATCGGTATCAAGCACTTCCTCAGCCTTGGCGAGATCAAGGCGAACCTTGCTGGCTGCTTTCCACGGTACGTTGACCAGCCAATCGATGTAGGTCCTGACCACGGTGGCTTCAGCCGACATCGGTGACATCTGCTTAAGTTTGTTCAGCTCGGTGGTCGCCTTGGCATAGGCGTCCTTGCTCAGGCCGGCATTCTCGATGCGCTTCTTGAGATCATCGATTTCATTGTGGCCTTCGTCGATATCGCCCAGCTCTTTTTGAATGGCCTTCATCTGCTCATTCAAATAGTACTCACGCTGACTGCGCTCCATCTGCTTCTTAACTCGGCCACGAATGCGTTTTTCCACCTGTAGCAGATCGATTTCAGCATCAAGTAACGCCAACACATGTTCGACTCGCGCCGGCAAATCGGTGATTTCGAGGATTGCCTGCTTCTGTTCGATTTTGAGCGCCATATGCGCAGCCATGGTATCGACCAGACGCGCCGGCTCGTCGATGCTGGCAAGCGAGGCAAGCACCTCGGAGGGCACCTTTTTGCCCAACTGAACATATTGCTCGAACTGGCTCAAAAGGCTGCGGGTGAAGACTTCCGCTTCACGCTCTTCGATCTCCGACTCATCGATCAGTGAGACCTCGGCCCGGCAATGGTCCTCAACGTCGAAAAACCGGTCTATGACGCCACGCTGTTCGCCTTCGACAAGCACTTTCACTGTGCCATCCGGCAGTTTCAGCAGCTGCAGCACCGTTGCGACCGTACCCACACGATAGAGCCCCTCTTCGTTCGGGTCGTCATCGGCTGGGTTCTTCTGGGCCAAGAGCAATATCTGCTTATCGCCAGCCATTGCTGCTTCAAGGGCCTCAATGGATTTTTCCCGCCCAACGAACAGCGGAATCACCATGTGCGGGTAAACCACTACGTCGCGCAGCGGCAAAAGGGGCAATTCGATGGTTGTCTTCATAAATTCAGCTCTACGACGGCCATACGGCGGTAAACGGGAAATTCATACCCTTGGCAATCAAGATGAGGGCGCGCAATGCAAAAAACAAGGAGACTGTAGAAAAGCAAAGGGGGCCGGAGGCCCCCTTGTTCTATCACGCGTCCGGCGCGGCCTTGGCAGGCGGCTCACTGTTCTCATATATGAGCAGCGGCTGAGAAGTCCCTTCGATGACGCTCTCGTCGATGACTACCTTGCTGACATCCTTCTGAGAAGGAATTTCATACATGGTATCCAGCAATACACCTTCGAGGATTGAGCGTAGCCCTCGAGCACCTGTTTTGCGCTCCAGCGCACGAGCCGCGACTGCTTTCAGTGCGTCGGCACGGAACTCCAGATCGACACCTTCAAGCTCGAACAGCTTGCCGTATTGCTTAGTCAGGGCGTTCTTCGGCTCGGTGAGGATCTGAATCAGCGCCGCCTCGTCGAGCTCGTCGAGTGTAGCGATTACCGGCAGACGACCGACGAATTCGGGAATCAAACCAAACTTCACTAGATCGTCCGGTTCAACTGAACGCAGCGACTCGCCAATTTTCTTGCCCGGCTCCGTGCTGCGAACCTCTGCATTGAAGCCGATCCCGCCTTTGGTTGCACGACCCTGAATAACCTTCTCGAGTCCGGCAAACGCACCGCCGCAAATAAACAGAATGTTTCGTGTGTCCACCTGCAGGAATTCCTGCTGCGGATGCTTACGTCCACCTTGCGGTGGTACGGAGGCAACCGTGCCTTCGATCAGCTTCAGTAACGCCTGTTGCACACCTTCGCCAGAGACGTCACGGGTGATCGAGGGATTGTCCGACTTGCGCGAGATCTTATCGATCTCGTCGATATAGACGATGCCCATCTGGGCCTTCTCCACATCGTAATCACACTTTTGCAGCAGTTTTTGAATGATGTTTTCAACGTCTTCGCCCACGTAGCCGGCTTCGGTCAGCGTAGTAGCGTCAGCGATAGTGAAGGGAACATTCAACAAACGGGCCAGCGTTTCCGCAAGCAACGTCTTACCAGAACCGGTCGGTCCGATGAGCAGTATGTTGCTCTTGCCCAGCTCGACTTCTTCCTTCTTATCGCGCTGGTTGAGTCGCTTGTAATGGTTGTACACAGCCACAGCCAGGATCTTCTTGGCTCGCTCCTGACCAATTACGTACTGGTCGAGGATGCCGCTAATCTCCTTGGGTGCAGGCAGCTTTTGCGATGTGCTCTCAGCCTGTGCTTCTTGCACCTCCTCACGGATGATGTCATTGCACAGGTCGACGCACTCGTCGCAGATAAAAACCGAGGGCCCGGCAATCAACTTGCGTACTTCGTGCTGGCTTTTGCCGCAGAAAGAGCAATAGAGCAGCTTGCCGGAATCCTCGCCGTTGCGGGTGTCAGTCATTCGATCGATCCAATCGGGGAAGGCATGTAATACAAGATGAAGGCAAATGCAGGCATTTTCAAGGGCGCGCAAAGCGCACATGACGGATGCCCGCTAACTACGCCCTCCTAGACCAGCGTTAGACCGGCAGCTGCCGCTTATCATGAACTGCATCGACAACGCCATATTCCAGCGCTCGCGTAGCACTCATGAAGTAGTCACGATTGGTGTCGCGCTCGATCGTTTCCAAATCCTGGCCGGTATGGTGGGCCAGCAACTGGTTCAGCCTCTCGCGAATGAAGAGGATTTCGCGGGCATGAATATCGATATCCGACGCCTGCCCCTGAAAACCACCCAATGGCTGGTGGATCATCACTCGGGCATTTGGCAGACAGAAACGCTTGCCTTTGGCCCCGCCAGCGAGAAGGAACGCACCCATGCTGCACGCTTGACCGATACAAGTAGTAGAAACGTCAGCCTTGATAAACTGCATGGTGTCGTAGATAGCCATACCAGCAGTCACCGACCCACCAGGGGAATTGATATACAGGTGAATGTCCTTCTCAGGGTTTTCCGCCTCAAGGAACAGCATCTGCGCGACAATCAGGTTGGCCATATAGTCTTCAACCTGGCCAACCATGAAAATCACCCGCTCCTTAAGGAGACGGGAATAAATGTCATACGCCCGCTCGCCACGAGCGGACTGCTCGATGACCATCGGCACGAGGCCGCCAGCGGCCTGAATGTCTGGTGCTTGCATAAACGGATTGCCGGACATGTCCAACGATACTCCCTATGTTACGCCGCAAAGACATAAGCCAGCTCAAGGCTGGCTTATGAATGTGCATTAAACGATTGAAGGAACTCAGGCAGCTTGCGGGGCTTCCGCAGGCTTCACTGCTTCTTCGTAGGAGACCGATTTGTCGGTCACTTTAGCCTGCTGCAGGACAGTATCTACAACTTGCTCTTCGAGCACAACAGACCGGACTTCGTTCAATTGCTCGTCGTTCTTGTAGTACCAGGACACGACCTGTTCCGGCTCTTGGTAGGCAGAGGCCATTTCCTCGATCAGCTCGCGAACGCGCGCATCATCAGGCTTGAGCTCGTACTGCTTGACCACTTCGGCAACGATCAGACCCAGCACAACACGACGTTTGGCCTGCTCCTCGAACAACTCAGCAGGCAGCTGATCAGGCTTGATATTACCGCCGAACTGTTGAACAGCCTGAACGCGCAGACGGTTCACTTCGTTATCGATCAGGGCCTTCGGCACTTCGATCGGGTTGGCGCTAACCAGACCGTCCATAACCTGGTTCTTGACCTTGGTCTTGATGGCCTGGCGCAGCTCGCGCTCCATGTTCTTTTTAACTTCCGCACGGAAGCCTTCCAGACCACCTTCCTGCACGCCGAACTGGGCGAAGAACTCATCATTCAGCTCTGGTAGTTGCGGGGCTTCTACGCCGTTCACGGTAACAGTGAACTCAGCCGTTTTGCCTGCCAGGTCGAGGTTCTGATAGTCCTCAGGGAATGTCGGGTTAATAACCCGCTCTTCACCAGCCTTGGCACCAACGAGTGCAGACTCAAAGCCGGGAATCATGCGACCGGAACCCAAGACCAGCTGCGTGCCCTGAGCGGACCCGCCAGCGAAGGCCTCGCCATCGATTTTGCCAACAAAATCGATGTTCAGCTGATCGCCGTCTTCTGCAGCACGGTCAACCTTTTCGAAGCGTGTGTTCTGCTTTCGAAGGATCTCAAGCATGTTGTCGACATCAGAATCCGCCACTTCGGCCTGCAGACGCTCGACTTCGATGGCATCCAGACCAGCCACCTTGAATTCTGGGAACACTTCGAATGTGGCTACGTACTCGAGATCCTTACCCTTTTCGAACACCTTAGGCTCGACCGCCGGCGCGCCGGCGGGGTTCAGCTTTTCGGCAACGACAGCTTCATAGAAGGTCGCTTGAATCAGGTCGCCTAATGCTTCCTGGCGGGCAGCCGCTTCGTAACGCTGACGAATGACGCTCATCGGCACCTTGCCGGGACGGAAGCCTGGAATCTTTGCACGACTGGCGGTCTGTTGCAGACGCTTGTTGACTTCGGTCTCGATGCGCTCGACCGGCACGCCGATGGTCATGCGGCGCTCAAGAGCGGAGGTGCTTTCAACAGAAACTTGCATGGATTTTCCTCGTTGCACAGACATAAGCCGGCGTTCCGGCCCCAGAATGGGCAAGCATTCTAGTGGCTCGTACCAGAGAAGTCACCCTGCCTATCAGGCCGCAACCAAACACAGCAGCGAGTGGTTCAGTTGCGGCCACCGGAACGCAACCTGAGCGCCGGCAGCTGTACGCAAAATTGCAGTGGCTGATCGGAGATTGATCTGATCTCAAACGCACACGGCGGCACTGCGGACGATCCGCCATGCACGCCGCATCCACTGACGTGCCTGCGTAGCTGTAACGAGCTGAGCAACGGGGCCTGTTTAGGACGCCATGTTCTTAGGAACTTGCCGGAGCATCCACCCTCTCAGTGGTCTATCTTTTGAGTAGCGCTACGACCGACCCTGAGCGAAGGATGAAACGAACCATGACCGATGATCTGGGTAAACTTGTGTTAAGGGTTTCGGTGGGTGTACTGATTCTCCTGCATGGCATCTTCAAGTTGCAAAACGGAGTCGACGGTATTGCCGGCATGCTCGGTAATCATGGCCTACCCACGTTTTTGGCTTATGGCGTTTATATAGGCGAGGTAGTCGGACCAGCCCTGGTCATTCTGGGTGTGTTTACCCGGATTGGCGCATTGCTCATAGCGGGCAACATGCTCGTCGCGTTTCTACTCGCCCACATGCAAGAGCTGTTCTCGCTCGGCCAAATGGGTGGCTGGGCGCTCGAGCTGCAAGGCATGTTTTTGTTTGGCGCGATTGCGATAGCCCTGCTTGGCGCAGGCAAATTCAGCGTTGGGGGCATTGCAGGGCGTTACAACTAATGAGTGTGTATCGATAGCCAGCTTCGGCGACAAGAATCGGACGTCTATCGCTAGAGGCATAAGCCCCCTGCAAACACTGACACGCTTCGCCCTTATCAAAGCTTACATGGTCCCCGATCGCTTCGTCGGCGCAGCAATTACATGATCGTAGCTATTATCAGCCCATGACCGCGTCCGTGCCGATCCGCCAACCCTGCCCGCCTGCCGCCTGCATCTGCGGGCGCGAGCAGTTGCTGGAAGACCCAAGCAAAGCCGACCTGCGCATCCTGCGGCTGACCCGCCAGGAGGAGAATCGTCTGCTAGCGCGCCTGGAAAACATTGAAAACCTGGCTGACCTTGAGCGCATGCAGCAACGAATCTACGAACAACTGGGGATTCGCCTGCGTATTGCGCCGGGCATCAACGAAGTGCGCAGCATGCGCGGCATTCGCATCGATATGTCCGAGCTGCCTGGCTTGTGTCGCAAAACCCGGCAATCCATTCCGGCTGCGATCCGCCGCGGCCTGGAAAAGCGCCCTGAAATCGCCTTCAGCCTGCTCAACGCGCACGACCTTTTGCGCGATGCCTGACTAGCGATCGCACTCCGACGAAAGATGAGCTATCCGCAATGGCACTCACTGTTGCCATCTGCGATAGTTGTACGACCAGTCGAATCCGGCCGGTATGCCACCTGCCCACAAGGCCGGCGGCACCTGTGACGCCTTGCGAGTCTCGCTGCTTCTATCCGCACGCAGCCTACCGCGTCTTTCGCGCAACCCGCGCGTGTCGATGGTTTACCAGCCATCGTTGAGCCGAGCACTATGCTCAGTGCCGGCCGTTCGCCAATAAAAATTCCGATCCGAACAAGGACGCCCCATGAAACTGACCCGCTGCTTGACCGCGCTGGCTGCCGCTGCTGCGCTTTCTGTCACTTGTGCCGCTTCGGCTCGTGAGTATTCCGTTTCCACTGTGCTTTCCGACGCCTTCCCCTGGGGGCAAGCCGCCCAGAAGTGGGCAGACCTGGTCGAGGAGCGCTCGAATGGCGAGATAACTCTGCGCGTATACCCCAACGCGCAATTGGTTGCCGGCGACCAGACCAAGGAATTTTCCGCCATGCGCTCCGGCTTGATCGACATGGCTGTCGGCTCGACCATTAACTGGTCACCACAAGTACCAGAGCTGAACCTATTTTCCCTGCCCTTTTTAATGGCCGACAGCGCCGATCTCGACGCCATCACTCAGGGTCAGGCTGGCAAGCAGACGTTCGCTGCTATCGAGAAACGAGGCATTGTCCCGCTCGCGTGGGGTGAGAACGGATTTCGCGAGATTTCCAACTCGGTCAAGCCTGTGAAGACGCCCGCCGACCTGAAGGGGTTGAAGATTCGCGTAGTCGGTTCGCCGCTTTTTCAAGACACCTTCACCGCCCTGGGCGCCAACCCGACGCAGATGAGCTGGGCCGATGCCAAACCGGCGCTCACCACCGGCGCAGTTGATGGCCAGGAAAACCCGCTGTCGGTGTTCGACGTGGCGCGGGTCGATCAGGTTGGGCAGAAGTACCTAACGCTCTGGCATTACATGGCCGACCCGTTGATCTTCGCGGTCAACCAGCGTGTCTGGAGAGAGCTGCCGCAAGCCGACCGCGAGCTGCTGCGCCAGGCCGCCATCGACGCTGGCAAGTGGGAAATCGAGCTATCGCGCAACGCCGAAGCCAAGCGTTTGGAAGACATCCGCGCTCGGGGCGTCGAAGTCACCGAACTGAGCGAGGCCGAGCATCAAGCGTTCGTCGATGCGACTCGCAGCGTGCAAGAGAAGTGGACATCTAAAATCGGCGCCGATCTGGTCGAAGCAGCCCGCACGGCCATAGCAAAGTAAAAACCGTTCTCCCCGACGGCGCGATGCCGTCGGGATTCGAGGAAACCCATGAACAATCGACAGGACGCGCGCCTTGAGCGCGTGCTGGCTACCCTAGCGCTGGTGATCATCAGCCTGATCAGCCTGGCCAACGTGGTGGTGCGCTATTTCACCGATGCCTCCTTCGCCTTTACTGAAGAATTTTCCGTTTTTCTTCTTGTGATTCTCACCTTCGCCGGCGCCTCGGTGGCCATGCGTAGTAACCGCCACATCCGCATAGGCTTTGCGGAGCGGATGTTTCCGCGCCTGCGTACGCCACTGATCCTGGTGCAGTGGCTGGCCAGCGTATTGGTGCTCGGCATGGTCCTCTGGTACGGCGGGCAGTTCGCGCTGGAGGAATACCAGTGGGAGTCCGAGTCTCCCGGCCTGGGGCTGCCGAACTGGTGGTATGTGGTCTGGCTGCCACTGCTGGCGCTGATGATGCTTATACGCCTGACCCAGATGACGATTGACAGGCTGCGCGGGAGGCTCGCCGATGAGCCCTGATCTCTGGATGCTCGCTAGCTTTTTAGTGTTTCTGCTGATTGGCGTACCGGTTGCGTTTTCCCTGGCGCTCTCCGGCGCCATTGGCATCCTTGCTGGCCTATCACCGGACATGCTCGCCACGCTCGGCACCAACACCTACAACGGCGTAGCCAAATACCCCCTGATTGCCATTCCGCTGTTCATCCTCACCGGCCTGGTGTTCGAGAAATCCGGCGTGGCGCTACGTCTGGTGCGCTTCGCCCAGGCCCTGATCGGCCCGCGCCACGGCGGCCTGGCGATGGTCGCCATCCTGGTCTGCCTGATCATGGGTGGCATGAGCGGCTCCGGGCCCGCCGATGCTGCCGCGGTGGCCATGGTGATGTTGCCGAGCATGACCCGTGCCGGCTACCCCAAGCCATTCTCAGCCACGCTGATAGCCGCATCCGCCTCGACAGCGATCCTGATTCCGCCTTCCATTGCGCTGATCCTCTATTCCATCGTGGTTCCCGGCGTCGACCTGAGGGCCTTGTTTGCAGCCGGACTTTTCCCCGGAATACTTGCAGGCCTTGTGTTGCTGCTACCTGCCTGGCTGTTGGCGCGCCGCTACGGTTGGGAGAATCCAGAAGGTGCTGAACGTCCACCGCTGGCTGACAGTTTCCGCCAAGCATTGCCAGCGCTCTTCGCCCCTGTACTGATTCTGGGCGGCCTTCGTAGCGGCCTGTTCACGCCGACCGAGGCAGCGGTTGCCGGCGTGACCTATGGCGTGGTCATCGGCTTGTTCGTTACGCGCGAACTGGACTGGCGCAACCTCTGGCGGCTCTGTGGCGAGGCAGCGGTAATCTCTGGCGTAGTGATGCTGATTATCGCGCTGGCGGGCATCTTCGCCTGGGCTGGCACGATGCTCGGCACCTTCCGCCACCTCGCCGAATGGCTGATTTCGCTGTCAGATAGCGGAGCGGTACTGCTAATCCTGGTGATGGTCGCAGTGTTGCTGGCCGGCATGCTGCTGGATGCAATTTCCATCTACCTGATCCTGATGCCGATCCTGATTCCTGTGATGCAGCACTTCGGCTGGAACCCGGTGTGGTTTGGTATTTTGCTGGCGATGAACATTGCCATCGGCCAATTCACCCCACCGGTCGCGATTAATCTTATGGTGACGGCGGAAGTCGCCAAGATTCGCTTGGAGCAAACGGTTGGTTGGGCCTTGCTGTTCGTTCTGGTGATGGGCAGCGCACTAATCCTAGTGGCGGTTTTTCCGGAAATCGCCCTGTGGCTGCCTAGAATGCTTGGCTATGCGGTCTAGTTGAGCTGGAGCTCCCACCCTAACGAGTCAGTCGTCGGAACGGCTGCAAAAACGGCCGATCCCGGTCACCGAGATCGGCCGTTCTCAACACTTGAAATAGGGTGGTGCTCCGAACGCTTGAACTAACAGAAAAAACAGTCGACTGGCTTTCGCTCAGTACGGGTCAGCTGTCAGCTGCCCATCACCGCCAAAGCGGCGCGCCCATGGTCCGCCGACGGTTTCTGCAGAGCGCTTGCCGCAGATGCGGCGCGCTGCTGCATGACGATGTCCAGTGCACGGCTGGGCAGGATGTCGACGTCATCGAAGGTAATGAGTTGACCCGGCTCGACCGCCCTCCTCAATGCCGTCTTGCGCAACAGGCCAATCGGGACATGATCCGGGTGCTGGTCGAGCTTCAGAGCCTCGCCGCGAAACTGGAATCCGCCGATGCCTCGCTCGATCAGCTCACCTGGGCGCATGGCTCGCTTGGCAATTGCGCCCACCCCCAGAGTCGGTGTCACGGAGTTGTTCAGCAGCACATCACCACCACTGAGCACTCGGCGCACGGTTTTACCGACTTCCAGCGAACAGAGATGGAACGGGCGCACCAAAGTGTAATAAGGGCCAGGGCCGAGCTTGAAATACTCGATGGCAGCCCGCTGATCGTCATCATGGCGACAGACCAAAAAAACACCGCCTGCGGGATAACCGGAAGGAATCAGATAATCCACAAAGGGTTGCCCCAGCCGCTCGGCCATCATGCCTAGCAGGTTGCCCGATTCCGTCAAATTGGTCGAAGCCAGGCCTTCCAGCCCCTGCTTGGTGATCGTTGCGCCCAGGCCATTGCCGACAATTGCCTGTTCGATCTGCACTTTGGTGCCGTCGGTGAACGAAGTGGTCTGGTCTACGCTTATGCCTTGGCGCTTTGCCCAGTACCGCATGTCTTCAACCGAGGGATCGTGGTTCAGGTAGCCTTTCATGTTGCCGTAGACCAACGGTTTGAAGCCCATCATCAAGGCTTCTTCATGAAGTGCCGCTAATGACCCCGGCTGGTCGCCCTCGGCCTCGGTAAGGAAGCCCTTGCCAGCCAAGTACGAACCCGTGGTGACCTGAAGCTCAGCATTGATTGTCACAACCGGCAAGCCAGCCTCGAACGCACGCTCGATGACCTCGGTGCCATGAAAGACATCACCGCTGCACTCGACGATCAGGTCAGCATCAGCGATCAGATGGTCGATCGAATTGGTAAGGCGTTCAGACAGCGGAAAATCAGTGAAGGAATTCAACGGACGGCGAGTCAGTACTCGCGAGATTTCCAGATCGTGATAGTGCTGCTTGATCAGCCGGATGAAGCAGTGCGCGATCATCCCTGTGCCGGATACACCGATCTTCTTCTTGATGTGCGAGCTAGACATAAGCGAATCCATTCAATAGGCAACGAATGCTCTGACCGCAGCGACAGAAAAAGATTTTACGGTGCTGCAAATCAGCGCCTGTCGCCGTTGCCTGGCACGGCTGCGTTTGGAAAACCACATACTGAAGCTAAGCGTCAGCAGGGTTATTCAGCCAATTGATTAATGGCAGAGAAGAGGCGCGGCTGGGGTGTATTTTTGTCGTCAGATTTCAAAGGCAAAGGAAGCGGCGTTGCACCGCTTCCTATTGGCAGAGCTATTTAAGCGCCGCAATCGCAGCGTCGTAGTCCGGCTCCGAACCGACCTCGGCAACCAGCTCGCTGTGAAGCACCCGGTCCTGTTCATCCAACACGACGACAGCGCGAGCCGACACACCAGCAAGCGGGCCGCTTGCGATCAATACGCCGTAGTTCTCGAGGAACTCGCGCCCACGCATGGTGGATAGGTTAATGACGTTATCCAAGCCTTCAGAGCCGCAGAAGCGCTTCTGCGCAAAAGGCAAATCGGCAGAGATACACAGCACCACTGTATTAGCCAGTTCGTTGGCCTGTGCATTGAACTTGCGCACCGAGGTGGCACAGGTCGGCGTATCGATGCTTGGGAAGATGTTCAAGATCTTTCGCTTACCCGCGAAGCTCGCAAGCGTCACGTCGGACAGATCTCCGCCTACCAGGCTGAACGGCGCCGCCTTCTGGCCAGCCTGCGGAAAGTTGCCGGCAACCTGGATCGGATTGCCTTTCAGGGTTACTTCAGTCATGTGGATCCTCTCAGTCATGGGCCGCGGGCGTACCCGCGGCCCGGGTTTTAGGCGGCGTGTGTGCGGGCAAAGTATTCCTTGGTCAACTTGACCACCACCGGGCTCAGCAGCAGCAGCGCGACGAGGTTAGGAATGGCCATCAGCCCATTCAGGGTGTCTGCCAACAGCCAGGCGAAATCGAGTTGAGCGATTGCACCGAACGGAACAGCCAGGACCCAGATGACCCGGAACGGCCAGATCGCCTTGGTACCGACCAAGAACTCCCAGCACTTTTCGCCGAAATAGCTCCAGCCCAGGATCGTGGTGAACGCGAACACCACCAGTGCAATGGTTAACAACGCCGCACCAACACCGGGCATTGCCGATTCGAAGGCTGCTGCAGACAGCGCCGCACCGCTCTCGCCGCCGGTCCAGACACCGGAGCAGATGATCGCCAGACCGGTGATCGAGCAAATGATGATGGTGTCGATAAAGGTCCCCATCATGCCGATAAGACCCGAGCGTACCGAGCTTTTAGTGGTGCCGGCGGCCTGCGCGATACCTGCAGTACCCAGCCCCGCTTCGTTGGAGAAGATGCCACGCGCCACACCGAAGCGAATCGCAGCCATCACAGCCGCCCCGGCAAAGCCGCCGGTCGCAGCGATTGGCGAGAAGGCGTGCGTGAAGATCAAGTCGAACGCAGCCGGCAGCTCAGCAGCATGCACCACCAGCACCACGATGCCGGCGATGACATAGGCTACGCACATGAACGGCACCAACGCGGCGGCTACCGCACCGATGCGCTTGATGCCGCCAAGAATGACCAGCCCAACGAACAGCATGGTGACCAGACCGGTGACCCACAGCGGTACTGAGAACGTGGCTTCCAGCGCCAACGCCATGCTGTTGACCTGCACCATGTTGCCGATACCGAACCCAGCCAAGCCGCCAAAGATGGCAAAGGCGCCCCCCAGCCATAACCAGCGCTTGTGCAAGCCGTTCTTGATGGCGTACATCGGTCCGCCGACATGCTCGCCGCGGTCATCCTTTTCCCGGTAATGCACAGCCAGCACGACCTCGCAGTACTTGGTCGCCATTCCCACCAGCGCCGTGCACCACATCCAGAACAACGCGCCAGGTCCGCCGAGAAAAATTGCGGTGGCGACACCGGCAATGTTGCCGGTGCCCACGGTTGCGGCCAGACACGTCATCAGCGCTTGAAACGGGCTGATTTCCCCTGTGTCGTCGTCGCCTTTTGTACGTCCGCGCCAGATCAGTGCGAAACCAGTACCTATACGCACCAGCGGCATGAACTTGAGCATGACCATAAGGAAAAGACCGGTACCGAGAATCAGCACCAGCATGGGCGGCCCCCAGACGAGACCGTTGACGCTATTAACCAGGTTTTGCAGGAATTCCATTCAAGGCACCCTTATTGATTATGTTAGACATCCTTGCCCGAGCGGGCCGAGTCGGTACGAACACTGAACGGCGCGTGGAGTACGCGACTTCAACTGCTGCCCGAACGACCCGGTAATACTCCGACTTCAATGTCCGGAGCGTTACCGACAACCTGCAAGACTCGTGCTAGAGCCTCGCATCAGCCGCCATGCAAGGAGCGACCGAGCGATCCTACCACCACCTTAAGCCCTTGGCGCCACACCCTTTGTGTGGGATCTGCAGCGTATGAGCGGGACGAACTAGCGACCGGTTAGTCAGCCTGCGAATCCGCGCCAGGTTGCCGCATACGGAAGCCTTTGATCGTAGCCTAGCGCGGCGCCAATGCCAGTCGATCCGCGGCTTTATTTGGGGGGAATGATCAGAAATCGCGCCTGTAAAAGACGTCCAATGAACTGGCGAGCCCGCTGGCCGCTTCGAGGAAAATCCGCTTGGTCAGCTGATAGCGCAACGCAACCGTATTGGCGGGCTCGAACACCCCAACGCCATAACGTAAGGTCAGCCGATCCGTTAGCTTCCCGCTCGCGACTACGCTGGTGTCTGCACCGCTGCCTTCGGTGTCCAGCTGAAAATCCTCGATACCCAGGCGTTGCGCGACGTTGCCGGTAATCGACGCGCTGCCGGCCAAGCCGAGTCCAATGGCCGCTTGGGCCAGCAGATTGCTGTCGCCCGTCTCGGCGCCAAGGGGCCGGCCAAGCACCAGGTAGGACAATGCCTGCTCCTGACTCATGGCGGGTTCGGCAAATACATCGACGCGTGGCTGCTCTGCACTGCCGGTAATACGCAGGCCAGCAATGACATTCTCGTCTTCGATACGCCGAATGGCTTCGATATCCAGGTAGGGTTGCGACAGCACACCCGTGAACAACAATCGCGCGCGACGGATCGTCAGGCGCTGGCCGTAAGCGCGGTAACGGCCCTTGTTGAGACTGAGTTCACCACGCGCATCGAAGTCGTCGCCTATGTGCAGGTAGCCGGCAAGATCCGCCGTTAGACCGAAGCCGGAAAAGCGCAGCCTGTCCTGCCCAACTTCAACGTCGACATCCATGCGAATGGCCAAGGGTGGCTTGTTCTCTTCCGCTTCGGCGCCCACGATGACCGCATCCTCAGACACCTTCACTGTCGAGGGCGGCAGCTCGCGGACGGTAATTTCGCCGCGTGGCACACGAAGCTTCCCGCTTACGGCCAGCTGCTCGTCAGCCAACTGAATGCGTAGATCGGGCGCAATTTCGAGCTCAGCATAAGGCTCGACTATCACAGGCAACTGACTGCCGCTGATTCGCAGATCGAGGTCCAGCGCCTGTGCCCAATCGATCGTTCCCGCAATCTGCCCCTGGCCCTGCTCGCCGCTGCGCCAGTCACCGTCGACACGAACCCGCTCGCCGTCGATGATGGCCGTGACCTGCAGCTGCTCGAAGCTGACCGGCAGCTCGGCGCCCGCAATCTCGCCTTCAGTAAGCCTCAGCGCTCCGTTGATCTGCGGCTGTTGCAGCGTGCCCGAGATCTGGCCATTGCCGTTCAGTTGTCCGTCGAGTCGTTTGACCTGCGCAATAAAAGGCTTGATAACAGACAGATCGAAGTTGCTTAGCTGGAAATTGCCAGAGATTGGCTTGACCTCACCACTGGGGTCTACCTGCAGTCGGACATCCAGATCGCCAAGATCGCCTCCCTCGAATCGTAGCCTGCTATCGACCTGTTTCGGGGCCAGCTGACTAGTCAACAACAAGGTCTGGTACGGGAAGTCGAGCCACTGCTCACCATCGCGCATGCGCAACATGCCAGGGCCGGCGTCGACACGGATAGACCCGCTTGGACCCGCGCTCGGCAGATCCAGCGCTAGATCCGCATTGACTTCGCCCTGCCAGATCAGATTGTCCGGCAGGTATGCGGCAAGCGACTCGAGCGGAAAGTCGCGCAGGCGGTAGCGCAACTGTGGGTCAGGTTGCAGCCGCTGATCGTCGGCACACAGCGTGGCTTGCCCTGAGAGCCAGCAGTGCGCGCCGAACGTAATCCGGCCGTTCTCCAGGCGCTGCAGGATCGCTGGGTCCCGCAAGGCCCACTGCTGCCCCTGGGCATCCAGTTCGGCTTCTACCAACCGGCCCCGCCAATCGCCACCTTCGAGCCCACCGGTCAACGCCAACGACAAGTTGAGCAATGGCCCTTGCAGCAGCAGGCTCGCCTGGTGGTCGGTTTGCGTGCCTTCGGCGCTCAGTTGCAACTGACCCACTTCGGTCGCTCCGGCCTGTAAGCCTGTTGCGTCCAGGCTGAGCTGGCCGCGCTCGCCCTCCAAGAGACTGGCGGCAAGTTGCAAGCGCTGGATTCGATTATTCTGGAACGCAACATCAGCGCCGCTCAGCGCCAGCTTTCCCTGAGGTGCGTCTGGCGTGCCTGCAAGGTCGAGATTACCCGTCAGTCTGCCACTCAGGTCAGGCCAAAGCTGGCCCAGACGCGAGAGATCGAGCGCCAGGTTCGCCTGGAGCGTTTCAGCCCAGCGGCCGCTGCCCTGGATGCGGTTGTCGCCAAGACGCAGATCGACCGTCGGCAGGTTCCAGGTGGCGTTTTCGCCGCTCGCCTGTAGCTGAAGCTTGAGCGGCTGTTTGCGCAACGTACCATTCAAGTCGAGAGCGGCTTCAGCCTGCAGATTTTCGTTTCGCAAGGCTCCGCTACTGCTCAACGTGCCGCCGATCTGCCCTGGCAGCTCCGCGACCCAATAAGACGGATCGAATTCGCTTAGATCAAGCCGAGTCGTCCAATCGAGGCCGTCCGCGAACCCGACGCTGAGGTTCCCTTCGGCCCAGCCCTGTCCAGCGCGCAGTTCCAGCTGCGGCAGGTGCACCACTTCAAGGTTGCCGCTGACAGGGCTCTGCAGCGTGAAATCACCGGAAGGGCCTGTCAGCGCAGCATTGAAATTCCCGAGGTAGTTACCGTCGTCATACTGGATCTGCGCATCGAGGGTTTGCAGCGCAACAGGTGGTTCCTCAATATCGGGATAGAGGCGGCGCCATGGGAAATTACGCCAAGCCAACTGGGCTTCTGCATCCAGACCGTCCTGCCAGCTAACGGCACCGCTCAAGTCGACGCCCTGCTGCTCGCCCGCATCCAGGCTAAAGGCCTCGATCTCTGCGTGCACCTTGTCCACCAGGCCGTTCAGTGCAACAGCCACCGCACCGCCCTCGCCTTGCAGGCTCCCGTTACCGTCCAGGCGGTAGCCCTGTTCCATATTGCCTTTGACGGTCAGCTCCAGCGCCTCCAGACGCAAGGCATCTGGCAGCTCTGGTGCGGCCTTGAAATCCTCCAACGCCAACAGCAGATTTGCTGGTACGTCCGGTTCAAGCGGGCGCACCCAGCCGCTGAGTTTGGCGTCCAGGTAGCCCTGACTTTGTACGTCGACCATCAAATGTTCGCGCAGCTCGCCATCAACCTCGAACTTCAATGCCCAGGGCTGCGCGTTTGGCGAGCGGATCGCCACAGTCCCCCCCAGCGCCAGCGGCCAGTCGGCTCTGGTCAGCAGGCGGCCCGCAAGTTCGAGCACAACGTCATCACGGCGAACCTTCAAAGACCTGATGGCGAGCCCCTGCTCGTCCCAGTCTGCCTGCAGTTCGGCCCCCTGCAATTGTTGAACGCCGTTGAGATTGACCGCACCGATGTCGACGCGCTCGATGCGCAGCTCAAGCGGCAGATCAAACTCAGGTAATTTGAAGGGCTCGCTTGCTGTCTCTTCTTCGTCAGCAGGTGGAAACTGCAGATCGATATCGCCAGTGACCAGCTCTTCAATGCAAAGGGTCTTACGCAGCAAGCAACTGGGCGACCAGCTCATCTGCGGCGACGCCACTTCGACCCGGCGACTATCTTGTTCCCAGACCAGACCGTCCGCCTGCCAACGGCCGCCTAGACGCCCGCTGAATGCTTCGAGCTGCAGCCCAGGGACTTTGCCCAACACCCAACGACTACCGGCTTCGGTACCGACCAGCAGGCCAACCGCCAGAACGATGGCCATGAGCAGGGCCAACGGAAACAGCAGTACCCAGCTGACTATCTTCGCGCTACGCCTCAAAGCTCCGGCCCCATGGAAAAATGCAACCGAACGCCACCTTCCCCATCCAGCGGATGAGCCAGATCCACGCGAATCGGCCCAACCGGCGAGACCCAGCGCACGCCGACACCTACGCTGCTTTTGAGGCTCGGCAGCTCTAACGAGTTGAACGAATTACCCTGGTCGACAAAGGTCGCCAGGCGCCATTTCTCGGTCAGCGAATACTGGTACTCGGCGCTGACCGCGAGCTGGTAACGCCCACCGATTCGGTCGCCATCGGAGTTGGTCGGTGACAGACTCTGGTAGTCGTAGCCCCGCACGCTTTGATCACCACCGGCGAAATAGCGCAGCGATGGCGGCACGTTGGTGTATTCGTCCGTCCAGTTGCCGCCCACTTCCACCCGCCCGAGAAAGCGATGCCGAGCGCCCAGCGTGGTCAGGCCCTTGACCGTCGCGTTGGCATGCACCAGATCAGCGTCCGAGAACACGCCTTCCTTCGCCGCGCCCAGTTCGAACCTCAAACGATAGCCATGACTGGGATCGAGGCGGTTGTCGCTGCGCAGAAAGCTGTAGGCCACACCAGGCATCAGCAAGGTGCTGACCCCCGAATCATCGCCCAGCTCGTACTGCTCATGGCGCCACTTCAATGCCCAAACGCGCTGCCAACCGCTGGGCAACCTGCGGTGCCACTCGGGGCCAACCGTCAGCAGTCGACTCAGGCTGTCTTTGTCGCTCAGCTCTTCGTATTGATAGCCAGCCGCATAGCGCAGTTTGTCGGTCAAAGGTGGGTCCAGCGGCACGTCATAGAAGAAGCCGACGTTCTGCCGCGGCGCGGACAGTTCGGACTCGATGCCGTAGCTGTGGCCCTGCGGGTTGACCCAATGACGGGTGAAATCGAAGCGTATGCGCGGACCGACGTCGGTCGAATAGCCCAAGCCAAGTCCGAGCGTGCGCGGCTCTCGCGTGGTCAACTGCACCGCGACGGGAATGCGCTGTTGGTTGGCGTTGGCCGGATTGGCATCGACTCGCACACCTTCAAAATAGCCGCTGGACTGCATCGCCTGGTTGAGCTCGGCAATCAGCTCCGAGTCATACGGCGTGCCGGGTTCGAAAGGCACCATGCGCGTCAGCAGATCCGGGTCAAACGGCGAGTCACCCTCGAACCCAACATCGCCGAGCAGATAGCGCGGCCCGCTGTTGAAGGCCAACTCGACGTCGGCGGCATTCGTGTCGGGGTTGATCTCCAGACGTTGGCGCTCGAAACGTCCGTCGAAAAACCCATAACGCGAGGCCTGGTTGAGAATCCGTTGTTTGACCGCTTCGTACTGCCCGTGATTGAGCACAGCGCCTGGTTTCAAGGTGTTGCGCGGCACCCTAAACGCCTGCAGTTCGGCGGCCGGTCCGTTGACCTGCACCTTGATATCTCGCAGACGAACCGGCTCGCCGGGGTTGATTCGCAGCGCTAACTGGGGATTTTCCCCATCGGTGACCCTGGTTTCGATTTCAGCGTGGTAATAGCCCAACGCCTGGAGGGCTTTGTTCGCCTGCTCCTGGGCGATACGACTGTAGCGCAGCAGTTCGTCTTCGTTGCGATCGCCAAGCTCGCCGATGTAGTTCTCGACGTTTTCCCGCAGCGCATCGTTTGATGGCGTGAGCTTGACGTCGAGTTCAGCTGCGTACACCGCTGATGCACAGCACAACATGAGGCCTGTCGGAACGACACGGCGAAGGAGACGGATAGGCATGGCCAAGGATGCTAGCACGGTGCGCACTGGGCTTTGGCGAAGTGTCGATGCGTGTAGCTCGGCATTTACAGCGTCAGACGAGAGCATGGGAGCACTTCTTTGGACAACATCAGTACGACTGTCGCCCCGGCGCAAAATTCGCTCTATGCAGTAGATGATTCGACCTGTCGCGGCGCCGGATGGAAGAACACATGCTCAACGACCGGGCCGATCGCCACTTGCCCAATGTCCTGGTAGCCCTGACGTTCATAAAAGTGCAGGTAGCGCGGGTTGCCAGTGTCGATCACCAGGCCTTCCGATGCCGAGTCCGCAGCACACCAGTTATGCAGCGCTTCAAGCAGCTGTTCGCCATAGTGTTGCCCCTGGCACTTGGGATGAACCGCCATCAGCGGCAATACATGATAGGAGCCCGGCGGCAGACAACCCAGCACCGCGGCGTGGTAATCAAGGTAACGCCGCGTGCAGCGGAAGCCCGCTGTGAGCAGCATGCGCATTCGCCAGGCCCAGCTTTCGGTAATGTCCAGCCGACGCTGCGGTGGCGCAATCAGCGCGGCAGCGATCAGCCGATCATCGAGCAACAGCCCCAGCGCGGGCTGATCCTGCAGCAGGTGCTGATTGACCAGCTCGCGGACGGTTGCGCGGACACGCTGCTCGTAGCCGGGGCGATCAGCTTCGAACAGATAGGCGAAGGTCGGTTCGTGTCGGTAAGCGTTGTACAGAAGCGAGCGTATTTCCCTGGCGTAACCACTGTCGAGCATTCGTACTTCTGCAGTCATCGGCATGGCGGTTCTCTTGTTATGTCCTCGGAGCTTGTTTCACGTTAGCACCCGTATCGGAGTCCTGCCGGACGAGAACCTGATTGATGATTACGGCTCGCCGTAGCGCCGCCATACCAGTAGAATCGCCGTTTTGCCGGAGTCGCTGCCGATGAAGCTTGTTTCTTTCAATATCAATGGCTTAAGAGCTAGACCTCATCAGCTTTCTGCCATTATTGAGAAGCATCAGCCCGACGTGATCGGTCTGCAGGAAACCAAAGTTGCGGACGAGCAGTTTCCTCAAGCCGAAATCGAAGCCCTTGGCTATCACGTTCATTTTCACGGCCAAAAAGGGCACTACGGCGTCGCGCTGTTATCCCGACAGGCTCCACTTGAGATCCACAAAGGCTTTCCCGGCGACGGCGAAGAATCGCAGAAGCGTTTCATCTGGGGCCGCTTTGCCGATGCCAACGGCGAGCCGGTTACCGTCATGAACGGTTATTTCCCACAAGGCGAAAGCCGCATTCATCCCACCAAGTTTCCCGCCAAAACCAAGTTCTACGCAGATCTTCAGGCGCTGCTCGAAGAGCGCTTTACCCCGGAGCAGTCCGTGGCCGTGATGGGAGACTTCAACATCTCGCCGGAAGACTGTGACATCGGCATTGGGGAGGTGAACGCCAAGCGCTGGCTGCGCACCGGCAAATGCAGCTTTCTGCCGGAAGAACGCGAGTGGTTGGCTCGCCTGAAGAACTGGGGATTGCAAGACAGCTTCCGTACGCTCAACCCCGAAGTCGTCGATCGCTTCAGCTGGTTCGATTACCGCAGCCGCGGATTCGAAGATGACCCACGCCGAGGGCTGCGCATCGACCTGATCCTGACCACTGCAGGTCTACATGAGCGCGTCACAGATTGCGGTGTCGACTATGACATCCGCAGCATGGAAAAACCCTCGGACCACTGCCCCGTGTGGATCGCACTGCGCTGATCATCATGCTGCTGATTCCGCAGGTTGGGCGAGCCTACACATAGTTTTGCGATCTGATCGACAACCCCGACCCGCCGCGGCCGACTGTCACATAACGGTAAGCAAAGCGTCTTAATCTCCCCGCTTCTTTGAAAGGGAGAGTCATCGCATGACAGGTTCAGCGTCCGTACGCGGCAAGGGAAAACGGGCGCTGCGCCTGTGGGCCTTCGGCCTACTTTGCGCCAGCCCGCTCGTGCTAGGCGAGCCATTGGCTACCCCCGTCAACAACAGTCCGGTCCTGCGTATTCAGGGTTCAAACACGGTCGGTGCGAAGCTCGCACCGATGCTGCTGGCCGGCCTCTTCGAGGCGCAGGGCCTGAATTCGGTGCGAATCAGCCCGGCCGGCAAGGAGAACGAACAGCGCATCAGTGCCATCGACAGCTCTGGCCGAGCGGTTCATGCCCTTGTTGCAGCACACGGCACCGGCACCGGTTTCGCCGGGCTTAAAGACGGCTCCTCTGATCTCGCGGCTGCTTCGCGCCCCATCAAGGACAGCGAGTATGCAAGTCTCTCCGCCCTCGGCGACTTGCGCAGCGCAGCAGCCGAGCAGGTGATTGCGATCGACGGACTGGCAATCATCGTCAGCCCCGACAACCCAGTCTCCTCACTCAGCGTTGAGCAGGTCGCCAACCTGTTTGCCGGTGAAATCCACAACTGGAAAGCGCTCGGCGGCAAAGACATACCTGTGGAGCTGCACGCGCGGGATGACCAGTCCGGCACCTTCGACACTTTCAAGGAGCTGGTGCTCGGAGCGCAGGGGAAGACATTGGCCGCCGATGCCGCCCGCTATGAATCCAATGACCAACTCTCACAGATCGTCAGTGGTCGCCCCGGCGCGATCGGTTTCGTCGGCCTCGCATCGGTGGGTAAAGCCCGCGCACTGGCAATAGCAGACGGTGATTCACAGCCCATGCTACCCAGCACAGCACTGGTGGCGACCGAGGACTATCCATTGTCGCGGCGGTTGTTTTTCTATGCGAACCCGGCTCAGCAGTCGGAGTGGACCCAAACCTTTCTAGGCTTCGTGCACAGTGCTGCTGGCCAAGCCATCGTCACCAAGTCGGGCTACATCGGGCAAGCCATCAACGCGATCACCCTCACTCCATCGCCTGGCATGTCGCAGCCGTACCAAAACCTCGCCAGCCAGGCGCAGCGTCTGACGGTTAACTTCCGCTTCGATGAAGGTAGCGCGCGCTTGGACAACAAGGCGCAACGTGACGTCGAGCGGCTGATCGAGTACCTGCAGAGCACCAACAAAACGATGAGCGCGGCGGTCCTGGTTGGATTCGGAGACGCTCGGGGCGACCCGGCGCGTACCGCTTTGCTCTCCAAACTTCGCGCCATGGCGGTACGTAGAGAGCTCGCCCGTGGCGGCATACTCGTCAGAGAAATCAACGGCTTAGGCGACGAACTTCCAGTAGCATCGAATACGCACAGCGGTCGCGTAAAGAACCGCCGTGTCGAGGTATGGGTGTACTGAGCGACGGCGGACCTGTGCAAAAACGTATCGGCCGATAGCCTGCGGCGTACTGTTACGTCGCGACGGGCACGATTAAGCTCAAACGATTTCCAGCAGCGGAAATGATCATGTATCTGGTTTGTGGCGAAGCCCTGTTCGACGTTTTCGTAGCGCCCGGGGGCATCCCGCGCAATCGCTTGAGTCTCGACGCGGTGGCTGGCGGCTCGCCCTTTAACGTAGCGGTCGGCCTCTCCCGCCTCGGCACGCCGTCGGCTTTGTTCACGGGCATGTCCCGAGACCATTTGGGGCAGCAATTGCGGCAAGTGCTCGAGGACGAAGGAGTCGATACGCGCTATCTGATCGACTTCGATGCACCCACCACATTGGCGATGGTCGCCCTGGGTGCCAACGGCTCACCCGTCTACAGCTTTCGCGGCGAAGGCTGTGCCGATCGACTTCCACGCGCCGAGCATCTCGCCACGCTCTGCGATGAGATCCGCGGCATTCACGTCGGCTCCTACTCCATCGTCACCGCCCCGATCGCCGACACCCTGCTGTCGCTGGTCCGCCGCGAAAGCGAGCGCCGGCTCATTTCCTTCGATCCCAACATCCGCCTAAACGTCGAACCGGACCTGGCCCGCTGGCGCGAGCGTGTCGAGGCGATCGCAGCGCTTGCGCATCTCCTCAAGGTCAGCGATGAGGATCTGGCGCTGCTTTATCCCGGCGAAACCCCCGAATCCATTGCCCGGCGCTGGTTGCAAGGAGGCTGCGAACTGGTGGTGTTGACCCGAGGCAGAGAAGGCGCACAGTTGTTCAGCCGCCGCCAGGGCGAGTTTTATGTAGAGGCAAAACCTGTGAACGTGCGCGATACGGTTGGTGCTGGCGATACCTTCCAGGCCGCGCTGCTCAGCTACCTGCACGAACACAAGCTGGATACAGCCGCAGCCCTGGCTCAGATTCAGCGCGACCAGTTGCAAGCCATGCTGGCGTTTGCCGTTCAGGCAGCGGCAATCACCTGTTCCCGTCGCGGCCCGGACCTGCCCTACCGATACGAAATTGTCTGACGGTTGGCCATAACAGCGCGAACGTCTATAACCCCAAGGGGACAACAATAAGGACGACGGAACCGGGCATGAAAGCGTTAAAGATCTCCGACCCATCCTACGAACTGATGGACGATCACCACGGCAACTCGCTGATCTACCGTGAGCATGGTTTTCCGTGCCCGCTGGTGCGCTGGCACAACCACAAGGAATACGAACTGCATTTGATCGTCGCCAGTTCGGGCAAGGTCTTCGTTGGGGATTATGTCGGCAATTTCGGTCCCAACAGCCTGTTCCTGACAGGCCCGAATCTGCCACACAACTGGATCAGCCAGGTCGATGAGGGTGAAGTGGTCGCCAAGCGCGACATGCTTGTCAATTTCACTGACGAACTGTTCGAAGCGGGCCACAACGTGTTTTCCGAACTGCGCAGTTTGACGCCGATGCTCGAGCGTTCACGCTATGGGATCGAGTACCGCTGTCCGCAGACCATTGCCGAGGCCAGCAGGCTGATGCATCGGGTCGCCGGCAGCGGCGGGGCCACCCGCCTCGGCTATTTCCTGATCATGCTAGAGCTGCTGGCCAGCTGCGACGACTACCAGCTGCTCTCCGGCGCCACCTCGTCGCAGCTGGGAGATGAGCACCACGCCGACCGCACCAACATGGCGGTCAACTACATCTTCGACCATTACATGCGCGAACTGCCGCTCGAAGAAGTCGCGAGTCACCTGGGCATGAAGCCCACCTATTTTTCACGCTTTTTCAAACGCGCCACTGGGCGCTGTTATGTCGAGTTCGTCAACAGCCTGCGCATCAGCAAGTCCTGCGAGCTGCTGCTGGACAACGACAAGCCGGTCACCGACGTCTGCTTTGAGTCAGGCTTCAATAACCTGTCCAATTTCAATCGTCGCTTTCAGCAGCTCAAGGGCATGACCCCCTCCTGCTACCGCCGTCTGGTTGAGCAGCGGTTGACCGAGCAGAACCTCGCCAGCTGATACGCTTCGTCGCTGCGTGTCACATGAGGCTCTCCCGCCGTCATGAACGGTTACAGGCCGGTCGCGCCGCTTTTCTCCGAGGTTTCAGAGCGCTAGCCCACACTAAGCGAGCGCTTGCGCAGGTACCAAATCAACCTCATCGATCAACCGTAACGGTGCAAAAAAGTACCAGATGATGTGCAGTCAGGGCTTTGTGAGCCTGACACTCCCGGCGTTGTAATGCTCGCGAGCCGCTCGTACCGCAGTAAGCGAGCCACAACAAAAACAATAAGTGCTTCCGCCCTCCGGCCGCGGAAGAGGAGCCCTCGATGAAATTTGCGAAGTTGCTAATCGGAACCACCTGTTTTGCCATGATCGGCGCGACTCAGGCTGTCGCCGAGACGCTGACCGTTGCGACCGTCAACAACGCTGACATGATCCGCATGCAGCGTCTTTCCAAGGCCTTCGAAGAGCAAAACCCCGACATCGACCTCAACTGGGTCGTGCTCGAAGAAAATGTTCTGCGCCAGCGCCTGACCACCGACATCGCCACCGAAGGCGGCCAATTCGACGTTCTCACCATCGGCATGTACGAAGCTTCACTCTGGGGCGATAAGGGCTGGTTGGCCCCCATGACTAATCTGCCTGATGACTACGACCTCGATGACGTCTTCCCCTCGGTGCGTGAAGGCCTGTCGGTCGATGGCACTCTGTATGCGCTGCCGTTCTATGCCGAAAGCTCGATGACCTACTACCGCAAGGACCTGTTCGAGCAGGCCGGGCTGGAGATGCCGGAGCATCCGACCTGGACGCAGATGGCCGAATTTGCTGAGAAGCTGCACAAGCCCAGCGAAGAGCAATACGGCATCTGCCTGCGCGGCAAGGCCGGTTGGGGTGAGAACATGGCGCTGGTCACCACCGTTGCCAATTCCTTCGGCGCGCGCTGGTTCGATGAAAAATGGCAGCCGGAATTCAACGGACCCGAGTGGACCAAAGCAGCCAACTTTTACGTGGACCTGCTGAGCAAGTACGGCCCGCCTGGTGCTTCCAGCAACGGCTTCAACGAAAACCTGGCGCTGTTCAATAGCGGCAAATGCGCCATGTGGGTCGATGCCACCGTAGCCGGTTCCTTCGTCACCGATAACTCCCAGAGCAAGGTGGCGGACAAAGTCGGCTTCACCTTCGCGCCTCAAGAAACGACCGATAAAGGCTCTGCCTGGCTCTACTCCTGGGCGCTGGCCATTCCTGCTAGCTCGAACAAGCAGGAAGCGGCCAAGACCTTCGCAGCCTGGGCCACCTCGCAGGACTATGCCGAACTGGTTGCCGAGACCGACGGCGTCGCTAACGTACCGCCGGGCACTCGCGAGTCCACCTACAGCGATGAATACATGGCCGCCGCGCCGTTCGCGAAGACCACGCTGGAGTCGCTGAAACAGGCTGATCCCGCCTCACCGTCAGCCAAGCCTGTGCCCTATGTTGGCATCCAGCTGGTGACCATTCCCGAATTCCAGGCCATCGGCACCCAGGTCGGCAAGATGTTCGCAGCCGCCCTCACCGGACAGATGCCGGTCGAGCAGATGCTCACCGCCGTGCAGCAGTCGACCATGCGGGAAATGAAGCGCGCCGGCTACCCCAAATAGGCACCGCAAGCAGGCAACGTCCCTTCCTCACCGAAGGTGAACACCAGGCAGGGCTCGCCCGAGCCCTCATGGCCTTCTTTCAGCCGGAGCACAGCCATGGCTACCACCTCAACAGCCTTGCCCAAGGCGCCCGTTACCGATACGGCAAGCGAGCCGAGCGAGCGCAAGCCGCGCCGGTTCGGCCCCAGTTGGTTTCTCGTCAGCCCGTCCGTTGCGCTGTTGCTGCTGTGGATGCTGGTTCCGCTGTCGATGACCGTCTACTTCTCGGTGATCCGCTACAACCTGTTATATCCCGGCGAGAACGGGTTCGTCGGGCTTGAAAACTTTCACTACTTCCTGACCGACGCCGGCTTCATGCCTGGCATGACCAACACGCTGATCCTGGTTGGCAGCGTATTGCTGATCAGCGTCGTCCTCGGCGTTCTGATTTCCGCGCTGCTTGAGGCGGCAGATTTCACCGGGCGCGGGATCGTTCGCGTGATGTTGATCTCACCGTTCTTCATCATGCCGACCGTGAGTGCGCTGGTCTGGAAGAACCTGATCTACCACCCCGTCTCGGGAATCCTAGCGGCCGTCTGGAAGTTCTTTGGTGCACAACCGGTGGACTGGCTGGCTCAGCATCCGCTGCTCTCGATCATCATCATCGTGTCCTGGCAATGGCTGCCCTTCGCGATCCTGATCCTGATGACCGCCATGCAGTCCCTCGACCAAGAACAGAAGGAAGCCGCACGTTTGGACGGCGCAGGCCCTATCGCGATCTTCTGGCATCTGACCCTGCCGCACCTGGCACGCCCGATCGCCGTGGTGGTAATGATCGAAACCATCTTCCTGCTATCGGTCTTCGCCGAGATCTTCACCACTACCAGCGGTGGTCCCGGCTACGCCTCGACCAATCTTGCCTACCTGATCTACACCCAGGCGCTGCTGCAGTTCGACGTCGGCATGGCATCGGCCGGCGGGTTGATCGCGGTGGTCATCGCCAATATCGCGGCGATCATCCTGGTGCGGATGCTCGGCAAGAATCTCACCGAAAAATACTGAGGACAGACCGATGCTGACGCTCAAACAAAGTCGCCGCCTCAATACCCTGGTAGTCGGGCTGTTCGCCTGGGCCGTGGCGCTGCTGCTGTTCTTCCCGATCTTCTGGATGCTGATGACCAGCCTGAAGACCGAGATCGACGCTTTCGCCACACCGCCGCAATTCATCTTCACCCCGACCCTGGAGAACTACCTGCAGATCCAGGACCGCAGCGGTTACTTCAAGTACGCCTGGAACTCGGTGACCATCTCCTTTGGCGCCACTGCACTGGGCATGCTGATCGCAATCCCGGCGGCCTATTCGATGGCCTTCTACGAGACCAAGCGTACCAAGGGCACCCTTTTGTGGATGTTGTCCACCAAAATGCTGCCGCCCGTGGGCGTGCTGGTGCCGATCTATCTGTTGGCCAAGCAGTTCGGCCTGCTCGACAGCCGCACGGTGCTGATCATCATCTACACGCTGATCAACCTGCCGATTCTCGTCTGGATGATCTACACCTACTTCAAGGACATACCGCGCGACATTCTCGAAGCGGCGCGCATGGACGGCGCCACGCTGATGCAGGAGATGGTTCGCGTGCTGTTGCCGATCAGTAAGGGCGGGCTGGCCTCGACCATGCTGCTGTCGTTGATCCTGTGCTGGAACGAAGCCTTCTGGTCATTGAACCTGACGTCCTCCAATGCTGCCCCGCTGACTGCGCTGATCGCCTCCTACTCCAGCCCGGAAGGCCTGTTCTGGGCCAAGCTTTCGGCCGTTTCCACCCTCGCCTGCGCCCCCATTCTGATATTCGGCTGGATCAGCCAGAAGCAGCTGGTCCGCGGCCTGTCGTTCGGCGCCGTGAAATAACGCCGCCGAGCTGAGAAGAACAATAGAGGATTCCGAACATGGCAGATCTTAAAGTCCATAACCTGAAGAAGAGCTTCGACGGCAACGACATCATCAAGGGCATCGATCTGGACATTCGCGATCGCGAATTCGTGGTCTTCGTCGGGCCGTCCGGTTGCGGCAAGTCGACCCTGCTTCGACTGATCGCTGGTCTCGAAGAAGTCAGTGGCGGCAGAATCGAACTGGACGGGCGGGACATCACAGATGTCAGCCCGGCAAAGCGCGACCTGGCAATGGTGTTCCAGACCTACGCGCTTTACCCGCACATGACGGTGCGCAAGAACATGTCCTTCGCCCTGGACCTGGCCGGCGCGGACAAACAGGAAGTGGCGCGCAAGATCGAGGCAGCCGCCCGCACCCTGGAACTGGAGCCGCTGCTCGAGCGCAAGCCACGCCAGCTCTCCGGTGGCCAGCGCCAGCGTGTCGCCATTGGCCGCGCTATCGTGCGCAACCCCAAGGTCTTCCTGTTCGATGAGCCCCTGTCGAACCTCGATGCCGCACTACGCGTGCAGATGCGTCTGGAGCTGTCGCGGCTTCATCAGGAGCTGCAGGCGACAATGATCTACGTCACCCACGATCAGGTCGAAGCCATGACCCTGGCCGACAAGGTGGTGGTGCTCAATGGTGGACGCATCGAGCAGGTGGGTTCACCCATGGAGCTCTACCACAACCCCGCCAACCTGTTTGTAGCCGGCTTTCTCGGCACGCCCAAGATGGGCTTTATGCAGGGCCGCATCAGTCAGGTCGAGGCCACCGGTTGCGAAGTGGAACTGGACGCTGGTTGCCGTCTTCATCTGCCTCGCAGCGGCCCTTCCCTCGCGGTGGGCGATACCGTCACGCTAGGGATTCGCCCCGAACACCTCAACCGCAGCACCGACGGCAATTGCCAGCTGGAAGTCAAAGCCGACGTCAGCGAACGACTGGGCAGCGACACTTACTGCCACGTCAGCACCCAGGCGAACGAGCCGTTGACCATGCGCATCCGGGGCGACTTCACGCCGCGCTATGGCGAATCGCTGAGGCTGAGCCTGGACGCTGCCCATTGCCATCTGTTCGACGGCAACGGCCTGGCAGTCGGCCAATCCTTGCAACAGGTGGCCTGACCCGTCCACCGCTACCCAGCCCTCCACTTACCGGCAGATCGCTGCGCCTGCAATGGCAGCGATCCGGCCCCCGGCTTTTCCATTCTTACGCCCAGCGAGGCCTGACATGAAGTTGAAACGACAGAATCTGCCACAGCTGCCGGCGCACATCGCGCGTCCTGCCTACGCCCTGAACGACGTCACCGCTGGCATTGCGCACATTGGCGTGGGTGGCTTCCATCGCGCCCACCAGGCGGCCTATACCGATGCGTTGATGAACACTGGCGAAGGGCTCGACTGGGGCATATGCGGCATCGGCACGCGCGCCGACGAATCGTCCATGCGCGACGCCCTCGCCTCGCAGGATTACCTCTACACGCTGGTCGAACTCGACGACCGGCCCGATACCGAGGTCCGCGTGATGGGCAGCATTCGCGAGATGCTGCTAGTGGCCGAAGACGGTTCCGAGGCCGTGGTCGCCCGGCTCGCCGATCCGGCGATCCGCATCGTTTCGCTGACCATCACCGAAGGCGGTTATTGCATGGACGACAGCACTGGCGAATTCAACGCCAAGCTGCCGCATATCCAGCACGACGTAGAGAATCCTCGAACCCCGATCAGCGTCTTCGGCCTGCTGTGCGCAGCATTGGCCAAGCGTCGCGGACAGGGCCTGCCGGCATTCACGGTGATGTCCTGCGATAACCTGCCGCACAACGGCGACGTCACGCGCAAGGCGACGCTGGCGTTTGCCAGCCTGGTCGATGTCGAACTGGCAAGCTGGATCGAGCGCTATGTCAGCTTTCCCAACGCCATGGTTGACCGCATCACACCGATGACCAGCCTTGCCCATCGCAAGGACCTGAAACAGCAACATGGCATCGACGATGCCTGGCCGGTGGTTTGCGAGCCTTTCGTTCAGTGGGTGCTTGAAGACAAGTTCGTGTCCGGCCGACCGGCCTGGGAGAACGTCGGCGTGCAGTTCACCGACGACGTTACGCCCTACGAAGAAATGAAGATCAAGCTGCTGAACGGCAGCCACCTTGCGCTGACCTATCTGGGTTTCCTGCGCGGTTATCGATTCGTCCACGAAACCATGGCCGACCCTTTATTCGTTGAGTACATACGCCAATACATGGACGAGGACGTCACCCCGCAGCTGGCGCCCGTGCCAGGGATAGACCTCACCCAGTACAAGCAGACGCTGATCGAACGCTTCTCCAATTGCGCCATCGCCGACCAGCTGGAACGCGTCTGTTCCGACGGCTCGTCGAAGTTTCCCAAGTTCAGCGTACCGACCATCGACCGGCTGATCGCTGATGGCGCCGAGCTTGATCGCGCAGCGTTGCTGGTAGCGGCCTGGGCGCTGTATCTGCGTGGCGTAGACGAAAATGGTGACCGCTACCGAATCCCCGATCCACGGGCAGAGTTCTGCCAGTCGCTGGTCGAAGAGGATGAAGGGCTCGCCGAGCGCCTGCTCGGGCGGGAGGAGATCTTCGGCAATCACATAGGCCGCTCGCCAGCCTTCCGCGAGGCGTTCGAGCGCAACCTGCTGCGCCTCACCACGTTAGGCGTAAGCGGCACCCTCGATCTGTTGCTAACCCGTTGACGGAGCAGACCATGTTTCTCGGTATCGATTGCGGCACTCAGGGCACCAAGGCACTGCTGCTCGATGCAGCCAGCGGACAGGTGCTCGGCCAGGGTTCGGCCGGTCACGAGTTGATCAGCGGCCCAAACGGCCGCCGCGAACAGCATGTCGAGCAATGGACAGCTGCATTCGAAGCGGCAACCGCGGCGGCGCTTGCCGAAGCCGGGGTAACGGGCGATCAGGTGCTCGGGATCGGTGTTTCTGGTCAGCAACACGGATTGGTCACACTCGATCGCGATGGACAGGTTTTAAGGCCCGCCAAGCTCTGGTGCGATACCGAGTCCGCCGAGGAAAACCAGCGGCTATTGCAATGGCTGGGTGGTGAACGCGGTTCGCTGGAGAGGCTGGGTGTGGTCATCGCGCCGGGATACACGGTATCGAAGCTGTTGTGGATGAAAGAACAACACCCCCGGTTGTTCGAGCGTATCGCCCACATCCTCCTGCCCCACGATTACCTGAACTACTGGCTGACCGGCCGCTGCTGCAGCGAGTACGGCGATGCATCCGGCACGGGTTACTTCGACGTCCGAACGCGGCGTTGGGACCGGGAAATACTGCGGCATATCGATGCCAGTGGGCGACTCGAAGCCGCGCTGCCGGAGCTGATTGCCCCTGATGAAGCTGTCGGCAGGCTCCGTCCGGAACTGGCGCATCGCCTGGGCCTGAACCCGGACGCCATCGTTTCGGGCGGGGGTGGCGACAATATGATGGGCGCCATCGGTACGGCTAATATCCGCCCGGGCGCCATCACCATGAGCCTCGGCACGTCCGGCACTTTGTACGCCTTTGCTGAAGAGCCACGAATCAGCCAGCAGCCAGCGGTCGCCACGTTCTGCTCGTCCAGCGGTGGATGGCTGCCGCTGATCTGCACCATGAACCTGACTAACGCGAACGGCGCCATTCGCGATCTGCTCCAGCTCGACTTCGATCAATTCAATGTCCTGGTGGCGCAGGCGCCGATTGGAGCCGAAGGCGTCACCTTGCTGCCATTCCTGAATGGCGAGCGCGTGCCTGCCCTGCCCCAGGCCACAGCCAGCCTGCACGGCCTGACTGCAGACAACCTGACTCGGGCCAATCTCTGCCGCGCAGTGCTTGAAGGCGTGACATTCGGCCTACGCTACGGGCTGGATCTGCTACGCAAAAACGGCATTCGCAGCGAAAGAATCCAGCTGATCGGGGGCGGTGCGAAAAACCCGCAATGGCGCCAGATCGTCGCCGACATGATGGCGACACCGGTGGTCTGCACCACTCATAGCGAGGCCGCCGCGCTCGGCGGTGCGATTCAGGCTGCATGGTGCCATGCGAGACAGAGCGATTCGCATGCCAGCCTCGCAGCCCTTTGCGAGCGCTGCATCAGTATTGACGAGGCAACCGCGGTCGAGCCTGAAGCCGATGCCGTTCAGGCCTACGAACAGGCTTACCGGCGTTATCGAGAGCTGGTCATCGCCACTTACGGACAACCTACCCCGCCGGACCTGACGACAGTCACGCCGTGATGAACCGACGTTGTTCTCGAACCGGGCGTTGAGCGACACCGGGGCGCGGAATCACTGGTGGCTCGCACCTACAGGCAGCGCGCCGTTTGTAGGGTGGGCTTCAGCCCACCGATCCCCTCGCTGGTGGGCTGAAGCCCACCCTACGGTCACTCTGAGCACAGTGTCGCCCTGAAGGGACCTGGCGCAGTCAGGTACACGAGCTCGCCCTTAATAGCTCAACTGTCGGTGCATAAATAAAGCAAAGCCACTTGAGTGGCTTTGCTTTTACCTTTTTGCCCGGACCTACCGATGGCTCAACGGCTACGCAACATTTCCCGCGGGAAGTACTTGCCCAGTTCATGCTTGGCGATCGAAGCGCGGTGTACCTCGTCCGGGCCGTCCGCCAGACGCAGGGTGCGCTGCATGGCCCACCAGTGGGCCAGCGGGAAGTCTTCGGACACACCGGCACCACCGTGAATCTGAATAGCGCGGTCGATCACCTTCAGCGCAACGTTTGGCGCCACAACCTTGATCTGCGCAATCTCGCTCGCCGCGATCTTGTTGCCCACCGTGTCCATCATGTACGCGGCATTGAGCGTCAGCAGGCGCGCCATGTTGATCTCGATGCGGCACTCAGCGATGTGGTCAAGGTTGGCACCCAGTCGCGCCAGCGGCTTGCCGAACGCCGTGCGGTTCACCGAGCGCTCGCACATCAGCTTCAATGCGCGCTCGGCTACACCGACGGAGCGCATGCAGTGGTGAATACGGCCCGGGCCGAGGCGGCCCTGAGCAATCTCGAAGCCTCGGCCCTCACCCAGCAGCACGTTCTCGTATGGCACGCGAACATTTTCCAGCAGCACTTCGGCGTGGCCGTGCGGGGCATCGTCGTAGCCGAACACCGGCAGCGGACGCAGCACTTTCAGACCCGGCGCATCCATCGGCACGAGGATCATCGAGTGCTGCTGATGGCGCGGTGCGTCCGGGTTGGTCAGTCCCATGAAGATCATCACCTTGCAACGCGGGTCGCAGGCACCTGAGGTCCACCACTTGCGACCATTGATGACCCATTCGTCACCCTCGCGAACAGCGCGGGCTTCCATATTAGTGGCGTCGGACGAAGCCACGCCTGGCTCGGTCATGCCGAAGGCCGAACGGATCTCGCCGCGCAGCAACGGCTCCAGCCACTGCTTCTTGTGCGCTTCGCTGCCGTAGCGAACCAGCACCTCCATGTTGCCGGTGTCCGGCGCCGAGCAGTTGAATGCCTCCGGGCCAAGGCCCGAGCTGCCCATGATTTCTGCCAGCGGCGCGTATTCGGTGTTGGTCAGGCCGGCGCCCAGCTCGGAATCTGGCAGAAACAGGTTCCATAGACCCTCGGCTTTTGCCTTGGCCTTAAGCTCCTCGACGATGGCGGTCGGTTGCCAGCGGTCACCCTCTGCAACCTGCTGATAGAAGACCTTTTCGGCGGGATAGACGTGAGCATCCATGAACGCTTGCACGCGCTCTCTCAGCTCTTGAACCTTCGGGGAGTAGGCGAAATCCATGGGCGACAACCTTCTGGCAGGTAATGTTTTGTAGTTTTGAATGCTAGAGGAGGCCTGGTGATTTATCTAAGCTATTTTCCTCGTGTATAAACATTCATCACCGATATATGATCGGCGAATTCCGATACACGCCGGAGAGCACAACAATGAACCTGAACAAGGTCGATCTGAATCTTTTCATCGTCTTCGACGCGATCTACACCGAAGCGAACCTGACCCGCGCCGGGCAGATCGTCGGCATCACCCAGCCGGCCGTTTCGAACGCACTGGCCCGCCTGCGGGAAACCTTCAACGACCCGCTATTTGTGCGCACCGCGCAAGGCATGGTGCCGACGCCGATGGCGCAGAACATCATCGGCCCTGTGCGCAATGCGCTGCAGCTTCTTCGGGTATCGGTGCAGGAAAGCCGCACCTTCAATCCGCTGCAGGCAAACAAGACCTTTCGAATCAGCATGACCGACCTAACCGAGGCCGTGGTGCTGCCGCCGCTGTTCCAGCGCCTGCGTCGACTGGCGCCAAACGTGAAAATCGAAAGCATGCTCGCCAAACGCCGCGAAACCACGAAGGAATTGGCGGCCGGACGCCTGGATTTCGCCATGGACGCACCGTTGAATACCGATCCGCAGGTGCGCCACGTCAAGCTGCTGGAGGACCGCTACGTCTGTGCCATGCGCCGCGGACACCCACTGGCTAAGGACAAGCTCAGCGTCGAGGAATACCTCTCGTTGTCGCATATCCATATTTCCAGCCGTCGCAGCGGGCTGGGCATGGTTGACCTGGCACTCGGCAAGATGGGCCAACAGCGCAAAATCGCCTTGCGCTCGCAGCACTACATGATGGCCACCCAGGTGATTCAGCAGACTGATATGGCAGTGACGGTTCCTGAGCGTTTCGCCCGGCGTCATGACCTGTATCAGGTGCCACTGCCGGTGGATATCCCACCGTTGGAGACACACATCTACTGGCACGAGAGCACCGATCAGGACCCGGCCAACCGCTGGATGCGCGAACAAATGATTGAGATCGCTCAGCAGGTTACGGCGGCGCAGCAGGCCGACTGATTTGCCCGCTTAAATGCCAGATCGGCCGGCACGTGCAATGCGTGCCGGTTTGACTCATGCGCTTTCGCGCATCACCACTTCAAAACCTACATCGATACGCCGCTGCGGTGGCGACTCGCCGCGCATCAGGCTCAGCAACATTTGCCCAGCCAGCTTGCCAATCTCGCCGCGAATGGTACGGACCGTGGTCAGCGCCGGGTGCATCCAGGCCGCGGCCGGCAAGTCGTTGAACCCGGCAACCGCCAGCCGCTCCGGCACGGCCAAGTTCAGCTGGCGAGCACGAAACAGTGCGCCCAACGCCAAGTCATCGTTGTTGAAGAAAATTGCATCGATTTCTGGATGCTGCGCCAGTAACCGATCGAGCAACTCGGCGCCCAGCCCGATGGACGAAACCTGCGGTGTGAGCAGTTCAAGTGCGGCATCGTAACGCGAGGCCTCGCGCATGACCTGCCGATAGCCTTCGGCACGTTGCAGGGTTCGGGGGTCAAGCTGCGCAGCCGCAAAGGCAATGTTGCGGTAGCCGCGCTCGAGCAGCTTGCGGGTCATGGCCGCACCGGCTTCAAGCTGGGAAAAACCGACGCAGTACTCCTCGTCGGCTTCGCTCAGCTCCATCAGCGTCACAATCGGACTGGTGTAGCTGCCGAGCACTTCGCGCGCGGCGTCGCTGCGCTCGAAACCGGTGACCAGCAGCCCCGCCGGTTGATGCGCGAGGTAGGCACGCAACAGGCGTTCGTCTTCCTCGGGATGGTAATGGCTGACGCCGATCATCAGCTCGTAACCCGCCGGCATTAGCACACGCTGAATGGCTTCGACGGTATCGACGAACACGGCGTTCGACAGCGACGGAATGATCACCGCGACAAGATTCGAACGTGCGCTCGCCAGGTTTCGCGCTGCCGTATGCGGGACGTAACCCAAGGTTTTGACCGCAGCCATCACCCGCTCGCGCAAGGCGTCCGACACCCGTTCGGGTTGCGACAGCGCACGCGAGGCGGACATCAGCGAACAACCGGCAGTGCGAGCCACATCGGATAATGTGGCCCGCTCCAGCGAACGGCGACGGCGAGAGCTCATAGCGGGATCCAGCAGCGAGGGGGCGGAGATTCTATACGGGAAGGCGCCCCTAAGCAGGTCACGCGAACGCTATCGCTCGCTGGGTTTTACATGGCCTGCATGGGGCGCGTCCGATTACTTCGGGGCTTTCTCGACCGCTGCCTGTACTTCGTTGAACAGAGGCTCGCCAACCGTATCGATCACGGTCTGGATGGCCGGTTTAGCCTGTTCCCGCATGCGCTGGATCTCTTCCGGGCTGACCTTGTTCACCTCCATACCCTGCTCCTTGATCTTGGCCAGGGCCTCGCGGGCTTCGGCGCGAGTGTCCTCACGTTCGAAATCACGCGCCGTCTGCGCCGCCTTCATGATGATGTCCTGTTCGGTTTTCGACAGGCCATCCCACCAGCGCTTGGATGCCGTGACGATCCAGGGGCTGTACACGTGGTTGGTCACGCTCAGGTACTTCTGTACCTCGTAGAACTTGGACGAGAGGATGGTGTTATAGGGGTTTTCCTGGCCGTCGACTGCCTTGGTTTCCAGTGCCGTGAACAGCTCGGAGAACGGCAGCGGGACAGCGTTGGCGCCCATCAGCTTGAAGGTATCGATGAACACAGGGTTTGGCATCACGCGCAACTTGATGCCGTCGAAGTCTTCCAGCTTCTCGACAGGACGCACGTTGTTGGTCAGGTTACGGAAGCCGTTTTCCCAATACGCCAAGCCAACGAGGCCCTTTTCTTCCAGCGCATCCATGACCTTCTGACCGACCGGGCCATCCAGCACGTGATCGGCCTGCTTCTCGCTCTCGAACAGGAACGGCGTGTCCCAGACCGCCATTTCTTCGGCAACACCGACCAGAGTAGCCGTCGAACCAACCATCATTTCCTGAGCGCCGCCCATCAATGCGTTCTGCATCTGATCATCAGAACCCAGGCTGGCAGAACCGAAAGTACGAACCTTGAGCTTGCCATCGGACGCCTTGGCGATCTCCTCGGCCAGCAGCTTCGCGGCGCGCCCCTGATTGCTGTCTTCGTTGAGCCCGTAGCCGAAGCGAATCATCCGTGGCCGGATATCGTCGGCTGCCTGAGCGGTCACTGCGGTGATAGCGCTGCTAAGCGTAGTGGCGGCCAGGGCCGCGATGAGAAATCGTTTCATGTTCACTTACCTTTTGTTGTTGTGGATGAAGGGTGAAGCTCAAGCCTCGGTCACCGTAGCCATTCCAACGGCACGGTGATAATCGACGGCACTGCAATCAACAGGACCACGATGGCCAGATAGATGAGGAAGAACGGGATGACACCGCGCACCAGCGTTTCCATGCGCAGCCGCCCTATTCCGCCGACAACGTTGAGTACCGTGCCAACGGGTGGCGTGATCAGCCCGATCGAGCCGATCAGCACGAACATTACGCCGAAGTACACCGGGTTGATTCCGGCCTTCACTGCAATCGGCGCCAACACCGGCCCGAGAATCAGGATGGTCGGGGTCAGGTCGAGCACCATGCCGATAGCGATCATCAACACCATAATGGCGACCATCAGCAGCTTGGGATCTTCCGCCAGCGGGCCGAGCATCGAAGCGATCTCGTCCGGCAGCTGAGCTAGCGTAATCATGTAGGCGGAGACGATCGCAGCAGCGCAAAGGAACATGACCGACGCCGTGGTGCGGCTGGCGCGGGTCAACACCTCGACCACACCGTTCCAGCTCAGTTCGCGGTACAGCAGCGTTGACACCAGCAATGCATAGACCGCCGCCACCACGGCGGCCTCGGTCGGCGTGAACAGACCGAAACGCAAGCCACCCACGATGATCACCGGCAGCATCAGCGCAGCCGCGCCATCGACCAGCGCCTTGCGGCGTTCAGCTCCGCTGGCTTTTTCCTGTGGGGGTTCATCGATCCGGCGGGCGATCATCGTCCAGGCCACCACCAGTCCTACGCCCATGATCAGGCCCGGCACCATACCGGCAAGGAACAGCTGACTGATGGAGGTGTTGGTGACAACGCCGTAGATCACGAACGGCATCGACGGCGGAATGATCGGCGCGATGATGCCGCCGGCGGCCACCAAGCCCGAAGACGAGCTCAGCGGGTAACCGCGCTCACGCATCATTGGGAGCAACAGTGTCGCCAGCGCGGCGGTATCGGCAAGGGCTGAGCCGGACATGCTTGCCAGCAGGACCGACGCCGCAATCGCCACATAGCCAAGGCCCCCGCGCTTATGGCCGAAGTAGGCCTGCGCCATGTTGATGATCCGGCGCGAGATGCCGCCCGCATTCATCAACTCGCCAGCCAGAATGAAGAACGGCACAGCCAACAGCGGAAAGCTGTCGGCACCGGCCTGAAGGTTCTGCGCCAGCAGCTGCACATCCCAGAAATCCAGGTACCACATCAGCACCGCGCCGGTAAGAATCAGCGCGAAGGCAATCGGCATACCGAAGGCCATGAAGCCAAACAATGACGATAAGAAGACGACGACAGTCATGTACGGACCTCGGGTGGGCGCATGCCCTTGTTGTTATCGGGGATCAATCGGCCGTTACGTTGGCTTCGGCGATGGGTAACGGCGGCTGTCGACGCCAGACATTCACCAGCTGGATCAGCGCAAGGACAGCGAGTGCGACCATGCTGGCCGCGACCGGAACCATGGCCACGGCCAGCGGATACCCCACCACCGGGCTGTTGATGGTCCAGCCGAACTGCATCTGATTCCATCCGCCCATTGCGGCCAACGCACTGGCCACTGCGACCATGATCCAGCTGACCGAGTCCACCAGCCGGCGGAGCAGATGCGGAAACCGGTCACGAATCATGCTGAAGGCCATCAGCTCGCCTCGGCGCATGCTCGAAGCCACACCGACGAACACCAGCCAAACGAAGGCCAGCCTCGACAGCTCTTCTGCGCCCGTCCAACCAGTACCGAAGGCATAGCGCAAGACCACACTGCTGAACACCACGATGACCATGAAGGCCAGCAGCGCTGCCATCAGCCAATCCGTAATTCGATCGAAGCCCTGAGCAAATTTGCCGCCATAAATGGCGTGGGTAGTCAGCTCGGCGCCCTTGGGCTCGACGTCCAGACTATTCACCATGTTGGAAGGCTCGCTACTGCGCTGACCGCCGTGCTCGCCGCTGCGCTTGTTAGCGCTATCAAGCGGAGCCGCGGAAAGGTCTTCGTTGGCATTGATAGCCAAACCGCCGTCCTGATTCATCCAGCGGGTGATCTCGTTCAGGACCTGCTCTCGCGGCTGGCTGGCATCGACAACAAGCACGTGGGGCTCGCCTGCCGGCGACTCGAGCGTCGCGAACTGGCTGTCCACCAGCGAAATCGGCATGAAATGCCCGGCGCGCCCACCGACGCGCTGGATCGCCGTCTCGTAGTCGATGGACAGGTGCGCGAAGCACAAGCCAGGCACGGCGTCGCGCAACAGGTCGCGGTAACGGCGCTTCAGGGCAGAACAGGCGAGAACGAAGCCAACGTCGTCCTCGATGGCACGCTGCATTTCGATAACGAGCCTTTGCAGCCACTCGACCCGGTCGGCATCCGACAAAGGCGTGCCGGCACGCATGCGCGCAACATTTTCTTCGGGATGGAAATGATCGGCTTCGATGTGTCGAAAGCCCAAGGCATCGGCCACGGCATGGCTGGTTTCGGTCTTGCCCGAACCACTGACACCCATGACCACCAATGCGCGGCGATTTGCGGGAAATTCGCTGTGGGAGTGGTAATCCACTGTCGGTCTCCGGCGGCATCGTTGTGCCACATTATGTTTGTGGACCGAATGGTAGCGCTAACATACAGCAACCATAAACACCGTTCGTCGGGTTTGTTTGCAGATCAAAGGTCGATCCCATCCGATTCCCGCTTCGGTTTCCCGGGCTGGATGACTACAATCGCCGCCGCATCCGAGGAGATCCACAATGCCGAAAGCCATGGCCCGTCACATCCTGGTCAACACCGAAGCTGAAGCTGCGCAGCTGAAAAATCGCATCGCCAACGGCGAAGCCTTCGATGTGTTAGCGAGGAAGTTTTCGACTTGCCCGTCGGGCAAGAAAGGCGGTGATCTAGGCGAAGTTCGACCGGGGCAGATGGTGCGCAGCATCGATCAGGTGATTTTCAAAAAGCCGCTGCGTGAAGTGCATGGTCCAATCAAAAGCCAGTTCGGCTATCACCTCGTGCAGGTGTTCTACCGCGACTGAGACTTAATCGGCCCTACCGAAACGCTGCAACTGCATCTCGCGCAATCGGCTCAGCGCGCGGCGAAAGGCAAAGGACAGATAGCCCTCGGTGTAAAGTTCGTCCATGGCGACCTGGGCTTCGAGATACAGCGGCACCCCCCGGTCATAGCATTCATCCACCAGAGCGATGAATCGCCGGACACTATCATCGTGAGCAGCCAACTTGGGTAGCTCACGATCCCCCGCCTCCACCCGCACCGCACCATCCTCGGTTCCACGAGCGATGCGCCCTTCGCGCTGTTCGCTGCCCAACCGCGGCACGTCGCCAATCAGGATCGCCTGGTAGCGATCGCATAGCTCGATGAAATCCAGCGCCGAGAATGGCTGTGCGCACAGGTCTGCAAAGCGACACCAGAGGACGGAGTCGCTACTACACACAACTTGAAGCGGCCGGCGTCCGATGAGAACCGGCTCGGTCGTAGCAATCGCCCCGCCGTTCAACCTGTCGAAGACCGAACGTAGCACCCCGTCTTCGCGGGGATCACGGACCCAATAACGCTGCTCGCCCACACCTGGACGCAAGCGATGATCAGCACCACCGTCCACGTTTATTACCCGCATGTGGCGCTCGATCGCATCGATGGCAGGCAGGAAGCGCTCGCGGTTGAAACCATCAGCATAGAGCTGATGAGGTGGCTGGTTGGACGTCGCAACGATCACCACGCCCTGCTCGAACATCACCTGAAACAGCCGGCCCAGGATGATCGCATCGCCGATATCCGCTACGAACAGCTCGTCGAAACACAGCACCCGCACGTCTTCGCTCAGCTCCGTCGCCAACGCCTGTAGCGGATCTGACGTGCCGTTGAGCTGAAACAGACGAATGTGTACCCAGCGCATGAAGTGGTGAAAATGCTGACGCCTCGCCGGCACCTTGAGACTGCGATGGAACATGTCCATCAGCCATGTCTTGCCGCGCCCGACCGGGCCCCACAAATACACACCGCAGCGCAATTCACCGGCCACGTTGCCATGCAGCGTCTCATAGCAATGCTGCAGCTGTTCCACGGTGCGCAGCTGAGCTGCATCACTGACGTAGCCCTCACGGGCGATGGCTTGCCGATACAAGGCAAGCGGAGCGCTAGTGTTCATTTGAGCGGCCGTTCCGAAACAGGCTGCGATGGTACCGCAGACATGAGACACGTACCGCTCGTCGACCGCGAAACCTGTGTCATAAAGCTGTCGCAAGCAGCACATAACGTCACAGTTCCGTCGATTACCTATGGAGCTGCACCGTGACTGACGATAGTCAAAACATACTGTTCGGCAACGGCGATGAACTGCCGAGTAACCATTCCGCCAACCCTCACATCCAAGATGTCATTAACCAAGGCCGTCGCAAGGTCGTGGCGAGCGGAGCAGCGTTCGGTGCGCTTGCCTTTCTGGGCGGCTTGCCTTCGATAGCAGGAGCAGCCGAGCCGGCCAAGATCGGCAGTGGTCAGCCCTTCCAGCTTCGTAATCGCCTCCCCTTTGGTGCAGTGCCGGTAACCCGCGCTGACACCATCACCGTCCCAGCCGGTTTTTCCGCGAAGACGTTCATTCCGTGGGGCACGCCAATCTGCGGTAGCTACCCCGCCTTTCTGGAAGACGCCAGCAACAGCGCGGAAGACCAGGCTCAACAGACCGGCATGCATCACGACGGCATGCATTTCTTCCCGATGGACGCGCGCTTCAAGGGCCGTAAAAGTGATCACGGCCTGCTCGTACTGAATCACGAGTACATTGATGCCCCGCTGCTGCATCCCAACGGCCCAACGGTGGTCAATGGCAAACGCGTGGATGCCGATGAAGTGCGCAAGGAGATCAACGCGCACGGTGTTTCGGTCGTCGAGGTACGCCGTGGCCCTCAGGGAGACTGGTCGGTACTGCCATCCGCGCGCAACCGCCGCATAACCGGCGCGACACCGATGCATATCGAAGGCCCGGCTCGTGGCCATGAGCTGATGCAAACCCGCTACAGCCCGAGCGGTACGTCGACCCGCGGCACGCTGAACAACTGCGCGAATGGCTACACGCCATGGGGTACCTACCTGACGTGCGAAGAAAACTGGGCAGGCTATTTCGCAACGCGAGACGCTGAATTGCCTCGCCACCTGGAGCGCTACGGCCTTCGTTCGAGCGGGCGTTACGGCTGGGAGACCGTCCGCGGCGACGAATTCGAGCGTTTCGATGCGACCACGACAGCCGCAGATCCGCGAGCCGACTATCGTAACGAACCCAATACGTTTGGCTGGATTGTCGAAATCGACCCCTTCGACCCGGATTCCACTCCGATCAAGCACACTGCGCTGGGCCGCTTTGGCCACGAAGGCTTGGTGTTTGCACCTACCAAACCGGGCTGGCCGCTCGTCTGCTACTCCGGCGACGATTCGCAGAACGAATACATCTACAAGTACATCAGTCGCGACAAGTACCGCCCGCAGCGCAGCGACGGCCGGCTACTTGACGATGGCACTCTATATGTCGCGCGCTTCAACCCGGACGGCAGCGGCGACTGGCTAGCGTTGGATATCGAAGACGCGGCCTTCCAGCAGGCTTGCGCTGCAGCAAACGTCAGCTTTGCCGATCAGGGCGAAGTACTGATCAATACCCGTCTGGCAGCAGACATCGTTGGCGCGACCAAAATGGACCGCCCTGAGTGGGGCGCCGTTCATCCCGACACCGGTGAGGTGTATTTCACGCTCACCAACAACAGCTCGCGGGAGGAAGCCGACGCAGCCAACCCTCGCGCGCCGAACCCCACCGGGCACATCATCCGTTGGCGTGAGCTTGGCAAGAATCAGATTGGCACGCAGTTCCAGTGGGATCTGTACTTGCTCGCCGGGCCACAGAGTGACAGCCGAGATCCGCGCGGTCGGCCACTGACTGACGAAAACATCATGGCGAGCCCGGACGGGCTTTGGTTCGACGAGGAAGGACGACTCTGGATCCAGACCGACATGAGCGGAAGTCAGCTCAGAAGCGGCCCCTTCGGCAACAACCAGATGCTGATTTCGGACCCGAAGAGCGGCGAAACCAAGCGCTTCCTGGTCGGCCCCAAGGGAGCCGAAGTGACCGGTATCACCGCTACTCCGGACTTCCGCACGCTGTTTGTGAACATTCAGCACCCGGGGGAAGGATCAACGCCAACGGAATACACCAGCACCTGGCCCGACGGCCCTGGCCGCAGGCCGCGTTCGGCGACGGTGATCATCACGCGTGACGATGGCGGGCGTATTCTCTAGCCCAAGAGCGGCGTCCGGCTCCGCCCGGACGCCTACTCGGGTGTAGGTTTAGCGTCAGGGGTGATGAACAAGGCCCACGACGACATGAACAAGGCAGCAATCAGCGGCCCTATGACGAAGCCATTTAGGCCAAACAGGGCGAGACCGCCCAACGTCGAGATCAGCACCAGATAATCAGGCATCTTGGTGTCCTTACCCACCAGGACCGGCCTGAGGAAATTGTCTACCAAGCCAATCACCAGAATGCCGTAGAGCGTCAGTATCACGGCCTGGATGACCATGCCCTGTACCAGAAAGTAGATCGCAACCGGCGTCCATATCAGGCCGGCACCGATTGCGGGCAGCAAGGATAGAAACGCCATCAGCACGCCCCAGAGCAACGATGCCGGTATCCCAAGAATCGCAAAGATCACCCCGCCGAGAAATCCCTGAGTAGCTGCCACCACGATGTTGCCTTTGACAGTGGCGCGAACCACCCGGGTGAACTTGCTGAACAGCCTGCGTTTCTGGTTATCGCTTAGCGGCAGCGCGCGGCGGATTTTCACAACCAGCTCGCGCCCGTCCCGGATGAAGAAGAACAGCAAATACAGCATCACAAAAAAGCTGACGAGGAACTGAAAGGTGCCCTGTCCGAAACTGAACGCCTTGGTCGCAAGGTACTGGCTGCCCTGCAACGCGCCACTGGCAAGGCGTTCACGCATCTGATCCAGATTGCCAAAACCGAAGCGTTGCAGCTGCTGCTGCAGCGAGTCCGGCAGCAGGTTCTTCATCCCACCCACGAACTGGCCGACGTCAAGCTCACCACTTTCCATCTGTTGGTAGAGCGACGAACCTTCCTGGACCAGAAGACCGGTAATCAGAATCACTGGGAGCACCGCAACGATCAGGCAAACCAATAAAGTAATGATCGCTGTCAGGTTTCGCCGGTACCCCATATGGCGTTGCAATCGGCGTTGCAGCGGCGAAAAGATAATTGCCAGAATGACGGCCCAAAACACCGCCCCGTAGAACGGATAAAGTATCCAGCCGAAGGCAATGCTTACGACGAGCAACAGAGCAAGAAAGACTTTCTGCTCAAGGGTTGATTTCACGAATGCATCCTATCGCTGCGGTTGTATCCGTTAGTCAGCGATTGTCGTCAGGAGTGCTGATAGAGATGGAGTGAACGCGCCGTTGCAACAACGACGCGTGCGTCACCCGGGAAGCGTTAGAGCGTCATCGCGGCCATCCAGCCGAATGCAAGTAGCGGTAGATTGTAGTGCAGGAAGGTTGGCACCACGGTGTCCCAGATATGGTTGTGCTGGCCATCAGCATTCAACCCGGCGGTTGGGCCAAGGGTCGAGTCTGATGCTGGCGAGCCGGCATCTCCGAGCGCTCCAGCCGTGCCCACAAGACTGACGATCGCCAGCGGACTGAAGCCGAGCTCCAACCCGAGCGGAACGAAGATCGCTGCGATGATCGGTACTGTCGAGAAAGAGGAACCGATGCCGATGGTGACCAGCAACCCCACCAGTAGCATCAGCAGCGCGCCGACGGCCTTACTGTTACCAATCCAGGCTGCAGACGCATCGACAAGGGTTTTTACCTCGCCGGTCTCGCGCATCACTTCGGCAAATCCCGCTGCGGCAATCATGATGAAGCCAATCATGGCCATCATCTTCATGCCCTCGGTAAACAGGTCATCGGCCTCCTTCCAGCGCACCACGCCAGATACGGAAAACGTCACGAACCCGACCAGCGCACCGATGATCATCGAGTCCAACCACAGCTGAACAACAAAAGAGGCTGCGACCGCTAGCCCTGCAACCAACAAGGTCAGCGGGCTGTAGCTGACACTAATTGCCTTCGACTGGTCGACTTTGGTCAGGTCGTACGTTCGCGACTTGCGATAGCTGAACATGGCGATCAGCAGCCCGGTCAGCATGCCGATAGCTGGAATCAGCATGGCCTGGCTGACGTTGATTCCGGCGATGTCAGCACCGCTCTTGGCTACGTTCGCCAGCAGAATCTCATGCAGAAAGATGCTGCCGAAGCCCACCGGCAGGAACATGTAGGGTGTGACCAGACCGAACGCCAGTACGCAAGCAATCAGACGTCTGTCGATCTGCAGTTTGCTCAGCACGTAGAGCAACGGCGGCACCAGCAGCGGGATGAAGGCGATATGGATCGGCAGGATATTCTGCGACGACACAGCGACCGCCAGCAGCAGACCGATCATCAACCACTTCACGGCTCCAGCCGACTCCGATTCGCGTTTGCCTACCATGGCCAGCGCGCGATCAGCCAGCGCATGGGCCAACCCGCTCTTGCCGATCGCAACAGCGAACGCACCCAGCAAAGCGTAGGAAAGCGCTACCGTCGCGCCGCCACCCAGTCCCTTGTTGAACGCGGCGAGGGTCCCTTCCAGCCCCAATCCACCCAAAACGCCGCCAGCAAGAGCGCCCGCAATCAGCGCCACCACCACATGGACCCTGCACAGGCTAAGAATCAGCATGATGCCGACTGCCGCTACCACTGCATTCATTTCAACTCCCCGAAAGCGGCGAACGCCGATAAAAAGCCGGGCACTGTGCCCCAAGCTCAAGGGAGTGTCAAAAGCGCCGCGCAAGCAGTGGTGAAGTAGCACCTGGCAGGCTGCTGTCCAGCAACGACAGGAGAGTACAAAGCAGTAGAATGCCGCCTTTCGCCCTTATCCGGATGCACCAGTGGAAATATTCAAAGAGTTCACCTTCGAGTCCGCCCACCGCTTGCCCCACGTACCCGAGGGGCACAAGTGTGGCCGTTTGCACGGGCACTCGTTCCGAGTCGCGATTTATCTTGAGGGCGAGGTGAATGCCCAGACAGGCTGGATCCGCGATTTCAGCGAGATCAAGCAGATTTTCAACCCGATCTACGAACGGCTCGACCACCACTATCTGAACGATCTGCCGGGCCTCGACAACCCGACCAGCGAAAATCTCGCGATATGGATCTGGAACGAGCTGAAGCCGTTATTACCGGAGCTCTCGCGGATACGCATCCATGAAACCTGCACCAGTGGCTGCGAATACCGCGGCCAGTAAGCGCACGGCCTCGTCAGCGCTGTTTTGCCCGCTTCGCCGGGCAGGTAAATCAGTCAGCAAATGGCGCCTCGTTGGCAAACCAGCGTGACCTTCGCGTCCATGTCCACGTAGCGGGACCTGCCATGCAGGCCCCAGCCGCGCACCGATTGAAGACTAGCTTTCGAGGCTGGCAAGGCGCTTTAGAAACGACGCTTCGTCATCCACTTCAAGACCCAGTTCGTTGGCTTTTGCCAACTTAGACCCGGCGCCCGGCCCAGCCACCACGACACTTGTCTTCGCCGAGACTGAGCCGGAAACTTTTGCGCCCAAGGCTTCCAGCCTTGCCTTGGCGTCGTCCCGGCTCATGGTTTCCAGCGTGCCCGTCAGCACCCAAGTCTGGCCGGCCAGCGGCAAGCCCTCCGCGGCCTTTCTTTCGCTCTGCCAATGCATGCCGAATTCCTTCAGCTGGGCTTCGATGGCACGAGCGCGCACAGCATTTGCCGGGTCGTCGAAATAGTCGCGCAGTGCGCGGGCCGCCTTTTCGTTGAGCCGTTCAACCTGACGCAGGTCCAGCCAATCGGCTTCGATAATGTTTTGCAGACTGCCGAAACGATCGGCGAGACGTTGGGCGCCGGTGGCGGCAATAAAGGGGATATTCAGCTTGTCGAGCAATCCAGCGAGCGTCGCACAGGCGGCGAACTCAGGATGCACGTCGCCCTCCTCCTGCAACTGCACACCGCGCGTGCGCAACTGCGCAATGACGGACTGGTTATGATCATCGTTGAAGAAGCTGTGAATTTCATGTGCGACTTCCAGGCCGATATCCGGCAGATAGACCAGCACATCGGGCAATGCTCGACTGATGCGATCCAGCGACCCCAAGGCACGCGCCAGCAATTTTGCAGTGCCTTCGCCAACATCCGGGATACCCAGGGCAAAGACGAAGCGCGCCAGGGACGGCGTGCGGCTGGCGTCGATCGCCTTGAGCAGATTGCGGCTCGAAACCTCGGCGAAGCCCTCCAATGCCAAAACTTGGTCGAAGCTCAGGCAATAGAGATCAGCCGGCGAGCTGACCAGCCCTGCATCGACTAACTGCTCGACAATCTTGTCACCCAGGCCATCAATGTCCATGGCCCGGCGGGAGACGAAATGGATGATTGCCTGCTTGAGCTGAGCCTGACAGGCCAGGCGGCCAACGCAACGATAGATCGAACCTTCACTTACCGATTCCCGCCCCTTGCTACGCTTGATCAGCTGGGTGCGTTCGACGGCCGAGCCGCAAACTGGGCAATGCTCTGGCACATGCACGGCACGCGCACTGTCGGGCCGGCGCTCCGGAATGACCCCAAGGATCTGCGGAATGACATCACCGGCGCGACGCACGATCACCGTATCGCCGATCATGACGCCCAGCCGGGCGACCTCATCCATGTTGTGCAGTGTGGCATTGGATACCGTCACGCCGGCGACCTGTACCGGCTGCAGCCGTGCAACCGGGGTGATGGCGCCGGTGCGGCCGACCTGAAACTCCACATCGAGCAGTTCGGTCACTTCTTCTCGTGCTGGGAATTTGTGCGCGATCGCCCAACGTGGCTCGCGAGCACGAAAGCCCAGCTCGCGTTGCTGAGCCGTCGAGTTGACCTTGAACACCACGCCGTCGATTTCATAAGGCAGCGCGTCGCGCTTCGCCCCAATGGCCTGGTAGTAATCGCGGCACTGTTGCACGCCTTTGGCCAGCTTGAGCTCTCGGCTGATCGGCAAGCCCCAGCCCTTGAGCGCCTCGAGGATGCCGATATGGGTACCAGGCAAATCACCGTCGCTGCGGCCTACGCCATAGGCACAGAGCTCCAGAGGGCGGTTGGCGGTTATCTTCGAATCCAGCTGGCGCAGGCTGCCCGCAGCGGCGTTTCGCGGGTTGGCAAACGGCTTGTTTCCCGCCTCCAGCTGACGTGCGTTCAACGCCTCAAAGCCTGCCTTGGGCATGTAGATCTCGCCACGCACTTCCAACACCGCGGGCCAGCCGTCGCCATGGAGCTTCAGCGGAATATTGCGCACTGTGCGTACGTTTGCGCTGATGTCCTCCCCGGTGCTGCCATCCCCGCGAGTCGCACCTCGCACCAGCTTGCCGTTTTCGTAAAGCAGGCTTACGGCCAGACCGTCGAGCTTGGGCTCACAGCTGTATTCCAGCTCGACGCCACCGCCGAACAGGTCGCCTGAAGGTAGGTCCAGGCCTTCATGGGCTCGACGATCGAAGTCGATCAGGTCCTGTTCTTCGAATGCATTACCCAGGCTGAGCATTGGCATCTCATGGCGGACCTGGCCGAAGGCCGCCAACGCCGCGCCGCCGACGCGCTGGGTAGGCGAGTCCGGGCTGACCAGCTCAGGATGCTCGGCTTCGAGTGCTTTGAGTTCATTGAACAGGCGGTCATATTCAGCGTCAGGAACGCTGGGCTCGTCGAGCACGTAATACCGGTAGTTGTGGGCGTCGATTTCGCTGCGAAGTTCGGCAATGCGTTGTGCGGCGGTCTGGGCGGACGTCATGGTATGTGAGGCCATAGCTGCAGGCTGGACCGACGAGAAGCAGCGCGCCGGTCGACCTTAAGTTGATGTTCTGCGCAGGATTTTAGCCTGTTTGCGTGATGGCATGGAGCACCGGGCGGGAGGGGGTCGGAGGCGTGACCGCTATCTGCAGATCAGTTTGTCTTCGAAGACTACTTAGAGGCGAAATCAGAGTCATCGTTGGCCGGGATGGCTTCGGCCACCATCAGAGCTAACCTAAAAGGCTTCGGTGGGCTGAAGCCCACCCTACGAGGCTCGATGGGACCAGACGGATCAATACCCTAAAAAAACCGCTCCTGGGAGCGGTTTTCTGGATCAACGCTTAGCCGTCATCTGCCTGCGTTCGTAATCGACTATGCGCTGGCGATAGTGTTCGATGGTCTGCGCCGTCAGCACGCTGCGCTGATCATCCTTGAGTTCGCCGTTCAGCTCCTGCGACAACTTCCGAGCAGCGGCGACCATGACATCGAACGCCTGTTTCGGATGGCGCGGACCGGGCAGGCCGAGGAAGAAGCTCACGGCTGGCGTAGTGAAATGATCAATGTCGTCCAGATCGAAGGTTCCAGGCTTGACCGCATTAGCCATGGAGAACAGCACTTCACCGTTACCCGCCATGCTCTCGTGGCGATGGAAGATGTCCATCTCGCCAAAGCGCAAACCGCTTTCGAGAATGTTCTGCAGCAGAGCGGGACCACGGAAGCCATGCGAATCGCGGGATATCACATTGATGACCAGCACTTCCTCTACCGGAGGCAGGTCCTCATTGGGCTCGCTGAGTTTGTTTTCATCATCCGCTACCGGGTCAAGCAGCGTAGGGACCGGAGCATCATCGCTGGAAAAATGCAGGTCGCCTTGGCGTGGTTCTGCGGTGCGACGCTTACCGGTCTCACGTGCGCTCATCGGCGGAAGATCCGTTTCGTCCAGTGAGGGCTCGTTGTTTCGACTCACGACACGCGGCGGGCCCAACAATTCGTTCGACTCGTCTTCATCGGGAAGATTGCTCGTGATATTGCTGTCCAGCTTGAATTTCAACTTACCCTTGCTACCACGCATCCGCCGCCAGCCGTCAAAAAGAATGCCGGCGATGACAATGATGCCGATGACGATCAGCCACTCGCGCAGACCGATATCCATTAATGCTTGAACCCCTGAAATCGATGATAAAGACGCAGATTCACAGCCGCTGAACAGGCTCATCTGCGCATCGTAAAAATTGCGCTCTAAACTATCACGACGAACGGTAGATTTGCACCGCCCGGCGCGGCTCTTTTATTGGTCGACGAACACCTTCCACTGCGCTTCAAAGCGAGCGCCTCTCAAGCTTCCACGAGCGCCACCGCCTGCTCCACATCAACCGCGACCAGCCTTGAACAACCCGGCTCGTGCATGGTGACTCCCATCAGCTGGTCGGCCATTTCCATCGCGATCTTGTTGTGCGTGATGTAAATGAACTGCACCTTTTCCGACATCTCCTTGACCAGACGCGCATAGCGCCCGACGTTAGCGTCATCCAAAGGCGCATCCACTTCGTCCAGCATGCAGAACGGTGCCGGGTTGAGCTGAAAAATCGCAAACACCAATGCCAGCGCGGTCAGTGCCTTCTCACCGCCTGACAACAGGTGGATGGTGCTGTTCTTCTTCCCGGGTGGTCGCGCCATGATCGCCACCCCGGTATCGAGTAAATCTTCCCCGGTAAGTTCCAGATAAGCGTTGCCGCCACCGAAAACCTTTGGGAAAAGCGCCTGTAGACCACTGTTGATCTGATCAAACGTTTCCTTGAAGCGATTTCGCGTTTCCTTGTCGATCTTGCGAATGACGTTTTCCAGCGTATCCAGCGCCTCGGCAAGGTCGGCGTTCTGTGCGTCGAGGTAGCGTTTACGTTCCGATTGCTGCTGATATTCATCGATCGCCGCGAGGTTGATCGGCCCGAGGCGCTGGATGCGGGCACCCAGACGCTCGAGTTCGACTTCCCACTCGGCCTCGCCGGCCTCGACGGGCAGCGTCGCCAGTACGCCATGCAGATCGAAGCCCTCCTCATGCAACTGGTCCTGCACCGTCTTACGCCGAACGCTAAGGGCCTGCCAGTCCATCCGCTGCTGCTCCAGCTGGCCACGCAGCAACTGCGCCTGCTGCTCGGCCTGGGTCCGGCGCTTCTCGGCATCTCGCAATTCGCGATCAGCGTCTTCGAGGGCCAAGCGTGCCAGCCTGAGCTCGTCTTCAACGCCCATGCGCCGCTCCAGCAGCTCCTCGAGTTTCATGCGCAGCTCTTCGAGTGGCGCCTCGCCCTCCTCCAGATTAAGACTCAGTTGTTCACGACGCTCGACGGCGCGCTCGAATTGCTGCTCAAGACGCTCAAGCGCTTGGCGGATCGAATCATGCTGGGCTCTTAGCGAACCGATTCGGACAGCCAGTTGATGTGCGTGATCCTTGTGCTGCCGCGCTTCCTGGCGAACCCGGTCCAACTGCTCGCGAATGCCGTCACGGCTTGCCAACAGCGACTCGCGCTGATCGGTATCGGCGGCCATTGCGTCGAGCGCATCTTGCAGATGCAGGCGCGACTCGCCCAGTTGCTCGGTTTCCAACACGCGCTGCTCGGAAAGCACGACAAGCTCTTCGTCCAGCCGGCGGCAACGCAAGCTCAACTGTTCCAGCCTGGCCTGGCTGGCCGACAGGCGAGCGTTCAATTCGCCTTGCTGACGAGACAGATCCTGATGCTGACGGCGCTGCTGCTCCCGGCGCTCCTCCTGTTCGCGTTGTGCCTCGCGCAGCTGGCCGAGTTGCTCCGTCAACTGCTCAAGGTTCGCCTCGCACTCATCACGTTCGGCCTGCAAACGCGCCAGTTCCTGGCTGCGCGCCAGCACTCCGGACTCGGCCTCTCCAGCCCGTCTAATTCTTAGAAAATGTCGACCAACCCAATAGCCATCACGACTGATCAGACTGTCGCCATCACCGAGTGAGCCACGTGCAGCCAACGCTTGATCGAGGTCGTCCACAGTGCGCACCCGGCCGAGCCAAGGCGAGAGGTCCATGGCGGACTCGACTTTATCCAACAGACTTCCGCTGATCACGCCGGCACGCTGCGTGGCGCTGACCAGACGCAGATCGCCCTGCTCGAAGCCGTTCAGGTCCAATTCGTCAAAGCTGTCCAGCAGCACCGCTTGCAGATCTGCGCCCAGCACGGTCTCGACCGCCAGCTCCCAACCCGGCTCTACGCGAAGCCCTTCGGCCAGACGCGGTCGCTGGTCGAGCCCTCGCTCATGCAGCCAATCGGAAACACCTTTCCCCGGGTCCATGGCAGCCTGCTGCAAGGCCTCAAGCGAAGCGATGCGGCCACCCATACGCTGCAACTGGCCTAGCGCTTCCTGCTCGGTGCGACTCGCCTGCTGCAGTTGTTTGCGGAGCAGCTCAAGCTGTTGCTCGGTTTGTTCTTGCGCCGCAGATAGCTCTTCCAGACTCAGCTCGTCAATGGCCAGCTGCTCACTTATCTCGGCCACCGCGGCGTCCTCTGGATCGCTGGCGAGCGAGGCGCGCTCGTCCTCAAGGCGCCGCTGACGTTCTGCCAAGCGCTCTAGGCTTTGTTCCAGTTGCTGGATGCGCGACTGCTGGACTTCCGCCGCCCGGCGCGGCTCGGCGCTCTGCTGGTTGAACCGCTCCCACTGTTCCTGCCAAACCTGCATTGCCGCCTCGGCTTCTTCGAGCTGGGCGGCAGATTCTTCGGCCGTCGCGCCTGCGATTTCCTGCTCCGGCTCAAGCATGGCCAACTCTTCGCCAAGCGTGGCACGCAGGGTGCGGTCATGCCCCAGGTGGGATTCAGTTTCCAGCCGGGCTCGCTCGGCTTCGCGCAGATCGTCTTGCAGCTGACGCAAGCGCTGTTGGCCATGCTGAATGCTCTGCTCGACCCGGGCGATATCCCCGCCGACGGAATAGAAGCGGCCCTGGACCAGATTGAAGCGCTCCGACAGGTCATGGTGGCCGTCGCGCAAGCGCTCGATGCTGGCGTCGGCGTTGCGCTGTTCGGCTATCAACGCCTCGAAACTGACCTCCTGATCGCCGATCACTTGCTCGCGTTGGCCGACCTGTTCATTCAAAGCCTGCCAGCGCAACGCCGACAGCTGGGCCTTCAGCTGGCGCTCCTCGGCTTTGTACTCCTGATATTTTTCCGCCGACTGCGCCTGACGATGCAAGCGCTCCAGCTGACGTTCCAGCTCTTCCCGCAGATCGGTCAGGCGAGCCAGGTTTTCATGAGTGCGGCGGATGCGAGTTTCGGTTTCGCGGCGGCGCTCCTTGTATTTGGAGATGCCGGCCGCCTCTTCGATGAAGTTACGCAGGTCTTCCGGCTTGGCCTCGATCAGCTTGGAGATCATGCCTTGCTCGATGATCGAATAGCTGCGTGGCCCCAGACCGGTACCCAGAAAGATGTCGGTGATGTCGCGCCGACGACATTTCACCCCGTTGAGAAAATAAGTGTTCTGAGCGTCACGCGTGACCCGCCGGCGGATAGAGATTTCTGTGAACGCCGCGTATTCGCCCAGCAACGTACCGTCCGAGTTATCGAAGATCAGTTCGATGCTGGCCTGGGTCACTGGCTTGCGGGTGTTCGAGCCGTTGAAGATGACATCGGTCATCGACTCGCCGCGCAGGTTCTTCGCCGAGCTTTCACCCATCACCCAGCGCACGGCATCGATGATGTTGGACTTTCCGCAACCATTGGGGCCGACCACCGCCGCCATGTTGCTGGGGAAGCTGACCGTGGTGGGATCGACGAAGGACTTGAAGCCGGCAAGCTTGATGCTTTTCAGACGCATGGAGGCCTATCCGTGGCAGTCAGCGTAGGGATGAACAAGCAGAGTCGCCGTGAACATCGGAAGGAGTCCTGAAGTCGAGTGGATGCTGGCATAAAGCCGCGGAGTCTATCACGCTGCTTTTACCGCATCCTGCGCAGCAGTGCAGCTATCTCGAGCCTACCGCCAGGACGTAGGGTGGGCTTCAGCCCACCAACAATGAAGGATAAGGCGGCCTGAAGCGAAGCGTTGCTCGACCCAGCCTTACAGCCATCTCAACTGCGGGTCGGCAGAAATGGGTGATGGGCCACGGTGGATGAGAAAAGCGTCATCCACCCTTGTATCTCGACTACCACGCTATGTTGGGGTGATAGTTCCCGACTGATCATCGGGGGAAGGTCAGGAAGCCGTATCCACCCTTAGG
>NZ_JBITVX010000002.1:462372-618079 GCF_044543345.1 Pseudomonas sp. NPDC077451 | reverse complement strand
CATGGGTTTTGAGAAAACCCTAAACTTGGCTCAGCAATCGCAATCTCTTCAAAAGGTCACCCTCAAGAAGAGCACTCAATGATTTCTCGTTGAGTGTTTGTGATGCTGATAATCTTGCTGACTACCAGTCTTACCTCACAAGCACCCACACGAATTGCTTGATTCAGTTGTTAAAGAGCGTTTCGATCAAGTCTTTCGTCTCAACCGAGGCCGCGCATTCTACAGCAGCCTTGTTTCTCGTCAAGCTGTTTTTGAAGAACTTTTTCTTTCTTCTCAAGCGCTTGCGCTTCCGATCAACCTAGCGTCTCTCGTTAGCGGGAGGCGAATCATACAGCGTCTAAAACCGCTGTCAACCACCTCTTTCAACCGCTTCCGATCAACCTGACCGAAGCCACTAACAGGACTCAACCACCACCCTGCCAGCCCGGCGCATTCTACTCGAATTCGCCACCCGTGCAACCCTTTATTTTTGCTAACTCCTTGATTTACAAGAGGTTTCGCTAAAGGCCTGCGCCGGAGAAGGTGCGCATTATAGGCACTCAGATTCTCACGTCAACCGTTGTTTTGAGCTTTGTTGATTATTCACCTGCTGGGTCTGGCGATCGTGTTCCTATATAGATGTAGAGGCTTCAAAGTCTGCCCAGGCTTTCTTCAAACCGGGGTCGACAGGCTTTACACTCAGCCCCTCGTCTCTATGTATCCGATGATCCATATGCCCCACACTTCTGCCGAGCCGCTCGACCTCTTGCTATTTCCGACCTGGCTCGTCCCAGTCGAGCCAGCTGGTGTTGTGCTGAAGAACCATGCGTTGGGAATCCGTGACGGACGCATCGTGCTGATAGCACCCCGAGAACACGCCGGACAGCACGTGGCCAACGAGACGCGTGACCTTTCCGGAATGCTTCTTGCGCCAGGGCTTGTAAATGCTCACGGCCACGCAGCTATGACCCTTTTCCGCGGTCTGGCTGATGATCTACCACTGATGACCTGGCTGCACGAGCATGTCTGGCCGGCAGAAAGCAGGTGGGTCGACGAGGCGTTTATCAAAGCAGGCACCGAGCTGGCTATCGCGGAACAGCTGCAGAGCGGGATTACCTGTTTTTCTGATATGTACTTCTTTCCTGAGGTCGTCAGCCAACTCGTACATAAACACGGGGTTCGCGCGCAAATAACGATTCCGGTTCTGGACTTTCCTATTCCTGGGGCCCGCAACGCCGACGAGGCGCTTCGTAAAGGTGTTGGGCTGTTCGACGACCTCAAACACCATCCACGCCTAAGTATCGCCTTTGGCCCCCACGCTCCCTATTCGGTCAGCGACGATAAGCTGGAAAGCATCCGGACATTGGTCGCAGAAATGGACATCGGCATACATATGCATGTCCATGAGACTGCACATGAGGTGGAAGAAGCGCTGAACCACTATGGTGAGCGCCCGCTTGCACGCTTGGCGCGCCTACAGCTTTTAGGGCCTCGCTTCCAAGCCGTGCACATGACCCAGGTAAACGACGACGACATTGCTCTGCTGGTCGAACATAACTGCAGCGTGATCCATTGCCCTGAGTCCAACCTGAAATTGGCCAGCGGTTTTTGTCCTGTGGAGCGTTTGTGGGAAGCTGGCGTGAATGTGGGCATCGGCACTGATGGAGCGGCCAGCAACAACGATCTCGACCTGCTGGGAGAAACCCGCACCGCGGCACTGCTTGCTAAGGCCGTTTCGGGATCGGCGGCCGCTCTTAATGCCCATCGCGCGCTGCGTATGGCCACGCTCAACGGTGCACGCGCTCTTGGGCTGGACGATCACACCGGATCGCTCGAGATCGGGAAATTCGCGGATCTAGTGGCCTTCGATTTATCGCGCCTAGCACAGCAGCCCGTTTATGATCCCGTATCCCAACTTATTTATTCCAGCGGCCGAGACTGCGTGCGTCATGTCTGGGTTGCCGGTAAGCAACTGCTCGACGACCGTCATCTCACCCGCATGGACGAGGAGCAGCTCATCGCCACCGCCCAGGAATGGGGAGAGAAGATCAGCTCAAAACACTGAGACGGGGCTACCCTCAGTTTTAACCACCGCGACAAACTGACTTACACGAAGCGTTTCAGTAGATGTCCCGCATCTGACCGAACCTGGCAACATGGGCCTCTGCTGCTCAAGCTTCCCCCTCAGGCTTATAAATGGAACAGACAATGAGCAACGTCGATCACGCCGAAATCGCCAAATTCGAAGCTCTCGCACATCGCTGGTGGGACCGCGAAAGTGAGTTCAAACCGCTGCACGAGATCAATCCGCTCAGGGTCAACTGGATTGATGAGCACGTATCGCTAGCCGGCAAAAAGGTCCTGGACGTTGGCTGCGGAGGCGGAATTCTCAGCGAAGCCATGGCTCAGCGCGGCGCTACGGTGACGGGCATCGACATGGGCGAGGCACCCTTGTCCGTTGCCCGTCTGCATTTGCTTGAGTCAGAGTTAGAGATCGAGTACCGGCAGATCACTGCTGAGGCCTTGGCAGAAGAAATGCCAGAGCAGTTCGATGTAGTGACATGCCTTGAAATGCTCGAGCATGTCCCTGACCCCGCCTCGGTCATTCGCGCGTGCCACAAGATGGTAAAGCCTGGTGGACAGGTGTTTTTTTCAACGATCAACCGTAATCCGAAGGCCTATGCGTTCGCAATCGTCGGCGCGGAATACGTGCTGCAACTGTTGCCGCGTGGCACACATGATTATCGCAAGTTCATCCGCCCATCCGAACTGGGCGCCTGGAGCCGCGAAGTCGGGCTTCTGGTGAAGGACATAATCGGCCTGACATACAACCCCCTGACGAAGCACTACAAGCTCTCACCTGACGTGGATGTGAACTACATGATCCAGACACTGCGGGAGGCCTGATGCGTCTGCGCGCAGTGTTATTCGATATGGACGGCACGCTGCTCGATACCGCTCCGGACTTTATCGCCGTGGCTCAGGCTATGCGCATGGCGCGCGGCCTAGATCGTGTTCCCGATCAACAGGTGCGTGACGTCGTTTCCGGTGGTGCCCGGGCGATGGTACTCAGCGCTTTTGACGTCGACCCGCTTTCTGATGAGTTTGAGATACTCCGGCTGGAGTTTCTGGAGCGTTATCAAGGGCACTGTGCCGTTGAGAGCAAGCTATACGAAGGGATGGCAGAACTACTGAGCGAGATCGAGCAAGCAGATCTGATCTGGGGTGTGGTCACCAACAAGCCGGTGCGTTTCGCCGAGCCGATCATGCAGCAATTGGGCCTGGCCTCTCGCTCCGCTGTTCTGGTCTGCCCCGATCATGTCAGCCAGAGTAAACCCGACCCTGAGCCTATGCTGTTGGCCTGTAGCCAACTCGACCTCGACCCTGCAACGGTCCTGTTCGTTGGGGATGATCTTCGCGATATCGAGTCCGGCCGTGCAGCAGGTAGCCGCACGGCCGCCGTGCGTTACGGCTACATCCACCCCGATGACGATCCGGATACCTGGGGCGCAGACGTGGTGGTGAATCATCCGCTCGAGCTCCGTCAGTTTCTCTAGCTGCGAACGCTGGACTGACCCTTCTCAGCCATCACTTTCTTCCGACAACCTTCAGTGGGCAATTACCCCGCTCTGTTTATGAGGCTTCAGATGTTCGAGTACTCCGCCCGTCCCGACCTGCTCAAGAATCGGATCATCATGGTCACCGGCGCAGGGCGCGGAATTGGCGAAGCCGCCGCGAAAGCCTACGCAGCACATGGAGCAACCGTCCTTTTGCTGGGTAAGAACGAGGACAACCTCAACCGTGTTTATGACGACATTGAGGCAGCCGGCTGGCCTCAACCCGCTGTGATACCGCTCAATCTGGAAACGGCCTTACCGCACCAATACGACGAACTTGCCGCCACCGTTGAACGGGAGTTCGGACGGTTGGACGGCCTGCTCCTTAATGCCAGCATCGTCGGCCCCCGCTCACCGATCGAACAGCTGTCAGGTGACAATTTCATGCGCGTCATGCAAGTGAATGTCAACGCAACCTTCATGCTAGCCAGCACCCTATTGCCTCTGCTGAAACTGGCTGATGACGCTTCCGTGATTTTCACCTCCAGCAGCGTTGGCAGGAAAGGACGCGCCTATTGGGGCGGATATGCGGTCTCTAAATTCGCCACCGAAGGCTTGATGCAGGTGCTGGCCGATGAGCTCGAGGGTACCAGCTCTGTGCGCAGCAATAGCATCAACCCAGGTGCGACCCGTACCGACATGCGCGCAAAAGCCTATCCAGGGGAGAATCCCGAAGTGAATCCATTGCCCGCGGAAATCATGCCTGCCTACCTGTATCTGATGGGCCCCGATAGTCAGGACGTAAATGGGCGGGCATTTGACGCCCAGTAGAATATCCAGCAGCGGCGCCTGTTTACTGGCGCCGCTATGGCGGCCTGCATGTCAAATTGGCATCAGTCCGCCGTTTCGCTGGCAACCTGTTGCCGCCGGATTCGCCATCATTTACCTAACCAACTGTTTTTATTAGATATTTTAAGTTGGCATCATATTCGCTATAGAACCTCTATCAACGCAGGCAGCGTTCTGAGGTTCACTCCCATGCTGGCAGATAAGCAGACCCCTTCTACAATCGATATCGGCACCGCGCGCGTTCGACGGCTGGACATCAGTTTCAGCAAAACATTGTCGACGGACCAACATGGCTTTTCCGAGCGGCTAAGGCTACTGACGCTGCGTTTGCAAACCAGCTTGGAGCTCGACCGCCTGCTAGATTTCTTTTTTGAAGAAGTCAGCAATCTGGTTCCACTGCGAGCCCTTTCCTACAGCCACTCCGGCACCGACTTCCAGCTTCAAATAGGCGAAGCCAACGGCTTTGATGTCAGCTATTCACTTTCCCATAGCGGAGATTGCCTTGGCGAACTGTGCCTGTTCAGCTCGCAGTACGTACCCGACCCTGTCTTGGAACAACTGGAAAACGCCCTCGACTGCCTGCTGTTTCCATTGCGCAACGCATTGCTTTACCGACAAGCCGTTCAAGCCTCGCTCAAGGATCCGTTGACCGGCGCCGGTAACCGCGCGGCGATGGTTCACGCATTGTCGCGAGAGACCGAACTGTCCCGCCGCCACAGCCAAGCCGTGTCGGTGATCATGTTGGATATGGATCATTTCAAGCGCCTCAACGATACCTACGGACACCAGGCCGGAGACGCCGCCCTGAAAGCCACCGCGCTATTGCTCAAGGAGCAGTTGCGCAACGTCGACATGGTGTTCCGCTTTGGTGGCGAGGAGTTCGTTCTCGTATTGTCCAACAGCGGACCGGAGGCTGCGGCCGTTGTGGCCGAACGGATCAGAGCCGCCATTCAAAACCTATGCTTGCTGGTCGGAGACAAACAGGTCCGGCTGTCGGCCAGCCTTGGTTGTGCGACCCACCAGCCTGGCGAGTCACAGGACGATCTGCTGCGTCGCGCCGATCAAGCCCTTTACCAAGCCAAACAAGACGGACGCAATCTGACGCGCGTGGCCTCGGCGTAGCGAAATTATCCGCGGGTCAAACAAACAAAAAAGGGCGAGACCTAATGGCTTCGCCCTTCTTTTTTCGCTTTACGCTATGCCGTCATGGCCGCTTGGAGCGATCACCACGCCCGAAACCAGGACGCTGACCGTCAGTAGCTGCCGGACCACCGCGCTTCACCGGTGAGGGTTTGCGATCTCGGCCCACAGCACTTGGCCGCTCCGCCACGGGTGTACCGCGGCTTGGTTTACTGCGCTCATCATTGTCGCGCGGCTTGCGTGCAGGTTTATCACCGCGAGCGCCCCGGCCGCGACCTGCATCCCCAGCCACATCAGCTTCATGGGAAGAGCGCAACACGCGAGGCCGACGGTCCCCACGTCCGATTGGCTTGGCCACCTTGCGCTGCATGCGATCAAGCTTGTCCTTGGTCTTGGCTTTCATGCCTGGCAGCGCCACTGACTTGAGGCCAACCTCTTCGCTGAGGATATCGACTTCGCTCTGGGACATTTCGCGCCAGCGCCCCATCGGTAAGTCGGAGGTCATGAACACCGGACCAAAGCGCACACGCTTTAGACGGCTGACCACCAGCCCCTGGGACTCCCACAAACGTCGGACTTCTCGATTACGACCTTCCATCACTACGCAGTGGTACCAGTGGTTGAACCCTTCACCACCCGGCGCCTCCTGGATGTCTGTGAAACGAGCCGGGCCATCTTCGAGCATGACGCCCGTCTTCAGTCGCTCGATCATCTCCTCGTCGACCTCGCCACGCACCCGCACCGCATACTCACGGTCCATTTCGTAAGAAGGATGCATCAGACGGTTGGCCAGCTCGCCATCGGTGGTAAACAGCAGCAATCCAGTCGTGTTGATGTCGAGACGACCGATGTTGATCCAGCGCCCCTCTTTCGGACGCGGCAGGCGATCGAAAACCGTCGGGCGACCTTCCGGATCGTCACGGGTGCAAATTTCACCATCGGGCTTGTTGTAGATGAGCACGCGGCGAACTGTTTCAGCCGCTTCTTCTCGCTTGAGCAAGCGGCCATCGACCGCAATGGCGTCATGCAAGTCGACACGCTGTCCGAGCGTCGCTATGGATCCGTTGACCTTGACTCGGCCAGCCGCGATCCAGTTTTCCACGTCGCGTCGCGAGGCAAGGCCAATACGGGCCAATACCTTCTGCAGTTTTTCGCCGTGGGCAATATGCGGGGTTGTATCTTCGTGTTCGGTCATCTGGGCACCTCCCGGTGTGGCAGTTCCGATAGAAAGGCCGCGCACTATACGCGCAACGGAATGCTGAAGCACGAGAAGGTTAGCAGCCAGATAGGAGGCGCGCCCGGCGCGCCTCGATTTGCGGTCAGCCTTTGTTCAACGAGGCCAGCGCTTCAGCCGTGGCTTGCTGAATGGCCTCCCAATCGCCGCTTTTGAGCGCGGCACCATCAATCATCCAAGTCCCGCCGACACACATGACATTCGGAAGCGCCAAGTACTGCGCCGCGTTGTTTGCATTCACGCCGCCCGTTGGGCAGAAGCGCACATCGGCAAAAGGTCCACCCAGCGCCTTGATGGCGGCGACCCCGCCGCACACTTCGGCCGGGAACAGCTTGAAACGTCGATAGCCGAGCGCGTAGCCGCGCATGATGTCGGATGCATTGCTGATACCGGCCAGCAGTGGCACGGAGCAATTGACGCCAGCTTGCAGCAGTTCGTCGGTGCAGCCCGGCGAGACGATGAACTGGGCCCCGGCCGCCTCGACCTCGTCCATCATGCGCTTGTCCAGCACTGTACCCGCACCGACACAGAGGTTGGGCCGCTCCTGGCGCAAGCGACGAATGGCGGTAAGCCCATGCGCAGACCGTAGAGTGATCTCAAGGGCCGTCAGCCCACCAGCAGCGAGTGCATCGGCCAGCGGCAGGATTTGCTCTTCGCTGCCAATGGTGATCACCGGCAGGATGCGAGCTTCGGTACAGATCTTCTCGATCAGCGCGTTTTTCTGGTCCATGGTCATGGAAAAGTCCTCGGGCCTCACGGGCACCAGTAGATCTCTAAAGGAGAATGCAGAAACGCCCGAATCGGCATCTGCGAAGGTTCGAGCCGCATGGCCTGGCGCAGCGTTTCCAGCTTGGCGGAGCCCTGAATCGCCAGGCATTGAACGCGAGCGGATGCCAGCAGCGGATAGGTCATGCTGATGCGCTGCTCCGGACTGACAGGCGCCAGCATGGGCAGACAGAAGTCAGTACCATTTTCATCCAACCCTTTTGCCAACAGCGGGCTGTTCGGAAATAGCGATGCGGTATGCCCATCACTGCCCATTCCAAGCACCAGCACATCGATCGGCCGAGCGAAGCCAGCCAGCTTCTCGCTTGCCCGCTCTGCCGCTTGCTCCAAGGTCTGAGCTGCTTGATACAGGCCCACAAGCTGCGCATCGGCCGCGGCGTTTTGTAGGAGGTGTCGGCGGAGCAAGCCCTCATTGCTTTCCGGGTCTGCCGGTTCGACCCAGCGCTCGTCGGCCAAGCTGACCTGCACTTTCGCCCACGGTAAGTCGCGCACTGACAGCGCTTCGAGGAACGCTATAGGGCTCCGTCCGCCCGACACCACCAGGCTCGCACGATCATGATTGGCGATTGCGTATTGCAGCGCACCGGCAACCCGATCAGCCAACGCCTGCGCCAGCTGTTCCGGCCCCGGCAGGCTGTGCGCAACCACGTCCGACGGCAGCTCAAGTTCAGAGATCGCCATACCAAGACCTCCCGTCGCGGGTAATCAATGCAATGGAGGCGACAGGGCCCCAGGAGCCCGCGGGATAGGGCTTGGGCGAGTCACCGATACGCGACCACCCATCGATAAGCTGATCGCACCATTGCCAGGCGTATTCGATTTCGTCCTTACGGACAAATAGGTTCTGGTTGCCCTGCATCACCTCAAGCAACAACCGCTCGTAGGCATCCGGAATGCGCGAGCTTTTGTAGGTCTCGGAGAAGTTCAGCTGCAGTGGGCCGCTGCGCAGATGCATGCCTTTGTCCAGGCCCTGCTCTTTGGTCATGACCTGCAACGAGATCCCTTCGTCCGGCTGCAAGCGGATAATCAGCCGATTGCTGATCAATGACCGTTGTTCGGGCGCAAAGATATAGAAAGGCGGCTCTTTGAAGTGGATGACGATCTGCGAGACCTTTTCCGCCATCCGCTTGCCTGTCCGCAGGTAAAACGGCACACCGGACCAGCGCCAATTACAGATGTCGGCCCGCAGTGCAACGAAGGTTTCGGTGCTGCTTTCAGCGTTGGAATTTTCTTCTTCCAGATAACCTGGAACCTGCTTTCCGCCGACCGCTCCCCCCACGTACTGGCCACGCACAACCTGGCGAGATAAACGCTCCGGCGTGATCGGCGCCAGCGCCTTGAGCACCTTGACCTTTTCGTCACGAATGCTATCGGCAGTCAGGTCGCTTGGCGGATCCATCGCTATCAGACACAGCAGCTGCAGCAGATGGTTCTGGATCATGTCGCGCAGCTGACCCGCTTGATCGAAATACCCCCAACGCCCTTCGATCCCGACCGTCTCGGCGACCGTTATCTCGACGTGGGAGATGTGGTGCTGGTTCCACTGGGTCTCGAACAGGCTGTTGGCGAAGCGCAGTGCAATCAGATTCTGCACAGTCTCCTTGCCAAGGTAATGATCAATCCGGTAAATGCGCGTCTCGGGGAAGAACCGTGCGACCGAGTCGTTGACCAATCGCGACGACTCAAGATCGTGTCCAATCGGTTTTTCCAGCACCACACGGGTTTGTTCTGCTAGTCCGGCACCCGCGAGATGCTCGCAAATAGAGCCGTAAACAGCAGCAGGCGTGGCGAAGTAGGCAATCAGTGGCATCGCCGGAGACACTTGTTCAGCCAGCGCTGCGTAGTCCTCCGCATTACGGAAGTCCATGGTCAGATAGCCCAGACGCGCCTGAAAGCGGCCCAGGGCGGCCTCATCCAGTTGCGCTGCCGGCACGTAGCGCCGCAGCGCTTGATCGATGCGCTCGAGATGGGTTGCTGGCTCTCCCTTGTCGCGGGACAGCGCCAATATGCGCGTATCGCTATTGAGCAGCCCCGCTCGGTCGAGCTGATAGAGTGCAGGGAACAACTTGCGCAGCGCCAGATCACCGAGGGCGCCGAACAAGGCAAAGGTAGTCGCGTCAACAGTAATAGCAGGCATGATTTTTATATTAACCAAATTAGGCTGCGTGACAGGTTCATCGCCGCATTTTAAGCAGAAAATGTTGTTATTAAAACAACATAACTCGATTTTTTCGTGCTCCAGTTTCGCTACTATCCGTAGCTTCGGGCACGAGTCCCTGAAGGAAGAGACATGGATCGCATGAAAAATCTCTTGGAACAGATAAAAAATCGGCTCGACGAGCTGAACAAGGCGGAGCGCAAAGTCGCTGAGGTGATCCTTCGCGACCCGCAGGAGGCGACGCGCTACAGCATCGCGGCACTGGCTCAGGCAGCAAAGGTCAGCGAGCCAACGGTGAATCGCTTCTGTCGCTCATTCGGTGCGGCCGGTTACCCCGCTCTGAAAATCCAGCTGGCACAGAGTCTCGCCAGTGGCGCGGCCTATGTCAGCCGGGCCGTAGAGGCCGATGACGGCCCAGAGGCCTATACCAGAAAGATTTTTGGCAGCGCCATCGCGTCGCTCGACAGTGCCTGCCAGGCAATCGACCCTCAGGCGATCAGCCATGCCGTCGACCTGATGATTCAGGCGCGTCAAATTCATTTCTTCGGTCTGGGTGCATCCGCATCGGTCGCGCTCGACGCACAGCACAAGTTCTTCCGGTTCAACCTGCCAGTGACCGCACACAGCGATGTCCTGATGCAGCGGATGCTGGCATCGGTTGCGCATACCGGTGATCTGTTCGTGATCATTTCCTACACCGGCCGCACCCGTGAACTGGTGGAAGCTGCAACCATCGCACGGGATAACGGCGCCTCCGTTCTCGGACTAACGGCCGCCGGCTCGCCGCTGGCGAAAGTCTCCACGTTGAGCCTGGATATACCGCTGCCGGAAGACACCGATATCTACATGCCAATGACGTCTCGGATTATCCAGCTAACGGTACTGGACGCATTGGCAGCGGGCGTGACACTGAAGCGAGGCGTGGATTTCCAACCCCATCTGCGCAAGATCAAGGAAAGCCTGATGGCGACCCGCTACCCAAGCGAAGAGAGCTGATCACTTCTTTTTCTTCTTCGCCTTGCCTAGCTGTTTGAGTCGCTCGGCGGCCACTTCGTTGACCGCCTTGCGCTCCTTGTTCTTCATCCCCTTCCAAGCCTTCATCTCGTCCCGGCTGCGCCCGCAGCCGATACAGATGTCGTCTTTTAGCTTGCAGATACTGACGCACGGGTTTTTCGCCTTGTCGCCCAAAACCACCTCCAGTTCAGCTAAGGCCCCCTACGAAGAGTAGAAGCCCTTGCCGCCACTAGGTTCTAAGCGAATTAGGCTATCGCCTCGATCAATCCCACCAATATTCGACCTGGACGCCGAAGTTGGACCCATGCTGCGCGCTGCCGAAAGCACCCGTTTCGGACAGCGCGCTGCCAGTGGCCATGAGATTGGCGGCTTCTTGCGCAGCGTCGTTCCACTGAGCGTAGGTGTAATACAGGCGGAACTCGGGACGCGCCCAGAACTCAGGGCCAGCGGGTGACCAGGTCGGGGCGATGGTGAACTTGGTCAGTTTGCGAGTCCCGGCTTCAGCGTCGATCTGATCGTGACCCAGCTCGGCCACCAGTTTGAACTCCTCGGTCAACGCATAAACCGGGCGCACGCCTACCGAAATCCAATCCTGATCGCCGCCATCCTGACGCGTGTCCTTCTGATACACAGCCTGGAATTGCCCACCGAAACGCGGGGTCACCTGCCAGTCGAAGAACTCCACAACCCGCCAGCTCTTAGCACTCTCATCCAGGGTCACATCGCCCGTGTAGCCAAGCCCGGTGCCCGGGCCCTCGCCGTATTGCACTGCGAAGGTATTGCTGCCACCCAGAAACCCGATCTGCTCATGCTGAGCCGTCACGGACCAGCCACTGTTGGAGTCGCCACGGTCCGGATCGGCGATGTAGCTGACACCGAACTGCAGCTCGCCGTTGGGGTTGGTGTCGAAGCCGCCGACGTTGAAATCGTGACGATTGGTGTAATTTTCCTGGAAGACGCTGTCCTTACGCGAGAACGCGTAGCTGTATTGCAACCCTCCAATTTCGACGTTCTCGATGCCGGCACCGGTTGCACTCTGGTTCCAGTAATAGAAGTCGGATATGTGGATGTCATTCCGCTTGTAAAACCTACGGCCGGCCCACAAAGACCCGTTGTTCAGCGCAGCAACGTTGCTCCATTCGGCGTAGGCCTGTACAAGCCGCGCGAAGCCATGGTCGCCGGTGAACTTCGGAGTGTGGTCGTATTCGTTATACAGCGCAGCCATGCCCTCGACGCTCAGCACCGAGCCGTCATCCATCGTGAACAGGTCCTGACGCAGCCCCAACTCGGCGTACTGCTCGCATTCGTTGCCCAGTCGGAACTTGGATGCTGCGCCCGGCAGCTGGAAGCAGGCCTGCGATTCGCTTGCAGTCGATTCGCCGATACCACTACGCACATAGCCGTTGAAGTCCAAAGCCTGCGCAGTAAACGGCATAGCGAGACTGGCCAGCGAGACTGCGAGGCCCAGGCGTGTCGTTTTTTTCATATCCGCTCCAATTAGCTCTTATTGTTGTTACTGCTCTTGGATTGAGCCGGTATGGCTCTCCTTTCGATCCGCATGCCAGCTTCGCTGCTCGTTGCGGCTCTATTTTTCACGGCAGGCGACCTTCGTCACCTACAGTTGAAAAACCTGAAATATCAATAACATTCCCAGGAGACAGGCGCCGGTACGCAGATACACGGCGACCCGGCCTTTTCTTCACTTTGCTGTACCGCGGCTCACCGCGCGACCAACCGGGTCACGGTGCCGTTGCGACCCGAGGAGCCGTTTCCGGGCGTGACGCCCAGTCGCTCACCGCTCTGCGCATCGAACAGCAGCACCTTGTCCGGCTCGAATTGCAGCGTCAGGCTCTCACCCGGATTCGGCGCGGCGTCCGGCGCCAGCCGGCAACACACCTTGGTCTGGTTGAGGCTGACGAAGATCATGGTGTCAGGCCCTGTCGGCTCGATGACCTGAACTTCGGCACGTAGCGAAGGCAGATCGGCTTCGGTCCCCACACTGATCTGCTCCGGGCGGATGCCAAGGATGACCTCTCGCCCTTCCAGTGATTGTCCATCCGCCAGATTCAACGGCAGCTCACAGCGATCCTGACCGCTTTCCAGCAGCGCGCGCCAGCCATCGGCCTGACGGGTCAGCCGCAGCGGGATGAAATTCATCGGCGGCGATCCAATAAAGCTCGCCACGAACAGGTTGGCGGGGTTGTTGTAGATATCCTTCGGCGTACCGAACTGTTGGACGATGCCGTCCTTCATCACCGCGACCTTGTCCCCCAAGGTCATTGCCTCGATCTGGTCGTGGGTGACGTACACCGTCGTGGTTTTCAGCCGTTGATGCATCAGCTTGATCTCGGTGCGCATCTCTACCCGCAGCTTGGCATCGAGGTTCGACAGCGGCTCGTCGAACAGGTAGATCTTCGGCCGCCGTGCCAGTGCCCGGCCCATGGCGACGCGCTGCTGCTGGCCGCCGGATAGCTGAGAAGGTTTCCGGCCCAGCAGATGTTCGATCTGCAGCAACTTGGCGACACGCGACACTTCTTCCTCGATTTTCGCCGCCGGCACCTTGCGCATCTTCAAACCGAAGGCGATGTTTTCCTGCACGGTCATGGTCGGGTACAGCGCGTACGACTGAAACACCATGGCGATGTCGCGGTCCTTCGGGCTGGCACCACTGATGTCGGCTCCGTCCAGACGGATCTCTCCACCCGTGATCTCTTCCAGGCCAGCGATGCAGTTCATCAGCGTGGATTTCCCACACCCGGACGGCCCGACCAGGATCAGAAATTCCCCGTCGTCGATTTTCAAATCGATGTCTTTCAGCGTGTCGTGGTTGCTTCCGGGATAGCTCTTGCGGACGTTGCAAAGTTCAAGTGCAGCCATGATTGTTCTCCTACCCCTTGACCGCGCCGGCCGTGAGGCCACGCAGGAAATACTTGCCGGCGAGGATGTACACCAGCAGTGTTGGCAGCCCGGCGATCATCGCCGCAGCCATATCGACGTTGTATTCCTTGACGCCGGTACTGGTGTTCACCAGGTTATTCAGCGCCACGGTGATCGGCTGTGTATCGCCACTGGCGAACACCACGCCGAAGAGGAAGTCGTTCCAGATCTGAGTGAACTGCCAGATCAGGCAGACCATGATCGTTGGGATCGACATCGGCAGCAGAATCCGCGCGAAGATCGTAAAGAAGCCGGCGCCGTCTAGACGTGCTGCACGAATCAACGCGTCTGGAACACTCACGTAGAAATTGCGGAAGAACAGCGTGGTAAACGCCAGGCCATAGACCAGGTGCACCAGTACCAACCCCGGCGTGGTATTGGCCAATCCCAGCTGCCCCAAGGTGAACGACGCAGGCAGCAAGATCACCTGGAACGGCAGGAAGCAGCCGAACAGCAGCAACCCGAAGAACAACTGCGAGCCGCGGAAGCGCCACATGGCAAGCACGTAGCCGTTCAGCGCACCCAACAGCGTCGAAATGATGACGGCTGGAACGGTGATCTTGACCGAGTTCCAGAAGTAGCCGCCCACGGCATCCCACGCCTTGACCCAACCGATGATGGTCGTGACCTCCGGCCATGAAAGCAGGTTGCCGGTACGGATGTCGGCAGGTGTCTTCAAGCTGGTCAGCAGCATGACCACCAGCGGTATGAGATACATCGCAACAGCCAGAAGCAGCGTCGCGTAGATCGCCACTCGGCTGAACGTCAGGCGCTTGCGCCCTACATGGCTAGTCATGGCGCTTGTTCCTCAGTTCCGAATACAGGTAAGGCACGACGATTGCCATCACGGCGCCCAGCATCAGGATGGCGCTGGCAGCGCCGAGCCCCATCTGTCCGCGAGTGAAGGTGTGCGTGTACATGAACATCGCCGGCAGGTCGGATGCATAGCCGGGGCCGCCTGCTGTCATCGCCGCCACCAGGTCGAACGCCTTGATGGCGATATGCGCAAGAATCATCAATGCACTGAAGAACACCGGCCTAAGACTAGGCAGAATGATGCGCAGGTAGATGCTCGGCAGGCTGGCACCGTCGATCTGCGCGGCACGCACGATGGATTGATCGACCCCACGCAAACCGGCAAGGAACAGAGCCATAACGAAACCCGAGGCCTGCCATACGGCGGCGATCACCAGGCAGTAGACCACCCGGTCCGGGTCTACCAGCCAGTCGAAACGAAAGCCCTCCCAGCCCCAGTCGCGCAGCATCTTGTCGATACCCAAGCCAGGGTTCAGCAGCCACTTCCATGCCGTGCCGGTAACAATCATCGACAGCGCCATTGGGTAGAGGTAGACGGTGCGAATGAAGCCCTCGCGGCGAATGCGCTGGTCCAGCAGGACTGCCAGCAACACACCAATCGCGAGACTGATCGTGATGAAAAGCCCACCAAAGACCAGCAGGTTCTTGCTTGCCACCCACCAGCGATCATTGTTCCAGAGCCGCTCGTACTGCAGCAGCCCGACCCACTTGTAGCTGGGCATGAAGCTTGAATTGGTGAACGAAAGCAGAAAAGTCCACAAGATGTAGCCATAGAAGCCGACCAGAACGATCAGCATGCTTGGTGCCAGCACCAGCTTGGGTAGCCAATTCTGCAGCGCATCCAGCGGGGAAGCCTTCGTGAAAACGGCTGTTGAGCTCATGGTTGGCTCCGATTGTTTGCAGGTTTCATCACAGTCCCGTTACAGAAAGCGTCGATGTCAGCAGTCCAGCAAACGGACAGTCACAACAGAGATTTCGAGCAAGCCGATCCCGTTGCGGCCAGCCCGTGGCAGACCGCAGGGGAGCATCAGGTTGTTGTTCGTAAGACGGGGCGCGAGAACCCGCGCCCCAATGCGCTACTGGACCGCCTGAATTGCAGCGGCCAGTTGCTGGGCCGCCTTCTTCGGATCGGCCGACGGGTCGTTGAAGAAGTTCGTCACGACGTCGAAGACAGCGCCCTGCACATAGCTCGATGCGGCCATGCCGTGAGCCAGGCTAGGCACCAGCCCTGGCCCCTGTGCCGCTTCCTTGAAATCCTTCATCGACTGCTGGGCACAGGCATCGAACTCGCTCATGTCCTGATCGAGCCGCACCGGGATAGAGCCCTTGTTCTGATTGAAGAACTGCTGGAATTCCGGCTCCATGACGATCCGAGCAAGATCCTGCTGAGCCTTGCGATTGTCATCGTTACTCAGCTTGAACATCGCCAGTGAGTCGATGTTGTAGGCAAAGCTGCCTTGGGTGCCGGGGAACGGCACGCACTTATAATCCTCACCCGCGATCTTCTTCGCCGCGCTCCACTCGCTCTTCGCCCAGTCGCCCATGATCTGCATGCCGGCCTTGCCGTTCATGACCATGGCCGTCGCGCTGTTCCAGTCGCGGCCCGCTGCGTTGTTATCAACGTAGCTGCGCAGCTTCTTCAGAGCCTCAAAGGTCTTGACCATCTTGTCGCCAGTCAGCACGTCGCGATCGAGCTCGACAAAAGCCTTGCGGAAGTCTTCAGGCCCAAGGATCGCCAGTGCCAGATCTTCGAAAACGGTTCCGTCCTGCCACGGTTGGCCGCCATGGGCGAGCGGCATGAAGCCCGCTGCTTTCAACTTCTCGGCGGCTGCGAAGAATTCGTCCAGGGTTTTCGGGGGCGTGGCGCCGGCCTTCTCGAACACGTCCGGATTGATCCACAGCCAGTTGACGCGGTGTACGTTCACCGGCACGGCAACGTAATCGCCGTCGTATTTCATGGCGGCGGACACCTGCTTGGGCAGCAGTTCGTCCCAGTTGGCTTTTTCAGCGACCTCGTTGAGGTCGGTCAGCAGCCCTAGTTCACCCCATTCCTGGATGTCGGGGCCTTTGATCTGAGCGGCGGCGGGTGCGTTGCCGGATACGGCACGGGTCTTGAGGACGGTCATGGCAGCTTCGCCACCCCCACCGGCGACAGCGAAATCCTTCCAGGTGTGACCCTCTTCCTCCACGAGTCGCTGCAAGGTATCGGCGGCGCGCTTTTCGCCACCGGATGTCCACCAATGCAGAACTTCAACTTCGCCGGCCTGGGCAAACGGAACGAGGGAAACAAGGGAAACAGCAGTAACTAAACGATGAATCGCGTTCATGAGGGTTCCTTTTCTTGTTGTTATCGATGCAAGTCTTTGCTTGCGCTGCATCGATTCTAGGCGCGCCAACCTTCGCGCCGGGTAACGAAGGGATAGTGATTGGTCACCGTTTCGTTACAAAGCTCGGGTTTTGTAACAAGTGGAGAGAGTCGTCTGCTGCGGAGGGGCTTCATTCGGTCGTGCGCGGCAAACTCAAGGTTACGCGCAAACCACCGGCAGGCAGATTGCGCAGGCTGACCTCACCACCATGGGCATGCGCGATGTTGCGCGCGATACCGAGGCCAAGCCCATAGCCGGGTTGCTTGGCAGCGAGACGGAAGTTGGGCTCGAACACCTGCTTCAGCCAGCCCTCGGGTACGCCGGGGCCTTCATCATCGACATGCAGCACGAAGGTCCCGTTGTCGTCTTCGATCAGCAGATGGGCGCGCTCGCCATACTTCAATGCATTATCCAGCAGGTTGCCTATGCAGCGTTTCAGTGCCAGCGGCTTTCCGGCATAGGGTGCGCGAGCCCGACCTTGAACCGTGACACGACCATTGCCCCCGGGTGCCAGATACGGCTCGGTAACGCAATCGAGCAAAAGGTTGAGATCCAACGGTTCGATGTTTTCGTGGATATCGGTGTCCTTCACGCATTGCAGCGCGCCTTTGACCAATAGCTCCAGCTCGTCCAGGTCGCGGCTGAATTTGCGCTGCAAGGCTTCGTCCTCCAGCAGCTCCACACGTAACCGCAGCCGTGTGATCGGTGTGCGCAAATCATGCGAAATCGCACTGAACAGCTGGCTACGCTCGGTCAGGTAGCGCCCGATGCGCTCTCGCATGCTGTTGAATGCACGGCTGACCTCCACCACCTCGCTTCCACCCGCCTCGGGCAGCAATTCAACCTCGCTGCCAAGCGACATTTCCCGCGCCGCTTGCGCCAGCTGCTTGAGCGGGCGGCTCTGCCAGTGCACCAGAATGCCGATGAACAGCAGTAGGAAACTGCTGGTAAGAAAGATGAACCAGAGTTGCTGCCTGGGGATGCCCTCGTCTTCGAGGCTGACATAGGGCGCCGGCATCAGCGAGGCGAGATACAACCATTCGTTCGGCGCGATCTGGATCTGGGTGACCAGCACCGGCGGGTTCAGCGGTTCCAGGCTCAATGCGTAATGCGCCCAGGATCGCGGTAGCTCATCGAGCTTCAGGCCGCCGTTGAATATGCGCAGATCGTCTGGACTGACGAAGCTCACCGACATGTCGACGTCCTTGCCGAGGCGTTCACGCAGCACCTCGTCGACTTCGGCCAGCACCGCCTGCTTACGCTCGGTCGGCGGCAGAATCTGCATCTCCAGGGGCTTGTCGTTCAGCGACACGAAAAAGCGTGTGCCACCCATGCTACGCAGCTGATCAAGCACCAACGGACGATAGCCCAACGGCAGGGAGCGAAAGTAGCTGACGCTGGCTGACATCGAATGCGCCAGGCTGCGTGCGCTGGTAAGCAACCCCTCCATCTGGCTTGCGCGAAGTTGCGAGACCCAGATGAAACTGGACAGCGCCTGCGCCATCAGCACCACCAGCAGCGTCAGGAACAGCATGCGGCCGAGCAGTGAGCGTGGAACGGGCAGCCAGCGACGCTTAACCGAGTGCGTCATGGTGCGGTGCGACCTGCGCGGCGAGCATATATCCACTGCCCCGAACGGTTCGAATCAATCGCGGGCATTTGCCGGTATCGCGTAACCGCTGGCGCAGGCGACTGACCGCCATGTCGACGATCCGCTCGAGCGGCATGACCTCTCGGCCACGGGTGGCGTTGGCAATGGTGTCGCGGTCGAGGATCTGCTGGGGATGGTCGAGAAACAGTTTGAGCAACGCAAAGTCGGCGCCAGACAGCAGCACCTCTTCACCGTCCTGATGGAACAATCGGTGACTGACCATATCCAGCCGCCACTCGTCGAATGCCCGCACATCGTTGCCACGCTCCTGGCCGAAGTTGACCCGACGCAACAGCGCCTTGATCCGCGCCAACAGCTCACGCGGACTGAAAGGCTTTCCGAGGTAATCGTCAGCGCCCAACTCCAGGCCGATCACTCGATCAGCCTCATCGGAGCTGGCCGTCAGCATAATGATAGGCATCTGTGCCAGCCGCTGGTGGCCCCTCACCCAGCGGCAGAGGCTGAAGCCGTCCTCGTCAGGCAGCATCACATCGAGAATGACCAAGTCCGCCGGGTCGTGGCTCATGGCCTCACGAAACTGCGCGCCGTCAGCAACGGTGCGCACCCGAAAGCCTGATCGACTGAGGTAGGCGTCTAGTAGCTCGCGGATTTCCTGGTCATCGTCGACCAGCAGAATCGATCTTCCAACCTGGCTCACTGGCATCCATTCTCTTGTTATGTAGGTGTATCGAAGCGGGTCAGCCTCCGCTGGATGGGCCCTCCAGCAATTGCTGTAACGCTACGCCCGCGCCTTCCAGCCCAGGGTAGTCAGCGGTTACCACCCAGACCGGAATCTCGTCAAAATAACGGCTCATGCAGCCTTTGTCGCGAAAACTCTGGCTGAACCCGCTACGGATGAAGAACTCAACGAAGCGCGGCACGATTCCGCCGGCGATGTAGACACCGCCTCGCGAACCCGTAGTCAGTACGTTGTCGCCAGCGATCCGACCCAACCAGACGCAGAATTGTTCCAGTACCGATGACGCGTAGGCGTCGCCGGTCAAAGCCGCCGCGGTGACTTCGGCGGGCGTAGCCAGGCTTGGCTGTTTGCCATCCAGCACGCAGCTGGTTCGATAGAGTTCCAACAAACCGCCGCCACTCAGGATCGCCTCAGCATTCACGTGCCCGAACTTGTCGTGCAAACGCGCCCAAAGCGCAGCCTCACGCGAGGTGCCGATCGGCAGACAGACATGCCCCCCCTCCCCCGGCAGCGCCCGCCAGCCGCCGTCCGGCAAAGGCAGGAGCGTAGCGACGCCAAGGCCAGTGCCTGGGCCTATCACAAGGCGTGCTGCACCTGGCTCAGACCGACCCGGGCAGACCTCGATTAGCTCACCTTCGCGCAAGCGGGTCATACCCAATGCCATCGCGGTGAAATCGTTGACCAGCAGCAGATCGCTCAGACCCAGGTCTTCACAGAAGGCTTTACGGCTCAAGCGCCAATGGTTGTTGGTGAACGCGAACTCATCGCCCGAGACCGGCCCGGCGCAGGCGAGGCAGACCGCCTGCAGCGCGTCAACGCTCTGCCCTGTGCCTTGCAGATAGGCACGGATCGCATCTTCCGGACGTGGATAGTCGACGGTGGGCAGCACACGCACCGACTCGATCTTCTGGTTTCGCCACAGTGCGAAGCGCGCATTGGTGCCGCCGATATCGCCTACCAGTGCCGTCACTTGAGCGCCTCCAGCCCCTCGGTAAATACACTTGCGCCCTTTTCCGCCGGGCTGAAGGCCGCCCGCAGGAAGCCGAACAGCTCGCGTCCACAGCCGATGCCAAGATCGCTCGGGGCTGACACATCGTCACGGCTATCGAATTCGGCTTGATCAACCAGAATTCGGAGCTCACCGGTTTCGCCGTCGACTCGAATGATGTCCCCGTCGCGCACACGGCACAACGGGCCGCCATCCAACGCTTCCGGACTGACGTGGATAGCGGCTGGGACCTTTCCTGAGGCGCCTGACATACGACCGTCGGTTACCAGTGCGACTTTGTAGCCACGATCCTGCAGCACGCCGAGGAATGGCGTCAGCTTATGCAATTCAGGCATGCCGTTGGCCTTGGGACCCTGGAACCGCACAACCGCAACGAAGTCCTTCTCCAGCTCGCCATCCTTGAACGCCTGGGCCAGCTCGGCCTGGTCACTGAATACCCGCGCAGGCGCCTCCACGAAGCGATGCTCAGGCGCAACAGCCGAAATTTTCGTAACGCCGCGACCCAGATTGCCTTCCAGTACCCGTAAACCACCCTCAGGCGAGAAAGCGCGCTCGACCGGGCGCAGGATGGCTTCGTCCAGGCTGTTGGTCGGCCCTTCACGCCAGACCAACTTGCCGTCTTCGAGGAAGGGCTCCTGGGTGTATTGGTTAAGGCCTTTGCCCAAGACCGTATAGACGTCTTCGTGCAGCAAACCGGCCTCCAGCAACGTCCGCACCATGAACGGAACGCCACCGCAGGCATGAAAATGGTTAACGTCTGCCTGCCCGTTCGGGTAGACCTTGGCGAGTGTCGGCGTCACTGCGGAAATATCCGCCATGTCCTGCCAGGTCAGCTGAATCCCGGCGGCCTGTGCAAATGCCGGAATGTGCAAGGTGTGGTTGGTCGAGCCGCCAGTAGCGTTTAGGGCTACGACCGAATTGATGATCGATTTCTCATCGACGATCTTGCACAGCGGCACGTAATTGCCCGACTGCGGCGTCAAGCGAGTCACCTGCCGCGCTGCTTCACGGGTGAGTTCGTCGCGCAGCGGGGTATAGGGATTGACGAACGACGACCCCGGCAGGTGGAGGCCCATGATCTCCATCACCACCTGATTGGTGTTGGCTGTGCCGTAAAAGGTGCAGGTGCCAGGGCTGTGGTAGGACAGCATTTCCGATTCCAACAGCTCCTCGCGGCTGGCCTTGCCCTCTGCGTAGCGTTGGCGCACTTCCGCTTTCTGCTTGTTGGGGATGCCCGAGGTCATCGGGCCGCCAGGCACGAACACCGACGGCAGGTGACCGAAGCGCAGCGCGCCAATCATCAGGCCCGGGATGATCTTGTCGCAAATCCCGAGATAGAGCGCCCCGTCAAACATGTTGTGCGACAGCGCGACGGCGGTCGCCATGGCGATCACTTCACGACTGGCTAGACTCAACTCCATCCCCGCCTCGCCCTGGGTTACGCCGTCGCACATCGCTGGCACGCCACCGGCGAACTGTCCGATCGAACCCACTTCCCGCAGGGCTTCTTTGATCAGGTCGGGGAAATACTGATACGGCTGATGCGCCGAGAGCATGTCGTTGTAGGCCGAGACGATGGCCACGTTGGCCTCGTTCATCAATCGCAAACGCTGCTTGTCATCCGCCGAGCCACACCCGGCAACGCCATGAGCGAAGTTGGCGCATTGCAGCTTGCCGCGCTGGGGCCCGTCACTCGCCGCACCGGCCATTTGGGCCAGGTAACGCTGTCGGGTCGGCCGGCTGCGTTCGATCAATCGCTCGGTCACTTCTTGAATCCGCGGGTGCATGCCATCACTCCTGCTCATGAATCTGTAGTTTTACCAACAAAACAACATGGATTTGGGCTTGATTTCTATTTTGACAGGAATAATCTTGTAATTCCTACAACAAATTCCGCCCAGGACCTCTTATGACTATTCGCATCGCCATCAACGGCTTCGGCCGTATCGGACGCAACGTCCTTCGTGCTCTGTACAGCCAGAGCTATCGCGAGCATTTGCAGGTCGTGGCGATCAACGACCTCGGCAGCCCTGCGATGAACGCCCACCTGTTGCAGTTCGACAGCGTCCATGGCCATTTCGACGCAAAAGTCGAGGTGTCAGACGACCAGCTGCGGGTCAATGGCGACCCGATTGCCGTCACGGCGATCCGCAACCCTGCCGAGCTGCCGTGGCGCAAGCACAACGTCGATGTGGTCTTTGAGTGTACCGGGCTGTTCACCTCACGTGAAAAAGCCAGCGCGCACCTTCAGGCCGGTGCTGGCAAGGTCATCATTTCTGCCCCGGCATCCGGTGTTGACGCCACCATCGTTTATGGCGTCAACCACGACACGCTGCGCCAATCGCACCAGATCATCTCCAACGCGTCATGCACGACCAACTGCCTGGCGCCGGTTGCACAGATCCTGTCACGCGAATACGGCATCGAACACGGCCTGATGACCACCATTCATGCCTACACCAATGACCAGAACCTGTCGGACGTCTATCACAGCGACCCGTTCCGGGCACGTTCGGCGACCCAGTCGATGATTCCGACCAAGACCGGCGCCGCCGAAGCGGTAGGCCTGGTGCTACCGGAACTGGCGGGCAAGCTGACCGGCATGGCTGTGCGCGTTCCGGTGATCAACGTCTCGCTGGTCGACCTGACCCTGGAGTTGAGCCGCGAGACGACCGCCGAGGAAGTTAACGCACTGATGCTCGAAGCCAGCCGGCACTCACCCATATTGGCCTGCAACTCGCTTCCCTTGGTCTCGTGCGACTTCAACCACAACCCGATGTCTTCGATCTTCGACACCAACCACACCAAGGTTAGCGGACGCTTGCTGAAAGTGATGGCCTGGTATGACAACGAGTGGGGTTTTTCCAATCGGATGCTCGATACTTGCCGCGCTCTTCACGAAGCGTCATAACCGCATCAGCCCATCCCAGCGACCAAGGAAGAACATGAACCGCATCGATTTCGTGAGCGCGACACTCCCGGCCCGTAAACGTATCGCACTGGTCGCGCACGATCACTGCAAGGAGCGCCTGCTGGATTGGGCAGATCGGCAAAAACCTCAGCTGGAGAAACATGAGCTGCTGGCCACCGGCACCACGGGACTGCTGCTCGGGCGGCGGCTGGGGTTGCCGGTCGAGTGCATGATCAGCGGCCCGCTGGGCGGGGATCAGCAGATTGGCGCACGTATTGCTGAGCGCCGGATCGACATGCTGGTGTTCTTCTGGGACCCCTTCGAGCCACAACCCCATGACCCGGATGTAAAGGCGCTTCTACGGGTCGCAGCAGTGTGGAACATTCCACTGGCGGCCAACGAAAGCAGCGCTGACTACCTGCTATCCAGTCCGCTGCTGGACCAGGCGCATACGCTGAGCATTCCGAACTACGCCAGTTACCTGGCAGACCGTCAAACAGCGGATCAGTAGTCGCGGCGGTCTTCGTCCGAAACGGGTAGATCTTGCTCAGTTTCGTCACGCAGGTCGTCAAAATCGGTCTTCAAACCGGTTTCCATGCTGTCCAGCTCGGCCAGAAGACTGCAGAAACTGGTGTGTTCACGCGGCGCCTCCAGATCCTGCTCGAGATCGGCGCGAGCCTGCAGCGCCGCCGGCACCGGCGCTTCCTCAACATCGATCGGCTGGGGTTCGGGCTCCATCTCACGCAACACTGCCAGCGGCGGCAGCTCATCAAGGTTCTTCAAGTTGAAATGGTCGAGGAACTGCTTGGTGGTGGCGAACATGGCTGGCCGCCCTGGCACGTCGCGATGACCAACCACCCGCACCCACTCGCGCTCCAACAACGTCTTGACGATCTGGCTGTTGACCGCCACACCGCGGATGTCCTCGATCTCGCCGCGCGTAATTGGCTGTCGATACGCAATCAGAACCAGCGTCTCCAACAAAGCCCGTGAATAACGCTGCGGCCGTTCCTCCCAGAGCCGGCCCACCCAAGGCGAAAAGCGCTCGCGCACCTGCAGGCGATAACCACTGGCGACCTCTTTCAGCTCGAACGCTCGGCCCTTGCAGGATTTGTCCAGCACCTCAAGGGACTTGCGCAGCAAGGCTGGCGTTGGCCGCTCGATTTCGTCGAACAGCTCAGCCATTCGCTCAACCGACATGGGCTTGCCGGATGCCAGCAAAAAGGCTTCGAGCAGTGAGGCGAGATCTTTGGGATCGGATAGATTCACAGGCTTGGCTCCCCTGGCTCTTCCTGGTGTAACGAGGGCTCATCGCTGCGTGCCCTGACATGAATCGCCGCGAAGGGCTCGTTCTGCACCAGCTCCACCAACGACTCCTTGATCAGCTCAAGCACTGCCATGAAGGTCACCACCACACCCAGACGGCCCTCCTCAGCGGTGAACAGTGCGACGAAAGGGACAAAGCCCCCGCCCTTGAGCCGTTCGAGCACATCGCTCATGCGCTCGCGGGTCGACAGCGTCTCACGCGTGACCTGATGGCTTTCGAACATGTCGGCACGTCGCAAGACCTCGGCCATGGAGATCAACAGCTCTTCCAGACTGACCTGGGGCAGCAGCTTGCGGGCCCGAGCTTCAGGCGCGTCGAGTTTCGGTATATGCAGGTCACGCCCCACCCGCGGCAGCTGGTCGAGATCTTCCGACGCCGCCTTGAACCGCTCGTATTCCTGCAGCCGGCGGATGAGCTCGGCGCGCGGGTCGAGTTCCTCTTCCTCCACCTCTGCTGAGCGCGGCAGCAGCATGCGCGACTTGATCTCAGCCAGCATGGCCGCCATCACCAGATATTCGGCCGCCAGCTCCAGGCGCACGGCCTTCATCAGCTCGACATACCCCATGTATTGGCGGGTAATTTCCGCGACTGGAATATCAAGAATGTCGATGTTCTGTTTGCGGATCAGATAGAGCAGCAAATCCAGCGGCCCCTCGAACGCCTCGAGAAACACCTCCAGTGCATCTGGCGGGATATAGAGATCCTGCGGCAGATTGTTGAAAGCCTCGCCGTAGACAAGCGCCAGCCGCAGCTGCTCGCCGGGCGCCTTGACGATCGCCTCGGCCTGGGTGTCCTGCATGCTCTCTCCGAAACGAACAAATAGTGGAAGCGGCGACTGCCTCAGCAGGCTGTACGCTCAATGGCCCTAGCGGTAATTCAAACCCATGGCCTGACGCACGACTACCAGCGTTTCGCGGGCTTCGTCACGGGCCTGCTCAGCGCCTTCAGCCAAGATGCTGCGCACCAGATCCGGGTTCGACTCATAGTCATGGGCACGCTCCTGCAGTGGTGCCAATTCGAGCTTGATCGCATCGATGAGTGGCGCCTTGCACTCGAGGCAGCCGATTCCAGCGGTGCGGCAGCCCTGCTCTGCCCACTGACAAACGTCTTCGGTCGAATGGGCCTGGTGCATCTGCCACACCGGACAACGCGTCGGCTCACCCGGATCATGGCGGTGAACACGTGCCGGATCGGTCGGCATACGCTTGATCTTTTCTTCGATCTCGTTCGGCGTGTCGCGCAGAAAGATGGAATTGCTGGTGGATTTGGCCATCTTGCCACCATCGAGCCCCGACACCCTGGGGGAGTCGCTCAGCAGAGCCTGCGGCTCAGGCAACAGCAGCCTGCCGCTGCCCTCCAGATAGCCGAACAGGCGTTCCTGGTCGCCGATGGTAATAGTCTGCTGATCTTTTAGTAGCGCACGGGCCGTGTTCAGCGCCTCGAGGTCGCCCTGCTCCTGGTAGCTCTTACGCAAGCTGGCGTAAAGCTTGGAGCTTTTTTTGCCGAGCTTGCGTATTGCCGCTTCGGCCTTAACCGCAAAATCCTCTTCGCTGCCATACAGGTGATTGAAGCGCCTGGCGACATCGCGAGCGAATTCAATATGCGGCAACTGATCGGCGCCAACCGGTACGACACCAGCGCGGTAAGCCAGGATATCGGCGGCCTGCAACAACGGATAACCGAGAAAACCGTAAGTGCCGAGGTCCTTATGTTCCGAATCGAGCTGCAGCTCCTTGTACGACGGCACGCGCTCCAGCCAGGCCAATGGGCAGATCATCGAAAGCAGCAGGTGCAACTCGGCGTGTTCAGGTACCTGAGACTGGACAAATAAAGTGGCAGAACTCGGGCTGACGCCAGCTGCCAGCCAGTCGACCGCCATCTCATGGACGTTGCGGGCGACATCTGCGCCCGCTGCGTAGTCGGTGGTCAGTGCGTGCCAGTCAACGATGCAGAAAAAGCACTGGTACTCGTGCTGCATCCTGACCCAGCTCTTCAGCACGCCGTGGTAGTGGCCAAGATGGAGACGGCCATTAGGCCGCATTCCGGAGACTACACGTCGCTGCGAATCCATGGAGCTCAAAAGGGTTTCCTTCGTAGGTTTGAGAAAAACGAACGGTTCAGCCGGCGAACGGTGCGGGATCGCCGCAGCCGACCCGCACAACTTCCGGATCGCCATCAACCAGACTGATCACAGTCGACGCTTCGACGCCACCGTAACCGCCGTCAATGATCAGGTCTACCTGATGCTCCAGCGCATCCCGCATTTCGTAAGGATCGCTCATCGGCTCGGTCTCGCCGGGCAGTATCAGGCTGACGCTCATCAATGGCTCACCCAGCTCGGCGAGCAATGCCTGGGCAATCGGCTGGGCAGGCACGCGCAGGCCGATGGTACGGCGCTTCGGGTGCAACAGCATTCGCGGCACTTCCCGAGTAGCGCTGAGAATGATGGTGTATGGTCCTGGCAGATGCGTCTTGAGCAGACGGAAAGCAGCGGTATCGACCTTTGCGAACAATCCGAGCTGGGACAGGTCGCGACAGACCAGCGTGAAGTTATGCTTGTCGTCCAACTGGCGCAGGCGACGAATGCGCTCGATGCCGGTCTTGTTTCCCATCGAGCAGCCCACAGCGTAAGAAGAGTCGGTGGGGTAAACCACCACGCCGCCGCTGCGAATGATCTCCACGGCCTGCTTGATCAGCCTGACCTGTGGATTTTCCGGATGTATTTGAAAAAACTGGCTCATGAAAACTCCATGTTCAGCGGGCCATAGCCTCGCCGGGCTCATGATCGAAAGACCTCCATAGCGGCCTGAGGTCGTCAGGCAGGGCTCGATACATACCCAACTCCGACCAGTCGCCCGGTGCGTGAAAATCGCTGCCGATACTGGCCATCAGGCCGAACTCGCGCGCCAGAATCGACAACCCTCCGACCTGCTCCAACGGCTGCATGCCGTTAACCACTTCCAGCGCATGGCCGCCAGCCTGAGCGAACTCACTGACCAGCCGGCGCCGTTTGCTGCGCGTGAAATCGTACTGCCAGGGATGCGCCAAGCTGATCCAGGCGCCGGCGTCCCGCAGCGTACTGACGGTTTGCTCAAGCGTCGGCCAATGCTGCTTCACATCACCCAACTTGCCCGAGCCGAGCCACTTGCGGAATGCCTCGGCACGGTCGCGAACATGACCGGCTCGCACCAGATAGTCTGCAAAATGCGGGCGCGCAGGAGCATTTTCACTGTCCCCCAGCTCTTGCTGGATTGCCCGCGCGCCTTCCAGCGCGCCGGGCATGCCCTTGGCCTCCAGGCGCTGCGCGATCGTCTCGGCACGCTGCCAGCGACCGGCGTGCAAATCGGCAATGGCTTGCTGCAATGCAACTGCATCACGGCGAAACGCGTAGCCAAGCACATGGATCGTGGCACCGCTCCAGACACAGGACAGTTCGATGCCGTTGACCAGCCGGACGCCAAGCGAATCAGCCGTGGCGCGAGCATCATCGAGGCCTTCGAGGGTGTCGTGATCGGTCAGAGCAAGCAGCTCGATTCCACGCGCATGGGCGCGCTGCACCAGTACATCAGGCGCGAGCACACCGTCAGAGGCGGTGCTGTGGCAATGCAGATCAACAATCATTCGGGACAGATTCTCCAGGGGGCTTGGCAGCTCACAGCGTGTGACCGCCAGCGCCAGCGCTCGTGCCGTCGTCCAGTTTGCCAAAGCTTGCGCAATGTCGTGGAAACGGCAGGCGGACAGCGTTCCGCCAAAAGCGCGGTTTGTTATTATGCCGGGCACATCTGCCCTCTGGCGCGCCTCGTGAAACAAATCATCGACTTCGTTCCGCTACTGCTGTTCTTCATCACGTACAAAATCGAGCCTACAACGGTCGCGATCGCCGGCTTCAGCCTTGGTGTGGGTGGCATTTTCAGCGCAACGGCCGTTCTGATCGCCAGCTCTGTCGTGATCTACGGCTTCTTGTTCGTCCATCAGCGCCGGCTTGAAAAAAACCAGTGGCTGACGTTGGCGGCTTGCCTGCTATTCGGCGGTTTGACGCTGGGGCTGCATAGCGAAACGATCCTGAAGTGGAAAGCGCCCGTTCTTAACTGGCTATTCGCCCTGGCATTCTTTGCCAGCCACTTTGTTGGTGACAGGCCGCTGATTCAGCGAATGATGGGCCACGCGGTCCGTTTGCCGGCGGCGCAGTGGTCGCAGCTCAATGTCGCCTGGATTCTGTTCTTTCTCGTCTGTGGCTTCGCCAATCTTTTCGTTGCATTCGTCTATCCCGCGATCTGGGTAGACTTCAAGGTCTTTGGCAGCCTTGGTCTGACGCTACTGTTCATGGCTGGCCAGGCACTTTATCTGGTGCGCCACATGCAACCCGAACCTGAAGAATCATAGGAGTTCACCATGCTCTACGCCATCATCGCTACCGATGTACCCGACTCATTGCAGGACCGCCTGGCTGCGCGACCCGCTCACCTGGCGCGTCTCGACCAGCTCAAAAGCGAAGGCCGGCTCGTGCTGGCTGGCCCGCACCCGGCGGTGGACAGCAATGATCCGGGTGCAGCCGGCTTTACCGGCAGTCTGGTTGTCGCCGAGTTCGACTCGCTGATCGCGGCTGAACAATGGGCTGCGGCCGATCCATACAAAGCGGCGGGCGTTTATGGTGATGTCGTCGTCAAGCCTTTCAAACAGGTCTACCCCTGAGTCGATCGACTGACTCCAGGTCGTCGTTTCGTCATGGCCACTTAGAGACAAAACCGTTGAGGAAAAAGGAGTTCCGATGCGCCAAGGTCCGCTGTCCCTGCTGCTTGTTCTAGGTCTTGCAACACCCTTGCTGCAGGCTCAAGAAGCCCCCATCGATCCGCCCGCCGAACGGCAGGTCGAGCTGGAGCACCGTCTGAGTGAAAATCTGCAGCAACGAGAGGTGCTCAAGGAAAACCTCGACGCAGCCGCCAGCGCGGCGGGCCAGGCCCAGCTGCTGAGACTGCGCCAGGAAAACCAGCGCCTGCGCCTGCAGCTTGAACAGGAGCAAGCGCAGACGCAGCTGCAGCCACCGCTGCTTAACGACCAGCAACAGTGGTTCGCGGTCGGGGGCGGGGTTGGCGTGCTGGGCTTTCTGCTTGGTGTCCTGACCACGCGCGGCCGCCGTCGCCGACAATGGCTGAACTGAATCGACACGAGCGAACCATGAGCGAATTGCTGCTGATAGACGACGACCAGGAGCTCTGCGAGCTGCTGGTCAGCTGGCTGGCCCAGGAAGGTTTTGTTGCCCGCGCATGCCATGACGGCAAAAGCGCCCGCGCCGCACTTGCAGAACACCAACCTGCTGCCGTCGTGCTCGATGTGATGCTGCCTGACGGCAGCGGTCTGGACCTGCTAAAGCAGCTACGCAGCGAGCATCCTGATCTTCCGGTATTGATGCTTTCCGGCCGCGGCGAGCCGCTAGACCGCATTCTCGGCTTGGAGCTGGGTGCAGACGACTACCTCGCCAAGCCCTGCGACCCGCGCGAACTGACCGCTCGCTTGAAGGCCGTTCTACGCCGCAGCCAGCCGGCCAGCACACCGACACAGCTGGCGCTGGGGGACCTCTGGTACAGCCCCGCACGCGGCGTGGCGAGCATCGGCGATCATGAAGTCACCCTCACCCTCTCTGAAGGACGCATCCTCGAAGCACTCCTCAGCCAGCCAGGCGAACCACTGGAAAAGCAGGCCCTGGCGCAGCTGGCGCTCGGTCGAAAACTCACCCTCTACGACCGCAGCCTGGACATGCACGTCAGCAACCTGCGCCGCAAGCTTGGCCCCCATCCAGACGGCCGTCAGCGCATCGTTGCCTTGCGCAGCCGTGGTTACCTTTACGCCTCCTGATAGCCTTTACCCAGCCTTTACCCAGCCCTGACCGCCGTTGACCTTGCGCGCCCTAGACTGAAGTCATCCGGTCGAAGCCTGTTGAGGCGCCCTAGACAGGCGCTTTATTGGCAACCGGTTTCCATATCAAGGAGAAACTCATGATGCGCAAGACTCTCATCGCCGTACTGTTCGCCTCCACCCTGCCCACCATTGCGATGGCCATGCCAGACGGGAGCCAGCGCCATCATGGCGGCCAGCACTCGCCCTTCGAGCAGCTCGACCTGACCAAGGAACAACGGACCGAGATGCGCCAACTGATGCGTGAACAGATGAAGAATCATCGCGAGATCACCCAACAGTACCTGAGCAAACTGCCCGAAGCCCAACGCAAAGCGATGCAGGAAGAGCTGAAGGCCAACCAGGAAAAAACTCAGAAGCAGGTGCGTGACCTGCTCAAGCCGGAACAGCAGAAAAAGTTCGACGAGCTGCATGAAAAGATGGCGGCCAAGCGTGCCGACCGTGCTGAGTTCGCGCAGTGGAAAGCCGAGCGCGATAAGACCAACTGATCCACTCAAACAGCAAACCTGCCCGGTTCGCCCCTTAGGGATTACACGCGCCGGGCTTTTCCCTGGAGTATCTGACCGGTGCGATCACTGTTCTGGCGCATTCTTGCGACATTCTGGCTAGCCATTGCGCTGGTGGCAGGCTTGGCCATGCTCCTGGGGCATGCGCTCAATCAGGACGCCTGGATTCTCAACCGTCACCCGGGCGTCAATGGCCTGGCCGAAGTATGGACCAAGGTCTACGAGCGCCAGGGGCCGATCACTGCACAGTTTCTGCTCGAGCGGCATCGCAACCGCTACGGTGTCGATGTCCAGGTGCTGGCCGAGAACGGCCAGCCCATCATCCGCGGTACCTTCCCGGCTCGCGCCGCCGCGTTCGAAGCGCGACAGGAACACCGCGACGGTCGCCTACCCTGGCGGCGGCTGACCACCGATTACACCAGCCCCGAGACCGGCAATACTTACCTCTTCATCTATCGCATCCCGAATCAGGAGCTACAAGCCTGGCACCGAGGCAGCCTGTTCTGGCCACTGAGTGCGCTGGCCATCGCTTTAATCGTCCTGACTGGATTCAGCCTGTTACTGACCCTTTCCATTACCCGTCCGCTCGATCGACTTCGCGGCGCTGTTCACGACCTTGGCCAAACCACCTACCAGCAGAATTCTCTGGCGCGCCTGGCAACGCGACGCGACGAACTGGGCGTGCTCGCCAAGGATTTCAACCGTATGGGCGCCCGGCTGCAAAGCCTGATCGGCAGCCAGCGACAACTGCTGCGTGACGTTTCTCACGAGCTGCGTTCGCCGCTCGCCCGCCTGAGAATCGCACTCGCACTGGCGGAGCGGGCCACGCCGGCCGAACGTGAGGTCATCTGGCCTCGGCTAGCCAAGGAGTGTGATCGTCTGGAAGCCCTCATCAGCGAGATTCTGGAGCTCGCAAGGCTGGACGCCGACCCAGGGGCGCCGAACCCCATCAACTTGCGTTCGATATTCGAGCAGCTTGAGGAGAACGCCCGCATCGTCTCGCCGAATCAGCGAATCGACAGCCAAGTCCAAACCGAAGTCCAGCTGCAAGGCTGGCCGGACATGCTCGAGCGTGCCCTGGACAATCTGTTACGCAACGCTCTGCGCTTCAACCCCGAAGGCGCGCCGATAGAACTGCGAGCCAGCAGCGACACACAGCACCTGCTGCTGAGCATCCGCGACCAAGGGCCAGGGGTCGACGAGGCCCATCTCGCGCAACTGAGCGAACCCTTCTTCCGCGCACCGGGACAAACCACCGCTGGACACGGGTTAGGGCTGGCGATTGCCCGCCGAGCCGCGGAACGGCATAACGGCGAGCTTCTGCTGGGCAATCACCCGGACGGCGGTTTCATCGCCACGGTGAAGCTACCACTGAACCCAGCTGACGAGGCCCGATTACAAGCGGAGTGACCTAGTTCGCCCCGGTCCATTCACTGACGAATTGCTTGGGCTCCAATGCCGGCGGGGTCCGCAGGGTTCCTTCAGGGGTGCCAATATAGATGAATCCCAAGATCTGCTCGTCGCCGGTCAGTCCCAAGGCTTTTGCCAGGTACGGATCGTAGGAAAACTCACCGGTACGCCATACGGCCCCGAGACCCTGTGCATGCGCAGCCAGCAACAAGCCGTGCGCCGCACAAGACACCGCGAGCACCTGCTCCGAACCCGGCACCTTCGGGTGCGGCTGCACGCGGGCAATGACGACCACCAGCAGCGGCGCGCGCAACGGCATCTTGCGGGCTTTCAGCAAGGCATCATCGCTGGCCTCAGGCGAGCGCACACGCAACGACTCAGCCATCAACTTCCCCAACCGCTCCCGGGCTTCGCCTTGAATGGTCAGGAACCGCCAAGGGCGCAGCTGACCATGATCGGGCGCACGCAAGGCCGCACGAAACATCAAGTCCAGCTGGGCCGACGTCGGCGCTGGATCAGTAAGTCGCGTGACAGACACGCGGTTGAGCATCAGGTCGAGAGCTTCCATCCGACTACCTCCAAAACGAATCGGACATTCTAGAGGCCCGAGCCGTTCGTTTGGCAGTGGAAGCGTGGCAACCGCCACGTTGGCTAGTTCGTCTCAAGCCACTCGATCAGGCGAAAGCTGGGGCTCCAGTGGTGGCATCAGCGGCGGCAACCCATGGGCGGCCCGAGCCGTGTCGCAATGCGCATTATGCTGACCATCTACCCAAGAGGCCTCGAATTCGCGGCACGTACTCGAACGTTGCTCATACATGGTGCAGCGCACGCCACATCCCACATCGCCCATCAAGCCGACACAACGCGCCGGCTTGGTTTCCGTCCCGAGCATGGCGACGTGAAACGGACTGACCTGCACGGTTGCGCTGTCGGGAACTGCACCACCGGATGAGGCGCATTCGCCCCAAAAGAAAGACACACGAAAATACGCGCAGCAGGCGCCGCACGTGAGGCAGGGATTGTCGATGGACATGGGAGCTGAACACTCAGAAACCGGCAAAGGGCCGGCACCGGGCGGCTATTCTATTCATCGCAGCGAACTTGGGAAGAGGCCTACAGGGCGCCTTGTAAAAGATTTTTCTGCACACCGATAGTCGGTTTACTGCCGCAGCGACAGGCGTAGAATGGCGACCTCATTTTTCGAGCCGAGCAGCAATCACACATGGCCTTGCCGACCCTGCGCATCATCGGTTTCATTCTCGGCATTTTCCTGATCACACTCGCAGTCAGCATGGTCATTCCGATGGTCACGCTGTTCGCGTTTGACCGAACTGACGATCTTCAAGCGTTTCTGTGGTCCAGCCTGATTACTTTCGGCTGCGGTTTTGCGCTGGTTGCACCAGGTCGACCGGCCAATACCAACCTGCGCCCGCGCGACATGTATTTTCTGACCACGGTTAGCTGGGTAATCGTGTGCTGCTTCGCCGCCCTGCCGCTCATGCTCATCCAACACATCAGCTATACCGATGCGTTCTTTGAAACCATGTCCGGCATCACCACCACCGGTGCGACCGTACTCTCCGGTCTCGATAGCGCCTCACCGGGCCTGCTTATTTGGCGATCATTGCTGCACTGGCTTGGCGGTATCGGCTTCATCGGCATGGCAGTCGCCATTCTGCCGCTGCTACGCGTTGGTGGTATGCGACTGTTCCAGACCGAATCATCTGACTGGTCAGAAAAGGTCATGCCGCGTTCACACATGGCCGGCAAATACCTGATCGTTATCTACCTGGTCTTTACGCTAGCCGCCTTCATCGCATTCTGGCTGGCAGGAATGAGCGGATTCGATGCGATCAACCATGCGATGTCCACCGTGGCGACTGGCGGCTATTCGACCTCCGACGCATCGCTCGGCAAGTTCGGTCCAGCCACGCATTGGGTTGCGATCTTCTTCATGATTTTGGGCAGCTTGCCGTTCACCCTGTACGTAGCCACCGCTCGCGGCGACCGTAGGGCATTGTTTGGGGATCAGCAGGTTCGTGGGTTTCTGGTAATGCTCACGGCAACAAGCCTGTTATTCAGCCTGTGGTATTGGTTCAACCATGAAGACAGTTTTCTCGACTCGCTGCGGATCGTGACATTCAGCGTTGTATCGGTCATCACGACCACCGGCTATGCCGTCAGCGACTACGCCCAATGGGGTGGCTTCGCGGTCATGGTGTTCTTCTATCTCACCTTCCTCGGTGGTTGTTCCGGGTCTACGTCCGGCGGCTTGAAGATGTTTCGTTTTCAGGTCGCTTACACCCTGCTGCGCTCGAACCTCAAGCAACTGGTTCACCCACGGGCAGTCATCCGCCAACAGTACAACGGGCATAATCTGGACGAAGAAATTGTCCGTTCGATCCTGACATTTTCGTTCTTCTTCACCATGACCATTGGTGTGCTGGCCTTGTGTCTGGCATTGCTTGGGCTGGACCCGATCACCGCGCTCACAGGCGCCGCGTCAGCGGTGTGTAACGTAGGGCCGGGGCTGGGACCAATCATCGGCCCGGCTGGCAATTTCTCAACGCTACCCGATGCCGCCAAGTGGTTATTATCCGTCGGCATGCTGCTTGGCCGGCTGGAAATCATCACCGTGCTGGTGATGCTGACCCCTTCGTTCTGGCGCCACTGACGGGCTTACGTCTCGCCGATGTCCTCGTTCCACAGCTCAGGGCTTTCGGCGATAAAGCGACGCATCATCTCTACGCAGCGTGCCTCCTGCAGCACTTCGACCTCAACACCTCGGCCACGTAACAGCAGCTCCTCGCCCATGAAGGTCTGATTCTCACCGATCACGACCTTGGGTATGCCATACAGCAGGATCGCCCCGCTGCACATGGGACACGGCGACAGTGTGGTATAGAGGATCGACTCGGCGTAGACGCTGGCCGGTTGCCGACCAGCGTTTTCGAAAGCGTCCATCTCCCCGTGCAGCACCGCGCTGCCCTGCTGAACCCGCCGGTTGTGGCCGCGGCCAATGATTCGCCCCCGGTGGACGATTACCGAACCGATTGGAATGCCGCCCTCAGCGAGTCCCTTCTCCGCTTCCTCAATCGCCGCCTGCATGAATTCATCCATTTACACTGCCCCCTTTTTGTCTTGGTAGATGGTGTTATCGCTATCAAGCGGTTTCGGATCGACGCTTGAACAGGCGTTTGCTCAGCTCGACCACTGCAAACACCAGACCGCCGGCCAATATCCCGAAGGCAGCATCCAGCAGCGTCGGCAACAGCCCGGCCAGAACCGAGCCAATGTAAGGTAGCGCCACAGTGTGCTCTGCGCTGTTCTCGATGAAGTGGTGGATAGCCTTGAAGCCGTGGGTCAGGATGCCACCGCCGACCATGAACATGGCGGCCGTGCCAATCACCGACAAGGACTTCATCAACCAGGGCGCGACCGAGAGAATGGCGCGGCCCAGCGACTGCGCTGCAGAACTGCTGCGTTTGCTCAGCGCCAGGCCCGCGTCGTCGAGTTTGACGATGCCGGCAACCAAACCGTAGACGCCAATGGTCATGATGATCGCAATACCCGCGAGCACGGCGATCTGCTCTACGAAGCTCGCGGCGGCGACCGTACCCAGCGTAATGGCGATGATCTCGGCAGACAGAATGAAATCGGTGCGCACCGCCCCACTGATCTTGTCGCGCTCGAATGCCACCATGTCGACGCTCTCGTCCGCCAACGCCTCGATTTGCTTGGCATGGTGGTCCTCATCGCGATGCAGGAACCGGTGCGCCAGCTTCTCGAAACCTTCGAAACAGAGGAACGCGCCGCCAAGCATCAACAACGGTGTGATAGCCCACGGGATGAATGCGCTGATCAGCAACGCCGCCGGCACCAGAATCAGCTTGTTACGCATGGACCCTTTGGCCACGGCCCAGACCACCGGCAGTTCGCGGTCCGCGTTGACGCCGGTGACCTGCTGAGCATTGAGTGCAAGGTCATCTCCCAGCACGCCGGCGGTTTTCTTCGCCGCGACCTTAGTCATCAGGGATACGTCATCCAGGACCGAAGCGATATCGTCGATCAAGGCAAGAAGGCTACTGGCCAATGCGGGTCATCCTATTGGTTTTTCAAAAAGCGGCGCGAGGGCGCCGCGGTCATATATACGCAAGCTAAGGCTATAGCGGCAGAGCACAAGTTCCGGCAGGGCCACGTCAACACTGCGCCCGGTATTCGCCAGGAGTCATTGCAAACCAGCGTTTGAAGGCGCGAAAGAAATTACTCGGATCGGCAAAGCCCAGCAGATAGGCCACTTCCAGCAAGGCGAGATCCGCTCGCGCCAAGTACTGCTCGGCAAGCGTTCGCCGCGTGTCGTCTAGCAATTGCTGGAAACTGGTGCCCTCCTCGTCCAGGCGCCGCTGCAAGGAACGTTCAGACAGGTGCAGCGACTGCGCCACCGTTTCGCGTCGCGGTTCTCCTTGCGGCAACAGGCGGCAGATCACCTGCCGTGCCTGATGGGTCACGCGGCTGTCCGAGAAGCGCGCCAGGTAATCGCCGGCAAACCGGTCATGCAATTGCGCCAGTTCAGCGTTGGCAGTAGGTAGCGCAATATCCATATCGACATGACGCATCAGCATGCCGTGGTACTCGGCATTGAAGCGTAACGGCGCCTCAAACGCGGCTTCGTACGGCTCGATATCCGCCGGTGGCGGGCCTTGGAAGTAGACTTCAATCGGGACCAGCGGCTTACCGGTCAGCCACCGACAGAATGCAAGCGTACTGGCCAACGAGCCATCTGCGCTCTGGCGCGCCGGAGGCAGTTGGTCGCCATGGATCGCGAGGGTTAACAAGGCGCCGCGATTGGTTGACCCAAACTGCAAATCCGCGCCTTCGGCAATGATGCGCTGGTACCGCACCAAGCGCTGGAAGCTGTCCCTGAGCGTACTGCTGGACATCAGGGCATATCCAACCACATGCATCGCGCCGGGGCGCATCACTTTCGCCAGATTCAAGCCGATCGCCGGATTGCCGGTAATTTCCACCGCACGCTGCCAGAGCCGGGTCATGCCATCCTGGGCAAAACGCGCGTCGGGGTCGTTCAGCGCGGAATAGTCGAGCCCCAGCTTGACGAACAGGTCCTGGCAGTCGAGGCCGTCGAGCTCAAGCGCCTGGACAATACTCAAGGCCCAGCTCGAGGACGTGGTGCGTTCTGTCATCAATCGATTCACTCATGCTCAGACTGTACGTGGCGCGCCGTCACTACAGCGATCTGCGCAGTTTCAACCGCTGATCAATGGTACACAAGGGTACTAAACTGGCACCTGGAGTCAGTGGCCTGCCGTACCTAAGGTTCTAGACTCCAACGACCACAATGACAGGAGGTGCGGCATGAGCACGCAAACCGCCGAACGCTTTACCCGCTTTGCAGATTTCTACCCGTTTTACCTCGCCGAACACAGCAACCCCACCTGCAGACGCTTGCATTACATTGGCAGCTTGCTGGTACTGGCGATCCTCGCCTATGCGCTGATCAGTCAACAGTGGCTATGGCTGCTGGCGATGCCTTTGGCTGGATACGGGTTTGCCTGGGTGGGCCACTTCATCTTCGAGAAGAACCGTCCAGCGACGTTTCAGTACCCCCTGTACAGCTTTCTAGGTGACTGGGTGATGCTGAAAGACATGCTCACCGGCAAGATTCGATTTTGATTTAACTAAGTCATCCGGGCCGAGTCGCAACGGCTGCCGGTCACGGAATGGACCGGCGGTTTGGCGCAGTGGTGGCGACTTGGTTATGATCGCCGAGCCAGCGCCGACCGATGCGCTGTCGCCTCCAACGGCGCATTCCAGAGCGCCGGTTTCTTTCAGGGATAGCAACCATAATGTCAACCGTGACCGGTGAACGACGTAACGGGCTCGCGACTCGTCCACTGCGTGAATATTACGCGCGAGTCTTCGCCTATCTGATCTGCGCCGCCACGCTCGCCGCCGGTGTCTATAGCCAGCAGTTTGCACTCGACCTTTTGTGGTTGGTGCCCTATACGCTCTTGTATCCGCACTTTGCCTATCACCTCAGCTACCGCTTCAAGCGCGAACACCCGGAAACCACCTCCCAGACCCTGTTGTGCCTCGATGCCTTGAACGCGGGCGCTGGTATCGTGCTGCTCGGATGCAGCCTCGTGCCGAGCCTGATGTTTCTGCTGACGCTGAGTTTCAGCGCGCTGGTGGTCGGTAGTCTGCGTCATCTATTGATGACGCTATTGATGGTCTGCATCGGCGTCGGACTGACCAGCTTGCTGGTGCCTTTGCGTTTCGAAGGGGGCAGCTCGGTTCTGGTATCGGCAGTCAGCATCCTGTTCACCACCCTTTACGTGTGCGTAACGGCTTATTACGTGCACCAACAGGGCATCCGACTGGCGCAGGCACGCAGCGAAGTCGAAGCCCAGCAGGCGAAAGCTGCGCGGTTGGCACGCAATCTCGCCAAGTACCTGTCTCCACAGGTGTGGGAATCGATTTTTTCCGGCAAGCGCAGCGTGCGACTGGAAACCCAACGCAAGAAGCTCACGGTGTTCTTTTCCGACATCAAGGGATTCACCGAACTCTCCGAAGAGTTGGAAGCTGAAGCCCTCACCGATCTGCTTAATACCTACCTCAATGAGATGTCGAAGATCACTCTCAAGTACGGCGGCACAATCGATAAGTTCGTCGGCGATTGCGTCATGGTGTTCTTTGGCGACCCCGCCAGCCAGGGTGCGAAAAAGGATGCCGTGGCAGCCGTTTCGATGGCTATTGCCATGCGCAAGCACATGAAAGTCCTTCGCCAACAATGGCGCGGCCAAGGCATTACCAAGCCGATGGAAATCCGCATGGGCATCAACACCGGTTACTGCACAGTCGGCAACTTTGGCGCCGACACCCGAATGGACTACACCATCATCGGTCGCGAAGTGAATCTGGCGAGCCGCCTGGAAAGCTCCGCCGAGGCAGGGGAAATCCTCATTTCCCACGAGACCTATTCGCTGGTCAAAGACGTCATCATGTGCCGCGACAAAGGCCAGATCACAGTCAAAGGCTTCACCCGTCCGGTGCAGATCTACCAAGTGGTCGACTTCCGTCGCGACCTCGGTGCTACCAACAGCTTCGTCGAGCACGAACTGCCCGGTTTCTCGATGTATCTCGACACCAACGGCGTGCAGAACTTCGACAAAGAGCGCGTCATCCAGGCGCTCAATCAGGCCGCCGACAAGTTGCGCGACAAGGTCATCATGTAGCACCGCCTGGCCCGGCTCGGGTCAAAGGGTCATCACCCATCGCTATCTGCCGGCGTTCCGCATGCAGTCGAGGTCTACCATGCCGCCCATCCTTTCCCTGCGTCATTACAACCACGACCAGATCATCCACAGCCACGAGCACACGCAGCTGGTGTTCGGCTTGCGCGGGCAGCTGGATTTTGAGATTGACGGCCAGGGCAGTCGCGTCCAGCAGCAGCTTTTGGCCGTCGTGCCCAGCGATGCGCGCCATGCCTGCGGCAGCGCCGAGGGTAGCCTCTGCCTGGTGGCCGATATCCCCAACTGGGACTGGCTGCGGCAGCGTCTAGGCCACCATGCAGATTCCGCTCATCGCTTGCTCGAACGGCCTGCGGCGTTGCGCCTGAGCCCGACACAAAGCCAGCTGGTCGGCTGGCTCGCGGCCAGTCCAATCAACGATCCGATTATCAGCGAGCAAGGCGCAGCACTGTTGCTGGCGAGCCTCGCCTCCGGTTGCGAGCCAGCCGATCGGCAATATCCGCTCCCGCTGACGGCGCTGCATGCGTACGTCGACAGACACCTGTCACATCCACTTGAAGTCAGAGACCTCGCGAGAGTTGCGGGCCTTTCCGTGCAGCGCTTCCACGCACGCTTTGCCAGCGAAACGGGCTTTACGCCTCAAGAATTTGTCCGGTTGCGGCGCCTGCATCAGGGACGAGAACTTCTGATCAGTACCCATCTGGCGGTCGGCGAGATCGCTGCGCGGGTCGGTTATGCCTCGCAAAGTGCTTTTACCGCAGCGCTGAACCGCCACTACGGCCTTACTCCACGGGCTGTTCGGCGCGAGGCGCGCGACAAATCGCGAGAGTAACGCGACAGACCCACCGCATCCCGCGCCGTACCATGAGCACTCCCTGTTGCAGATGCGCAAACGCACGCCACCACGAGGGCTCATGGACCGTTCCGACTCCCCTTCATCAGGTTTCCGAATATCTGCTGCGCTGGACGCCAGGCCATGACCCATCGCAACGCTTTACTGGCGATCCACTTCGGCGCGCTCATGTTTGGTCTCTCCGGGGTCTTCGGCAAGCTGGCCGATAGCACGCCTCTGATCATTACCCTTGGCCGGGCAGGATTTGCTGTCGTGGCGCTTTTACTCGCTGCACGATTCCTGCGTAGCGGTGGCACGGCCCCAAGCCCACGCCAGCGGGCCGGACTGCTTCTCGGTGGGTTGTTGCTCGGCGGCCACTGGCTCACCTTTTTCATCGCCGTGAAGACCGCCGGTGTCGGTATCGCCACACTGGGTTTCGCCAGCTTTCCCGCCTTTACCGTATTGCTGGAAGGGGTCCTGTTCCGCGAGCGCACCCGACCGGTTGAGTTCGGCATGGTCGCCCTGGTCTGTGTGGGACTGCTACTGGTTACGCCACAATTCGACCTGGCTAGCGAAAGCACGCTGGGGCTGATTTACGGCATCCTCTCGGGGCTGATGTTTGCCCTGCTTTCATTGCTCAATCGCGCGGTTACCCGCAGCGTGGACCCGGTCCAGGCTGCACTCTGGCAGAACTGCATCATTCTGCTGTGTCTGCTGCCTTTTTCATGGTCGTCACTGCCAGCCGTCCCGGCCATGGACTGGCTGTGGCTGGCGTTGCTCGGCGTGCTCTGCACCGGCCTGGCACACAGCCTGTTCGTGGCGAGCCTGAAAGTGTTGAAGGCTCGGACGACATCGGTGATCTTCTCGCTGGAGCCGGTATATGGCATCGCTATCGCCTGGTGGCTGTTCAACGAACAACCTTCGCTGGGGATGCTCGCTGGCGGGGCTCTGATCATCCTCGCCTCGGTCATCACCAGCCGATTGAAGGCGCCATCTGCAGCAACCGCTGCCTCCCCATTGGCCAAAACGCCCTAGCGGCAGGAGACGCTACGTCTCGACCGCTGGGCTTTGCCGATCAGTGTGAATGCCGTGGTACACCGGCACCGCGGCAGCCAACCAGAAAGTCGAAGTCGCAACCTTCGTCGGCTTGCATGACATGCTCGACGAACAGCCGCCGGTAACCACCGTCCCACAACAGGCCTTGCGGGGCTTTCCAGGCATTCAGACGCTCTTGCAGTTCGGCATCCGGTATATCCAGATGCAGGCGGCCCTCATAACAGTCCAGCTCGATGAAATCACCGTTACAGACCACCGCCAGCGGTCCGCCAGCGGCGGCCTCCGGCGCGACGTGCAATACCACGGTTCCGTAAGCGGTACCGCTCATACGGGCGTCGGAAATTCGCACCATGTCGGTGATGCCCTTGGCCAGCACTTTTGGCGGTAGGCCCATGTTGCCGACCTCGGCCATGCCGGGGTAACCCTTGGGTCCGCAGTTCTTCATGACCAGAATGCAGGATTCATCGACATCCAGATCGGGGTCGGCAATGCGCGCCTTATAGTCGTCAAAATCCTCGAATACCACTGCACGGCCGCGGTGCTTCATCAATGCCGGGGTCGCCGCCGAGGGTTTCAGCACAGCGCCACTGGGGGCTAAATTGCCGCGTAATACGCAGATGCCGCCGTCTTTGCGCAGTGGATTATCCAGCGCACGAATGACCTCGTCCTCGCCGTAGATCGGGGCCTGCACGCAATTTTCCCAGAGTGTTTTGCCGTTGACCGTCAATGCGTCAGGGTTCGGCAGCAGATTATTTTCACCCAGCCGACGGATCACCGCAGGCAATCCACCGGCGTAGTAGAACTCTTCCATCAGGAAGCGCCCCGACGGCTGCAGGTCGACGATGGTCGGCATGCCTCGGCCAATACGTGTCCAGTCATCCAGCTCGAGCTCGACCCCAATCCGCCCGGCGATGGCCTTGAGGTGAATAACGGCATTGGTCGAACCGCCAATGGCCGCGTTCACCCGGATAGCGTTCTCGAAGGCTTCTTTGGTCAGCACCTTGGACAAGCGCAAGTCTTCGTGAACCATGTCGACAATGCGCATACCGGACAGATGCGCCAGCACATAGCGACGCGAATCCACCGCCGGAATCGCCGCGTTGTGCGGCAATGAGGTGCCCAGTACTTCGGCCATGCAGGCCATGGTCGAGGCGGTTCCCATGGTGTTGCAGGTGCCCGCCGAACGCGACATGCCGGCCTCGGCGGAAAGGAACTCATTGAGGTCGATCTGCCCAGCCTTGTACTGCTCATGCATCTGCCAGACGATGGTACCCGCACCAATATCGCGGCCCTTGTGCTTGCCGTTGAGCATTGGCCCACCGGTGACGACGATGGTCGGCACATCACAGCTCGCCGCCCCCATCAGCAGCGCCGGGGTGGTCTTGTCGCAACCGACCAGCAGCACAACCGCGTCCACCGGATTGCCACGAATCGACTCCTCGACATCCATGCTGGCCAGATTGCGTGTCAGCATGGCGGTCGGTCGCAGGTTCGATTCGCCATTGGAGAAGACTGGGAACTCCACCGGGAAACCGCCGGCCTCTAGCACGCCCTTCTTCACGTGCTCGGCGATTTTGCGAAAGTGCGCGTTGCAGGGGGTCAATTCCGACCAGGTATTGCAGATGCCGATGATTGGCTTGCCTTGGAGTTCATGATCCGGGATGCCCTGGTTCTTCATCCAGCTGCGGTACATGAAACCGTTCTTGTCGGTAGTGCCGAACCATTGAGCGGAGCGCAGGGGGCGTTTATCAGTCATTTTGCGTGCACCTCTCCAGCGGCAGACCGCACGGGCCTGCCGGGTTGATCGTTTGTGGGTTGGGTCAAAGCAGCCAGGTCGAAATGGCTGGGAAGTAGAGCAGCAGGCCGAGTACCGCAATCTGGATGACGATGAAGGGCACCATCGAGCGAAAGATGTCGGTCAGTGTGATATCGGGCGGCGCCACGCTTTTGAGATAGAACGCCGCAGGCCCGAACGGGGGCGAGATGTAGGACACCTGCATGCTCACCGCGAAGAGGATGCCGAACCACACCGGGTCGTAGCCGAGTTCTACAACGATGGGCACGAAGATCGGCAGGCAGAGCATGGCAATGCCGATCCAGTCGAGGAACATGCCCAGCAAGAGGAAGATCAGCATCATCACCAGCACGATGACGAAAGGTGCAACCTCAAGGCCGGTGATCGCCGACGAGACGAAACGGTTGCCGCCCATGAGGTTGTAAACCCCGACCAGGCAGGCTGCGCCAATGCCGATCCAGACGATCATGCCGCAGGTTTCGAGGGTCTGGGTCAGGCTTTCCTGCAGCAACTTGATGCTGAATTCACCGCGTACCAGCACCGCCAGCAGTACACCCATCGCGCCCATGGCTGCCGCTTCGGTCACCGAGGCGATGCCGGCGTAGATACTGCCGAGCACCAGTCCGGCGATGGCAATCGGAAAGAACATGCCTTTGAAGGCTTCGCCAAGGGTAAGCCGCGGCAGGCTGGAGTCTTTTTCCAGATGAGCACCGCCCATGTGCGGATAACGCATGCACATCACCACCACATAGAGCATGTAGCTGCCCATCAGCAGCGCCGCGGGAACAATCGCTGCCTTGAACAGATCAGCGATGGAGACACTGGCAATCAGGCCGTAAATGATGAGTACGATGGATGGCGGCACCATGGTACCCAGCGAACCGCCGGCGCAGACCACACCGATGGCGATGCGCTTGTCGTAGCCCAGCCGCAGCATTTGCGGCAACGCCAGCACACCGAGCAGGACAATTTCGCCACCAATGATTCCGGAGATGGCAGCGAGAAAGAACGCCACCACGATGGTCTGCACCGCCACCCCACCCGGGAGCCGCCCGGCGAAAAAGCGCATGGCGTTGAACAGATCCCGCGCCAGCCCTGACCGGTCCAGCAAGCCGGCCATAAACACAAACATCGGCACCGCCACCAACGAATATTCAGTGATGAAACCGAACAGGCGGCTGGCCACTAGCGGCACGGCCACCGGGCCGAACCAGCCTAAGGTGAAGCCGGCAGCGACCAGGCCGGTGACGAATGCCAGCGGCAGTCCCAGCACCAGCAGCGCGAAGATCGCGAAGATCATCAGGTAGGTTGCGATCTCAATACTCATGGCTTGCCATCCCCATCGAGACGCGCACGCCGGTGAGTCGCGATTCGCACCACTTGCTGCACCGCCATCAGCGCGATGGAGACCAGCACGACTATCTTGGTGAATGCAGGCAAAGGCTGGTTCCAGGACGATCCCGAGGTCTCCAGCCGCCAGCTGCCATCGGGCGCGTGGGTGGCGTTGTAGGCCAGCACCCAGGCGGCATAGCCGATCGCCAGGCAGAACAGGATGCCCAGCGCCAGGTTCAGCAATTCGAGCCAGCTGCGCTTACGGGGTGAAAGGCGGTCGAGCAGGATGCGTATCTGGATGTGCCGGTTGGTCGCCAATGCATAGGGTCCGCCCAAGGCAAAGATGGCCGCGACGAGGAAGGTCGTGGTCTCGTGCGCCCATTCAGTGGGCGAGTTGAAGCCGTAGCGCATGACAACTTCAAACACACTGACCAGCATGGCGATGAACACCAGCCAGGCAATGACCTGACCGCCACGTCGAATGCCACGATCAAGCATGCCCTGGCCCGGCTCTGGGGCGCAGACATCCAGATGATCGTCAGACGAAGATTGAGTTTTTTCCCAGCGAAACTCCTCGGACTCTCCGACATGGGCCGGAAAGTCTTTGGTTACTCGGAGATTGGATGGCCGGCTTGCGCGGCTCAGAGCATGCCCTTGTCCTGCAGGTAGCCCTGCATGGAATCCACCGCCTCCTTCGCCTGGGGGCTGCGGTCACGCCAGCGCGACCATTCGTCCCGCGCGGACTGGCGAAACTTCTTCACCTCATCCTCGGGAAGCGAGGTCAGCGTCACATCGCCTTTCTGCCTGGCCAATGCAACCTGCTCCTCGTCTTTCTTCTGCAGATCAGTGACCAGTTGCTCGGTAAAGGCATCGACCGAGTCTTCGAGGATCTTCTGTTGCTCAGGCGACAGGTCATCCCATAGCGCCTTGTTAACCGAGATGTCCTTCATCGGCATCGAGTGGAAGCCGGGATAGACGGCGACGGCGCGTACTTGTGGTAGCCCTGCTGGTAATTGGTGGAAAACACCGTGTAGTCGGCTGCATCAATCACGCCTTTTTCCAGCCCGGTATAGACCTCGGAGGTCGGCAGGTTCACCGGCGCTGCACCGACCAGCTTGAAGATATTCGAAACCATGCCTTCCGGCGCTCGCACTTTCAGGCCTTTGAGGTCGTCGAGGGTTTCGATCTTGCGCTTGCTGATCAGGGACTCCGCGCCCACAGCGCCAGCACGGATAAGGTGAACGTTGTACGGCTCCACCAGACGGTTGTAACCCGCCTCGCCGCCAGCGTTGCGCATGTAATCCAAGAACGGTGCCGGGCCGCTCCAGGCACCGACCATGTTGCCGTATACCGCGAACGCAGGATTTTTACCGGAGAAATAGCCAGGATCGGTGATGTGGCCCTGAATGATGCCGGCTCCGACCGCATCCAGTGTCTCGTTGTTACCGACAATGGTGCCGGTTGGCAGAACCTCTACGGTGATTTCACCATTGGTTTTCTCGCCGACGCTTTTTGCCCACTCCTGAGCGATGCGATATTCGTCATCGCCGGCGTTGACGTTGATCTGGAATTTCCATTCCTGCTTGGCAAAGGCACTGCCGGACGCGAGGATCAAAGTGGCTGCGAGACCGAACCCGAAACGCTGGATATTAAATTGCATAAAGGCTTCTCCGATTATTTTTATTAGGCACCGTCACGATCGAGGCGCTAGCCACCGGAAGCAGCAGAGCAGCGCTCTCGTTGTTTTGAAGCCTAGAGAGACAAGACATCATCAACAAATATATATTTCAGCACTACCGATACACGAATGGATATACCTGATGAAGCCAATCAACAGTAACTGGTTTGTCCGGGCACGGCTCAAGAACCGTCATATCCCGTTGCTAGCCGCTCTCGGTGATACCGGTAACCTTAATCGTGCTGCCGCCGGCCTGGGCATTTCCCAACCGGCAATCTCGAAGCTTCTGAAGGAGCTGGAAGACGGGCTGGGCGTTGAGCTGTTCGAACGACATGCCCGCGGCGTAGTCCCGACGCTGTATGGCGAAGCGATGATTCGCCACGCCAAGCGCATGCTTAATACGTTGGATAGAGCCTACAGTGAGGTCGATGCGCTGCGTCACGGGCAACAGGGCCATGTGCGCATCGGCACCATCCTGACGCCCTGCGCAGAGCTGCTGCCAGAGGTGATCCGACGCGCCAAGCTTGGTTTCCCAGAGTTGGAAGTCACCATCCGCACCGGCTCAAGCCGCGATTTGCTGACGATCCTGGACGATGGCGAGTTGGACTTTCTGGTCGCGCGCTTTTTTGCCAGCAGTCAGCAAGTCGACTTGCACTTCGAGCCTTTGGCCAAGGAGCCCTTGCAGATCTGTGCCCGCGCCGGGCTGATCAAAAGCCCTATGTCTCGCGCGCAACTGAACGCCGCTGACTGGGTGCTACCCCCAGTCGGCAGTGTGTTGCGACAGGAGTTTGATGCGCTGTTCCAGCGCGTCGGCATGCGTCCGCCACGAAAGGTCGTGAATGCGGAGAACTTGCTGATGGTGACCACGTTGGTCGAGAAGGACGACATGCTGACCGTCCTGCCACGCGATGTGCTAGCGCACTATGCGCGCTACGGCATGTTGGAGGAGATCGAGGTCGATGCGAGCATCGACGCCGATCTGAACCAAGGGCTGATGGCCTACGGCATTATCACCAAGACCCCGCAGCAACTTTCGCCAGCAGCCGCCAGCGTGCTGGAACTGCTGCGCGATACCGCGCAGCAGATGGGGCTAGGTCACGGAGCGGCACAGCGTTAGTCGAGCGAGCCGCTCCACCCATCAGAGCGCCGCGTCGGTGGTTTCACCATCCACCAAGCGCTTAATACCCAGCGGGTTGGTGTTCTTCAGCGCGTCCGGCAGCAGCGCATCCGGGAAGTTTTGATAGCAGACCGGGCGCAGGAAGCGGTCGATCGCCAAGGTGCCGACTGACGTACCCCGGGCATCCGAGGTGGCAGGATAAGGCCCGCCATGAACCATGGCATCACAGACTTCCACCCCGGTCGGATAGCCATTGAGCAGTATCCGTCCGGCCTTCTGCTCCAGCAGCGCTACCAGATCGGCGGCGTCCGCCAGGTCAGTAGGTTCGGCGATGAGCGTCGCGGTGAGCTGGCCATGCAAGCCTGACAGCGCGCGCATCAGCTCAGCCTTGTCATTCACTTCCACCACAACGGTGGTCGGGCCGAACACCTCCTCCTGCAACAGCGGATCCCCCTCGATCAGCAGCTTTGCGTCAGCCTTGAACAGTTGCGGCTGCGCCTGGCTGCCCTGCTGGTCCTGGCCGGCAAGATGGCTGATCCCCGGATGGCTTTGCAAATGCTGGACGCCCTTGCCGTAGCTGCTGAGCGTGCCCGCATTGAGCATCGTCTGCGCCGGTTGCTCGTTCATGAAGCCGACCAGCCGCTGCAGAAACTCGCTGAACTCCGGCGAGCGAACACCAATGACCAGACCCGGGTTGGTACAGAACTGGCCGCAGCCCATCACCACCGATGCGGTCAGCTCGTTAGCAATAACATCGCCGCGGCTCTTGAGCGCATCAGGCATCAGCACCACAGGGTTGATGCTGGACATCTCGGCAAAGACCGGGATCGGCTGCGGACGCGCGGCGGCCATGTCACAGAGTGCACGACCGCCGCGTAGCGAACCGGTGAAACCTACCGCCTGAATGAGCGGATGCTTGACCAGCCACTCACCGACACCGCCGCCGTAGATCATGTTGAACACACCCTTGGGCATGCCGGTTTTCTCCGCCGCGCGAATCACTGCATCAGCTACGCATTCAGCCGTCACCATATGGCCGCTATGGGCCTTGAATACCACCGGGCAACCGGCTGCCAACGCAGAGGCGGTGTCGCCACCGGCAGTCGAAAACGCCAATGGGAAGTTGCTCGCGCCGAATACCGCAACCGGCCCCAGCCCCATGCGGCACTGGCGAAGATCAGGGCGTGGCAGCGGCTTGCGTTCTGGCAGCGCTCGGTCGATTCGTGCGCCCAGAAAGTCTCCGCGGCGCAGCACCTTGGCAAACAGCCGCATCTGCCCGCTGGTACGGCCACGCTCACCCTGGATTCGACCTGCTGGCAATGCTGTCTCGCGGCAGACCAGCGCAACGAAGTCATCGCCCAATGAATCCAGCTCGTCGGCAATAGCATCGAGGAAGTCGGCTCGCCTGCCCGCAGGAAGCGCTCGGTACTCTGGATAAGCGCTGGCTGCCGCTTGCGCTGCGGCATTCACTTCGTCTTCGGTCGCCTGATGAAATTCATACGGCAATGCTTCGCCGGTGCTGGCGTCGACGCTCTGGACGACAATCGAACCCTGCGCGCTGCGGGCCCCGGCTATGTAGTTCTGACCGCTGATGTTCGGCATGGAATTGTTCCTCTGATGATGTGGTTCATGAGGCTTCGCCCAGTCCGCCTAAGAGCGAAGAGTTTGAAACGTAAAACCCAGCGCGTAGGTGCGCCGGGGCGTTGCGGCCAGTCACTAGCCATGCGGATGTCAGAGTGGCTTCACGCCGCCCGGGGAAATACCCGAACGGCAAATGCTGATGCCGTTGCGCAGTGGTGCGCCAAACTCATCCAGGCTGACCTCAAACTGATCGCCCGCCTGGGCTTTGATTCCGTCAGCGAACGAAAGCGTCGCCGTCCCGAAAAAATGCACGTGAACATCACCGGGACGCAGGAACTGTGCATATTTGAAATGGTGATACTCAAGGTTTTCCAGCGTGTGACACATGTTTTCCTCGCCGGACAGAAACTCTTTCTCCCACAGCACCTGGTCGCCTCGGCGAATGCGACTGACTCCAGCCAAGTGCGCCGGCAATGGCCCTATCCGCAACTCGGGACCAAACGAACAGTAGCGCAACTTCGAGTGCGCAAGATAAAGGTAGTTCTTGCGCTCAAGCACGTGATCCGAGAACTCGTTGCCCAAGGCAAAGCCCAAGCGGTACGGCTGACCGTCATCCCCGATCACATAGAGGCCGGTTAGCTCGGGCTCTTCGCCGTAGTCCTCGGCAAAATCAGGCGCCGGGAAGTCCGCACCGGGACGCACCACAATGCTGCCGTCTCCCTTGTAGAACCATTCAGGCTGGGCACCAACGTTGCCTGACTTCGGGCGACCGCCTTGCATACCCCAGCGGAACATCTGCATCGAATCGGTGAGTTTGGCTTCGTCCTGCTCGCCCTGTTGATGCATTTTGTCGCGAGTCGCGGCACTGCCCATGTGGGTCAGACCCGTGCCGCTGACCAGGCAATGGGCAGTATCTTCATGGTCGAGCGGCGGCAGCACCCGCCCTGCGTCGAGCAGCTCGCGGTACAAAGGACCGGCTTCGCGTGCCTGGGACTGGACGTGCTCAGCGAGGCTGCGATGCTCGCGGATGGCCGCCAAAGCCAACTCGCGCGTGCTGGTGACGCCAGTTAGGACCTCGATCCGCTCGTCGGCTACCAGCCCCACGTGCCTGCAACCCAGTTCGCTCTCGAATTGAATCAACCGCATGCGCACCTTCCTTTTATTGTGATGACGCCCAGCCTGATGGGGGTGTTGTTGCGATCACTTTAAAAACCGCGTCCGCTGGTGCCTAATGACGACTTCTGATTGAGCGATAACCTCCAGTCATCCCATGATTGCCGCCCTCCCCTCCATTGTTTCTCGTCTCAGGCTCAAGCAGCTGCGGTTACTGATTGCGCTGGATGAGCAGGGCTCGGTGCACCGCGCGGCCGAGCAGGTCTTCATCAGCCAACCTGGCGCGACCAAATCGCTGCATGAGATCGAAAATACCTTCGGAGCCGAGCTCTTCACCCGCAATAGCCAAGGACTGGTGCCCAACGATCTCGGCCGCTGCGTGATCCGCTACGCCCGGTTGATTCACAGCGACGTGGCGCACCTGCGCGAAGAAATGGTGGGAATTCTTCAGGGTCATGGCGGGCGGCTTTCCGTTGGAACCATCATGGGTGCCGTACCGATGCTGATGCGCGCACTCGGCCGGCTTAGGCGCAAGCAGCCGGAGCTTTCGGTCGAGATCGTCGAGGATACGAGCGCGCGGCTGCTGGGTCTGGTCGATCAGGGCCGGCTCGATCTGGCGATCTGCCGCAGCAGCGTCAGCCAGCGCCCGGACGCCTACGACTGTCTGACGCTACACCCAGAACAATTGACGGTCGTGGCCCACCCAGACCATCCGGCGCGCGTCGCCACGCTCGAACTGGCCGACCTTAGCATCTACCGTTGGGTGGTCTACCCAGCGAACATGCCCATGCGCCTGCTGCTCGAACGCGAGTTCAGTCAATGTGGGCTGGAATTCCCGCGTTACCCGGTCGAAACCGCCTCGACCTTCACCATGCTCAGCCTCTTGCAGGAGGATTCCGAACTGGTGGCCGTCATGCCATTGGCCGTGGCCGAATTCAGCGAGAGGTTCGGCATGATCCGCCGTTTGCCATTGAATCTGCAGTCACGCAGCGAGCCCTATGGCGTGATAGCCCGCCACGGCAGCACGCTGTCAGCAGCGGCGCAGCTGCTATTGGAAGAATTGCAGACCGAGCAGCTGTCGGTCTGATCGGTTCGCCGCTGGAGCAGGCTCAGGCCCGATCGTTATGCCCCAGATTTCGCTCCGGGTCGATCTGGTCCCGCACCCGCTGTTTCAAGATCTTGGCTTCAGGAAAGCCGCCGTCCAGCTTGCGCTCCCATATCTGCACACCGTCGCAGGTGATATGAAAGGTCCCGCCCGTTGCGGGCACGAGCGACACCTTGCCGAGGTCATCCGCAAAGGTTGAAAGCAGCTCCTGAGCCAGCCATGTCGCGCGCAGCATCCACTGGCACTGGGTGCAATAGGTGATCACAATTTCGGGCTTGGTATCGGCCATGTCGAGGCGCTCGGGTAGCTGACGGGACCCTATAATACCTGCCATTTCACGTCAGTCCGTCCGGTGTGCCTTCATGTCTCGTCTCCTCTTTCTGCTGATCCTGCTCGTCCCCCTGGCAGGCTTTGCCGAAACCCAGCCGCGCACTGGTCTGGTCCTTTCCGGCGGCGCAGCGAGGGGCCTGGCGCATATCGGCGTGCTTAAGGCGCTGGAAGAACAAGGCGTGCAGATCGATGCGATTGCTGGCACCAGTATGGGGGCTGTAATCGGCGGCCTGTATGCCGCTGGCTACAGTGTCGATGAACTTGAAAAACTGGCACTCGAACTGGACTGGCAGCAAGTGCTTTCCGATGATCCTCCGCGCGAGGACATCCCCTTCCGGCGCAAGCAGGACGACAGGGACTTTCTGGTCAAACGCAAGCTGAGCTTTCGCGACGATGGCAGCCTCGGCCTTCCGCTTGGTGTGATCCAGGGGCAGAACCTGGCACTGCTGCTCGAACGGCTGTTGGTTCATGCCAGTGACATCCGTGACTTCGACCGTTTGCCAATCCCGTTCCGCGCTGTGGCGACCGATATCGCCAATGACAAGAAGGTCATTTTCCGTAGCGGCCACCTACCCCAGGCCATCCGCGCCAGCATGTCGATCCCAGCCGTCTTTGCCCCGGTCGAAATAGATGGCCGGCTACTGGTCGATGGCGGGATGGTCGACAACGTTCCGATGGATGTCGCTCGCGACATGGGTGTAGACCGTCTGATCGTAGTGGACATCGGCACGCCACTGCTGCCGCGCGAACAGCTGCTGACCGTCGTCGATGTGCTCAACCAGTCGATCACCATGATGACCCGGCGCAACTCCGAAGCGCAGCTGGCCACCCTTAGACCGGAAGACCTGCTGGTGCAGCCGATGCTGGCGGCGTTTGGGTCGACCGATTTCGGACGAGCCGAACAGCTGATCGATGCGGGCTATCGTGCTGCCGATGCGCTGGGTGGTCGGCTGGCTACCATGCGCAGCGAAAGCGGCGGCAACCTTTCGCTGAGCCTCGCCCGCTCGGCCGAACCGCGCACTCCGCTGATTACCGCCGTTCGCATCGAGAACGATTCCAAGGTCGGCGATGCAGTGATACGCCGACACATCCGCCAGCAGATCGGCAAGCGGCTGGACGTGCAAGACCTGCAAAAGGACATGGGCACGCTGTACGGACTCGATTACTTCGAACAGGTCGAGTACCGAATCGCCCACGGTAAACCCGGCAATACGCTGGTCGTCACAGCCCGAGAAAAGCGCTCCGGCACCGATTACTTGCGTCTTGGAATCAATCTTTCTGATGATTTTCGCGGTGACAGCGCATTCAACATCGGCGCAAGCTTCCGCAAGAACGGCATCAACGAACTGGGTGCCGAGTGGCTGACGCGCCTGCAACTGGGCGATCGTCAAGAATTCTTCAGTGAGTTCTACCAGCCGTTAGACGCTGGCTCCCGCTGGTTCGTCGCGCCGAACCTCATTGCGCAAGCGCAGAACGTCGAGGCTATCCTGAATAACGACCCTATCGCCGAATACCGCCTGCAGCGCTATGGCTATGGGCTAAGCCTGGGTCGACAGATTGCCAATAACGGCGAAATCCGCTTTGGTGTGGGGCAAGCCTGGGGTGAGGCTGATGTTCGCGTCGGTGACCAGCAACTGCCAGACTTCTCATTCGAGGAAGGTTACTACCAGCTGCGGTATTCGTTCGACACGGTGGACGACGTCGACTTCCCTCGTGAGGGCGAGGACATCGGACTTACCCTTCGCCAGTACGATCCTAGTCTGGGCTCCGATAGGCGCTATCGTCAGTGGGAGTTTCGCCTGGACAAGGCCTTCAGCTTCGGCCTGGATACGTTGGTATTTGGCGGACGCTACGGACGAACACTGGATGATGCCGAGATCGTCACCTCAAGCTTTCTGCTCGGCGGCGCGCGGCAATTGTCGGGGTTCCGGCAAGACGCCCTGTCCGGCCAGAACATCAGTCTGGCACGCATGATTTATTACCGCCGAATGACACCCCGCTCGTTTCTGCCCCTGGATTTCCCGCTCTATCTGGGTGCGTCACTGGAACGTGGGCGCGCCTGGAACAATGACAACGCGTTCGATAGCGGCTATATCAACGCAGGCAGCATCTTTATCGGCTACGAGACACCGCTGGGGCCGCTGAATTTCAGCTACGGCCTGAACGACGAAGCTGAGCGCGCCCTGTATCTGAATCTGGGGCGAAGTTTCTGATCGGTGCGCCGTCTCTAACCCTGCTCCGTTAGGCGATCATTGCAAGCAACTCGTTGACCTGCTGCCGCTGCGCTTCATCTCCCTCAGTCGCGAGGGTTTCGAGAATGATGCAAGCATTCTCCATGTCGCCCTGCTTGATATACGCAACCGCCTGGTTGAGACGGACCAGGTGTTCGGGATTCGGCTCGAGCTGGCGAAGTTCTTCCGCTGTCGGTTTCGATTCGACCGGTTCCGCATTGCCGAGCAACGATGTCAGCTCGCCAAGCGTAAGTGCCTCATCGAAACCATCGATCAATGGCTGGGCGGGGTACGCCTGTCCGGCTTCCACCGCTGAAGTTTGCGGGACGGGTTCAGATCCAGAGTCCGGAAAGTCTGCCGCCAGTGACTCGTCCAGAACAAAGGTGATATCCGGATCCAGGAACGGTTCAGACGCTGCTGGTTTGGCGATAGAAACCGCCGAAGCCAGCGCGGGATGCAACGCGAGCAGCTGATCGAGCTGTGCACGCTCGCCCCCCGCCTGCAGATAGGCGTCGGCAGCCACGCAATAGCTGGCGACGTTGCCGACCTCAGCAAGAAGCCCGAGATGGCGAAGGCGAATATCGAGTTGTGTCGGCGCCCGCTCGATTCCGCGCGACAGCACGTCAATCGCTTCATCGCGGCGGCCATAGGTGATGTAGATATTTGCCGCTTCAAGCACGTCGGTCTCGCTGACAGATGCATGCGCGGGCTGGCGAGGCATTTCCGGCGCAGCCACGACGGCCACCGGCGGCACGCGCGTCGGCTGGGGAGCGGCAACGGCAACGGGCACCGCATCTGGATATTTGGGTTCGGATTTTTTGCGGCGACTGAACCACAGGCCACCCAACAACATGGAAATCAACACTCCGCCGCCGGGCAACGTCCAGTCCTGCCAGCGAAACGACGAAACAGCCTCGGCTGGGCTCGCCTCAGCTGGCGGCAGCACGATCGGCTGACCCTCCGGCATTATCGCTGGTGCCGATTGCTCCACAGCTGGCGAAGCAACCGCCTGCGGCCGCCCCTGCTCCACTAATTGTGCAGTAACGGCTTCAAGCTGAAGCCGCATGTCGATCAGCATTTGCTTGAGCTGCTGATTCTCTTCACGGCTGGCGGCCAGCTCTTCGAACAGCTGACGACGCAACATGGCTACCTGATCGTCAACGAGTGTCGGATCGGCAGGCGCCGGTGAAGTTGGCTTGCCATCGGCTGTCAGCTGGCCCTGCGTGGTGGTCTCGGCCATCGGCGCTGGCGAAGCGGGCTCTACGAACTCTGCAGCGGCTTGTATGGCTGCATCTGGCAACAGCAGCTCAGCCCCCGCTTTGAGACGCGCCGCATTACCATCGGCAAAGGCATCGGGATTCAAGGCCTGAATGTCGCGCATGAATTGCGCCTGTGACGCTCGGGTGCGACCTGCGTAGGCGTCGGCGATAGCCCACAGGCTCTCACCGCTAGCCACCCGGTGACGCTTCCCCTGCGACGCTTGCGGCAGCTCGGCAGGCGGCACGAAACGCGCTGGTTCGACACGCGCCGGGCGAGCATCGGCTTGCGGATTACTCACGACGAAACTGCTCGAAACCTCGGACGAACTTGGCATCGGATCAAGCAGAACCGTGTACTCACGGAGCATCCGGCTCTTCGCCCGGGTGATCTCGACCAGGAAGTTGAGATAAGGCTCGCGGACGGGCTTATTGGTCGCAACGCGGATCCGGCTCCGGTTACCGTCGATCACCGGCGTGAAGCGCAGATCCTGCAAAAACGCCAGCCGCTCGACGCCCACACGCGCAAAATCTGCGTTGGAAGCCAACACCACACGGATGTCATCGACGCCCAGATCGCCTACGTCCAATAGGTCGATTTCGGCACTCAGCGGTTGATTCAGGGCAGAGTTGAGCGTGATGTCGCCCATACCTAAGGCGGAAACCATGCCCGAATAGATCAGCGAGCCAGAGGCCACCGTAAACAAGACTCGACGACCGAGTGCCATGAAACCTCCGCAGGTGGCGTTCGGCGTGTTTCTTCGCCGGTCCACGGTTCGATTACTGAACTGTGACGCGGTTATCGACTGATGCGGAAGAAATTAGAGGCAGTTCGTCGGCGTGCGCGCGAAGGCATTGTGCCATCATTTGCAAAACATAGCCTAGCGTCAAAAGACAAAAGGCAGCTGATGGCAGTGCCTGAAATCGGGCGGCCTACACACGCGCTTTAAAATCTTGCGTGGCCACCTGGCGAGCCAACCTAGCCATGGCCAGACCGTACGCAGGCCTATGCGCAGGCCTATGCGCAGGCCTATGCGCAGGAACGTATGGCAGGGCTGCCTTAACGCTTGGCTTTTACAAGGTTCGCCAAGATGCGTTCATGTACTTGCTGGCACTTACGCAGATCTTCTTCGTCGATTCCGTCGAAGAGTTCGTGGCGAACCTGAGTGGAAATCGCCTCGATTCTTTGGATGAGCGGGCGCGCTGGGGCACCTAGCGTAATGAGTTTGGCGCGGCGATCACCGGGAGCCGGCTGGCGATGGACTAGACCTTGTGCTTCGAGACTGTCCAGTAGCCTCGCCAACGTTGGCCCTTCGACTGCAACACTTTGTGCAAGCTCCCGTTGTGTAGGGTCGTGGTCGAATCGGGCCAGATGCAGTAGAACCAACCATCGCGCCTGAGAAAGGTCGAGGTCTGCTAGACGGCGGTCCAGCTCGGCGCGCCAGCCACGCGAAAGTTGAGCCAACTGCATGGCGAAGCGATGTTGGTCGGGATACATGGAGCGGTCTTTCCGGAAAAACTAATTATTAGCGAGCTAACCACAGCTCCGAGAGGCTGGCAAGGCTACCATCGGCCCGGTACGTAACCCTGTATTGCGGTGCACCTCGCTAGCCCGTACAGCGAACAAGCGCAGCGGCAATACGCCGCACCCCTGAGGGTGACCGCTAGAGCTCGAATTCGGCTTGCAACGATGCTCGTACGCAGAACAAGACCGGCTCGGGGACTCGTCCGGCAAACTGTTCAGCAACGGCCGCAACCGGAGGTAATTCCCCCTCGCCATCAAGGAAGGCTTCCTGGATCTCCCCGAGCAACTCCTCTGGCAGGTCCAGCGCCTGCTCAAGGCTCAACTGCTGCTGGCCTATGGCTTCGGCAAGCATGGCGTAGACGTTCTTTTCGCTGCAATCGAGTTGCCGTGCGATCTGCGCCGGCGTCATGCCCGCGCGGGCCAGAGTGATCAGTTCGTGGCGAACATCGGCTGGCGATTTGGCCGCTGGTGCCGTGCCTTGCAGCACTTCAAGAAACGCTTGGCCGTAACGGTCGAGCTTGCGTGCGCCGACGCCGCTGATGCGCGCCATATCGCTGAGTGTGCCAGGCTGGCTGCGAAGCATCTCCAGAAGCGTCGCGTCCGGGAAAATGACGTAAGGCGGCACACCATGCTCCTCAGCCAGTTTACGGCGTAGGGTGCGCAGTGCTTCCCAGGTCTCACGCTCTTCGCTGCGCACCAGCTGACTCGCTGCGCTCGCGGCGGACTTCGGCGCCTTGGTGGACAGCTCTCGACGCAGCTCCAGGGCGACCTCGCCCCGGAGCAAAGTACGGCAGCTGTCGCTGAGGCGAAGGCCACCGAAACCTTCCAGATCGACGTCGGCCAGCCCGCGGGCGACCAGCTGGCGAAACAGTGATCGCCACTCCCCTTCGGACAATGCCTTGCCTACGCCGAATACTGACAAGTGCTGATGACCGAGGCTGCGGATCTTTTCGTTGTCTCGACCAAGGAGGATATCGACCAGGTGACCAACACCGTAGCGCTGGCCGCTGCGGTAGATCGCCGACAGGGCTTGTCGCGCCGGCTCGGTGGCATCCCATGTCTGCACGCCGTCGACACAATTGTCGCAATGCCCGCAGGGCTCCGGCATATCCTCATCGAAGTACGCCAGCAGCACCTGACGACGGCAACGAGTTTCCTCACAAAGCGAGAGCATCGCGTCGAGTTTGTGCTGCTCGATGCGCTTGTGTCGCTCGTCGCCTTCGGAATTGTTGAGCATCTGCTTGAGGAAGATTACGTCTTGCAGCCCGTATGCCATCCAGGCGTCGGCGGGCAAACCATCGCGACCCGCGCGGCCGGTTTCCTGGTAATAGGCCTCCAGCGATTTCGGCAGATCCAGATGAGCAACGAAACGCACGTTGGGCTTGTCGATGCCCATGCCGAATGCGATGGTCGCAACCATGATCAGGCCTTCCTCATTGAGAAAGCGCCTCTGGTGAAATGCCCGAAGATCATTCGGCAGACCGGCATGGTAGGGCAACGCCGGAAAGCCCTGCTCGGTAAGAAAGGCGGCGATGTCATCAACCTTCTTGCGCGACATGCAATAGATGATTCCGGCGTCACCGCGGCGCTCAGCAAGGAACGCCATGAGCTGCTTGCGAGGCTGTTCCTTCGGCACGATGCGATAGAAGATGTTTGGCCGATCGAAACTTGAAAGGAATCGCTCGGCATTCCCCAGATGCAAGCGCTGGACGATTTCTTCCCGCGTTCGCTTGTCGGCCGTGGCAGTCAGCGCAATTCGTGGGACGCTGGGGAAAAATTCAGCCAGCTGGCCGAGCTGCAGGTACTCAGGACGAAAATCATGCCCCCACTGTGATACGCAGTGCGCCTCATCGATGGCAAACAAACCGATCTGCAAGCGCTGCAAGAACGCCAGCATGCGTGGCTGAACCAGCCGCTCGGGCGCGAGATAAAGCATCTTGATTTCGTTACGGCGCAAACGGTCGGCAATGTCGCGCTGCTGTTCGGGCGTCAAGGTCGAGTTGAGCGCAGCCGCCGCAACGCCCAGTTCCTCGAGCGTAGCCACCTGATCGTCCATCAACGCGATCAGCGGCGACACCACTACGGCCAAGCCGTCGCGAAGCAACGCCGGCACCTGATAACAGAGCGATTTACCGCCGCCGGTCGGCATCAGCACCAGCGCATCGTCGCCGTCGGCCACGCGCTGGATGATCGCACCCTGGTTGCCACGAAACGCGTCGTAGCCGAATACATCTTTTAGAATGCGCTGTGCCTGATCGAGCATGCCGGTCTCCGAAACAAGACGCGCGAGTATACGCGACACAGCCGTCCGGTTCAGGCAGAACACTGCTCCTGCGATAGTTGGGTGTCCCACGGCGGTACGGCGGAACTCCGGGCGAAATTTTCAATCAGTCGAAGACGCAGTGGCAGGAAATGCCCGCAGCCGCCGCAGCGTCAAAGCGCGCGGTAGCCTGAGGCCTGCGGCTCGTCTAGAATCAGCGCTGTTTTCTCTCCAAGGTAGCCATCGATGTCCTTCGCCGAGCAACTCGCCCGCCTGCAAGTGTTTCTGGATGCAGATGATCTGCACGAAGAAGCCCTCGATTACATCGCCGCCCATGGCTATCTCACCGCCTTGTGCATCTGTTCGGAGCAAGTGCCGGAACGCGAATGGATCGACGCGCTGTTTGCCGAGCCGCCAAAATATGCGGACGACACCGAGCGCGAAGCCATCGAGGCGACGCTGATCCAGCTCAAGGCACACATTGCACGGCAACTGGCCAGTGATGAAGACATGGAGCTCCCCTGCGAACTCGACATGGGCGACGAGCCTGACGAATCCGACCTGCGCGGCTGGTGCATCGGCTTCATGGAAGGCGTGTTCATGCGCGAGTCGGTGTGGTTCGAAGATTCCGAAGAGGAAGTCAGCGAGCTGCTGTTGCCGATCATGGTCGGATCAGGTCTTTTCGACGAGCAACCCGAATTCAGCGATATCGCCACAGATCCGAACCTGGTCGCGGAGATGGTCGAGCAGATTCCAGAGATCCTTACGGCGCTGTACCTGATCTGTCACGCACCTGAAGAGAAGCCCGCACTTCTCAAACCTCGCAAGCACTGACGCCGGATAGCCTCTTGGCTCACCGCGATATTCCAACGTATCGCAATCCAGTAGCACGTTATGTGCTGCTGGTGATCGGTTGGTTAAGCGTCACGCTCGGCATCATCGGAATCTTCCTGCCGGTCCTGCCAACCACGCCTTTTCTTCTTCTTGCTGCTGCCTGCTTCGTCCGTAGCTCTCGTCGTTTCTACGACTGGCTCGTGACACACCCCCGGCTAGGTCCTTGGTTCTGCGATTACCTGGAAGGTAAAGGCATTCCACTCAAGGGCAAGGTTTACGCTATTACGACCATGTGGATCAGCATCGGCGTCTCCTGCTGGCTGGTACCGATGTTCTGGGCGCGTATCGGCATGCTGACCAGCGCAACGCTGGTCAGCCTCTATATCCTCCGCATGAAAACGATCCCTGCCCGTTGAGAAACCTCAGCCCTCACGGCCATGATTACGCTGGTAGGTTTCTTGGCCCATCGCATCTATCTGCGCCTCGATCAAGGCTTCAAACGGACGAAGCAATCTATCGAACCGCCCTTCGCCCTCCAGTATGTTCAACGCCGTGACAATGGCTTCGAGGGTTGAAAGCGCACCTGGCGCCGGCGCCTTCCGCAAGCGGTAACGGGAGACGAGCCCCGTGGGCAGTGAAACGCGAGGCAAGGTCGCCAGCTCGGGATTGAGATGAAGCATTTTGCGCGCCTTTCGCCACGTGCCATCCGGGACGACCAGTCGCAACGGTTTCTCACCCTGCGCCAGGCTTTCCAGCGGAATGGCACCCTCCCCGGGAAATAGCAGATAGTTGTCACGCTCATCGGCTGGAACGCTGACGACTTCGCCCACCACCAGCTTTGCACTGCGCAGCCCCAAGGCGGCCAATCGAGCCGTGTTGAGCGCATGCGCGGTTTCGCTGGGGTGCTGCAGGATAAGCACCTGCGTCTCGCTAGTCAGCGAGGGGATCAACGGGCACAAACAGTGGCTGGAAGGCCGCTGACAGTACGGGCATTGCGGACGGGACATGACTTCTCCTGTGGTCGACGAAGTCTGCCATATCGCACGCAACGGCAGGCTATGCTGGTCCCACTCACTGAAAACTGGGAGGCAGTCGCCAATGATCACGCTCCACCATCTGGAAAACTCTCGCTCGCAACGTGTGCTGTGGCTGCTAGAGGAGCTGCAGCTACCCTACGAAATCAAGCGTTACGCCCGGGACCCGAAAACCATGCTGGCGCCGCCCGAGCTGAAGCAGGTGCACCCGCTGGGCAAATCCCCTGTGATTACTGACGGCGACCTCACCCTCGCCGAGTCCGCAGCCATTCTGGAGTATTTGGTCGAACGCTACGGCGAAGGCCGGCTAGCGCCCACTGCCGGCACCCCAGAATACCTTCGTTTTCGTTATTGGATGCATTACGCGGAGGGCTCGGCAATGCCGCCCCTGCTGCTACGACTGGTCTTCGATCGCGTCGCCAACGGACCGATGCCATTTTTCATCCGGCCCGTGACCCGAGCGATCGCCAAAGGGGCCAATCAAGCGTTCATCGGCCCGCAGCTCAAGCTGCATCTGGACTACATGGAAAGCGAGTTATCCAAGACGCAATGGTTCGCGGGCGAAGATTTTACCGTAGCGGACATTCAGATGAACTTTCCGCTAGAAGCCGCTCAGGCGCGCGCAGGCCTGGACGCGAGTCGGCCAAACCTGACGGCATTCTTGAAGCGTATAAGAGAGCGACCCGCTTATCAGCGCGCCGTTGAAAAAGGTGGTCCGGTGATGCCGGGGCGCTAGAGCTACCGCGCCCGGCCCGCCGAGGTCAGCGACGCTGGGCCGCTGCTTTGTCTCGTTGCGCTCGTACCGGGATCGGCTGCAAACGAGGCGGTTCGACAAACCCAAGCGCCACTGCCAGATTCCAGCACACACTATTGAGCAATGCTTTCATGACTAACCCCTCCTGCTTGATACGGGTTTTTGGTGGAGCCCTGGGACTTCGAGATCAGCATAACTCAACAATCGCAACATAACCTGCAAGAGGTGTTGCAGAGTATTCAGCCAACGCGCCGTTCGTCCGGCTCTTATGAATAGCGACCCGCACTGTCCGAAAGCGTTCGCCTGGCGCGACTACTGGGCAGTCTGCATCTTGCGACGATAGGGAAAGACATCGATCACCTTGCCGTCGCTGATTGCCTGCTGCAGGCCCTTCCAATAGTTAGCGTCGTAGAGCTCTCCATGCAGCTTCGCGAACAGCCGGCGCTGCCCGATATCGGCAAACAAAAAGCGAGGGAACTCCTCCGGGAACACATCGTTGGGCCCTACGGAATACCAGGGCTCAGATGCCATTTCATCTTCGGGGTATCGAGGCTCGGGTATGTAGCGGAAATTGACCTCGGTGAGAAAGCATATCTCGTCGTAATCGTAGAACACGACGCGGCCATGGCGGGTCACACCGAAGTTCTTCAGCAGCATGTCTCCGGGGAAGATGTTGGCAGCCGCCAGTTGTTTGATAGCCAGCCCGTAGTCTTCCAACGCTTCATGGACCTGCTGTTCGCTTGCGTTTTCCACGTACAGGTTCAACGGGGTCATTCGCCGCTCGGTCCAGCAGTGACGCACCAGTACCGTATCGCCTTGGACCTCGACCGTAGAGGGTGCAACCTCAAGCAATTCAGCGAGGCACTCTGGTTCGAATTTAGCTTTTGGAAAGCGGAAATCGGCGAACTCCTGCGTGTCCGCCATGCGCCCTACCCGGTCGACACTTTTCACCAAGCGGTACTTTTCCACCACCGTCGCGCGGTTAACGTTCTTGGTATGGGAAAAGCGATCCTTGATGATCTTGAACACGGTATTGAAGCCAGGCAGCGTGAACACGCTCATCACCATCCCGCGCACGCCGGGCGCCATGATGAAGCGGTCGTCAGTGCTAGCCAGATGGTTAATCAGCGCCCGGTAGAACTCCGATTTACCGTGTTTGTAGAAGCCGATCGAGGTATAGAGCTCGGCGATGTGCTTGCCGGGCATGATCTGCTTGAGAAAGCCGATGAACTCCGCCGGGATAGAAACTTCCACCATGAAGTACGAGCGGGTGAAGGAGAAGATGATCGAAACTTCCGCCTCATCGGTAATCAGGGCATCGGCAACCAATCCATCGCCTTCCCGGTGCAACAGCGGGATCACCAGCGGCCATTGCTCGTCGCAGGTGAAGATGCGCCCCACAAGATATGCGCCTTTGTTGCGATACAGCACCGAGGTGAAGAGCTCGACGACGAGTTCCGGATCCTTGCAGACCCAATCGGGTAAGGACACCTGCAGCTGAGTCTCGAGCCGCTGCAAATCTCCTTCCCGATCAGCGTAGGGCACGTCGAACGCAAAGTCGCTGAGAATCTGTTCGAGCACACCGTGCAGATCACCACTGGGTTGGTAGCGCCGCGTCTGCGCCATCCGCTGGGCGCGGTTAGCCGGCCGCGTGGTGTGGATGAACATGGTGCTGTCATTGATGCAGTCATGGCTGAACAAGGTACAGAAGATCGAGTTGTACCAAGTTTCCGAAAGCTCATCGTCAAAGCGTGGATTGATCAGTCCAATGTATTCATCCTTGACCTGTGGCCAACGGTTCACGTCGAGCAGAACCCCTGGTTCCACAGCAGAGCGCAAGGCTGCCGCTGTCTCGCTGACCTTTTCTTCGTACAGGTTGATACGCGCTGCCGATGCACGCTGGGCATCTTGCCACCGGGCTTGCTCGAAGCGTGCCCGGGCGCCCTCAGTGATCAACCTGAACTGTTCGCGGTAGTCATCGAAGCCCTGAAGGATCTGCTGGGCGATCTCGAGGTTCGGCGAATGCTGCGCCATATCATTTATCCCGCTGCATGAAAGCGTCGAGCTTATCCACAGCAACTTCTCAATGAAAGCGAGTCAGCTCAACGGGCGTTTGAAAGCGAGTTTAGAGTTGTCAGGCGAGCCCGCCTCACCAACACTGACGACTCGACCGCCGGAGCTCTGCTATGCGACTTCTCGACCTGTTGCGTCTGCTCAGTCTTGCCGCAATCTGGGGTGCCAGCTTTCTCTTCATGCGGATCATCGCGCCGGAGCTTGGCACTTTCCCCACCGCTTTCTTCCGTGTGCTGTTCGCTTGCATTGGCCTGCTGGCGATTCTGGCGCTCATGCGGACCCGCTGGGATTTTCGCGGCAAACTAAAGCTGTGCCTGATCCTGGGCATGATCAACTCAGGCATTCCGTTCGCTCTCTATGCATTTGCGGCGCAATTCCTGCCGACTGGCTATTCGGCGATCTTCAATGCGACCACACCGATGATGGGCGTACTCATCGGCGCATTATTCTTCGCCGAAGCACTGACTGCAGCAAAACTGGTTGGCGTGCTGTTCGGCATGAGCGGCGTTGCATTGCTGACGCGCACCGGTCCTGTCGCATTCGACCTACAACTGCTAATCGGCGCACTCGCCTGCCTGGGTGCAACCGCGTGCTATGGATTTGGCGGCTTCCTGACCCGGCGCTGGATCAACCAACATGGCGGTCTGACTAGCGAACTGGTCGCCTTCGGAAGCCAGGTCGGCGCGGCACTATGTTTGCTGCCGCTGTTCGCTATTTCTTTGCTGACAGCACCGCCTGTTTCCTGGGGCGGCAGCACCGTCTGGCTAAGCCTTGCTGGCCTCGGCATCGTTTGCACGGCCTTTGCCTACATCCTCTACTTCCGCCTGCTTGCCGATATCGGTCCGGTTCGAACGCTGACGGTGACGTTCATCATTCCGCCGTTTGGGGTGCTATGGGGAGCTCTGTTTCTGGGCGAACCGCTGGACTGGGCCTACGCCTACGGTGGCGCGCTGATCGCCGTGGCGCTCTGGCTCGTGCTGAAACAGGCACCATCCCCAGTTGAGACTGCGCCCCAACCCCAACGCGGCTAGACGGGTTTGGCGCCGCGCGCCTGGCCTCTGGTGGCTGCGCCAGGCTGCAACACATCCCGGCGCAGGGCGGATTACTGCTGTAGCTCTTGCTCGCCGAACATATCGGAGAACAGCATGGACGACAGGTAACGCTCACCTGAGTCGGGCAGGATCACCACGATGTTCTTGCCCTGCATTTCCGGCTTTTCGGCCAGACGGACCGCCGCCGCCATCGCAGCACCGCAGGAGATCCCACAGAGGATGCCTTCTTCGCGCATCAGGCGCAGCGCCATGGCCTTTGACTCATCATCATCGACACGCTCGACCTGATCGACGATCGACAAATCCAGATTCTTCGGCACAAAGCCGGCACCGATCCCCTGAATCTTGTGCGGACTCGGTTTGACCTCTTCGCCCGCCAGGGTCTGGCTGATTACAGGGGAGCTGACCGGCTCCACCGCAACGCTCAGGATCTGCTTGCCCTTAGTGTTCTTGATATAGCGCGACACGCCAGTGATGGTGCCACCTGTTCCCACGCCCGCCACCAGCACGTCGATACTGCCTTCGGTGTCGTTCCAGATTTCCGGCCCGGTGGTTTTTTCGTGAATGGCAGGGTTAGACGGATTTTCGAACTGTTGAGGCATGAAATAGTTGTCAGGATCGGATGCTGCAATCTCGGCGGCTTTCTCGATCGCGCCTTTCATGCCTTTTGCCGGTTCAGTGAGCACAAGCTCAGCGCCGAGCGCCTTCAATACCTTGCGGCGCTCCAGACTCATCGAGGCCGGCATGGTCAGCATCAGCTTGTAGCCACGCGCCGCGGCAACGAAGGCCAAGCCAATGCCCGTGTTCCCAGAGGTCGGCTCAACCAGCGTCATACCTGGCTTCAGACGTCCCTTTTCTTCGGCATCCCAGATCATCGCCGCGCCGATCCGGCACTTGACTGAATAAGCCGGGTTTCGACCCTCGATCTTGGCCATGATGCTGACGCCCTTAGGCCCCAGACGGTTGATCATTACCAGTGGCGTGTTGCCGATGGTTTGCGCGTTGTCAGCGAAGATGCGGCTCATGACGGTATCCCTGCGATGAAAAACCAAGACTGATCAGCCTAAGCGCAGTCTCTCGACTCGTCCAGCCGAACTCATAGTTGGCGACAAGGGTCCATCCAGAAGCAGAGCCGCCCATGTTTCCGCTCGATCAGGCCTCCAATGAAGACACGTTATCGCCGCCCGCTGTGGGTCTTGTTGTCACTTGCACTACTGGTAATGGTTATTCATCTGGCACTGCCCTACGTAGTACTTAACTACCTGAACGGCAAACTTGCGGATTTGGGAGACTACCGAGGCCACATCGAAGACGTCGACCTCGCCTGGTGGCGTGGCGCCTATCGGCTCGATAGTCTGGTGATTGACAAAAAAAACCAGCAAGTCCAGGCGCCGCTGTTTACCGCAAACGCTGTCGATATCGGTCTTAGTTGGCGGGCGCTGTGGAAAGATCAAGCGCTGGTTGGTGAAATCATTTTGGAACAGCCTCACCTGAACTTCGTCGACGGTGAGGAACAGGAAAGCTCGCAAACGGGCGATGGGGTCGATTGGCGTGATCGTCTCAATGGTTTGATGCCGTTTACGCTCAATGAACTGAAAGTCGTCGACGGGCAAGTCTCGTTTCGCAACTTCCAGGCGAACCCGCCCGTTCATGTCTATGCCAGCGCGATCGACGCCAGCCTCTTCAACCTGACCAAGACTGCGGATCAGAAGCAAGGGCGCGTCGCGCGATTCGAGGGCAAAGCACAGTTATTCAATCAGGCACCGATGGAAGCCAGTGCACAGTTCGATCCCTATACAGACTGGGAAGACTTCCAGTTCAGCTTGCGTGTTACAGACGTCGATCTGACCAAACTGAATGACTTCAGCAACGCCTACGGAAGCTTTGATTTCGCAGGCGGCACTGGCGATCTGGTGATTGAAGTCGAGGCCACCGACGCTCAGCTGGACGGCTATATCAAGCCGCTGCTGCGTAACGTCGAAGTATTCAACTTCGAGCAAGACGTTAAGAACGAAGACAAAGGTTTCTTTCGCGGTATCTGGGAAGCGGTTGTTGGCGGTGGTGAGGAAATGCTGCAGAACCAGCGCAAGGAACAATTCGCCACGCGCGTAGAGCTGGATGGCAGTACCAAGAACACCGACGTAAGCCCTTTCCAAGCATTCATCGCAATCCTGCGTAACGCCTTCGTAGAGGCCTTCTCGGCGCGCTTCGAGCGCTCGCTGGGTGAAAATGACGAGTAAGCGCGAACACCGACGGAAAGGTCGCCCATTCAGTGACTGAATGATCCGCTCACGTTCACACTCGGGCGCCCATCACTTATAGTCGGTCGTCTAAATCAACATGAAGTGCCTGCGTGCCAGGCCCGATCCAAGGAAACTCCGATGAAGTTCGAAGGCACCCAGTCCTACGTCGCCACAGACGATCTCAAACTTGCCGTTAATGCGGCCATCACCCTGGAGCGTCCGCTTCTGGTGAAAGGCGAGCCGGGCACTGGTAAAACCATGCTGGCCGAGCAACTGGCTGAATCATTTGGCGCGCAGCTGATCACCTGGCATATCAAATCCACCACCAAAGCCCATCAGGGGCTTTATGAGTACGACGCCGTCAGCCGACTGCGTGACTCGCAGCTGGACTCCGACCGTGTCCACGACGTACGCAACTACATCAAGAAGGGCAAGCTGTGGGAGGCGTTCGAGTCCGAGCAGCGCGTCATCCTGCTGATCGACGAGATCGACAAGGCCGATATCGAGTTCCCCAACGATCTGCTGCAAGAACTCGACAAGATGGAGTTCTACGTTTACGAGACCAACGAAACCATCAAGGCCAAGCAGCGGCCGATCATCATCATCACCTCGAACAACGAGAAGGAACTGCCCGACGCCTTCCTGCGCCGCTGTTTCTTCCACTACATCGCCTTCCCTGATCGCGACACGCTGCAGCGGATCGTCGACGTGCACTACCCCAATATCAAGAAGGATCTGGTGGCCGAAGCGCTCGATGTGTTCTTTGATGTACGTAAGGTGCCAGGCCTGAAGAAGAAGCCGTCCACCAGCGAGCTGGTCGACTGGCTGAAACTGTTGATGGCCGACAACATCGGCGAAGCCGTCCTGCGCGAGCGCGATCCGACCAAGGCGATCCCGCCGTTGGCCGGCGCCCTGGTGAAAAACGAGCAGGACGTGCAATTGCTTGAACGTCTGGCGTTCATGAGTCGTCGCGCCAGTCGCTGACCGGCGGCGGCTCACAGGAGTCGGACGCCTCACTTACTGGAGAAGATCCATGCAAACGCATACCGGTAGTTGCCTCTGTGGCGTCGTTCGTTATCGCATCGACGCTCCGATCAACGAGCTGACCCATTGTCACTGCAAGATGTGTCGCAAAGCCCACGGTGCGGCTTTTGCCACTTATGCGGGCGTGCCGCTGGATGCGTTTCACTTTCTCTCCGGCAAGGATCAGTTGGGTGTCTATCACTCGTCCGACCATGTGACTCGGACGTTCTGCATTCGCTGCGGCTCCAACCTGCAATTCGTCGACAACCGCGAGCATGAGCTCGGCGTTGCTGCCGGCACGCTCGACTCGCCGTTGCCCGCCCCGTCTCAGGAGCACATCTTTGTGGGCTCGAAGGCGGACTGGTACGAGATCCGCGACGGACTCCCGACGCACGACGAAGACCGCTGACCATTAATACAAGGTGCCGCGATGACGGCACGCCTGAGGTTCTGCCATGTTGCTTGGCCTGTTCAATGAGATGCGCGCCGCCAAGGTTCCGGTGTCGGTGCGCGAGCTGCTCGATCTGATCAATGCGTTGAAACACAACGTCGTGTTCGCCGATATGGATGAGTTCTATTATCTGTCCCGGGCGATTCTGGTGAAGGATGAGCGGCACTTCGACAAGTTCGATCGTGCCTTCGGCGCCTATTTCAAAGGCCTGGAAAATCTGGATCAGCATATCGAAGCCTTGATTCCAGAAGAGTGGCTGCGCAAGGAGTTCGAGCGTTCCTTGAGCGATGAAGAGCGCGCCAAGATCGAGTCGCTAGGTGGCTTGGACAAGCTGATCGAGGAGTTCAAGAAACGTCTCGAGGAGCAGAAAGGCAAACATGCCGGCGGCAACAAGTGGATCGGCACGGGCGGTACCAGTCCTTTTGGCTCCGGCGGCTACAACCCCGAGGGCATCCGCATCGGTGACGCAGGCAAGCGTCAAGGCAAGGCAGTGAAGGTATGGGATCAGCGCGAATACAAGAACCTCGACGATCAGGTCGAGCTGGGGACGCGCAATATCAAGGTCGCGCTACGCCGCTTGCGCAAGTTCGCTCGCCAGGGCGCGCAAGACGAACTGGACCTGGACGGCACCATCGACCACACCGCTAAAGACGGCGGCCTGCTGAATATCCAGATGCGCCCCGAGCGTCGCAATGCGGTGAAGCTGCTGATCCTGTTCGACATTGGCGGTTCGATGGATGCGCACGTCAAGGTCTGCGAAGAGTTGTTCTCCGCCTGCAAGACGGAGTTCAAGCACCTCGAGTACTTCTACTTTCACAACTTCATCTATGAGTCGGTCTGGAAAAACAATTTCCGCCGGACTTCCGAACGCACCTCGACCCTGGACCTGCTGCATAAGTACGGTGCCGACTACAAGGTGGTCTTCGTTGGCGACGCGGCCATGGCGCCCTACGAAATCACCCAGCCTGGCGGCAGCGTAGAGCACTGGAACGAGGAAGCCGGCTACGTCTGGATGCAGCGCTTCATGGAAAAATACAAAAAGCTCATCTGGATCAACCCTTACCCGAAGGATACCTGGGGCTACACCTCTTCCACAGGCATCATCCGCGACTTGCTGGAGGACCGCATGTATCCACTAACCTTGAGCGGACTGGAAGAAGGCATGAAGTTTTTGTCGAAATAGGTCGCTATCGATCTTCAGCTGCAGGGACGCACCGATGAAAACACGATTGGCCCTTTGGGCCGTCACAGCCGTGACGGCCATCTCCATGGCCGGTGCGCTACAAGCAGCCTTTGGCTTATCAGGTGAGCGTGCCATACATAGCATCGGTGCCAATGCGCCAGCGATAGCCCGCTTTGCGTTGGGCTATGAGCAGACCATCATTATCGTGAATCTTGCCGCTTCGGCTCTGCTACTGATTTGGTGGCTAACCGCAACGGCCAAGCCGACTCACCGACCCACGTTGAGGCTAGCAAATGCTGCCTTCGGTAGTTGGATACTGGTCCAGATGCTGGTGATCTGGACGGCTGTCGTAGGCATTCTTCAGCAGGTGTCAGGGTTAGGCGATGGGGAGCCTATTCAAGCTGCCTTACTGATCATTGGGTCCTCTTCGCTCACATGGCTAATCCCGTCGACCTTCTGCTTGCCTATCTTTCAGTTAGGTCTGGGGGAATGGGCTTACCGCGTCACCGCGCAAGTAACACATCCCCAAGGCGTCCGGACTATCGCTTTGACGGAAGCGGGCTAGCCGTACGACGGCGGCGTCGATAACGCTGTGGAAACAGAGCCTGGCGAAGCAAGACGAAAAGGCTTTCGATGATCCACGCAAGCAACAGTGCGCAGCTTAGGCCCCAGGCGATGGCCTCGGGCGCCAGCAGTACCTGAAAGCGGTAGCTATTCCAGACCTGGCGTCTTATCTCACTGTTTGCCCCGACCAACACGTGCCAGGCCTGTGCGTACCAAGGCCCTTCCATGATCCGCCATTCACGATCAAGCAAACGGGCGCGCTCGACCAATGCCGAAACGCTGCGCGCGTCGCTCTGAAACACCGCATCTTCGCTGGCTCGGTAATGCTCGACCAAGGCGTTCAGATCACCTTTGAAAAATCGCCCGGCTGTTTCCTGGAACCCAACCAGACCCAGCTGCGCCTCCAGCCGACGCGCCTCGACGTGATCACTGTACGCATCGATGAAGCCCGGCACCTGAATACCGATGAGCAACCCAAGGGCAAACAAGGTCAGCCGCAGATAGCTTCTCAACATCATTGCACCTGCCCGCGCGCAACACACTCGCCCAGACGCCACAGCGTCCATTCGCCCGATTGATGAATATCCCACTGCTCGTTGTCGGTTAATGGCTCGGTCGCCAGCACTGTCACGACGTCGTTTGGCGTCGTCTCCGCATTGAAGTCCACCGTCAGTTCAGCATCTTTCAGTTGCGCCGGGCCGAAAGGGGCGCGACGGGTGATCTGCGCCAGCTTGGTTGAGCAGAAACTGAACAGCCATTCACCATTACTGAGCAAGCAGTTGAATACGCCTTTGGCACGGTAACTGGCACAGGCATCGAGCAGATGCGGGACCAGATCCTCCGCAGCGACCCGCTCGGGAAAGTCGCCGCGTATGAGATTGAGCAAATCGCAGAATGCCGCTTCGCTGTCCGTATCACCTACCGGCTGATAGAAGCCGCGAGCCGGGCTGAAATCCGCTAGTTGGCCGTTGTGGGCAAAACACCAATGCTGCCCCCACAGCTCCCGGACGAAAGGATGCGTATTGACCAGCGCAACTTTGCCGACGTTGGCGTGACGGATATGGCCGATCACCACATGACTTTTAATCAGGTAATGCTGAACCATCTTCGCCACTTCCGACTCGCAGCTGGCCACCGGATCTTGGAACAGTCGCAGACCGCGGCCTTCGTAGAACGCAATACCCCAGCCGTCCTTGTGTGGTCCAGTGCGGCCGCCGCGTTGCATCAGTCCGGTAAAGCTGAAGTGGATGTCGGTGGGTACATTGGCGCTCATGCCGAGCAGTTCACACATGCGCTATCTCCCGATAGGTTCTGCTGCGCCTTGGGTGAGAAAGGTTCAGCGTCAGAGTCTGGGTTCGGTCCGCGCCTCGTAGCGGTTCATCGGACGGTAGTCCTCTTCGTCGTCATCCTCGAGTCGTTCGCGCAGGGTACGAGGGTCCTCATGGCGCGATTCGCTCGGGTGCTGTTTCGCCCGCCGCTCGATCAGCCAACGTATAAGCACAAAAACCGCATAGATGGCGAATGCAATCAAGCCGTAGAGCGCGAGGTCAGCCACGGCACGCCAGGCATTACTGCCGACCTTGAACAACAGATCCAGAGCTGTAATGGCGACCGCCGGGGCGAACAGATCCTTTGCGGGATCGACGATGGTCGGCGTCAGCAGCAACACGGCCATGATCAGCCGCAACGGCTCGCGCAGCCAGCGCCACAGGGGACGGGTGATGCGCAACCAGACCAGCAAGCAGCCCAGCGCAGCGATACCGTAGGCAGACCAGGCAAGCAAATATTCATTGGCGGGTAGGAACATGGCGATCTCTGTACAGGCCGGAGGAAGCCCCGGCATTAACGCCGGGCATGATAACAGTCGTGAGCGACGGCACGGCTAGCCAACTGATGCAATGCAGCTGGCCATTGCGCATCCAACGCCGTATAAACCCTGAAAAAAAACGCGTTGCAGCCCATATCGCGTGCCTAGAAGCCATACTTGTAGCAACCGACATTTCAGGAGATTCATCATGATCTACCAGCATATTCTGGTCGCCACCGACCTGAACGACGATTGCCATCCAGTGGTCGCGCGCGCTCAGGCGCTGGCGACCGCCAGCGGTGCGAAACTGGCGTTGGTCCATGTCATCGAACCCATGGCGATGGCCTTCGGTGGGGACGTGCCAATGGATCTTTCAATGCTGCAACAACAGCAGTTCGACCAAGCCCGTGAGCGCTTGGCCGGGTTCGCTGATCGTTATCCGGGGCTAACCGCGGAACAACGCCACCTGGCCTACGGTCAGCCTCGTCAGGAAGTTCACCGACTGGCCAAGGAGCAAGGCTGTGATCTGGTAGTGGTGGGTAGCCATGGCCGCCACGGCCTCGCTTTGCTGCTTGGCTCCACGTCCAATGACATCCTGCATGGTGCGCCCTGCGATGTGCTCGCCGTACGCCTGAAAAAACCCGAGTGATCCGTCGCCCGGCCTGAGTCAGCTGGTTCAGGCCGTTTCGACTCCGTCCCCGGCACTCATCACAAGTGGCCGAATCTTTTGCAGCTGCGTCTCCAACGAGTAGGTCAGGCTCGATGCCATGGAGAAGAAGGTCAGGAAGGCCTTTAAGTTCGAGTCCTCGTGACAGGTATCGTGGATGCGCTGCCAGAACGCTTGATTGACCAGCTGCAACTGCTGGAACGACCTCACCAATCCCCGCAACTCCCAATCGGCGTGCCGTCCTTCGCGCAGGTTGAAGTACTGTCTCGCCAGGTACAGCGATACCGCCCGAAGTACAAACTCCTGATTGCTCGCGAACGGCAAATGCTGATGGGCCATCGGCTTGAGCCGGCCAAGTATCGGACATGCACTGGTGGCCATGATCACACCCAGAAGCGCGCGCAATCCTTCTTCCAGCCCGACCAGCTTGTTGTACTCCCGCTCAGGGGTACGGACATGCACCTGCGCTTTACGAATGGCGGGCAGACCTTGGAAATCCTCGATGACTCGATGCAGGTCGACCGCCGCCGGGCAATGGCTGAACTCGTTACGACTCAACGGGCAATTGTTGCACTGCTGATGATCCAGTCGCGTCCATCTCGGCGCCAGCTTCGCAGTCTCGTGATCAAAGACACGGTCCGGCTCGATCCGGTAGCTGAACTCATGCTCGTCATCGAGGATGATTCGGTATTCGATTGCCATCTATGCTCCGTCTGCTGGCAGATATCGTTATCTTCACAAAGTCCCGCTCAACGCAGACTCGTAAGTCGCACGCTCTATCGGCGAACGTGCGGGTCTTGCAGGCCGGGGTCACGTCGTTGCGGACGGCTCAGCCCTCCAACTCGGCCCAGCGCTCGAGCAGCGCATCGAGTTCCAGCTGCATCGCTTCGAGCTTGGCGATGGTTTCGCCGGTCCGCTCAGCACTCTGCTGATAGAACGCCGGCTGTGCCATCTCCTCTTGCAGCGCAGCGATGCCCTTTTCCACTGCGTCAATCTTGCCCGGCAGTGCTTCCAGCTCGCGCTGAACCTTGTAACTGAGCTTTTTTTTCGCCGGGGTCGGCTCCGCAGGCGCTTGCTGTGCAGCCGACTTGGCCTGCGCCGCCTCGGCCTTCGCCTCTTTGCTCTCCTTGCCTTCACCGACGCCGAGCAACTTTACCGAGCCGCCTTGACGCAGCCAATCCTGATAGCCGCCGACGTACTCACGGACCACGCCATTGCCTTCGAATACCAGCGTGCTGGTCACTACGTTATCGAGAAATGCCCGGTCGTGGCTCACCATCAGAACCGTACCCTGGAAACTCAGCAGGACTTCCTCCAACAGCTCGAGGGTTTCCACATCGAGATCGTTGGTGGGCTCATCGAGGACCAGCAGGTTGGCGGGCTTGCTGAACAGCTTGGCCAGCAAGAGCCGTGCCCGCTCTCCGCCGGAGAGCGCCTTAACCGGCGTACGGGCGCGCTGGGGACTGAACAGGAAGTCTCCGAGGTAGCTCAGTACATGTCGGTTCTGGCCGTCGATGGTGATGAAATCGCGTCCCTCGGCAACGTTGTCTATGACGGTCTTTTCCAGTTCCAGCTGGTGACGCAGTTGGTCGAAATATGCCACTTCCAGCTTGGTGCCGGCTTCTACCGTGCCGCTGGTTGGTTGCAAATCGCCAAGTAGAAGCTTGAGCAACGTGGTTTTGCCGGTACCGTTAGCGCCGAGCAAGCCGATACGGTCGCCACGCTGCAACACCGTCGAGAAGTCGCGAATCAACAACTCGCCCCCCGGATGTCCGAAGCTCGCATGCTCGACAACGATGACCTGCTTGCCAGACTTCTCAGCCGCATCGATCTGAATGTTGGCCTTACCCTGGTGCTCGCGTCGTTCGCTACGTTCAGCACGCAGGGCTTTCAGCGCTCGCACGCGCCCTTCATTGCGGGTACGCCGCGCCTTGATGCCCTGGCGAATCCACACTTCTTCCTGAGCCAGCTTCTTGTCGAACAGCGCATTGGCCGTCTCTTCGGCTGCCAGCTGCTGCTCCTTGTGCACCAGGAAGCTGGCGTAGTCGCCGTTCCAGTCGATCATATGGCCGCGATCAAGCTCAAGAATGCGGGTTGCCAGGTTCTGCAGGAACGCGCGGTCGTGAGTGATGAACAGCACCGCACCGTTGAACCCGGTGAGCGCTTCTTCCAGCCAGGCGATAGCGCCGATATCCAGGTGGTTGGTGGGCTCGTCGAGCAACAGCAGATCGGGCTCTGACACCAGCGCCTGGGCCAGCAGCACGCGCCGTCGCCAACCACCGGACAACTCGGCGAGGGTTTTATCGGCCGGCAACTGCAAGCGGCTCAAGGTGCTGTCCACCAATTGCTGCAGGCGCCATCCATCCTTGGCTTCGAGCGCCTGCTGGACATGCATGAGCTTATCGAGATCGGCTTCGTTCTGGATGTTCTGGCTCAGATGATGATATTCGGCAAGCAGCTGCCCTACCCCGGCCAGCCCCTCAGCCACCACATCGAAGACGGTACGCTCATCGGCAATTGGCAATTCCTGCGGCAACTCGCCAATCTTCAACCCTGGCGCTCGCCAGATTTCGCCGTCATCCGGTAGCTGACTGCCCTTGACCAGGCTGAGCATGCTGGATTTGCCAGTGCCGTTACGCCCGATAATACAAACCCGCTCACCCCGCGCAATCTGCCAGGACACTCCATCAAGCAATGGATTGTTGCCATAGGCGAGGGACACATCGGTCAACTTGAGCAGGGTCATGACTATCTCCGGAAAACAGGGCGCGCATTCTAACAGAAGGCATCGCCCCGCCGGGCTGCAGCGGACGCCTGGCGGCCTGTTTGACGATAAATTCCCGCCGGTTCGTCAGCTTCTGCCCGAGCGGACCAAGACAACCCGGACCTGGCACGGGCATGACGCTCGTCGGAAGTTTCGCTTTGAGCCTTTCAAGCGCTTAATCCTCGTTTAACTGCTTGACCGGCCAAGCTAAGCTAGCCGCAGAAATTCCCGTACCTCCCCCCCGTTTTCGGAAGTCTCATGCGCGGTCGACTCTCCAGTATTTGTTTGTGTTTGTTTCTCTCCATCATCACCCTTGAAACCACCCAAGCTGCGAGTTTGCAGCAGCAGCGTCAGTTGTACGACGAAGCCAAGCGGGCCTTGGCCAAGGGCGATAGCGGACCATACCGGCGCCATGCCAGCGCCCTGCGTGACTATCCGCTCGAGCCCTATCTGGCATATGACGATCTGACCGCACGCTTGAAAACTGCCAGCAATGACGAAGTGGAGAAATTTCTCGCCGAGCATGGTGATTTGCCACAGGCGAGCTGGATGAAGTTGCGCTGGCTGCGGCGGCTGGCGGCACGCGGCGACTGGCGGCCCTTCGTCGCTCACTACGACCCAAAGATGAACTTCACCGAACTTGACTGCCTGTATGGTCAATACCAGCTCATAAGCGGTCAGAAGGAACAGGGCTATGCCACCGCCGAAAAGCTCTGGCTGGTGGGCAAGTCCCAGCACAACGCTTGCGATGCCCTGTTCGAACGTTGGGAAGACGCGGGGCAGCTTACCGAGGCTCTACGCTGGAAACGGGCCAAGCTGGCAGTCGAGAACGGCGACTATGGCCTGGCCAAGTTCTTGGTCAAAAGCCTGCCGACGCTGAAAACACAGGGCGAGCTTCTGCTCGATGTCGCCCAGAAGCCACAGCTGCTCAGCCAGCCTGAACGCTTCTCGCCAGCCACAGAGACCATGGGTGATGTCGTCTCGATCGGCTTACGTCGGTTGGCCCGAGCAAACCCGGAGCAAGCCCTTGGACTGCTCGACAGCTACGCCAGGCGGATGTCCTTTTCGGCGGAAGAAAAGGTCTCCATCGCACGTCAGATCGGCCTCACCCTGGCCAAGCGTTTCGACCCCCGCGCACTGAAAGTCATGGCTGAATACGACCCAGAGCTGCGTGATGACACGGTCAGTGAATGGCGGGCTCGCTTGTTGCTCCGCCTGGGCCGCTGGGATGACGTCTATGCGCTGACTCAGCGATTCCCCGAAGAGCTCGCCAACACCAATCGCTGGCGGTACTGGAAAGCGCGCAGCCTGGAACTGGCCAAGCCCAAAGATGAGCGAGCCGTCCAGCTCTACCAACCGGTCGCTGGCGAGCGCGACTTTTACGGTTTCCTTTCGGCTGACCGCATCCAGGCGCCCTACAAGCTCAACCATCAGCCCCTCGCGCTTGACCCAAAGCTGATCCAGAAGGTTCGCAATACCGCTGGGATTCGCCGCGCCATGGAATTCCATGCTCGCGGGCAAATCGTTGATGGGCGCCGCGAGTGGTATCACGTCAGCAGGTTGTTCAGCCGCGACGAGCTGGTCGCTCAGGCGCGACTGGCCTATGAAATGGAATGGTACTTCCCTGCAATTCGTACCATTAGCCAGGCGAAGTATTGGGACGACCTGGACATCCGCTTCCCCATGGCCCATCGCAGCAGCCTGGTGAACGCCGCGAAAGCGCGTGAAATCCACCCCAGCTGGGTGTTTGCGATCACTCGCCAGGAAAGCGCATTCATGGCCGACGCCCGCTCCCATGTGGGCGCCACAGGCCTGATGCAGTTGATGCCGGCTACGGCGAAAGAAACGGCCAAGCGCTTTGGCATTCCGTTGTCGTCGCCCCAGCAAGTGCTCAACCCCAACGTCAACATTCAGCTAGGTGCTGCCTATCTCAGCCAGATTTACGGTCAGTTCAACGGTAACCGAGTGCTAGCCTCGGCCGCTTACAACGCCGGACCCGGGCGGGTTCGCCAATGGCTGAAGAATGCAGACCACCTTCCGTTCGACGTGTGGGTCGAGAATATCCCGTTCGATGAAACCCGCCAGTACGTGCAGAACGTACTGACCTATTCGGTCATTTACGGGCAAAAGCTCAACTCGCCACAACCACTGGTGGAATGGCACGAGCGCTACTTCGATAATCAGCGCTAAGGCGTAAGGATTGGATGAGCTGCGGTGTATGTTTGGCGCCGCAGCAGGCGCAGAAAGGCTTAGTTGTGGCACCGTTTCAGGTGCGGTGGCTTGCCCCAGCCGAGGTTACTCGAGCACTTCAACAGGCATGCCAATCTGCAAGAGGCCTGTGCCTTCGGCGATCAGATTCTGACCAAAGAATACGCCGCCAACGCCCTTCCGGTAGTTCATCAGCGTAGCCAGTGGCTCGCGGACGGGGCTCCGTTCACCGCTCAGCGGATCGATAGTCGGGATGATGCAACGTGAGCAAGGCTTGACCACGCGGAACGCCAGATCACCGATGCGAATGCGCCGCCAGCCATCCTCGGCGTAGGGCGCCGCCCCGGCGATCACTAGATTGGGCCGAAACCGGCGCACATCGAGTATTTGCCCAACCCGGGCCGAAAGATCATCGAGTGATCGCTGGCCGATCAACAGAAACGGAAATCCATCGCTGAATGCCGTGCGTTCGCCTGGCCGGGCATAATCCTGATCGACCTGGATGCCCCGAGACGTGGGCAGATGAACCAGTCGACAAGGACGACCAAGCAGGCGTGTCAGCCACTCAGCTGCAGCGTCGCCAGCATCGGGCACCTGTAGACTTTCGCGCCAGATCAGCACGCCACGCTCAACGCCACTCTCCTCCGGAACCGCAACAGCCAACGCATCCATCCCCGGTGCCGTCAACAGTAGCTCGGCGTCACCTTGCCAACGAGCGTTCAGCAACGCCATGCCGGGCAGCATTCGCTGGGTCAGGAATTTTCCACTTGCGGCGTCGACCACCATCCAGCGCCGGTCACCACACAAGCCAAGCTCGTCACATCGTTCCTGCTGCAGAAGCTCTGCCGAACCGGACTTGAGCGGAAAACGATACAGCGAGGCAAGATGCATGTGGGGCCCTCGAGCGATTGGTCAGGTCAGCGTGTTTCGTCCAGCAACAAACGCTCACGGACGACATCCACCAGTTTCTCCGGCTGAAACTTGGAAAGGAAGTTGTCACAGCCAACTTTCTGCACCATTGCCAGATTGAAACTTCCGGAGAGGGAGGTATGCAACACCACGTAAAGATCACGCAGGCGCGGATCGTTGCGGATCTCCGTCGTGAGCCGGTAGCCGTCCATCTCCGGCATCTCGGCATCGGTGAACACCATGAGCAGACGATCAGTGAGCACCTCCCCACTATCTGCCCAGGCCTTCAGTTTGTTCAAACCCTTCATGCCATCGCTGGCGGAGTGCACGGTGATACCCAGCTGGCTCAAGGTTTCCCGCAGCTGCGCCAGGGCAACGGTCGAGTCGTCGACGCATAACACTTCACGCCCCCTGGCGCGCTCGAGCACCGGATCAGTCAAGCGCTCCGGCGCGATGCTCGTGTTGTAGGGCACGATCTCAGCCAAGACCTTTTCCACGTCTATGACTTCGACCAGCCTGTCCTCGACCTTGGTGATCGCTGTGAGGTAGTGCTGCCGTCCCGCGGTGGTCGGCGGGGGCAACACTTCCTCCCAGTTCAGGTTGAGGATGCGGTCCACGCCGCCGACCAGAAACGCCTGAATCGAGCGATTGTATTCAGTCACGATGATGGTGCTGCGCTCATCCGGGACCAAAGGTCGCAAGCCAATGGCACGCGACAGGTCGATGACCGGCAGCGTCTGCCCGCGCAGGTTGACCACGCCGCATACGGAGCCGTGCCGATGCGGCATCAGCGTCATCTTCGGCAGCTGCACGACTTCCTGCACCTTGAACACGTTGATCGCGAACTGCTGCCGTCCGGACAGACGGAACATGAGAATTTCCAGGCGATTCTGCCCCACCAAACGGGTGCGTTGATCGACTGACTCCAGAATGCCGGCCATTGCGGGCTCCTTTGGCGAATAAGGGACTTAGGAGCTATCGGCCGTAAGTGCCTATGCTTTATCCACTGGCGATAGATTTTGTCAGCCCTACCCGCTCGTTGCGCTCGTATCTGAACCGCAAAGGATCAAGCGGATGGATCATCGTGCTCGATCAGTGGCTCGTCACGCAGCAGCGGGCTGTCCGCAGGTAGATGCAACCGCAGAGCTCGGCGCTTCACGGAGAAACGCATCTGCTTTGCGGAGACCGGTTCGCCGTCAAGATTAATGCTGATTTCTTCGGGCGCCTCTACCTCGAACCATGGCGCACGGGCTTTTACCGAAACCGTATCGATGCCCAGCAATCCGCCACTCAGCAAGGTCCCGAGCGTCCCAACCGCATCGGCCGGCGCAGGAACGATACAGATATCGAGCAACCCGTCGACGATCGAGGCCTGAGGGCAGAGTTGCTGGCCGCCACCCGACTGGCGACCGTTGCCAATGCCCAGCGCCAGAAATTCACCCTCCCAGGTAAACTCGGGCGCCACAAAGCGTCCCCAGGTAGCCCGCAACTCACTGAAGCGCGACAAGCCGGTCAGGAGATAGGCACTCCCGCCCAGAACCCGTTTCAGTTCTGACGAAGTGGTAGCTGTCACTTTAGAGCCGAAACCACCCGTCGCCATGTTCATGAAAAGCTCGCCGTTCATTTCACCGACGTCGACCCAGACGGGTTCGCGATTGAGCAAGGTGAGCGCATCAAACGGTTCCAGCGGTATTTCTGCTGCATGGGCAAAGTCATTGGCGGTGCCCAGCGGCAACAACGCCAAACTCGCGTCAACGCCGCTGTCTATCAAAGCCTGCGCCATCTCCCGTAAGGTCCCGTCACCGCCTCCTGATACCAGGGTCCGATAACCTGCCGCCAGCGCTTCCTTGACCAGGCGCGCGGTGTCCCCCGGCTCCCACGTCACCCGGACGGCGAGCTCGTTACCCAGCTGACGCCATTCGGTTACGGCTGCTCTAAGTTCTTCGTTGAGCCCTTGCTTCCCATGAAGGACGAGCAATGCCTTGGGTTCATTCATGCAGGTCGTTCCAGTCATCCGTTTCAGTATGCGCAGATAGACACGCTCCAGGCGCATAAAGTTGTGAAAGGTTCCTTTCTACAGGCTTAAGCCGGGCACGCAAAACACTGACCATCGGTCAGCGAAAGATGCGCAAAAAGCCCGAAAGCCGACCGCTTTGATCGCTTTATCACTTAGATATCAACCAGTTGCGTAGTGCATTTAATTCTTTCCGGGCAATTGGCTCTTTCCACGATCCCGGTGAACTCATTTCTGGAAGGGCGGTCGGAGCACTTGTCCAGATGAGGGTTGCAATAGCGGCCTGCCATCAGAACCGCGGATCGCGGCGATCAAAACGAGTATTGAGCTAGCAATAGCCGTAGGAAGGAGCCTTGTATGCGCTTACAGTCCGTTGGAACCCTTGAGTACGCCCACCCCAGTTTCGTCGATTACTTTCTTGCCAGCATTCGCCTTATTCACGGGCTGACCTCTGTGCTGCCGGGCGTTCTGTTGTTGCTGTTTCTGCCCCTTGACCTGCCCGCAGGCGGAGGCACGTTCAGCACCTTCCTGATGTTTTTCGGCGTGATTAGCGTGGTTATCTTTCAGTCGGTAGGCATCTACAGCGAGGAAGTGTTCAGCACGTTGCTGCGCTTTCGCACCATGCTCGTTGCCTGGGCCGCGGCTTTCAGCTTGATGATTTTCATGCACCAGGGCCTAGGCATGTTCGGCTACCTCGAAGCCAAACATCTGACCTTCTGGTTCGTCACCAGTGGCATCCTGTTCGGCGCCGAGCGACTGATGATGCTCGCGCTGTTCCGTCGTCTGATGGCGAAAGGCGTGTACCTGCAAAATGCCGTAATCCTTGGTGGCACCGACAACGGCGTGCGCGTTGCCGAGTATCTGGCTCATCACCGCGATATACGCACCGGTGTGCTCGGTTTCATTGACGACCGCCTCGAGCGCCTGCCGAAGACGTTGGCCGACCTGCCGCTCCTGGGCAACACCCGCGACCTGGAACAGATGATCCGTGAGGAAAAGGTCACCCAGGTACTGGTCGCGCTGCCCTGGTTCGCTGACAGCCGCATCGGTCAGCTGATCAACGAGTTGCGCAGACTCCCCGTCAACGTTCTGCTGGTACCGGACATGGTCGCTTTCCGCCATGCCAACAAGCGCATTACCGAAGTCGGTGGACTGCCGACGCTGATTGCCTCGGACCTGCCGCTGCGTGGCTGGTCGCCAATGTTCAAGCGCATCGAAGACATCGTGCTCTCCAGCCTCGCTCTGCTGGCGGCTGCCCCGGTCATGCTCCTCCTCGCGCTGGCGATCAAGCTCGACTCGCCCGGCCCTGTGTTGTTCAAGCAGAAGCGCTACGGCTACAACAACCGGCTGATCGAAGTGTTCAAGTTCCGCTCGATGTACCACGCCAAGTCGGATGCCAACGCCGAACAGCAAACGACGCGCAACGATGACCGCATCACCCGAGTGGGTCGTTTCATTCGTAAAACCAGCCTCGACGAGCTGCCACAACTGCTCAACGTATTCCTTGGCAGCATGTCCATGGTCGGTCCGCGCCCCCATGCAACCGCGACCAAGGCTGCAGGCGTGCTGTTCGAAGACGCAGTATCGGAATATTCCGCACGGCATCGCGTCAAGCCGGGCATCACCGGCTGGGCGCAAATCAATGGCTACCGCGGCGAGACCGACACCCTGGAGAAGATCGAGAAGCGCGTCGAGTACGACCTCGATTATATCGAGCGTTGGTCGGTCTGGTTCGACATCTACATCCTTGCCCGCACCATCCCCGCCCTTCTGTTCAACAAGGATGTTTACTGACTGCCACACGCATTGACCAGCTCCATCCTGGCAACAAGCCACATTCATGCGCGAGCGCAGCAGGAAGATTGAACTAATGAAGCGAGCCAATATCAGATTTGCGTTCTGCAACAGGCAGACCTGTATGCCCACGACACCTGGGCTACGAGGCTGAGCGAAATGTTCCAGAACATATTGATTGTCTGTGTGGGCAACATCTGCAGAAGCCCCGCAGCAGAAGCGTTGCTAGCCCACAAACTTGAAGGCAAAGGCCTGACGATAAGTTCGGCAGGCATAGGTGCTCTAGTAGGCAACCCAATGGACAAGACTGCACATGAGGTGCTTAGCGACCACGGAGTGGAACACGCGTCCCACCGTGCCCGTCAGGTCGATAGCGAAATGCTGCATCGCGCAGACCTGATCCTTGTGATGGAACAAAGCCATGTCCAGCACATTCGTCAGATCGCACCCGAAGTACATGGCAAAACCTTCCTGCTGGGTAAATGGCTGGACGATACGGAAATCCCTGATCCCTACCGCCAGTCCAAGCCCGCATTCGAACATGTTCACAGCCTTCTGACTCAGTCCGTCGAAAGCTGGCTTCCTTACCTGAAATAAGAAGAAGGAACTTCAATGACCACCATGCCACGACCCATCTATGAGACAAAAGAGGACAAGGACATTGACCTGGCCCACCTCTTTGACACGTTTCTAAATAATCGAGGGCTGATACTCACGATTACGGGGTTCTTCGCCGCTCTGGGCGTTGCCTATGCCCTGCTCGCGACGCCGGTATATCTGGCAAGCGCGATGATTCAGATCCAGGCGAAAGGTGGCTTGCCAAGCCTAACCGATGTGGTTGGCACCGCCCCAGCCGTTTCGCCGGCGCAGACCGAAATCGCACTACTCAAGTCGCGCTCGGTGGTTGGCGGAGCGGTCGAGGATCTGAACCTCGACATCATCATCGAGCCTCACCACTTCCCGGTATTCGGTGGTTATATCTTCCGTCGATTCGAGCCCACCGAAGAAGGTGAGCTGGGCTGGTATCCCGAAGGCTTCGAATCCTACGCCTGGGGTGGCGAGTCGTTGCGCGTCACGCAACTGATCGTGCCAGACAAAATGCATGGGGAAGAGCTGACACTCGAAGCTGCTGAAAACAACGGATTCATCCTGCGCGACCCCGAAGGCGAGGTTGTCGTGCAAGGGGTCGTCGGCGAGCCCATCGAGACCCCGGATTACGGCATCACCGTGGCAGAGCTGAACGCACGGCCGGGCACCACCTTTACAGTGATCAAGAACCGCACCTACGCCACCACCGAGGACTATCAGAATCGCCTGAATGCCGGGGAGCGCGGCAAGCAGTCGGGCATCCTCAACGTGACGTTGGAGGGCACCGATCCAGAAAAAGCAGTCACGGTACTTGAGGCAGTAGCGCAACGCTACGTCGACCAGAACATTGCGCGTAACGCGGCGGAAGCGACTCAGAGCCTCGAATTTTTGAGTGAGCAGGTGCCGGAGGTCCGCAAGAAGCTCGACGCCGCGCAGACAGCCCTGAACGAGTTCCAAACAGGCAATCGTTCGGTGGATATCTCGGCGGAAACCCAGTCGGTGCTCGATCGCATCGTTGATCTGGAGAGCCAGATTTCCGAGCAGAACCTCAAGCGCACCGAGATGGAAAGCCGCTTCACCCGTCAGCACCCTAATTTCCAGGCGCTGATGAACCAGATCAATCAGTTGCAAGCGCAAAAGACTGAACTGGAAAAGCAGATCGGAACCCTGCCGTCTACTCAGCAGGAGCTGCTGCGCCTCAACCGCGATGTAGAGGTTTCTTCTGAGACCTATTCGATGCTGCTGAACAAGACTCAGGAGCTGGACATCATTCGTGCCGGGACCGTGGGCAACGTGCGCATCGTTGACCACGCTGCGGCAGACATCGATGAGCCAATCAAGCCGAACAAGCCGTTGATTGTCATCGTCGCCACACTGCTTGGCGGGATTCTTGCGGTCGCCTTCGTATATGTTCGTGAAGCACTCAAGCGTGGCGTGGAAAATCCAGAAGAGATCGAGCGCGTTGGCATTCCGGTGTACGCGGCGATTCCGTTCAGCGAGAAGCAGGGCCTGCTGGAAAAGCGCCTGGCCAATTTCAAGCGGGACAAGAGCAGCGCTTCGTATCTACTCTCGATCAATGATCCCGCTGATCTGGCGACCGAAGCGATGCGCAGTCTGCGCACCAGCTTGCACTTCGCGATGATCGAGGCGAAGAACAACATCCTGATGATCACCGGCCCGAGCCCGGCGGTGGGCAAGTCGTTCGTGACCAGCAACCTCGCCGCAGTTATCGCGCAGTCCGGCAAGAAAGTGCTGCTGATCGACGCCGACATGCGCAAGGGGTATCTGCACAAGGTCATGCGCTGCCAGGGTGAAAAAGGCCTATCCGACATCCTGTCTGGCCGTATCACGCTGTTCGATGCAATTCAGAAAACCCAGCTGAATAACCTGCACGTGATCACCCACGGTCAGCTACCGCCTAACCCATCGGAACTGCTGATGCACGAGAACTTCTCGCGCTTCGTCAAAGAGATCAGCAGCATGTACGACCTGGTGATCTTCGATACTCCGCCGATTCTGGCCGTCACCGACGCTGCACTGGTCGGCAGCCAGGCCGGCACCACCCTGATGGTGACGCGTTACGGGCTGAACGGCGTGAAGGAAATTGAGTTCGCCAAGCGCCGCCTTGAGCAGAACGGACTTCTGGTCAAAGGCGTTATCTTCAATGCCGTGGTGCGCAAGGCGTCGACTTATAGCGAGTACGGTTATTACCAGTACGAGTACCAGAGCAAGTAATGCCTCTCTGGCTTTAAGCAAGCCCCGGCCACATTACCCAATTGATGCTATCCGAACCGCTCTCCTGATTATCAAGGAGAACGGCTCGCATCGTTTGCTTAGCTGAACATCAACAGGGCCGTCGAGTTGACAGTGGCCCTCTGGAGATAAAGGTCATCATGGAACGTCGCCCCCTTTCTCTATTGTTTCGCACCGCAAGGTTGATAGCCGGCCTGACGATTGCCGGATGCGTGTCGTTTGTGCAAGCGCAGCCCAGCGAAGATAAAGGCATCGACCTGATCGGCATCAATATGTCTGGTGCAAACTTCGCTCCGCATATCACGCCTGGAAAACTGGGCACCAATTATTTTTATCCCGAAGAGAAATACTTCAAATATTACGCGGACAAGAACATTCGCTTGATTCGGTTCCCCTTCATCTGGGAGCGCCTGCAACATGATCTATACAAAGGCGTCAATTTCGATCAGATGCGGCTACTCAAACGAACGCTCGACTTCGCCGCCCAACATAACCAGAAGGTCATTCTGGATATGCACAACTATGGGCGGTACAAGGGCAAGCTGATCGGTTCGCCACACGTACCCTACGAAGCTTACGCAACTGTTTGGCGCAAGCTTGCCGAAGAATTCAAGGACCACCCCGCATTGTTGGGCTACGACATCATGAACGAGCCCCACTCCACCGATGGGTTGTGGCCTGGAGCAGCACAGGCAGCGGTCGATGCCATCCGCAAGGTGGATATGGACAGCTTGATATTCGTCGAAGGTGACCGCTGGGCGAGCACCTTTCACTGGCGCTACGTCAATGAGGATTTTCTGATCGAAGATCCGGCAGACAAGATCATTTACGAGGGACACCTGTACCTCGACAAGGATTTTTCCGGGCGCTATGCGAAGGACGAGGTGGTCGATCCAATGTTAGGGGTGGAGCGCGTTCGGCCGTTCGTCGAGTGGCTGAAGGAAAACAACCTGAAGGGTTTTCTCGGCGAGTACGGTGTGCCTGGCCATTCCGAATCGATGCTGGTCGCCATGGACAACCTGCTCGGCTACCTCAACGAAAACTGCATGCCCAGCGCCTACTGGGCCGGCGGCCCAGGCTGGGGCAAATATGTTTTGGCCATTGAACCGCTCAACGGCAAGGACAGGCCTCAGATGGATGTCCTGCAAAAGCACATTCCCAATAGCTGCAAGGAGTATGGCCCTACCCCGCAGCCTTGACAGGCTTGTGGCATGTTAGCGGCGAATGGTGTGACGCCGTTCAGAAAGTTTTCAGCGAAACCTGAAAATCACACGCAACCCTGCCATCCCTCGCTTGTCCAAATTCAACCTTACATCGAGCGGCTTAATGCGGGCGGAACTCAAATACCCCTGCGCAATCCAATCAGTTTGGATACTGAACCATTGCTGGAGCCAGTTGGCCTACCACCGCTCAGCGGTACGAAAGGTGGCGGCGCACCGAAGCAATTGATGTGGCGATCCTGAAGCTTGAGTTTGTTGCGGCGTAGTTAATCTGGAATGGAAATGCACCTAAGGACCCAGGTGATGACAAACATCAGCTCGAAATTTTTCTTTTTGCCGTTGGCCGTGCTGGCAATCGTCCTGCACTTTTCGGTATTTGGTGACAGCACGCATAACCCGATCGGCTTCAAGTTCCTCAACGAAGCCTATTTGGCTGTTAGCCTAGGTCTTTCGCTCCTGTTAATTCTCGCCAGTACCGAGGAAGCTTCCAGAGAATTTCGCATCCTGATGTATTACGCTTTTTACAGCGTTTTCGTGTTCACCGTGCTGCCTGCAATCTTCTCGTTCTATACCTTTGGCCAGCCAATCACCTACGGCCTGATCGAAGAACGTCGGATTCTTTTTACATTTGGCTTCGTACCGCTGCTATTGCTTGCCAAGCACATCAGCACCCGCCAGTTCGAGCATGCACTAATCTACGCGGCACTGATTGCTGTGATCCTCTCTTGGTGTTTCAAGTTCGGACTGGTCCCGGATCTGCGCGAGGAGCAAACATCCTGGGACCGCCCGGACCGCTCATCCATTGGGCCGTTCCTGATCTGTTTCGCCTATTTCTACTGCATTCAGGTATGGGCAAAAGGCAAGTCGCCTATCAATGGCGAAGAACGGCATCGAAAACTGTACCTCCTCATTGCCGCCGTACTGTTGCTGACCCTGGTCTTCGCCACTCAAACGCGTCAATTGATTGTGCTATGTCTAGCATTCACGTTGTTCTCATTGAGGGCCAAGGCAATTATCTGGGCTGCCTCGCTTTGCGTGCTGTTATCGCCGCTGTTTTTCTATCCGGAGCTCCTTGAAGTCCTCGGTTTAAACATCGAGTTCTATGAGAACAGCCTAGACGGCGACGTGGAGGATGGCGTGCGCCCCCATACGATCGCATCCGTCTTCAGTCATTTGAGCCTGGTTAACTGGCTGCCCAGCGGATCGTTATCGCTGATGTGGCAGGACGGCTTCATCCCCTATTTTGGTGAGCACTTCTTCCTGTCCGATATTGGCATCATCGGCACGCTGTTTCGGTTCGGTTTTCTCACTTTTTTGCTGGTCCCCCTGACATTGTTTGTCTACCGATGGATCGCCCGCACTATCAATACCGAAATGGAGTTCACCTACGCTGTGATGCTTGCCTTCTTCGTGATATGGCCACTTAACGGTCTATTCGAATATACCCAACCAGTTATTTGTATGCTTTTCGTATTACATGCTCTAAGGGCACGCCATCTTCGCAGCAAGGAACGAGTACATGAACGTCGCACTTATTCTCAACTACAAAGCTGCTACTGAGACGATCAGCTGCGCTGAAAGCCTGCTCGAGCATTGCACGACGATTGGCCATATCGTCATCATCGACAATGATTCGCAGGACGGTTCCGCGATCGCCCTTCAAAATTGGCTGGATGAAAAAGCTTATTCAAATGTGACTTTGCTTTGTAATCCAGACAACAGCGGTTATGCGGGTGGCAACAATTACGGGTTGCGCTGGGCAATGGAGCACCTGCAGCCCGAGTATTTCTGGGTTATCAATAACGATACCTATGTAGACAGTGATGCCTTCTCACCGCTATTGGAAGCATTGCAGCGAAATGATCGCCAGTTTGTCGGCTCGCTCGTATTGAGCGCAGACACAGGCCGACTGGAATGCTACGGCGGCGGAAAGCTCTATCCGATTCTTGGCAAGGCTCGATTACTCGGAAAAGACCAGAGCATCGAAGCGTCTCAGCGACAGAATCCTCAGCACGTTCCAGACTACATCATGGGCTGCAGCCTGGCGTTTTCGGCCGCTTTGACTGAAGAAATCGGTTTGATGGATGAAGATTACTTCATGTATTTCGAAGAAGTGGATTGGCAATACCGTGCGAAACGCTTTGGTGTTTCGACGAAAGTGATCCCTGAAAGCCGCCTATACCACTACGGCTCACTCAGTCTGGGCAACCGCTCAGCGTTTTATCACTACTACCGCAACCGAGCAGCCACCCGTTTCAACAAGCGCTTCTACGGCCCGGCATTCGCGATTGTCTCCGCGTTCCTGCTTTCGGCCGTTACAACTGTCAAGGAATACAAAAATCCCACCCTCGCCTGGTCAGGTATCAAGGGCGCCTTTAAGGGAGTAGCAATGAGTGTCGAGTGATACTAATGCGTTCGGAATAGATTTCTTTTCCGGCAATAAGAAAACTTTATTGACCTGCATACGCGAGGGAGTCAAGCAACCCTATTCGTTTGTGGTGACGCCGAACGTTGACCACCTCGTTCAACTGGAACATGACGCACAGCTGCGTGATGCTTATTTCAAAGCGCGCTGGAGAGTCTGCGACAGCCGGATTCTTCTGTCGCTGTTAAGTCGCCTGGGCGTGCATCTGGATGAAGCTATTCCCGGCAGTGATTTGACGCTTGATCTGCTCAAATGGGCGGACCGGGATCGGCTGCGAATTGTACTGATCGGTTCGGCAGCATCCGAAGCCGACAAACTCAGAGTCCTTTATCCCGGCATTTCCCTCTATCACTACAACCCGCCGATGGGCTTCATAAAGAAGCCGGAAGAAGTGCAGCGTTGCCTGCAGTTCATTCGTGAAAATCCATCGGAGCTGGTTCTGTATGCCGTGGGTACGCCGCGCGGAGAAGTCCTGGCCGCAGCCACTCAGCCCTATGAGCGCACGGGTATGGGCTTCAGTATCGGCGCCTCCATTTCTTTTGCGACGGGGACCATCAAGCGGGCCCCGAAGTGGATGCGCGAATACAAACTCGAATGGCTTCATCGCATGTGCATGGAACCGCGCAGGCTCGCCAAACGCTATTGGGCGGATGCGGTGTATATCGTGCCAGCATTTTTGCGGGAAAAAAGCTCCAGGCAAAAAGGCAGCCCAGCAAAACAGGAGTCTTGACCAATATTTGCAAGCCAACTTCCGGACACACCGGTCACTGAATGCAGTGGTCGTCGGTTCTTGAAGATTATTGAAAAACTTCGCTGCCGTTCAGCGTCACGTGCCAGGCAGGAACGAAGCAAGAGCATTTAAGAAAACCTATCTTCGAACAAGGAAGAAAATGAAAGCAATCATCACGGGTATCACAGGACAAGACGGCGCCTACCTGGCAGAACTTCTGCTGGAAAAAGGCTATACCGTCTACGGCACGTTTCGTCGCACCAGTTCAGTCAATTTCTGGCGAATCGAAGAGTTGGGCATCGACAAGCACCCCAACCTGCATCTTGTTGAGTATGACCTGACCGACTTGTCTTCCAGCATCCGGTTGCTTCAGAACACTGGCGCAACCGAGGTGTACAACCTCGCCGCCCAGAGCTTCGTAGGGGTTTCCTTCGAACAGCCGCTGACCACTCTAGACATCACCGGTGCGGGCGCCGTGAATCTGCTGGAAGCCATTAGGATCGTCAATCCTAAGATCCGCTTCTACCAAGCGTCGACCTCGGAAATGTTCGGCAAGGTGCAGGCCATTCCGCAAGCCGAAACCACACCGTTCTATCCCCGCAGCCCTTATGGCGTTGCCAAGCTCTATGCGCACTGGATGACAATCAACTACCGCGAGTCATACGGAATATTCGGCTGCAGCGGCATCTTGTTCAATCATGAATCTCCCCTGCGCGGACGTGAGTTCGTGACTCGGAAAATTACCGACTCGGTGGCCAAGATCAAACTGGGCAAACTCGACGTGCTAGAGCTCGGCAACATCGATGCGAAGCGTGATTGGGGCTTCGCCAAGGAATATGTCGAAGGCATGTGGCGCATGCTGCAGGCGGACGAACCCGATGTTTTCGTGCTTGCAACCAACCGAACCGAAACCGTGCGTGATTTCGTGACACTGGCATTCAAGGCGGTTGATGTCGAACTCCAATGGGAAGGCTCCGGCGAACAGGAGCAAGCCACCGACGCGGTAACCGGCAAGGTCGTTGTACGGGTCAATCCGAAGTTCTATCGCCCGGCAGAAGTCGACCTTCTGATCGGCGATCCGCAGAAGGCCAAGGACGTGCTGGGTTGGGAGCCTAAAACGACACTCGAGCAATTGTGCCGCATGATGGTTGACGCCGATATGCGCCGCAACCAGCAGGGCTTTTCGTTCTAGGGGCCTGCGATCGGCGGTTCCTCGCTCTTGATCAAGCATCCGACTGAAATCCGGTTACCCAGATGGGTAATCACGCAGGATCGCCAGCCGATACCTTGATCCGGAGCGGCCTGTTCGTAGTCCTTACGGTCGGTACCAGCTCTGCTGGCACGCCGAGCCAGCGTTGGCGCTATGGCATCGATCTAACGGAGCCGTTGAGGGTAACCGTAACGCCATATCTCACACTTATACGAAGGCTTTGCATCGCCGTAGAAACTGGAATTTCATCCTATCGGGAAGATCATGCGTAAAGTGCTGATTACCGGCGCCACCGGCTTTACCGGCCGCTACATGGCAGAAGAGCTCGCAGGCTGCGGCTACGAGGTCCATGGCCTCAGCTATCGTCAACCTGTCGGCGAACTGCCCGCGGCTATTTCAGCCGTCCATTGCTGCGCACTGAACAATGCAGAGCTGCTACGAGCCTTGCTGACGGAAATACGCCCAACCTACGTTGTGCACTTGGCGGCGGTCTCGTTCGTCGCCCACAGCGATGCGGATGCCATCTACACAGCCAACCTGCTCGGCACTCGCCATCTTCTGGAAGCGTTACGTACCACCGCTGCCACCGAGCTCGAAGGCGTGCTGCTAGCCAGCAGTGCAAACGTCTATGGAAACGCTACCGAAGGCGTCCTGGATGAGTCGTCGCCCTTTGCTCCGGCCAATGATTACGCTGTGAGCAAAGCTGCCATGGAGTTCCTCGCGAGGCTTTACCAGGATCGTTTGCCGCTGATAGTCAGCCGCCCGTTCAATTACACGGGCGTTGGACAGGCGGAGCAGTTTCTCATCCCGAAAATCGTGACGCACACGCGCCGTCGGGCCGCGGTCATCGAGCTCGGCAATCTGGATATCGCCCGCGATTTCTGCGATGTCCGTCAGGTTGTCCAAGCCTATCGACGCTTGCTCGAAACACCGGCTGCGATTGGCCAAACCGTCAATATCTGTTCTGGATCAGCCTATACGCTGGAGTACGTACTCGAACAGGCAGCGGCCATCTCCGGTCACCGCATGGAGGTCCGGGTCAACCCAGCGTTCGTGCGCAGCGCGGATGTGAAGAACCTGTTCGGCAGCCGAGCCAAGCTGGACTCGTTGATTGGCGACATGTCCCGAATCGAATTGAAGGAGACGCTGCGCTGGATGATCGAGCATCCCTCCGCAGCGAGCGCATGACCTACCAGCTTTACTCCCAGCACCGAGGTGCGGATCTCGGTCTATGGCGGTAATCACCCCTAATTGCACAAAACAGTGAGTTCAAAAGTGCCTCGCTCGCCGACCTGCCGTGCTTAGTGGAGTCAATTAACCTTATCCGGCCGGTCAATAACAATCGCCAAAACGGTCACTCGGTTGTTTTTTAATTTCTATATTGCCTGGAAGCAGCAGCGTTGCAGCCCGCCTCTTTTATGTACATCCGTCGTGAACCGCAGAGAAACGGAGCGGTCTATGGCTACTGTGAGCAACGCAGCGCCTTCTTCCTATACGGGAAAGACGCTAACCCAAGGTTGAGCGGAACCTATTCAGTGGCTCATCCAGCACCGATCTCACACCGAGTCTGAAGGTATACCTCTCAGAGCTTGCAGTAGCGGCATCAGGAACAGCAGAGATTGGATGCGTTTGTTGCACCGCCGAAAGAGCTTCGGCGATTGTCGATAGACGAGTCAGTGTCGGCTCGCTCCTTCAGCTAAAGGTGAATTGCGCTGTTTCACTTCGTAAAAACAACTATTCCGTCAAGGATGAAGAAACCATGAAACCACTATTTGCTCTCGCTTTCTCTTCCGTGCTGGTGTTGCAGGGATGCGTATTCTCTCCTGGTCAGCACCTGGATCCCGGTCAGTTCAAAGACGGCGCAGAAACGGAAGATGGCACCGTCCAGCTGATGCGCATTACCCCTGAAATGCTCAAGGGCGAAGTCTCTTCCGACCAAGGCACCTCCAGCAAGCAAGAGCTACTGAGCTTCAAGCCCGAGGCTTACCGCATCGGCGCCAACGACCTTCTCTACATCACCGTCTGGGACCATCCTGAACTGACCGCTCCTTCGGGCCCGCAACAGCAGCTGGATGCTAACGGTCGCCTGGTTCGTCCGGACGGCACCCTCTTCTACCCCTACATCGGGAACATCGAAGCAGCAGGCAAAACCATCGAGCAACTTCGCTCCGATATTTCCAAAAGGCTGGCCAATTACATCGACAGCCCGCAAGTCGACGTCAGCCTGCTGCGTTTCGGTAGCCAGCGCATCGTGCTTTCCGGGGCATTCAATACGGCTGGCGAAGTTGAAGTGACTACCGCTCCGATGACCATCATGCAGGCTATTGGTCAGGCCGGTGTCGATACCGATACGGCCGATCTGTCCGGCCTGATGCTCAAGCGTGACGGCCGTGAGTACATGCTCGATCTCGACGATCTGAACCGCCCCGACTCCTGGCTGCACAAGGTTTATCTGAAGGACGGCGACCAGCTCCATCTGCCGTACAACGATCAGAAGAAGGTCTACGTTCTGGGCGAGGTGGTAAATCCGCAAGCCATGACATTCAAGGCAACCAGTCTCAACTTGATGGATGCTATCGGCACCGCAGGCGGTATCCGTCAGGACACCGCCGATGGCGAAGCGGTTTACGTTATTCGTGGCGCAGAGAATATCGCCACTGAAAAAGCCACAGTGTTCCAGCTGAATGCCGAATCCCCAGCGGCCTTCGCTCTGGCTCAACACTTCCCACTGCAACCGCAGGACGTCGTGTTCGTTGGACCGGCTGGCATCACTCGCTGGAACCGCTTCATCAGCCAGTTGCTGCCGTCGGCTAGCGTGATCGGTACCGGCGCTGCGTTCAACCGCTAACAGCATCTGATCATCAGGTCGAGATCGACCTGATTGAACCGCAGTCAGCCGCAAGGCGACTGCGGTTTTTTAATTCACCTGAACCCACTCCCCTGCCAGACCGACTCTAAGCTCGCTACTCGGTCGGAATCGACGGATCGTCTTCGAACATATCTATATCGTCATCGCTGATTTCCGTTTCATCCGGATCAGACATCGGTGCATCGTTGATGCTGGCACCATCCGGATCGCCTGGAAGGGGTTTGTCGTTGCTCGGATCATTTGCGGCCAACATCCGACCGGTATCGATCTGTGTATCCAGCATTTCATCTCGCATGACTCACCTCGCTACAGGCCGTCAGTGACCTAGGAAATTCGAACCATACGAACCTGGATCGTGCGTCTCCGCTAGTCGGAACGACGCAGCGGCAGCTTGGCGAATAGCAGGTGATCAGGCCTCACGAGTCGCCTGGTTGAATACCGATTGTCAGGGATGGGGGAACGGGCCGTGTGCTGTCTCCTCTATAAAGAGCACGCTCACGAAGCCCGGCCAACGGTATGAACGGGCTGAACTCTTGCAACATCAGGCAACGGAACGCTCGGTGCAGCACTGTCTCGAAGGAACAGCCATGCATTCGGATGACCATTCCCTGTCTCGCCGCCGACTGATTCAAGGCGCCGCCGCCACGGTAGCGGTCGGTGCGACAGCTTCGGCGTTAGGCCAGACTGCAAACTCAGGTTCCGCTTCCACCCAACCAAAGCCCGACCCGTTACGCTCGCCGCAAAAGATCTATCCACAACCACCTTTTTCGGCACAGCCGCAGCCATGGCCGGGACTGGCGGAAAAGATGGAACCGAAACCCGACCACGGCGAGACCAGCTACCACGGCAGCAACCGCCTGGCTGGACGAAAGGCACTGATAACCGGTGGTGACTCGGGTATCGGTCGGGCCGCGGCGATTGCGTTCGCGCGTGAGGGTGCCGATGTGGCTATTGGTTACCTGCCCGATGAAGAACCCGATGCACAAGATGTCGTGAGGCTGATCCGCGAGGCCGGACGCAAAGCTGTGGCGCTGCCCGGCGATATCCGCGACGAAGCCTTCTGCCAGCGGCTGGTCGAACAAGCTGTGGAAGGCTTGGGCGGCCTGGACATCCTAGTCAACAACGCGGCGCGGCAAAACAGTGAACAATCGATTCTCGACATCACCACCGACGAGTTCGATTGGACACTAAAAACCAACCTCTACGCGATGTTCTGGATCACCAAGGCCGCGGTCCCCCATCTCCCTGCAGGCGCGTCGATCATCAATACGTCCTCGGTCACCACCTATGATCCACCGCCCAACCTGCTGGACTACTCCATGACCAAAGCGGGCATCGTCAACTTCAGCAAATGCCTAGCCAAGCAACTGATCAGCAAAGGCATACGGGTCAATGCCGTGGCGCCCGGTCCGTTCTGGACGCCCTTGCAGGTCAGCGGCGGGCAGACCATGGAAAACCTGAAGAGCTTCGGCAGTAGCACCCCGATCGGCCGACCGGGGCAACCAGTGGAGCTCGCCCCCGTCTACGTATTGCTTGCCTCGACGGCGGCCAGCTACGTGACAGGTCAGGTCTACGGCGCAACCGGTGGCACCGGCCAGCCTTGAGGTCCGATCCAGACCGGCTCCAAGGCATGCATAACGCGCCGACCGCTCAAGCAGCCTAGGCTGAGCATCAGCCCAGGCGGCGCCGCCATCATGACATTCAAGGCCATGGTTAACGGATGCCAGGATAACGCCGCCCCGGCGACCCGGCAGTTCAAGGCTAGGCAGGCTGAACCGGGTGCTTGGTTCGGCCAGGATCGCGGATTGTCCGCCAAGGGCTCGCGCGGTTACTTCAGCAGGTTTCAGCATTCCTAGAGCGGTAACGCGGCGGGCCTTGCGCGCGAAGCCCTCGCTCTCCTGATAAACTTGCCCGCCATTTCTCGAGGCGATTGGTCAGCAACTGCCCCAGTGCCCCGCAACGCGCCCTGATAGCCGCTACGTCACCACGTCTCCGAAACAGTGGCAAGTACGCCAGCCTTCATAAACGTATCGAAACAGCTGAAGCGCGTCAGAACACTCAGCCGGAAAGCCGCATGAACCCAAGTTACAAGCTCGTCACCACACACCCTTCGCCATCGCGCCGGTTTTCCGTCGCCCCGATGATGGACTGGACAGACAGGCACTGTCGGTATTTTCTGCGCCAGCTTTCTAGGCACGCCCTGCTCTATACCGAGATGGTCACCACCGGCGCATTGATCAACGGCGATGCCGATCGCTTCCTACGTCATGATGAGGCGGAGCATCCGTTGGCGCTACAGCTTGGCGGCAGCGTGCCCGGTGATCTTGCCATTTGCTCAAAGATGGCCGAAGCGGCTGGTTATGACGAGGTGAATCTCAACGTCGGATGCCCCAGCGACCGCGTGCAGAACAACCTGATCGGCGCGTGCCTGATGGGCTATCCGGCACTGGTCGCCGAATGCGTGAAAGCGATGCGAGATGCGGTGGATATCGATGTAACAGTCAAGCACCGCATCGGTATCAACGGACGCGACAGCTATGCCGAACTTTGTGATTTCGTTGGACAGGTCCGAGAAGCAGGCTGCCGCAGTTTTACCGTCCATGCCCGTATTGCGATTCTGGAAGGACTCTCACCGAAGGAGAATCGGGAGGTTCCGCCCCTTCGCTATGACGTCGCGCAGCAATTGAAGCGCGACTTTCCGGATCTGGAAATCATCCTCAACGGCGGCATCAAGACGCTGGACCAATGTGAAGCCCACCTTGAGCAGTTCGATGGGGTAATGCTCGGCCGCGAGGCCTATCACAATCCTTACCTGCTAGCGCAGGTTGATGCCAGGCTGTTTGGCAGCCAAGAGCCGATTATTACCCGCGCCGATGCACTGCGACGGATGCGCCCTTATATTCAGAATCATCTTGATAGCGGCGGCTCGATGCATCACGTTACCCGTCATGTTCTAGGCCTGGGCCAGGGTTTCCCAGGAGCTAGACGCTTTCGCCAGTTGCTATCGGTCGACATCCACAAAACCAAGGAGCCAATGGCGCTGCTCGATCAAGCGACCATGCTGCTCGAAGGACACTGATTCAGTTATCGGGAACACACGACCGCATTTTTGATCCAACAGCTGCCCCACCCTGACCATCCGATCCAAATGGCGCGATGGCCACGGATTCAAGTTACGTCAACCAAAGGATAGAGCGCCCATATGACGTCCAAGCTGGAACAACTCAAGCAATTCACCACCGTGGTTGCCGACACCGGCGACCTCGACGCCATCGCCCGCCTCCAACCGGTTGATGCGACCACCAACCCATCGCTTCTGCTCAAAGCCGCCGCCCTGCCCCGCTACGCCGATCACCTTAAGGCGGCCATGTCTAACTGCAAGGGCGACATCGGCCTGGGCTGCGATCTGTTCGCCGTCGCAGTTGGTCAAGAAGTGCTCAAGTTGATCCCGGGCCGGATCTCCACGGAAGTCGATGCGAGGCTTTCCTTCGATTCACAGGCCATGGTTCAGCGCGGCGAACGCCTGATCGGCCTGTACGAGCAGGCCGGCGTATCCCGCGACCGCGTATTGATCAAACTAGCCTCGACCTGGGAGGGCATTCGTGCCGCTGAGCAGCTAGAAAAATCGGGTATCCAGACCAACCTGACGCTGCTGTTCTCTTTCACCCAGGCCGTCGCCTGTGCCGAGGCTGGTGTATATCTAATTTCACCCTTCGTCGGTCGCATCTATGACTGGTACAAAAAGTCCGAAGGTCGTGACTACGTCGGTGACGAAGATCCAGGCGTACAGTCGGTCAGCCGGATTTACGACTACTACAAGGCACACGGTTACGAGACCGTCGTGATGGGCGCCAGCTTTCGCAACGCGGGGCAGATCGAAGCGCTTGCCGGCTGTGATCGACTGACCATCAGTCCCGAGCTGCTGAGCCAGCTGGCGCAGGAGGAAGGCACTCTGGAGCGCAAGCTGTCACCGGGCCGCAAATCCGAGCCACGCATTACGCTGGACGAACGCAGCTTCCGCTGGGGGTTGAACGAAGATCCAATGGCGACTGAGAAGCTGGCCGAGGGGATTCGGCAGTTCGCGAGGGATCAGGAAAAGCTCGAAGCGCTCCTACCAACGAAGCTGTAGTTCAGGACCGCTCCAACGCCGTCACGAGGTCGCGAAAGGCCTCGCGGTTGGATTCGTTGAGGCTCATCAGAATTCGGTGCGCCTCAAGTACCTTGTCTTTCACGACTTCCTCAGACTGATCCTGGCTTGGCAGGTCGGCCAGTTGCTCAGGCGACGGCAGCGGCTGGTCGACAATGTTGAAGACCTGATCGAAGCCCATTGATTGCAGAAGACGCGTAATGTCTGCATGGGTGGTAACCAACGTCGGCAGCATGCCGACCTTCTGCCGCGAAAGTATTGAAAGTTTGGCGAGCAGGCCCAGCGTCGTGCTGTCGATGCTACGGCTTTCGGTGAGATCGATAACGATCGATGAGAAATTGCGTGACGAAAATATCTTCTCGATCGTTGCGTCCAGCGCCGAGCAAAGTGTCAGGCGGATCTCACCGACAAACTTAAGAACGAATGTACCGTTCTGCTCAGCAAACTGGATTTTACCAGCGCTCATGCAAGGTTCCTGCTCAGTACCAACAACGCGATGTCATCGGGCATATCCTCTAGATCGGCTAGGCCCAACACCCGCTGTAGCCCGCCCAGCGTGCCGCCTGCTTCGCGAATCAACCCGGGTAGCCCAGCCTCTTTCTCTTTGAGGGTATCGCCCGGCAAAAGGTCCAAAATGCCATCGGAAAGTAGCGTCAGGCTGAAAGAATCAGGCAACTCTATCTCGTAATTATCGTAGGTCGCTTCGACAAACAAACCGACCGGTAGACCTTTTCCTTCGAGATACCTGGCGACGCCGTCGGCGTATATCACCGGCATCGGAAGGTGGCCACCGATACTGTAATGCAGCAGGTTGCGTTCCTGATCGATCACGCCGCCCAGCATCGTGACGTGCTTGCCGAGTTTGCAATTGATCAGCCCACGATTGATGTGGTCAAGCACCTCGGACGGCTTGAATGCGCGCAGCGCTCTGCCCCGCCGGGATTCGTAGAGCAGGCGCGTGGTCATGAACTTCAACAGGACCGTGACGAATGCAGAGGAGGCGCCATGGCCGGACACATCCGCCAGATAGAAGCCAATGCGGTGCTCGTCGACGCGAAAATAATCGACGAAATCACCTGAGAGGTAGAGCGAGGGGATGATCTGATGGGCGAACTGAAATTCGTCGAGGTTGCAGGGCGTGACCGGCAGCATGTTCATCTGCACCTGCCGGCCGGCATCTTGATCTTCCTGCAACAGATGCAAGCTCGCCTGCAGGTCGCGGTTAGCCGTTTCCAGCTGCTCGCGGTAGCGCCTGTTCTCCAGACGCAAGCGCGAACGATCGAGCGCTCGACGGACAGAGTGTTCGAGCATCGCCAGATCTTCGAGGGGCTTGATCAAATAATCAGCTGCGCCCAATCGCAGAGCCTCGACGGCATCGCTCATCACACCTGCACCTGAGACCACGATGACCGGAAGGTCAGCCTGGCGCTCACTGATCAGCCGGATCAGCTCAAGACCATCCATTTGCGGCATGCGCAGATCGCAAATCACCAGGTCAGGGTGTTCCGCGTCGAACAGCTCCACTCCGCGCGGTCCGTTAGGCGCCTGCAGGACCTTGAAACCGCTGTCATCCAGATAGGCAGCCAGGCTGGCTCGTACCACATCGTCGTCATCTATGATCAGCAGCGTCGCGCTTGGGTTATGCATGTTCCTACCAGGCGGTATCGCCAGGATGATTGGCGAAAGCATCGGCCCTGCGCGCGCGCTGGGCATGGGATCTTTTCAAGGCGCAGACGGTACTCCCATACGATCTGTGTTTCAAGCCAGGCGCGGTCCCTGCGTCTGTCCTTTACAGGCGGAATTGACAGGCGTTATAAGAACCGACGAAACAAGAACTCAGAGGACGAAACAATGACTCAGCGAGATCGAGACTACAGTGAAAAACGCGACTTCATTCGCATGAATGTCGAGACCGCAATCACCCTGACGCAGGGTGCCCAGCACTACGACGCAACCTGCCTGGACCTTTCCAGCACGGGGATGCAGGTGGTCGCAGCGACCCGCTTGCAGATGGGTGACAAAGTCCATGTGCACATCCCCTCGGAGCACAGCGAACTGAAGGGCCTGGACGCTGAAACAGAAGTGGTGCGGGTCGGCATGCAGGAGGATGGACGGCAAAGTCTAGGCCTGGCCATCCTTTCGATGAGCTGAGAATTGTTTGACGCGAACGCCTTGGCATGGCCGTGGCGTGACGAGGCGGACGAACCGCACTGGCCGAGCCAATGCGGTCCGAGCGACGGTTAGAAGTCGTCTTCGACCTGACCATCCTGCGTGCGGAATTCGCGGTTCTGCAGATAAGCGTTGCGCACGAAGATATACCGGTCGCCAGTGATCATTTTTTCTGCCGAGAGCAAATCGGCACGCAGGTCGACAACGTTGACGGCTCGCGTCACATTGCGTGTCGGCACATGGTCCATGTACGGATATGGCTGCAGCAACGAATCGGGTACGCGTCCTGCCGCATCGCGCACGGTGCTCGGCCCCAGCAGGGGCAACACCACATACGGCCCACTGCCCAGCCCCCAGGCGCCCAGCGTCTGTCCGAAGTCCTCATCATTCTTCTGCAAGCCCATACGGGTCGCGACGTCAAAGAAGCCCAGTACGCCAAAGGTGCTGTTGAAAAGGATGCGGCTGGTATCGATCCCTGCGTCACGGACCTTGCCCTGCAGCAGGTCATTGGTCAGCACCACGACGTCGCCTAGATTGCTGAATATGTTGCCAATGCCATCCTCGACGACGTTTGGCGTGATCTTCTGATAGCCCTGCGCAAGCGGCTTGAGCGTATAGGTATCGACCTTGTCGTTGAAGGTGAAGATCGCCCGGTTGACACCTTCCCAAGGATCCTCCTCGGCTGCCTGCACTGACGAAGCGCCGAACATCCCCAGCACAACGACGAAGGCAACAGTGAAGTTCTCTACCCAATCCTTGCTGATCAATCGCATCGCAGGCTTCTCCTTTATTCGTATGCGGGTGGCTGCCCATCAAAGCGCAGCAGTATAAATCTAATCACACCGCTCCCGGCAGCAGGCGGACATGCGGATCAGTAGCGGCGAACTTCACCGCACTCTACCCAATCAAATCAACGACAAGGCTGGGCCGCTGGTTTAACCTGATCTCATAGTGCCTTGGCGGAAGCTGGCCCCGAAAAAATCACAGAGGGATGAAATATGCCGGAACATGATCTGCAGTCACAGCTTGCGGAGCTGCGTAGTCAACTAGCTTCGGACGCTCCGCTTACGGAAGAAGAGCGCGCGTCACTGCAACTGATTGCTCAGGACATCGATCTGCGCCTGGCCAACCAGGGCGTAGTCGATCACCAGAACGACTCGCTGGTCGATGGCGTCAACCTGGCGGTCGAGCGTTTCGAAGTCAGCCATCCCAACACCGCCATGACGCTGCGCAATATCATGCAAACATTGGCGAACATGGGTATCTGAGCGAAACCTGCTCGAGGTATCAGAGCGTGGACGGGTCCACGCTCTCCGACCGCAGCGTTTATTGTCGAACCTGCCGGCCATTGTCTGGGAATACGTCGTGAGTGCTGCGGTACGGATTGATATCCAGCCCGCCGCGACGCACATAGCGTGCATGTACGCTCAATCGATCGGGTGTCAGCACGCGCTGCAAGTCGAGGAAGATCCGCTCAACGCACTGTTCGTGAAAGTCCGCGTGTTGGCGAAAGCTCACCAGATAGGCAAGCAGGCTGCCGTGGTCCAGCGCAGCGCCCCGATATTCGATCACCACTGTGCCCCAGTCCGGTTGCCCGGTGACGGGGCAGTTGGATTTCAGCAGGTGGCTGTAGACGCGCTCTTCGACCTGACGCAAAGAGTCGCTGCGTAGTAGCTCGGGGCGCGGTGAATCATAGTCTTCGATGGTGACATCCAGATCATCGATACAGAGCCCGTCTAGCGCCGCAATCCCCTCTTCAGCCACTTCGTCCAGCGTCCGCAGGCGAACGCCGACGGGTTTACCCGCAGCGGCTGACAAATCCCGCGTCATAACGTCCACGAGCGCCTGCCGGCTCTCAAAAACCGACTGGTTCAGAGAGTTCAGATAGAGCTTGAAGGACTTGGATTCGATGATGTTGGGCGAGTCGGCAGGAATGCTGAACTCACCAATGGCCACCACCGGTTTGCCAGACGGCAACAGCCAGGACAGCTCGTAGCAGTTCCAGATATCGACGCCACCATAGGGCAAGCTTTCGGCTGTCAGCCCCAGCTCGGCCCACTTCGGTGCGCGGGGGATGGGAAAGAGTTGCTCAGGACTGTAGGTCGCAACATAGGCGCTGGATTTGCCCAGCGGGGATAGTTCGGCGGGGTGCTGCATGGCGGAAACCTGTGCGAAAAACGGCCGCAAGTGTATCGGTTCCCGCCCGGTTTATCATGGCCCGGCCGCCGTTCGTTCCCGAACGGTCGGCCGTTTAACCTAAAACTATTGGCGCATGCCTCGGCCGCTCTTAAGCAAGTGAATGCACCACAGGTACATGCATACTGCCGCCACAGCCATGAAACTGATGGCGATCCCGATACGGATATCAGAGACGCCCAGGATGCCGTAACGGAACGCGTTGACCATGTGCAGGATGGGGTTGGCCAGCGACAGCGTCTGCCAGAACGGCGACAGCAGGTTGATCGAATAGAACACGCCGCCCAGATAGGTCAGCGGAGTCAGCACGAAGGTTGGAATGATCGAAATGTCATCGAAGTTGCGCGCGAACACCGCATTGATGAAGCCACCCAGCGCGAAGATCGTCGAGGTCAGCGTAATCACGAGAAGCGTGACGCCAAGATGATGGACCTGCAGGTCGGTGAAGAACATCGACAGCAGCGTCACGATGAACGCAACCGCTAGCCCGCGGGTAATACCGCCGAGGGCGAAGCCGATCAGAATCACGTGAGGTGACACCGGCGAAACCAGCAGCTCTTCGATGGATCGCTGGAACTTGCTGCTGAAGAAGCTGGAAACCACGTTGCTGTAAGAGTTGGTGATCACCGACATCATGATCAGCCCCGGCACGATGTACTCCATGTACGTGAAGCCATCCATCTCGCCGATCCGCGCGCCGATGAGATTTCCAAAGATGACGAAGTACAGGACCATGGTGATCGCCGGGGGTAACAAGGTCTGCGGCCAGATGCGTGTGTAGCGGCGTATTTCCCGATGGACGATGGTTTGAAGAGCAACCAGATTGGGCCGGAATTCTGCGTTCATTTGGCCCCCTGCGGCAGGTTGTTTTCGACCATCGAAACGAACAACTCTTCCAGACGATTGGTCTTGTTGCGCAAGCTCAGCACTTCGATGCCCTGCGCCGACAGCATGCGGAATAGATCGGTCACGCCCTGGCTCTTGTCCACCTGTACCTCCAGGGTGTGATGATCGACCAGCCGCGCCGGGTAATTGCCCAGCTCTGGCGGCACCAGCTGCGACTCTTTTAGATCGAGCAGGAAGGTCTCGACATGCAGCTGCTTGAGCAGCTCGCGCATGCTGGTGTTCCTGACAATACTGCCGCGGTCGATGATGCCGATGTTGCGGCACAGCTGCTCGGCCTCTTCCAGATAATGTGTGGTGAGGATGATGGTGATGCCTTCACGGTTCAGTTCGGTGAGGAACGACCACATCGAGCGGCGCAGCTCGATATCAACTCCCGCAGTCGGCTCGTCGAGAATCAGCAGCCGTGGCCGGTGGATTAGCGCGCGAGCAATCATCAGGCGCCGCTTCATGCCGCCAGACAGCATGCGAGAAGACACGTCGCGCTTGTCCCACAGGCCCAGCTGGTTGAGGTACTGCTCGGCGCGTTCCTTGGCGACTTTTGCCGGAATGCCGTAGTAACCGGCCTGGGTGACGAGAATGTCGAATGCCTTCTCGAACTGGTTGAAGTTGAATTCCTGTGGCACCACACCCAGGCAACGCTTGAGCCCGGACGGATCGCGGTCAAGGTCGTGACCGAACACGTTGACTGTGCCGCCGGTCTTGTTCACCAGCGTGGACAGGATGCCGATAGTGGTGGACTTGCCAGCCCCGTTGGGGCCCAGCAAGGCAAAAAAATCGCCTTCAGCCACGTCCAGGTCAATGCCCTTGAGGGCCTCGAAGCCGTTTCCGTAAACCTTGGTCAACTGCCGAATGGACAGAGCAGTAGTCATATAAGAATGCACACAACGCAGAGAGATTCAGAATAGATAAGGGCACACCGGGGTAATTGCAACGCCGAAACCAAAACGGCGGCTGGTAGCCAATGCGCACTGGCGAATAAACAGGGTCCCGCGGAGCGGTCACATTCGAACTCCCCTGTTGCAGTCCGGTCATTATCTGAAACCAAACGCGTCGTCCTGTCCCTTCACCCTGCACTCCTCGAAAGCCTATGCTCAAGAAGGACGCCATTCGACTGACAAGGAAGACCTCATGACCCTGCTCTGGCTGCTCGTGTTACTCATCGGCATCGCCGTGATTGCTCACTCACGGGTTTCCCCCGTCCCCGCGCTGGCTATCGTTGCGGCTTATCTGGTTCTTATGGGCGCGGCCGAAGAGACGCCGGCCTGGCTGATGGTCATCCTCTGGCTGGTGCTGATTGCCTTCGCGGTGCCTTTACTGGTGGCCGATCTGCGCATCAAGTATTTCAGCGGCCCTATGTTCGACTGGTTCAAAAAGGTCCTGCCGCCTATCTCTGACACCGAGCGTGATGCCATTGATGCTGGCACGGTCTGGTGGGACGGACAGTTGTTCAGCGGCAAACCGGATTGGGATGTCCTGCTCGCCTACCCAAAGGCTGTGCTTACCGAGGAGGAACAAGCCTTTGTTGATGGCCCGACGGAAACGCTATGCGCCATGGTCAGCGACTGGGAGATCGGTCAGCGCATGGATCTCCCTCAGGACGCATGGAATTACATCAAGGCAGAAGGCTTCTTTGCGCTCATCATTCCCAAGGAATACGGCGGTAAAGGCTTTTCAGCCTACGCCCACTCACAGATCGTCATGAAGCTGGCCACCCGCAGCGGCGACCTGGCGACCACCGTGATGGTGCCCAACTCTCTCGGTCCGGCCGAGCTGTTGATGCACTACGGCACCGACGAGCAGCGCAACCATTACCTGCCACGTCTGGCCAATGGCACGGACATACCCTGCTTCGCCCTGACCGGGCCCTACGCCGGCTCCGACGCCGGCGCGATGAACGACAGTGGCGTGATCTGTCGCGGTCAATGGGAAGGCGAAGAAGTACTCGGGCTGCGTCTGAACTGGGAGAAGCGCTACATAACCCTCGGCCCGGTCGCCACCCTGCTCGGTGTCGCCTTCAAGACCTACGACCCCGATCACCTGCTAGGGGACGAGGAAGAGCTGGGCATCAGCCTGGCGCTGATTCCGACCGATACCGCTGGCGTCGAAATCGGCCGCCGTCACCTGCCCCTTGGCGCCGCGTTCATGAACGGCCCGAACTGGGGCAAAGATGTGTTCGTGCCTCTGGAAGCGATCATTGGCGGGCGCGATATGATCGGCAAAGGCTGGATGATGCTGATGAACTGCCTCTCGGTCGGGCGTTCGATTTCACTACCGGCAACCGGTGCCAGTGCGGCCAAGACCTGCAGCTACGTCAGCGGGCGATACGCGCAGATCCGCGAGCAATTCAACGTACCGCTGTCGGCATTCGAAGGTATCCAGGAACCGCTTGCGCGAATCGGCGGCAACGCCTGGTTGATGGACAGCGCGCGGGTTCTGACCGCCAACGCGGTCGACCTGGGAGAAAAGCCGTCGGTGCTTTCGGCCATCCTCAAATATCACCTCACCGAGCGCGGCCGCGAGTGCATCACCGACGCCATGGATATTCACGGCGGCAAGGGCATCATCATGGGACCGAACAACTACCTCGGCCGCATGTGGTTGTCGGCGCCCATTTCGATCACGGTCGAAGGGGCGAACATTCTCTCGCGCAACCTGATGATCTTCGGCCAAGGCGCGATCCGCTGCCATCCATTCGTGCTTCGCGAAATGGAGCTGGTTCATGAGCCTGACCGCGATGCTGCCATCAAGAAGTTCGATACGCTGCTGATGCAGCATATCGGTTTCGCCGTCAGCAACACGGCTAGCACGCTGGTACTTGGCCTGACCTTCGGTCTGTTTGGGAAGGCGCCAGGCAACGAACTGACCCGACCGTATTTCAGGTCCCTGGATCGAATTGCAGCGGCATTCGCCATGCTCGCCGACCTGTCCATGATGTTGCTCGGCGGCGAGCTCAAGCGCCGTGAACGGCTCTCAGCGCGCCTGGGCGATGTCCTCAGCCACCTGTATCTGGCGTCGGCAGCGCTCAAGCGTTACCACGACCTTGGTCATCCGGCTGAGCAAGCGCCGCTGCTGCGCTGGGCAATGGAAGACTGCCTGTGCAAAGCCGAGCAAGCCCTCGCCGACACGCTGGCCAACTTCCCCAACCGCCTGCTTGGCGGCCTATTGAAGGTATTGGTGTTTCCCTTTGGCGCTCGCCACAAAGGGCCGTCAGATGAGCTGGATACCGAAGTCGCTGACATTCTCGGGCGTCCGGAAGGTGATCCCGCCTTGGAGCAAATCCTGGAAGGCGTCTACCGTCCACATGGCAGCGACGAAGCTTTGGGTGCGCTGCGAGACGCGTTCGACACCCTGGCGGCCGCCCAGCCACTGCAGAAGAAGCTGCACAAAGCGCTCAAGGCGGGCGATTTCAAGCCCACTGCAGGCGAGGATCCGATCAGCGCCGCGCTCGCGGCTGGCGTACTGGATGCCGCCGAAGCGCAGCAGCTCACCGCTGCAGAGGCGGCGCGCCGCAAGGTCATCAGCGTGGATGATTTCGACAAGGAGCCGTTGGAGCTAACCGAAGGCAAGGTTCGCTAGCAGCTGCTGGCGACTCGTTTACTACCAACCCGATGGTTCTGCCAAGCGTCGCGCGCAACACCCGGCGCTTGGCAAGCCACCTTTCCAACCGATGTCTTTCGCCCTGCAGGCAGCACCGTCAGCTAATGCCTGCTCCACGTGAGAGCGCCCCACCTTCTTCAAGGCACGTGACCCCGCCGCAGCAATCCGACCTGCGTACCGAACCCAGTCCTACGACTCGAGTCAACTAGACACGTCCCCAATTAACCCGCGCACCTCTATAATCGCGCGCCAAATCGACTCAGGTGAACCATGGCCAACCCTTATCACGATCACAACCTGGCGCTTCTGGCCCATCTGCGTGGCATCCTGCTTGCAATGGGTGAAACCGAACAGGTTTCGGAAGAAAGCCATGCGCTGTTTCTCGAGCGGTTCGACGAGCTGATCATGAACCTTCAGAACGTGCCGGAAGAACGGCACATGGGCCAAGACATGATCTGCCAGGTCTTTCACCGCTACCCGCAGATTGCACATCTGGTTCCGCGTGATCTGCTCTGGTACTTCGGCGGCGACTGCCTTCACTTCATGCCGGACGAAGAGATCGAAATCTTCCAGCGGCTGGAAGAGCGTCGCTATGAAGCGGAGCAGAACGACGAGCCGTTCGACTGGAATATGGAAAGACAACTCATGAGCATGCCGGAAGAGAGCCCACGGCACTGAATTGATAGCAGTCGTTCGGCGTCCCGTAAGACGGAGGTCTACTACTGCGGGGAAGGGGTAGCGCCCCCGTGGCACACCCTTCCCAGCTGCGGTTCAAAGGGCTCAACCCGAGTTGGTCAAAGCGGGTTGGCGGCCACGGCAGCCAAGTTCGGATCTGCACCGGATTCACCCCAGACGCTCTCCACATCGGCCACGGCGCCACTCCGCTCTGCTGTGGTAGTTTCGGTCTTGCCAGACGCCGCCAGTTACCGCTGCGCATCTAGCTTTCAAGTTTCGAAGTCGTGTGGCGGGTGATCGAAGCCGGCGTCAGCAGCATCCCGAATCGGCTGTACTCCGGCATAGCCGTACCATGCAGCAGCGTTGGTGACGCGGGGCTACCCCTGGGCAGTTCGCGAGCGCAGCATTCCGATTTACGAAATGGATCGACCCAGCCACGTTGGACGGCGTGACGCTTGTGAACAGCCTGTCGAATTGTTGTGCGTCCCCCGAAACGCCCCGCCCGGTGATGCGGGGGCATTGAGCGCGAGGATGATGCCGGGACAAAACGGAAACTTTGGGCCAAGCTTGCAGCTCAGCGTTTGTGTTTGGCTGACCAGAGCGTGACTCAGCACGGCCGGGGGTACCGGTTTCAGGCTGAACGAGAAGCCGACACGGGCGCTTCAAGGAAATTCCGCTTCGTTTTGAATCCTCGGCCAAAGATGCTGCCCAAGCTGCATAGGCCAATGCGTCGACAATCAGATACTCAAGTGATTCAGTCACTTATGGATATAACGGCACGCCGCCCGCGACATGGCAGCCTGCCTTCACGGATAAATTTGCTCAAGGTTGTTTTGTTATGACGTCGTTACTAGCCCCCATCAGCTCGCTGCTGGGTGGAGTTGCATTTCTCCTGCTCGGCCATGGATTGCTGAACACGCTGCTGACGCTGCGCGGCATCGAAGAAGGCTACTCCACTGGGTTGATCGGCCTGCTGATGTCCGGCTACTTCGCCGGGTTTCTCGTCGGCACTTGGCTGGCGCCTTCGCTTATTCGGCGCATCGGCCACATCCGGACCTTCGCCTTCTATGCCGCCCTCGCCTCGATCGCCGTGCTGCTTCACGTGCTGATCGTGAATCCATGGGTGTGGTTGGTGCTGCGCGTGATGTATGGCGTCGCCCTGGTCACGCTGTACATGGTTATCGAAAGCTGGCTCAACGCGCAGGTCAGTGGAGAAAAACGCGGTCAGGTGTTTGCGCTGTACATGGCCGTCAACCTTGGCTCGCTGGCCGCCGCTCAGCAATTGCTGAGCCTGGACAGCCCCATGAACTTCACGCTTTTTGCGCTGGCTGCAATCTTGATCTGCGCCGCGCTGATGCCGATTACCCTGACACGCCAGGCACAACCCGCGCAGCCCGACATGCCGGCTACCGACCTGTTGCAGTTGGCTCGAATCGCCCCGCTGCCGCTGATGGCCGCCGGGATCTCTGGCCTGACGCTTGGAGGATTCTGGGGGCTGGCGCCGGTCTACGCATCGCAGAGCGGTTTCGACGCCTCGGGCGTAGGTCTGCTGATGAGTATCACCATTCTCGGAGGTGCCGTTCTGCAGTGGCCCATCGGGCTGTTTTCCGACAAGCATGACCGTCGACTGGTCTTGCTCTGGGTTGTGGCAATCGCTGCGGTGATTGGCGGCCTGATTACCCCCTTGACCTCCGGCCCCCTACTGCTGGGGATGATGTTCGTCTGGGGGGGGCTGGCGTTTTCGATCTACTCGATCGCCGTGGCTCAGATGGTTGACCAGCTGCACCCGGACGAGATCCTGTCGGGCTCCAGCGGCCTGTTGCTGGCAAACGGTTTCGGCGCTGCCTTTGGCCCGGTGATAGCAGGCGGCCTGATGAGCTTTTTCGGACCCAAGGCGCTGCCGGTGTTCTTCGCGGTCACCCTGGCGTTTCTGGCCCTCTATTCCTACTTCCGCTCGCGCCGCGTATTCGATCTGGTAACCGAGCCGCACGGCCATTTCACACCGATGTTGCGCACCAGCCATACCGTGCTCGAGTTGATGCCCGATACGCCGGAGGGCGAAATCGCCGAGGCGGACATCCTCGACGAAGGCCAGCAGCCCGTCGACGAAGAAGAGGCCGTCGAACCTCGGACCGGCACGCATTCTTAGGCGGGCGATGCTGGGCTGATCCTGGCGTTCGCTACGTCGTTGAGCTCTTAGCGACTCGCGATTACAGGTTTGCAGAGCAAGCCCGAACCAGGCGAGTCGTGTCTGCCAGCGGTGCAATGCCGCTGGCAGGTCTCAGAAATCCACTTTGCCACGCCCAGCCTTGATTGCACCGCGCTTGGTCTTGCCTTCCAGGCGCCGCTTTTTCGAGCCCAGCGTGGGACGTGTCGGGCGACGCGCTTTTTCCACTTTCGTCACGCTACGGATGATCTCGGCCAGACGTTCCAAGGCATCGGCGCGATTCTGCTCCTGAGTCCGGTACTGCTGCGCCTTTATCACGATTACACCGTCACTGGTGATGCGACTGTCGCGCAGCGCCAGCAAGCGCTCCTTGTAGAACGGTGGCAATGACGACGCGTTGATATCAAAGCGCAAGTGCAGCGCACTGGACACCTTGTTGACGTTCTGCCCACCGGCACCCTGGGCGCGGATGGCAGTCAGTTCGATCTCGCTGTCGGCTAGCTGCACATTGCTGGATATGTCGAGCATCGGTCCTTCAACAATCGGGATGGAAAGGCCATTGTCCACAACAAGAGCGTTGCGGACATGTTTTTATATGATTTGGAGCCGCTACGGATCAGCCGGTTCGGCTACCGTAGCGCACTCGAAACAGATGGAACCCTGCATGGACTCAATAACCCAAGCCCTTCTCGGCGCCACGGTTCAGGCGTCGCTGTTGGGCCGTTGGCAAGGCCGCAAGGCCCTGCTCTATGGTGCAGTGCTCGGCACGCTGCCCGATCTTGATGTGGTCATCGATTATGGCGATGCAATCGCCGACATGACCTATCACCGAGGCTTCAGCCACTCACTCTTCGTTCTCAGCACGCTGGCCGTTGTGTTGGCCTGGCTGGCGCGACGAATACGACCTGATCCAGCTTACAGCGGCATGCGCCTGTTCCTCACGGTCTGGCTGGTGCTGGTGACGCATGTGTTGCTGGACGCCTTTACCAGTTATGGCACCCAGCTATTCTGGCCGCTGACCACACCGCCGGTGGCCTGGTCCAGCGTATTTATCATTGACCCTCTCTACAGCATCCCGTTGCTGCTGGCGGTGTTGGTCGGTGCCATTGCGGGGTTGAAGGGTCGCAGCCCCCGTTTGGCGGGTGTCGCGCTGGCGTTGTCGACGGTGTATCTCGGCTTCACCCTGGCAGGCAAGCAAATGGCCGAGCAGCGCGTCGAAACGGTGATGGCGGAGCAAGGCATTCAAGCGAGTCAGATATTCAGCACACCGACGCCGTTCAACAGCCTGCTATGGCGGGTCATCGTCATCGACGATGATCGCTACCATGAAGCGCTGGTGAGCTGGTTCGATGACCGGCCACCCGAACTGGTAGCCATTCCACGTGGCAAACAGCTTGCCGCGGTACTGAGCGAGTCGCCGCAGCATGCTCGTTTGCAATGGTTTACCGGCGGCGTGTTGCGCTACGACGAAGTTGCGGGCCAGCTGTTGGTGACCGACGTGCGCCTCGGCATGACCGGGTTCCACCCCTTCCGCTTCGCACTGGCCGAGCGAAACAGCGCTGAATGGAGGCTGATCCCTTTTGTCGACCGACTCCCAGCCGAACGCGGCGACATGAGCCGACTCAAGGAGATCTGGCAGCGCATCTGGCATCAACAGCCGGGGCTGCCCTTGGCTGAATGGGCCGCTGAACTCAATCGCCGCTAACCGCCGCGCGCCCTTTACGCCAATGCCCGATTCCATAGAGCAAGGCACCCAGCGCCATCAACAGCCCGGCACGCAACCAGGTGCCGGCGCCTTGCTGGGACAGCAACACCAGACAGGAGAGGATCGCCAGGACAGGCAGAAGGGTCGGCGTGCGAAAATGCGGCGCGTCGATCTTGTCCTTGCGCAACACCAGCACCGCGACATTGGTGCTCATGAATACGAACAACAGCAATAGCACTACCGTCTCCGCCAGGGCTGTCAGCGTACCGGTTACGGTCAGAATCATCGCTAACAATGTGGTCAGCACGATTGCCAGCCAAGGCGTGCGCCGTTCAGGCAGTACGCGGGTCAGAACAGTGGGCAGCAGCCCCGCGTCGGCCATACCGTAGGCCAATCGGCTGGACATGATCATGGTGAGCAGCGCGCCATTGGCGACCGCCACCAGCGCTACCGCCGCGAATAGCCCGTGCGGCACGGCATAACCGGTGGCACGCACCACGTCGAGCAAGGGCGCGGATGATTCCGCCAAGGCCGCTGGCGGAAGTATCGCCGTGGCTGCAACACCAACGCCCACGTAGATCAGCCCCGCCACCAACAAAGCGCCGAACAGCGCGCGCGGGTAGTTGCGGCGCACATCTTTGACCTCTTCGGCCACGTTGGCTGACACCTCGAAACCGACAAATGAATAGAACGCGATCAGCGCCGCGCCAAGCACGGCGATAGCAGGCGAGACGCCAGGCGCGAATTCCAATACCCGCGACGGGTCGCCCTGCCCGCTCATAAGGAAGCGTGCGGCCAGCACCACCACGAACAACAGGCCGGACACTTCGATCACTGTCATTACCGCGTTGGCGCCTAGCGACTCCTTGATGCCACGAGCGTTAAGCAGCGCAACGATCGCCAGAAACACCAGCGCAGTCGGCACCGCCGGGGTGTCGAGAAAGGCACCGAGGTAATCGCCAGCAAACGCCAGGGACAATCCCGCCGCGCTTGTCACACCAGCAGCCAACATGCAAAAGCCCACCAGAAAGGACACCAATGGCTTGCCAAATGCCCGCTCGGCAAATACCGCCGCGCCACCGGCCTTAGGATATTTAGTGACCAGCTCTGCGTAAGACGCCGCGGTGAGCATGGCGAAACCCAGCGCGACCAGCAGCGGCACCCAGACCGCCCCGCCCGCTTCACCAGCAATCTTGCCGACCAGCGCATACACGCCGGCACCCAGCACATCACCGAGGATGAACAAGAACAGCGCTGGGCCAGTGATCGCTTGCTTCAGCCGGGACTCGCCCGCAGCGAATACGTTGGTTTTCATCGTTGGGTAGCCTCGATTGCGAGGCAGAAACCGGCGAGCGACAAAGCGTTCAATCTTCTTCTCCCGAGCATGCAGCCGCAGCCGCGTCACCTTTCTAGATAGGTGGAGTCTCGCTGGAGTTCAGCGCCATAAACGACAAAGCCCCGGCATAAGCCGGGGCTTCGCTGCTGCAGAGAAAAACTCAGGTGCGGAAGCGCGCCACCAGCCCTTGCAGTTCGATGCCCAGGCGCGCCAGCTCAGCACTGGCCGCGGCGGTCTGCTCGCTGCCGCTGGCGCTTTGCTCACCAATGTCGCGAACACGGGTCACGCTCTCGGAGATGTTCTCAGCGACGGCGCTCTGCTGCTCAGCTGCCGCCGCGATCTGCTGGTTCATCTGCTCGATGGTCGAAACCGACTCGGTGATGCGACCCAGCGCGATGCCAGCTTCGCTGGCCAGGTCGACGGTGCGTTGGGTCAGGTTACGGCTGGTCTGCATTTGCTCAACGGCCTTTTGCGCCACGCGCTGCAGGTTGGCGATCAGGCCTTCGATTTCCTCGGTGGAGTCGTGCGTGCGGCGAGCCAGGGCGCGGACTTCATCAGCCACCACGGCGAAACCGCGGCCCTGTTCACCGGCGCGAGCGGCTTCGATCGCCGCGTTGAGAGCGAGCAGGTTGGTCTGTTCAGCCACCGCACGAATCACTTCCAACACGGTGCCGATACGACCGCTTTCGGTATTCAGCTCTTCGATGGCATGAGCCGAATGTTCGACCTCGCCAGACAAGCTGCCGATCTGCCCGATAGCCTCCTGAACGACGCGGTCGCCCTGGCGCGCCTGCTGGTCGGCCTCGCGGGCAGCATGCGAGGCCTGCTCCGCGTTTTGCGCGACTTCCTGAACGGTCGCTGCCATCTCGTGCATGGCGGTAGCAACCTGTTCAGTCTCGACCCGCTGCTTCTGGACGCCAGCACTGGTCTGCGCCGTCACCGAGGACAACTGCTCCGCGGCGGTAGCAATCTGACCGACGCCACCACCGATGCGGCCGATCAAGGTGCGCAGGCTCTCAGTCATGTCGGACATCGCTTTCTGCAGCTGGCCGAGTTCGTCGCGACGGGTCACTTTCTGCGACTGAGTCAGGTCACCGTCGGCCACGCGCTGCGCCAGCTGTACGGTGTAGCGCAGCGGTACGACGATCATGCGGGAGATCGCCGTCGCGGCCACCAGGCCTATAACCACGGCCAGAACGCTGATGATTCCGAGCCAGGTGTAGGCGCTGCGGCGCTGCTCCTGCATGGCCTCGGTGGCACCCGTCAATGCCTGATCGGCTGTATCCAGGATGCGCTGAGCCTGGCCCACCATCGCTTGCTCGAGCGCGATGCGCTCGGCGCGGTTGTTGCGGAACTCACCAAACGCCTGCTGATAGGCCGCTAGGGCGGTGAGCGCACCATCCATGGTGGCTTTCTGCTCGTCGTTGAGCCAGGTTTTCAGACTGCTGCCGATGGTGGTCACGTCCGCATAGGACTCGTTCCAGCTGTCCACCGCGGCTTGCGCGCTATGGGCGATGAACATGCTTTCGAAGGTACGCAGATCGAGGATGCGCTTGGTCAGCCCGGACGCCGCTTCAGCGATAGTCAGCGGATCGCTGCCCTTCAAGTGGTCACCTTCCAGACGCAATACGCGCACGGCGTCGTACATATCCAGCTCGATGTATTCAAACTCTTCACGGCTTTTTTGTGCGGCATCGGCCATACGCTCGCGAAGCGCCACACCTTTGCTGATCAGCTCACCGTATTGAGTGAAGTTATCGGCATAGACGGCCGCATCGCTGCGAATCTGCTGCAGCTTCTGCTGGTCTTCTTCAGACGAGCTTTGCGCAAGCTCATCCAGCTCTTGATTGAGCTTGGCCAGGGTGTTGCGCAAGGCCGCGGCGGATTCGTCACTGCGAGTCAGCGCAAAGTCGCGCTCCAGGCCACGGGCCTCAAGAATGGCAGCGTTGATCCGCAACAGCTGATTCATCTGATATGAGCGATTCAGGATCGAGTCCACGGCGTAAAAGCCGGTCCCGGCGACTCCCAAGGTCAGCAGCAGGACCATGGCGAAGCCAAGCAGCAGCTTCTTGCCGACGGAAAGGTTGGCGAAAAAATCGACGGACTGCATCAGAGAATCCCTAAAAAGTAAGCGCGCTTATGGAGTCGGCAGGTCGCGACTAAAGTTGAATACGAAAGCGGCGCAATTTAATCAGGAATTGACGTCAATTTGCCAGCACCACACCGAGCCGACTGGAACTGCTCGCTCACGGTCGTGCCCGATGCCTGGCTCAATGTTGCTGAAGGTGCCCGTAAAGCTTGGCGTAGAGCCCGCCGTCAGCGATCAGCTGCTGGTGATCACCCTGCTCCGCGATGCGTCCGCCATCGAAAACGAGCACCCGATCGGCCTGTTTCACCGCCGACAAACGGTGAGCGATGATCAGCGTCGTGCGCCCTTGCAGGAAACGGTTGAGTCCCTGATGCAAGGCATACTCGGTGGCCGCATCCAGAGCCGACGTAGCTTCATCAAGGATGACCACTTTGGGCTCAGCCAGCACCATGCGCGCCACCGCCAGTCGTTGTCGTTGTCCTCCTGAGAGGCGAACACCGGAACGACCAACGATGCTGTCCAGTCCGGCTGGCAGCTGCCGGATCGTGTCGGCCAATTGAGCTATTTCCAGCGCACGCCAGCATGCCTGATCGTCCCGCTCGCGCCCCATCAGCAGATTGGCGCGCACCGTGTCGTTGAACAGGGCCGGATGCTGCAGCACTACGGCGACGTTGTCGCGAACCGTTGGCAGCCCGATATCCTGCACCTCGACCCCTGCATAGCGAATATGTCCGGCCTGCGGCTGATAGAGTCCCAGCAGCAACTGCACCAGGGTGCTCTTGCCGCCGCCGCTGGCACCGACGATGGCCACCTTCTCACCCGCCGCGATGGACAAATCCAGCCCTTCCAGCACCGGCTCATCCTGATAGGAGAAGCGCAGCCCCTGGACTTCGATGTCGACGGTATCGCGGCCAGCGAACGGATCCTGACCACCGGGATATTGCGGCTCGTCGGCACGCGCCAGCAGCTGGTTGATGCGGCTTAGCGCACCGCCCGCCGCGTAGAAGGCGTACTGCAGATTGAGCAGCTGCTCCACCGGGCCAATCATGAACCACAGGTAGCTGAACACCGCGAGCATCTGTCCGATAGACAGGTCCGAAAACAGCACCGTGAGCATGGCCGCGGCACGGAAGATGTCGATACCGAACTGGAACAACAGGCCACTGGCGCGGTTGGAGGCGTCTGTCTTCCACTGCGAGGCCACCGCGAAATCGCGCACTTCCCGCGCCCGCAGGCCGAGGCGTCCGAGAAAGAAACCCTGGCGGTTACCGGCGCGCACTTCCTGAATCGCATCTAGCGTTTCGGTGAGCGCCTGGGTGAATAACGACGTGCTGTCGTTCTCCAGCTTCTTCAGGTGTTTGACGCGCTTGCCCAGCTGCACCGTGGCGTAGATCACCAGAGGATTGAACAGCAGGATCAGAAGCGCCAGCTGCCAATGCATCCACAGCAGGATCGCCGCCGTACCGGCAATGGACAACACGGCGACCAACAACCGGCTGAGGGTCTCGCCGATGAATTTATCGATAGTCTCAAGATCAGTGACCAGATGTGCCGCAACGGTCCCGCCACCCAGGCTTTCGTACTCGCTCAGCGCAATACGCTTGAGCCGCTCGATCAGCCGTACTCGGATGCGATAGACCAAATCCTTCGATAATCGGGCAAACAGACGCGCCTGCAGAACGTTGAAAATCAGAGCCGATGCGCGCAAGAAAAGCGTTATGCAAAGCATCAGGCCGATATAGCCGACGGCGGTCTGCCACTCCACCGGAAGAAAGTTGTTCATGACCTCAAGCGCTGCGTCGCCCTGCTGCAACAGCACCTCGTCGACCAGCAACGGCAACAACAAGGGAATCGGCACGCTGCACAGCGTCGCCAGCACCGCGACCAGATTGGCCAGCACCAATGCTTTGCGATGGTGAAGTGCGAGGCGGCGGATTTCGGCCCAGCTGAGCTGATCAGGCATCGATATTGTGGTCCAGCCAGCGTGCCAGCAGCGGTGATAGGGCTTCGAGCGGTTGGAATCCGTTCGTCACTAATGCCAGCTGGCCGTCGTGTTCGGCCAGCAAGGTAGGAAATCCCGCGATGCCAAGATTGCGCGACCACTCGAAGTCCGCAACGGTGGCATCGCGTGCGGCCTGGGAATCGAAGTGGTCGGCAAATTCGATACGCGGAATACCAGCGGTCTCGGCCAGCTCGACAAGTTCCGGCGGCAGCGTGACGTTGCGCCCCTCGACGTAGAAGGCCTGCTGGATCAGCCCAGCGAGTCGCCACGCGGCTTGGCTGTCGAGATCACGTGCAGCAACCAGCGCACGGCAAGCCGGCTCGGTATCGTAGACCAGGCCGTCGGGCAAGCCCGCCTCGAAGTTGAAAGGCTGGCCGCTCGCCTCATGTACTGCGTGCCAGTAGGAGGCAGTGCGGTCACGAGCGGCCTGATCCATCGCAGTACGCTCCTGGCGCAATCCACCAGCCACTAGCTCCGAACCCACCCCGCGCGCCTGGGCCTGTTCGATCAGTGCCTGCACGACCGGCGCGAAGCCCCAGCACCATGAGCACATCGGGTCCATCACATAGATCAGTCGGCTGCTCATCGGCGCTCCGGTTCTATCAGGGTAAAGCGCGTGTAGCGCGCTTCATGGCTGTACTCGGTTACACACCCGCCTTGCGATAGTTGTAGCCAATGGGGTGTGGCTGGTTGCGCTCGAGCGCCAGTTCGATCTGCTTCTGCCGCTCACGCGCACTATGACGCGTCTTCTCGCTGAGGTTATCCCAGCAGTGGGGGCAGCTGATGCCTGGAGCGTAGTGCTCCGATTGGCGGTCCTCCAGCGAGATCGGTGTACGACAGGCGTGGCATTGGTCGAAGTCGCCCTCGGTGAGGTCGTGACGGACGGTCACCCGGTTGTCGAACACGAAGCAGTCGCCGCGCCAGCGCGTTTCTTCTTGCGGCACTTCTTCGAGGTATTTCAGGATGCCGCCCTTGAGGTGATAAACCTCCTCGAAGCCCTCGCCGAGCATGTAGCTGGAAGCCTTCTCGCAGCGGATACCACCGGTGCAGAACATCGCGACTTTCTTGTGTTTGGCCGGATCGTAGTGCGCCTTGATGTAATCGGGAAACTCGCGAAAGGATTTGGTTTGCGGGTCGATTGCGCCTTCAAAGGTACCGATGGCCACTTCGTAGTCGTTGCGGGTATCGATCAACAGCACTTCCGGATCTTCGATCAGGGCATTCCAGTCCTTTGGATCGACATAGGTGCCGACGCGCTGGTTGGGATCGACGCCGGGCACACCCAGGGTGACGATTTCCTTCTTCAGCTTGACCTTGGTGCGGTAGAAGGGCTGCTCGTCGCAGTAGGATTCCTTGTGATCGATATCGACCAGGCGTGCATCAGTCCCGAACCAGGCGAGCAAGGCATCGATCCCCTCACGGCTACCGGACACGGTGCCGTTAATGCCTTCTTCGGCCAGCAAAAGCGTGCCTTTAATGCCGTTGGCATCGAGGGTTTCGAGCAGGGGTTCACGCAACGCGACGTAGTCCGGCAGAGAGACGAACTTGTACAGCGCCGCAACGACGATCTTCTGGGTCATGCGGGATACTTCCTCCAGTGGTCACCCAACAGGCCGTTGAAAAACTACCTGCGTGGGCAATCCTGCGTTGAAACGACCCTCGGAATGCTCATTTACAAGCGTAAACTCCGCTTCCTCGTGCCGTTTCGCCTTGTCTTGCCTGCCTCGCCTACGTTTTTCAACGGCCTGTCCAAGGGCGGACCGGGAATACGAAAACGACAACGCCGGCGTGAGCCGGCGCGGTGCGCATTCTAGCAACAAATCTTGATCAGGCCTAAAGCCGCCAGGCAGCTTGTTATTTGTGCCCCCCAGCACAGACCGGCGACGCAGGCGCGACGCCCTGCTCGGCCCACTCTTCCGGGGTATAGGTGTGCAGCGCCAGGGCGTGAATCTGTTGCATGAGATCGCCCATTGCAGCGTAGGCGCGCTGGTGGCGTTTGACCGCAGTCAGGCCGGCGAACTGCTCGCTGACGATCACCGCCTTGTAATGGGTTTCCTGGCCGCGGCTGTGCATGTGGCTTTCGTCCAGCACTTGCAGATGCTGAGGTTGCAGTGCGCTTTGCAGCGTCTGTTCGATGGATTCAAGTTTGGACATCCGGGCGGCTCCGTCTAGGGCTTTTTCTGAGTATCGAGTTCGGCAGTCATCTCTGCCAGCAGCTTGTTGACCTGGGGCACGGCGCTTTGCAGCTTGGCCTGGGTAACCTGCGCCGAACGCGCATTCAGCTCCGGCAGTTTGGTCAGCATCTTCTTGCCAAGCGCCGACTCGTAGAAGTCGTTCAACTGGCTGAGTTCCTGCTCGGTGAAGGTTTCGGTGTAAAGCTTGATCAGGTCCGGCTTGACCTGCTCCCAGCCGATGGCCTTGTCCAGCGCGGCATCGGCCTTCGATTGGTAGCGCTCGAGCAGTGCACGCTTGCTCGCAGGCGCTTGGGTCTGCTCGAAGCGCTCGGCGAACATCTGCTGCACCTGGGCATACACCGGCACAGCGAGCCGATCAGCGTTGACCAGCTCCAGGAAGCGCTCGGCCTGGGCCTTATGACCCGAGCTGTCAGCGCTGGCCTGGCCACTGAGCAGCGCCATCGACAGAACGCTACAAAGGCCGAATGTACGAAGAATGTGCATGAGATGATCCTTGGCGATCGTTAAGTGAGCCTCAATGGACACATTCTGCGCGCGGAGTTCCCGGCGCTCAAGGAACAGCTGCAGGCCAGATTGAACCTGTGCCCACAGCCAGCAACCTAACAGAGATACCTCATCGATGGAGCACGGCATGACACGCACCGAAACCGACAGCCTGGGTCCAGTGGAAGTCCCGGAACAGGCTTACTGGGGCGCCCAGACACAGCGCTCGCTGATCAATTTCGCCATCGGCGACCAGCGCATGCCCCTTGCCGTCTGCCATGCGCTGGCGCTGATCAAGAAAGCCGCGGCGCGGGTCAACGACCGCATAGGCGATCTACCGCCGGACATCGCACGTCTGATCGAACAGGCCGCCGACGAAATACTCCACGGCCAGCACGACGATCAGTTTCCTCTGGTGGTCTGGCAGACGGGCAGCGGCACCCAGAGCAACATGAACGTCAACGAGGTTATTGCCGGGCGCGCCAATGAACTGGCCGGCGGGGCACGTGGCGGCAAGAGCCCGGTGCACCCCAACGACCACGTCAACCGCGCGCAGAGCTCCAACGATTGCTTCCCCACCGCCATGCACATCGCCGTTGCGCGAGCAATCCAAGACGATCTGTTGCCTGCCATCGCCGAGCTGTCTGGCGGCATCGCTGAACAGGCGGCACGCTATGGTCAGCTTGTCAAAACCGGGCGCACCCACATGATGGATGCAACTCCCGTGACCTTCGGCCAGGAGTTGTCGGCCTTCGTGGCCCAGCTGGATATCGCCGAACAGGCAATTCGACATTCCCTGCCCGCCGTTTACGAACTGGCTCAGGGCGGCACCGCAGTGGGCACTGGTCTCAACGCCCCGCATGGCTTCGCCGAAGCGATTGCTGCTGAACTGGCGGCCCTCTCCGGTCTTCCGTTCGTGTCTGCGCCGAACAAGTTTGCCGCCCTTTCCGGCCATGAGCCGCTGGTCGCACTCTCCGGCGCCCTGAAAACACTGGCCACGGCGCTGATGAAAATCGCCAACGACCTGCGCCTGCTCGGCTCGGGCCCGCGCGGGGGTTTCGCCGAAGTGCGTTTGCCAGCCAATGAGCCGGGCAGCTCGATCATGCCAGGCAAGGTCAATCCGACGCAGTGCGAGGCGTTGTCCATGCTTGCCTGCCAGGTGATGGGGAACGACGTGACGGTCGGCTTCGCCGCGAGCCAGGGCCATCTACAGCTCAATGTGTTCAAGCCGGTGATCGTGCACAACATGCTCGAATCGATCCGCCTGCTGGCCGATGGTTGCCGCAACTTCAACACCCACTGCATCGTCGGCCTCGAACCGGACGCGGCACGCATGGCCGAGCATCTGGAGCGTGGGCTGATGTTGGTGACAGCACTGAACCCGCACATCGGTTACGACAAGGCGGCCGAGATCGCCAAGAAGGCCTATGCCGAAGGCACCACCCTGCGCGAAGCTGCACTGGCGCTGGGCTATCTGACTGATGAGGAGTTCGATCAGTGGGTGCGACCGGAAACCATGCTGGAGTCCAGCCGCAGCTGAGCTGAGGTAGCAACCTAGCCGCGGGGTGGTGGGCTGAAGCCCACCCTACTGGCCTCAGTGGCCAGACTGTGGCAATAAAAAACCCGCGCCAAGCGCGGGTTTTTATCTATCTACCTGACTGCTTCCGCCATATATACGGTGGGCTGAAGCCCACCCTACAGGCCAGGTTACGTCGTAGGGTGGGCTTCAGCCCACCGGAAACTTCATAGCAGACCAATCCGTTCACCTGCTGGCAGACGTCTGAACCTCAATAGCCGTTACATCGGTAACCTGGAGCCAGACGCAGCGCGGATGGCCAAGCATCTGGTGCGAGCTGAAGCCCAGCCAAGGAGCGACCAAATAATGATCAGGCATGAAAAACCCGCGCCATCTGGCGCGGGTTTCTTTTAGTCGTCCCTGCGACGACTGATCAGCGCACCGCTTCGAACAGCCCAGACGCACCCATGCCGCCGCCAACGCACATGGTCACAACCCCGTAACGCAGATTCCGACGTTGCAGCTCGCGAACCAGATGACCCGCGGTACGCGAACCGGTCATGCCGAATGGGTGGCCGATGGAAATCGAGCCGCCATTGACGTTGAACTTCTCATTGTCGATTTCCAGCGTATCGCGGCAATACAGGCACTGCGAGGCGAAGGCCTCGTTGAGCTCCCACAGGTCGATGTCGCTGACCTGCAGACCGCGCGCCTTGAGCAGGCGTGGCACCGAGAACACCGGGCCAATGCCCATCTCCTCAGGCTCGCACCCGGCCACGGTGAATCCGCGGAAGAAGGCCCGTGGCTTGAGGCCGAGCTCGAGTGCCTTGTCCAGGCTCATGACCAAGGTCATCGAGGCGCCGTCGGAGAGCTGCGAGGCATTGCCCGCGGTCACCGAGCCATCATCGGCAAACACCGGTTTGAGGCCCGACAGGCTTTCCAGCGTGGTATCCGGGCGGTTGCAGTCGTCACGATCGACCACACCTTCATGCTCGGTGCGCTCACCGGTGTTCTTGTCCTCGGTGAAGTAGCGGACGTTCATCGGCACGATCTCGTCCTGGAACAAACCCTCAGCCTGGGCCCGCGCGGTACGCTGCTGACTCTGCAGGGAATAGGCGTCCTGCTGCTCGCGGGTGACGTTGTAGCGACGCGCGACCAGCTCGGCGGTTTGCCCCATGCTGTGATACAGCCCAGGAACGCGCTCCTGCAGGACTGGATTGAAGAGGTTGTCGCTGTTGCGGCTCTTGGCCGTCATGGTGATCGACTCGACGCCACCGGCAACGATGATGTCGCTGCAGCCGGAAGCGATCTGATTGGCCGCGATGGCAATGGACTGCAAGCCGGACGAGCAGAAGCGATTGAGTGTCATGCCCGCGCACTGGATACCCAGGTTCGACAGCACCGCCACGTTACGACCGATGTTGTAGCCCTGTGCGCCCTCGTTGGAGCCGGCACCGACGATGCAGTCCTCGACCAGCTTGGGGTCCAGCCCGTTACGCGACAGCAGCGCGTTGACGCAATGAGCCGCCATATCGTCAGGACGGGTCATGTTGAACTTGCCGCGGAAGGACTTGGCCAGGCCGGTCCGTACGCTGTCGACGATCACTACTTCACGCATGGCATACCTCGAATGGTTGGGCGGCCGCTGCGGCGGCCGGCCTGTTGACGATGGACCGAGCATAGTTCCGGCCCTTCACCAAAGGCGACGAACATTCAGCAGGGATATGGCTGGCCATTGTCCGCCGTCCCTTGAAACTCAGCTGATCGCTTCTTCCAGCGCGTCGTTGAGCGTGCGCAATACCTTGACCCGGGCAAAGCGCTTGTCGTTGGCCTCAACCAACGTCCAGGGCGCAATTTCGGTGCTGGTGCGATCGACCATGTCCGCCACGGCGTTGCTGTAGTCCTCCCACTTTTCGCGATTGCGCCAGTCTTCCTCGGTAATCTTGAAGCGCTTGTGCGGCGTATCTTCCCGCTCCTTGAAGCGCTCCAGCTGCGTTTGTTTGTCGATGGAGAGCCAGAACTTGACCACCACCACGCCTGCGTCGACCAGCTGCTCCTCGAACTCGTTTATCTCGGTATAGGCCCGCAGCCACTCGTCTGGCGAGCAGAAGCCCTCGACACGTTCGACCAGCACGCGGCCGTACCAGGATCGATCGAAAATGATGAACTGCCCGCGCGCCGGGACGTTGCGCCAGAAGCGCCACAACCAAGGCTGCGCCAGCTCGTCCTCGCTGGGCGCGGCGATTTGTATGGTGCGATACAGCCGCGGATCCAGCGCGCCCGTGACCCGGCGAATGGCGCTGCCCTTGCCCGCCGCGTCGTGGCCCTCGAACAGGGCCAGTACCCCACGCTTGCGCAACCGCGGATCACGCAGCAGCTGGCTCAGCCTTGCCTGTTCATGCCCCAGCTGTTCCTTGTAATGGTCCTTGCTGAGCGATTGCTGCATATCGAGACTGCCTAGCAGGCTCGCCTGATCGAGCTTCAGCTCGATCGTCGCCGTGTGCGGCTGCGAGAGCGGTTGGTCCGCCGCGTCCAGCGCAGCATTGAGCCCCTCGAGCAGCAACCGGCCGGCGGTCAGGCTGCGGTATCGTTCGTCGCTGCCCTCGATGACGTACCAGGGTGCAAAGTCCCGGCTGCTGCGGCGCAGGATCAATTCACCGTGCTTGACGAACCGGTCGTAGGTTTTCGACTGCTGCCAATCCAGCGGGCTGATGCGCCAGCTGTGCAGCGGATCGTCTTTGAGCGATTCAAGGCGCTGGAGCATGCGGTCCTTGGACAGGTGAAACCAGAATTTGAAGATCAGCGTGCCTTCAGCGCAGAGCATGCGTTCGAACCGCTGGGCACGGTCGATGGCCAGCTCCAACTCGGCTTTCTTGATGCGCCCATGGACCCGGTCCTCCAGCAACTTGCTGTACCAGTTGCCGAAGAAGATGCCTGTCTGCCCTTTCGGCGGCAGGCGACGCCAGTAACGCCAAGCGGGCGGACGCGAGAGTTCTTCGTCGGTCGGCACATCGAAGCTGTCGACCCGGATCAGTCGCGGGTCCATCCACTCGCTGAGCAGCTTGATCGTTTCGCCTTTTCCGGCGCCCTCGATGCCATTAATCAGGATGAGCACTGGAAACCGCGCCTGCTCTCTGAGGCGGTACTGCGCCTGCAGCAACGCTTCACGCAGAACGGGCACTTCTTTGTTGTAGGTGTCCTTGTCGATGGTGTGGCCGATTTCTGCGGACTCGAACATCGTGTACTCCAGGAATGGATGCTGTGATGAACCCTAGCAGGCCAAGGTAGCTGCAGTACTGATGCAGCTCCGCCTGTTAGCGCTTGGTGCGCTGGCCTGCGCGCTTACCGATGCGACAAAGCGCGCCCGCAGCAGGTTTCACGCTGCTGCTAGAATCGCGTTTTTTTCCCCCAGGAAACGCCGATGTCCGCCGCGATCCCACCCGGTTTTGAACATGCAGAGCTCGACTGGGACGAGAACGGCCAACCGCAATCGCGGCGCTATGGTGACGTATATTTTTCTCGTGGCTCAGGCATGGCCGAAACCACCCACGTATTTCTGCAACCCAACCGATTGGCCGAACGTTTCGCCGCGCTTCAGGCTGGGGAACGCCTGGTAATTGGCGAAACGGGCTTCGGTACTGGCCTCAGTTTTCTTTGTGCCTGGGCGCTGTTCGAGCGCACAGCGCCTGCCAATAGCGCCCTGCACTTCGTCAGTGTTGAAAAGCATCCACTCACCCGCGACGACCTGCAGCGAGCGCTGACGTTGTGGCCCGAGCTGCAGCTGCAGGCGCGCCAGTTGCTGGATCAGTATGTGGCGATCAATCCGGGATTCCAGCAGTTTCGTTTCGGCCAGGTGACGCTGACGCTATTGGTAGGCGATGCACTCGACCGGCTGAAAGAACTGGATGCCCAGGTTGACGCCTGGTTTCTCGATGGTTTCGCACCGCCGAAGAACCCGGACATGTGGCAGCCCGAGCTATTTGAGCAGGTGGCGCGGCTATCCGCCCCGGGCGCCACGCTGGCGACCTTCAGCAGCGCCGGCAGTGTGCGACGAGCCCTCAAGGAGGCGGGCTTTGAGATCAAGCGGATACCGGGATTCGGCCAGAAGTGGGAAAACCTCCAGGGCCACCTTGCCGCATCGCCAAAAACCTTGGAGAGCCCTTGGTTCGCGCGCCCGCCGCATCAACCAACGCAGCGCAAGGCACTGATCATCGGCGCAGGCCTGGCGGGTTGCGCCAGCGCCGCCAGCCTGGCGGCGCGCGGCTGGCAGGTGACACTGCTGGAGCGGCATGACGACGTCGCCCAAGAGGGTTCTGGCAATCCACAGGGTGTGCTCTATCTGAAGCTGTCAGCGCACGGCACCGCGCTTTCGCAGCTTGTCGCCAGCGGCTTTGGCTACACCCGTCGGTTGTTGCAGAACCTGCAGCAAGGCCAGGACTGGGATGCCTGTGGCGTGCTGCAGCTTGCCTTCGACAACAAGGAAAGCGCCCGCCAAGCCGCGCTGTCCGATACCTTTCCGCCCAGTCTGCTGCGCGCGGTGCAGCGCGAGGAAGCTGAGCAGCTGGCGGGCGTGGCGCTGGGCCATGGCGGGCTGTTCTATCCGGACACGGGTTGGGCGCACCCGCCAGCGCTGTGTCGCTGGCTGATCGCGCACCCCGCCATCGAGCTGCTTCGCCACCGGCACCCGGTCGAGCTGCGTCGCGCCGGCGAGCAGTGGCAGGCGCTGATCGGCGATGAGCTGCTGGCCGAGGCGCCGGTAGTGATTCTGGCTGGCGCCGCCGACGTTGCGCGCTTCAGCCAAAGCGCCTGGCTGCCGCTCAAGCGAATCCGCGGACAGATCACCGCCCTGCCGGTGACCGAACAAAGCTGCGCGTTGCGCACCGTGCTCTGCGCCAAGGGCTACGTCGCCCCGCCCCGTGAGGGCCAGCACACGCTGGGGGCGAGCTTCAATTTCGCCGAAACCGACCCGGCTCCGAGCGCAGCGGAACACCATTCCAACCTGGAGATGCTCGCGGAGATTTCCGCTGATCTGCATCAGCGCCTCGAGGCCGACACCGTCGATATCGACCAACTGCATGGACGCGTCGCGTTCCGCTGCACCAGCCCCGACTATCTACCCATCATCGGCGCGCTGGCCGATCCAGCACGCTTCGCCGAAGCCTATGCCGTGCTGGCGAAGGATGCTCGGCAAGTGCCTGATACGCCCTGCCCTTGGCTTGATGGGCTGTACGTCAATACCGCACACGGCTCGCGCGGCCTGATCACCGCGCCACTGTCGGGCGAGCTACTCGCCGCGTGGCTGAATGACGAACCGCTGCCCGTACCGCGCGCCATCGCCGAAGCCTGCCACCCCAATCGATTCCTGCTGCGCAAGCTCATTCGACGGATCGACTGAGCGTCTCATCGAGCGCCTGCCTATTCGATCCTCGTGACCAAGCTGCCAAAGGTTAGCCTCGGCGAAACGGCTCATCCCAAAATGGCCGGGTGATTTCGGTTTCGATATCGGCCCGGCTCAAACCGATGTCCTTGAGCATCTCGTCACTCAGCGAGGCCAGTTGCTGGCGCTGGCGATACAGCGCGTGCCAGCAACCGAACCGCTGCCAGGCCGCACGCAGCCACCGTCCGAGCGAGAAATGGGGCGTTGCGCTCCGGGCGCAAGATTGAACGAACTCAGCATGGCTTTTCATCGGGTACACCTCCGAGTGGATGGCGCCAGTGTCCCGCCGGGCTTATGATCAATCCAACGAATGTTTGTGATGATGTCCATCTCGGAGATTGATGAATGGCCAACTACCCGAGTATCGATGCCGAGCTGCTGCGCAGCTTTGTGGCAATTGCCGATCACGGCGGCTTCACCCGTGCTGCGGAAGCCGTCAATCGCACGCAGTCGGCAATCAGCATGCAGATGAAGCGGCTTGAAGAGGATGTGCTGCAGCGTTCGGTCTTCGAGCGCGACGGGCGCCAGGTCAAGCTCACCGCAGAGGGCCAGATCCTGCTCGGTTACGCGCGAAGAATTCTCAAGCTGCACGGCGAGGTGCTGACCACCTTGCGTGAGCCGCACATGGTCGGCTCGGTGCGCATCGGCACTCCAGACGATTATGTGATGCGATTCCTACCGGGCATCCTGTCGCGCTTCGCTCAGGCCTATCCGCTGGTGCAGGTGGAGGTGCATTGCGAACCGTCTTACCAGCTGCTGCAGCGACGCGACCTGGATCTGTCCATCGTCACCCGCGAGCCAGGTACCGAGATCGGACAGTTATTGCGGCGCGAACGCTTCGTCTGGGCCGAAGCGCCGGGCTTCAACACCCATGAACAACGGCCCATGCCACTGGCCATGTTCAATACCGATTGCTTCTGCCGGGCCTGGGCCTGCAACGCACTCGACAGCCTGGACGTTCCCTACCGGGTTGCCTATACCAGCCCGAGCCTCTCAGCGCTGATGGCCGTGGTTAACGCAGGGCTCGCAGTGACCGCGCAGCTGCAGAGCCTGGTCACGGCCGACATGCGCTTGCTGGGCGAAGCCGAGGGCATGCCGGAGCTGCCCTTGAGCAGCATTGTCCTGCTGCGCAACGAACGTAGTCAGTCGCAAGTCAGCGAAACACTGGCCGAGCATATCGTCGAAGGCTTTCGCCTATAGCAGACGGCAGGCTCAGCTGGGCTGCTGACTATTCCCTCGAACCGCATATCGAGGCGGCGCGAAGCAGCGCCGCAGTGATTCCATGCTGCTCCCATTCCGGCAACGCGGCGAAACGTGCAACGAACTCCGGCGGCAGCAAAGACGGGGCCTGTTGCTGCAGTGCACGACCCTCTTCAGTCAAATGCAACCATTGGCGGCGGCGGTCCTGATCATCGCGCTGGCGCGACAGCAGTCCGCGTTCGGCGAGCCGGTCGAGCTGCCCGGATAGGGTTGCAGGCGTGAGGCTGACGCGCTTGCTCAGCGCACTGGCCGTGAGCTGTCGCTCGCTCGCAAGCACTTGCAGAATCATTAGCTGCACCGGGCTCAGTCCACCGTAACGTGCCAGCCGCTTGGCATGCATTTCGGCGTCCTGCTGCAACCGGCGCAGAGCCTGAAACAGCGACAGTTCAAGGCTGCTCTCCGGCTTTTCGATAGTTTCAGCTCGAATATTTTCTTCGTTCATAAACAACATAATCAGCTGGGTCACGGTTTGACATGAAAGCACTTTCTTTGTTTCCCTGTAAACCTGACTGACGCAGCAGGGCGCGATTCAGCCTGCGAGTGACGCACCTGAACGATCACCGCAGCTGGCGAGCCAGAGCGCTATACGCTGGTCTGAAAACCTGAACTTCGCGATCCCAGCATCAGTCACACTCCCCAACGGCAACACCGGTAAGGATCTTATGTGCGGCATAGCTGGCGAACTTCGCTTCGATAATCAACCGGCCGATCTGGCCGCGGTTGAACGCATCACTCAATCCCTGACTGCTCGAGGCCCAGACGCCTGTGGCTTCAACAGCCAAGGCCCTCTCGCGCTCGGTCACCGACGCTTGAAAATCATGGACCTGTGCGAGGCCTCGGGTCAGCCAATGGTCGACTCGGCACTCGGTTTGTCGATGGTGTTCAACGGCGCCATCTACAACTATCCGGAATTGCGCGCCGAGCTCGAGGCGCTGGGCTATCGCTTCTTCTCCGAGGGTGACACTGAAGTGTTGCTCAAGGGCTTTCATGCCTGGGGCGAAGCCTTATTGCCGCGCCTCAACGGCATGTTCGCCTTCGCCATCTGGCAGCGCGACGTACAGGAACTGTTCATCGCCCGTGATCGCCTCGGCATCAAGCCGCTCTATCTGTCACGCACTGGCGAGCGCCTGCGCTTTGCCTCGACGCTCCCGGCGTTGCTCAAGGGCGGTGACATCGCTGGTGTACTGAACCCGGTGGCACTGAACCACTACATGAGCTTCCATGCTGTGGTGCCGGCGCCGGACACTCTGATTGCCGGCATCGAGAAACTGCCGCCCGCCACCTTCATGCGTATTGATGCCAACGGCAAGACCAGCCAACACCGCTGGTGGACGCTGGAGTTCGGGGCGTCAGAAGAGGAGCAAGGCTTCAGCTTCGAAGACTGGCAGGAGCGCACCCTGACAACCTTGCGCGAGTCAGTCGCCTTGCGCCATCGAGCAGCGGTCGACGTGGGCGTCCTGCTGTCCGGTGGCGTCGACTCCAGCTTACTGGTCGGTCTGCTTCGCGAAGCAGGCGCTGCGGATAGCTTGCAGACCTTCTCCATCGGCTTTCAGGATGCCGGCGGCGAGCGTGGCGACGAATTCAAGTATTCGGATCTGATTGCGCAGCATTACGGGACGCGCCATCACCAGCTGCGGATACAGGAGAAGGAAATCCTCGAACAGCTGCCTGCTGCCTTTCGCGCGATGAGCGAGCCGATGGTCAGCCACGACTGCATCGCCTTCTACCTGCTCTCACGGGAAGTGTCCAAGCACTGCAAGGTGGTTCAGAGCGGTCAAGGTGCCGATGAGCTGTTCGCCGGCTATCACTGGTATCCGCAGGTGGACGGTGCCGAGGACCCTGTCGAGGCTTATCTCAACGCCTTTCGCGACCGCAGCTTCGAGGAGTACGCCGACACCGTGCAGCAGCAGTGGGTCAAGGGCGACTTCTCCGGTGATTTCGTTCGTCAGCACTTTGCCCAGCCGGGCGCCGATGCGGCGGTCGACAAGGCCCTGCGAATCGACAGTACGGTGATGCTGGTCGACGACCCGGTCAAGCGAGTCGACAACATGACCATGGCCTGGGGCCTAGAGGCACGGGTGCCGTTTCTCGATCACAACGTGGCCGAGCTTTCCGCGCGAATTCCCGCGAAGTACAAGCTGCCCGATGGCGGAAAGTATGTGCTCAAGGAAGCTGCGCGCAAGGTTATCCCGGCCGCGGTTATTGACCGCCCCAAGGGCTATTTTCCGGTGCCGGGCCTGAAGCATCTGCAGGGTGACACGCTGAACTGGGTGCGCGAGCTGCTGACGGACCCGAGCCAGGATCGCGGGCTGTACAACCCGGCAATGCTGGACAAGCTGTTCAACGACCCTGAGGGCCAACTGACGCCCCTGCGCGGCTCGAAATTGTGGCAGCTGGCAGCGGTCAATCTATGGTTGAGCGAACAAGGCCTCTAAGAACCGATCATGACGGCACGGCGCCCAGGCCGGTTGATACGACAAACGCCGTGACGTCATGACAAGCTCCAAGGAACGTACCATGCAGAAGTCTCAAGCCTATGGACAGCGGCTGTTACGCGGCCAGACACCGACCTACGAGCGCCTGCAGCAACGACTCGCGGAGGATGGCCAGGCGGAACGTCAGTCGCCTGTAACTCTGCACTGTGGCTGGGGCCGCATCCTGATCGGCCATACCTATTCCGACCCTGAAAAGCTCGCTGCCGACCTGCTCCATGAACAGGCCGGGGAGCGGGACATTGCGCTATACGTTGCCGCGCCGCACCAAGTGCTCGCCTATGCGCCGCAGCAGCTGTTCCTTGACCCCTCGGACACCTCTCGCATCTGGTTTACCGATTACCGCCCGGCCCGCCGCAGCTTCCGCGGTTTCGGCATTCGGCGCGCCCAGAGTGAGGAGGACTGGAAGGCGATCAATAGCCTGTACCAGTCGCGCCATATGCTGCCCGTCAACCCGGAGCTGTGCACCCCACGAGAGCAAGGTGGTCCGGTTTATTGGCTGGCCGAGGACGACGACTCCGGCCAGATCATCGGCAGTGTCATGGGCATCAATCACCACAAGGCTTTCAACGATCCGGAGAACGGCTCCAGCCTTTGGTGTCTGGCGGTCGCGCCAACCTGCACCCGCCCTGGCGTCGGCGAAGCGCTGGTTCGCCATTTGATTGAACACTACATGGGGCGCGGGCTGGCCTACCTCGATTTGTCGGTGCTGCACGACAACAAGCAGGCCAAGGCGCTCTACGCCAAACTCGGTTTCCGTGACCTGCAGACCTTCACGGTCAAACGCAAGAACACCTTCAACCAGCCCTTGTTTTTAGGGCCTGGCCCGGAAGCCGAGCTGAACCCCTATGCCAAGATCATCGTCGACGAGGCACGGCGCCGCGGCATCGAAATCACCATCGACGACACCGAAGCGGGCCTGTTCACCCTGACCCAGGGCGGCCGAAAAGTTCGCTGCCGCGAATCACTGTCGGACCTCACTTCAGCGGTGAGCATGACGTTGTGCCAGGACAAAAGCCTGACGCACCGCACCCTCGCCCGCGCCGGGCTCAAATTGCCAGCGCAGCAGCTCGCAGGGACGCCAGAGGATAACGAGGCGTTTCTGGAAAAGCATGGCAGTGTAGTGGTCAAGCCGCTCGATGGCGAACAGGGCCACGGGGTCTCGGTCGATCTTCGTAGCCCTGAGGACGTGGAGGAAGCAATTACCCGAGCACGCCACTTCGATCAACGCGTCTTGCTCGAAAGCTTCCATCCCGGCCTCGATCTGCGCATCGTGGTGATCGGCTATGAGGTGGTCGCTGCGGCAATTCGACGTCCGGCTGAAGTGGTTGGCGACGGCAGCCACTCCATCCAAGAACTAATCGAGACCCAGAGTCGCCGTCGCCAGGCCGCGACGGGTGGCGAAAGCAAAATCCCGATGGATGAGGAAACCCATCGGGGCATCAGTGAAGCCGGCTTCGATTACGACAGCGTGCTGCCACGTGGCCAGCATTTGACGGTTCGTCGTACCGCCAATCTGCATACTGGCGGCACGCTCGACGATGTAACCGATCAGTTGCACCCAGTGCTGATCGACGCTGCCGTCCGCGCGGCCCGTGCACTGGATATCCCGGTGGTTGGTCTGGATCTGTTGGTGCCGGCGGCTGACCAGCCTGAGTACGTTTTCATCGAAGCGAATGAGCGAGTCGGCCTGGCCAATCATCATCCGCAGCCGACCGCCGAACGCTTCGTCGACCTGCTCTTTCCACTCAGCTACGGCACCCATTAGCGGGGCAACCAGGCTGTTGATGGCCTGGCTCCGGCACCCTCAGGTGCCGGAATGGCCCAGCCGCCTCGCTTGCGGCACTACCGCAGCTCAACTTCACTCACCTGAATGGCGGCAGCCCGTTTTTCGCCGCTAAGGAATGATCATGACTGCCAAGCTTCCAGAACCAGACCTCAACTACCTGCAGCGTGTGCTGCTGGAAATGCTCGCCATTCCCAGCCCCACCGGCTTCACCGACACCATCGTTCGCTACGTGGCGGAGCGGCTAAAAGAGCTTGGCATTCCTTTCGAGCTGACCCGTCGCGGGACCATCCGCGCCACACTCAAGGGCCGTCGGTACAGCCCGGATCGAGCCATCGCCGCACACCTGGATACCATTGGCGCCAGCGTCCGGGAGATCCAGGACAATGGCCGACTTGGCTTGTCCCCGGTGGGCTGCTGGTCGAGTCGTTTCGCCGAAGGCAGCCGCGTCAGCGTGTTCACCGACACCGGCGTGGTCCGGGGCAGCGTGCTGCCGCTTCTGGCCTCGGGACATGCATTCAATACAGCGGTCGACGAGATGCCGATTAGCTGGAACCACGTCGAGCTGCGCCTGGACGGGTACACCGCGGGCCGCGCCGACACGCTTGCGCTAGGAATCAATGTGGGCGATTTCGTCGCGTTCGACCCGATGCCCGAGTTTACCGACAGCGGGTACATCAGCTCGCGCCATCTGGACGACAAGGCGGGAGTGGCAGCCTTGCTGGCGTCGCTCAAAGCCGTGGTTGAAAGCGGCCGTGAGCCTCCGATCGACTGCCATCCGCTGTTTACCATTACCGAGGAAACCGGTTCTGGTGCAGCCGGCGCCCTGCCCTGGGATGTCAGCGAGTTCGTCGGTATCGACATCGCGCCGACGGCCAAGGGACAGGAATCCAGCGAACACGCCGTCACCGTAGCCATGCAGGATTCAGGCGGGCCTTATGATTTTCACCTGTCGCGGCACCTGCTGAAACTGGCGGAAGCCAATGAGGTACCGGTGCGTCGCGATCTGTTCCGCTATTACCACAGCGATGCGCAGTCGGCGATTGCAGCCGGTCACGACATCCGCACCGCTTTGCTGGCCTTTGGTTGCGACGCGACGCATGGCTATGAGCGCACCCACATCGACAGCCTGGCAGCCATGAGCCGCTTGATTTCAGCCTACTTGCTGAGCCCACCTGTCTTCACCAGTGACGCCCATACGAGCAAAGATTCGCTGGAAAACTTCAGCCATCAACTGGAACACGTGACTCAAATGGAGAACGACACGCGCGTGCCGGCAGTCGATTCGATCTTCGACAAGCAAACCGATGATTCGTCCGGTTGATGGCCACGTTTCATGATGCGCCGCCAACTTGAGGCAATTGCCGATTGCGGGGCGGCGCTGATCCGGGCAAAGTCGCAAACCTCTGAAATATATGGATGCTTGGCCAGTCAGGCATAAAGCGAAGGGATTTGTCCTTCGCGCGACTGGAAACTGCGTTTTGCGAGTTTGCACGCCTTGGGTCAATAACATGCTGCCGCGTCTTTTTCTGGCCGTCTTCCTATTCTGTCTGACCGCTCAGGCATCGGCCTTTGAACCCGTGCCTGTGGATTCACAGCATTTTCGCCAAGCACTGGGCAACTCAAGTTACTTTCTGAGAGACCCTGCCGCCGAACTGAGCGTGGCGGAGGTGTTCGCGCTACCCGAAAAAACCTTCGAGCCAGTGTCAGGCCTACACCCCAATAAGGGGAAGAACGATTCGGTCTGGTGGTTCCGTGTAGAGCTGGACAACCAACTCCGCGACCCTCTTGGCGGCTTCGTCGAAATCAACTACCCGCTGCTTGACGATATCCAGCTGTATCTCCGTCATCCGGACGGCCGGATCAGCCGACAGCACTCGGGGGACAACCATCCGTTCAGCGAGCGCGCGGTCAGGGTCAGCAACTTCTTGTTTCCAGTAGAGCTCGCGCCCGGCACCTCGACCGTGCTGTTGCGTGTGCAAAGCACCAGTACCCTGTACGTCCCGCTGTATTTCAGCACCTACGCAGCTAACGCCGAAGCAACCGAAGACTCGATGGGCTTGGCCGGAGCCTTCTATGGCGTGCTGTTTGCGATGTTCTGCTACAACTTCTTCCTGTTCCTCTCGCTGCGTGAGCCAGCGTATTTCTGGTATCTGATCTACAACCTCAACGTGGGCCTGTTCGCACTCAGCTTCGATGGCTTGCTGGTCAAATGGCTGAACGATGCAGGTGGCGTGGTCGCGTTAGGCATCTACGCGCTGATGTTCAGCCATTGCCTGGTGTCGGTCCAATTCAGCCGCCATTTTCTGCATACCCGCGAGTACTTCCCGCGCCTGGACTTCGCCCTGCGTGTGGCGCTGATCCTGTCGATGGGTGCGCTGCTGTCCGGATTCGTTCTGGAAACGCAGGTCTGGAGCGTGCTCGCCAGTGTGATGGTCATCGGCTCTTCGATCGGCCTGTTGCTGACCGGCGCTTTCGTTTGGAGCCGCGGCGTGCGCTATGGCCTTTATTACACGCTGGCCTGGGGCGTCCTGCTGGCGACGTTCGTTATCGTCACAGCCGGTTCGCTGGGCTTCAACCTGTTGGGCCTGTATGGCGCGTCGATTGTCAAAGTTGGCATCGCCTTCGAGTTGATCACCCTGTCGATCGGGCTCGCCGACCGTATCAACCTGCTTAAGGAAGAAGGCTTCCGTTCGCGCCAGGCAGCCGAGCGGGCAGAAAGCGAGAACCAGGCAAAAAGTCGCTTTCTGGCGAAAATGAGCCACGAGATCCGCACGCCATTGAATGGCGTATTGGGCATGCTGCAATTGCTGCGTGAAACCCCGCTGGATCGTAACCAGCGCTTCTACCTCGATACGGTGGCCAGCTCCAGCAACTCGCTGATGACGGTCATTAACAACATCCTCGATTACGCACGGATCGGCGCCGGCAAACTGGTCTTGGAGGACATCGAGTTTGACCTGGAAGCGCTGGCCTCCGAAACCATCAGCCTGTTCACGGCCCAAGCGCTGCAGAAGCAACTGAACCTGCATCTCAGCCTTGCGCCCGGTGTACCACGCCGTCTTCGCGGCGACCCGACCCGCCTTAAGCAAGTGCTGATGAACCTGCTGAGCAATTCGTTGAAGTTCACCGAGCAGGGTTGCGTGGTGCTGCAGGTCGTCTGTCAGGGGCCGGAGGGCGGCCGAAGCCTGGTCTTTTCGATCACCGACAGCGGCATCGGCATGCGCGCCGAGGTACTGGCCCAGTTGTTCGAGTCCTTCGCACAGGGTGATTCCAGTACAACCCGACGCTACGGTGGCAGCGGCCTGGGCTTGGTCATCAGCAAGGAACTGGTGGAAATGATGGGCGGCCAGATCGAAGTGCAGAGCACGCCTGGCCAGGGCAGCCAATTCAGCTTCGACATTCCGCTGCGGGAGGCGAGCGATAACTCTGATCCACTCACGACCTTGCTCGAAGGCCGAACCGCCGTGATCGCGTCTCGGGATATCTGTGCACTGGATGCGATGGGCAATCTGCTCCACCGTTGGGGCATGCGAATCGTCCGTTGCGAGGAGCCGCAACGACTGCGCCGCTACCTCGACGATCAGGCTTCAGCCCCGCTGCTGGTGATCATGGCACCCTGGCCTGGCAAACCACAGGCATGGCTCAACGCCGTGGCCGACCAGCTCGAACCAAATCAACGCGTCATGCTGCTCTACCCGCCACAAAGCGAGCCCTCACCTGCGTCGTCATCGTTGCACCTGGCAAGCCTGCCGTTGCCCCTGCTGCTCGGCCCTTTGCGCGAAGCACTGCATCGTCTCTATCAGGGAACCCGAACGCCTAATGGCACTGCGATGGTAGCCGCCGACAACCTGACAGGCCGCAAGCCGCTCATCCTAGTAGTCGAGGACAACCCGGTCAGCCAGATGGTCGTGTCCAGCCTGCTGCGCAAACGCGGCTATGAGGTCATGGTTGCTGAAAACGGGCACAGGGCAGTCAGTGCATACAGCGACAACCCGGCCGCTGTGCAGCTGATTTTGATGGACTGCGAGATGCCGGAAATGGACGGATTCGAGGCCAGCCGACAGATCCGCCGACTCGAAGCACAATTGCAGCTGCGACCCGTGCCGATCATCGCACTGACCGCCCATGTGCTCGAGGAGCATCGCCGCGCTGGCAGCGAGGCCGGCATGGACGATTTCATTGGCAAGCCATTGGACAGCGAGCAGCTGTATGCTTACCTGGATCGGTACCTCAACGCGCCGATCAGCGAACCCGACCTGCACCATCCCACTTGATCCGACGCCGATGCTCATCCCTTACGACCAGCTCGAACCTGACACCCTGACCCGCCTCATCGAAGACTTCGTGACCCGCGAGGGCACCGATAATGGCGACGAGACGCCGCAGGAAACCCGCGTCGAGCGGGTACGCCAGGCATTGCGCAAAGGCACCGCGGTCATCGTGTTCGATGTTGATCATCAGCAGTGCCAGCTCGCGCTCAGGCGCGACGTGCCGAAGGAATGGCTGGAAGACTAGATTTCAGCTGAATACCCCGCCGTCACGCTCCCAGGCACAGCGCATGCGCAAATCGCGCTGGTGGGGGCTGTGCGAACCGCTTTCGGTTTCCCAGCGGAAGGTGTGAATGCCGTTGAGTTCGGTCTCCAGGTGAACCACCGCGCTGGTCCAGTAGAGTTCGTTCAGTAGCGCCTCGAAGTGACGTACCCAGAGCGCCCATTCATATTCGACCGCGCGGTAGCTGGCGCCGAAGTGAATGATCTGGGTCTGATACACGCCTTCATCCTTGCAGCAGGAAAACATTTCTCTTCCGAGAAAAGGCCAACCCTCACCTTGCGGCAAGCTGTACAGCGCACGGCGGTTGACTGCACGGCGCAGCCGACACTGCTCGGGGTCGGTCGAAGGCCAGTCACGAATGCTGCCGTAGACGATGGATTCCGGCTCCACAGGAACACTCCAGGCGAAAGTCCGACATGTTCGACCAATTCCGCTCGGCCTTCCAGCGCCCCGTGCGGACATGGCCCGCGCGCGAGTCGCAGAGGTGACGCAGACCACAACCTAAGGTAATAGCGGCACCTTCAGGGCGTCGTCGCAGCAGACAGATCTCGGCGGGGCGCCAGCCGCAAGGCGAGCAGCGACATTGCCGCTGACATGGTCGCGAGTACGAGGAAGGGTTCTCGGTAATCACCGGCGATATCGCGGCCCAGACCGGTCAGCACTGGCGTGAAACAGGCCAGGCAATAACCGGTGCAAAGCATCATCGCCGTCAGGCGGCTGACCGCAAGCGGCGAGTTCGCTTCGTACATGGGCAATACCAGTGACATCGAAAAGGTTCCGTTCAAGGCCACACCCAGCAGCATGCAGACCAGCAAGGGGTTGACCTGAGGAAGCCAGGCAATGACCAACAGACACACCGTCGCCAGTACGCCGCAGCAAGCCATCAGCAGGTGCCGCCGACCGAAGCGCTGCGCCAGCCAAGGCATGATGAACGCGCTGGGTAAACCGATCAGCATGAAGCCACTGAAAAATGCATTGCTCTGTAGCAGGCTGAAGCCAACCTCGTGGTAACGCGCCACCAGCCAAGTCGCCAGTGCGTAGAACAGACCGGCCTGCAAGGCGAAATAGATGCTCACCAACCAGGCGCGTGGCTCACGCCACGGCAGACCGGTGCGGCTCTCGACCGTCGGCTCCGGCTGGTTCGGCAGGCGCCACCAGATCAACAGCGCCAGCACTGCAGGAATAGCCCACAACGCCAGCCCCCAGGTCCAGCGATCGCCCAGCAGTTCGGCCGCCGGTGCGGTAAGCACCACGCCGATGGTGCCGCCAACAGCCATGCTCAACGAATAGTAGGCGGCCGTCTTACCCATCTGCTCGAGGAAATAACGCTTGATGAAGCCTGACAACAGCGGCCCGGCGACCGCGATTCCGGCACCCACCATGGCCGCCGTGCCAATCAACACCGGCGCGCTTTTACCGAACAGACGCAGTAATAGCGCCAGGCCGATCAAGCCAAGGCACAGGCTGATGGTGCGCTCCAGTCCGAAACGCACCGCCAGACGTGGCGCCAACGGCGCAAGCAACCCCATCAGCAGCACCGGCAAGGCGGTAGTAAGACTGATAACGCTGCGGCTGAGACTGAGCTCCTCGGCGATGCGTTCGATCAGGGGTGCGAACGAGGTAATACCGGGCCGAAGATTGATCGCGGCCAGCACCAGAGCCAGCATGAGCAGCCAGCGAGACGGATTTTTCACAGTGAGTCCAGAGGCAGACTGGGTAGGACCGGCAACCCTACTCCCGCCCCTGGATCAGGGCAAGCAAAACGGACCGACTGGTCAGGTTTTGCTCTTGCTACGTTTCTTCTCCGCCAGCAGCGCCATCTCGTCATAGATAGCCTGAGGGTTCTGCTGCTTGATTTTCCAAGCCGCCCGGCCTTCGTCATGCGGCAGGATCATAAACACGCCTTCGGCAACCTGACGGTAGATGTAGTCAGCGATGTCGGCAGCAGAAATAGGCGACGCTTCGAGCAGCTTGCTGATCTGCGCTTTCATGTTGGGCGTCGGCCCACGATAGGAATCCATCAGATTGGTCTGGAAGAACGACGGACAGACCACATGAACCCCGACTTCCTGCTGCTTCAGCTCCACCAGCAGGCTTTCGGACAACGCCACTACGCCGGCCTTGGCCACGTTGTAGTTGCTCATTCCTGGCGCTTGCATCAGAGCCGCCATGGACGCGATGTTAATGATCTTGCCCTGGCTCTTCTGCACCAAAGGCAGGAACGCCTTGCAGCCCTTGACCACGCCCATCAGGTTGATCGCGATCTGCCAGTCCCAGTCCTCCAGCGACAGTTCTTCGAAAAAGCCACCCGAAGCGACGCCAGCATTGTTGACCACTACATCGATGCCGCCAAAATTGCTCTCGCAAGCCTGTGCCAGCGCCGTTAGCTGGCTGTAGTCGCGCACGTCACAGCGCTGAGTGAAACCATCGCCGCCCGCCTCACGGACCATCTTCAGAGTTTCGGCCAGGCCGGCCTCGTTGACATCCGACAATGCCAGCTGCCAACCCTCGCGCGCCCAGCGCAACGCAATTTCGCGACCCAGGCCGGAACCGCCCCCTGTGACCATCATCCGATTTTGCATCGTTTGTAACCTTTTGTTCGTGGAGTTGCCACGAGTCTAGCGAAAGCCGCTGCAGGCTCCGGCCTCTATCGAAATGCTGAATGACTGGCATACCTCGCACCCGATTGACCGGGCTCTGAGTTACCCATAAACCGACGGTGGCGCATAAAAAAAGCAGCCCGAAGGCTGCTTTTTTTCAGGTGAGCTGTGAGGTCAGTGTGCGACCGCACCACTCGAGCCCAGACCGGTCTGCGAACGGATGAATTGCGGGAAGAAACGTGCGCGCTCTTCGGCAGCCGCTTTCGTCTTGTCGGTAACCGAGAAGAACCATAGACCCGCGAACGACGCGATCATGGCGAACAGTGCCGGGTACTTGTACGGGAAGATGGCCTTCTCGAAGTGCAGCACATCGACCCATACCGTCGGACTGAGAATTGTCAGCAGCAACGCCGTGCCCAGGCCCATCGCGCCACCGATCAGCGCACCGCGGGTAGTCAGGTTCTTCCAGTACATCGAAAGGAACAGAATCGGGAAGTTGCAGCTCGCGGCAACCGAGAACGCCAGGCCCACCATGAAGGCAATATTCTGGTTCTCGAAAGCCACACCAAGCAGGATGGCCAGCACGCCCAGGGCCAGCGTGGTGCGCTTGGTCACCTTCATCTCGTCCTCTTCCTTGGCCTTGCCCTTCTTGATCACGCAGGCATAGAGGTCATGGGCGACAGCGGAAGCACCCGCCAGCGCCAGGCCCGAAACCACCGCGAGGATGGTGGCAAAGGCCACCGCGGAGATGAAGCCCAGGAACAGATTGCCGCCGACTGCCGAAGCCAAGTGGATGGCGACCATGTTGGTGCCGCCGACGATGGCGCCCGTGGCGTCCTTGAAGCTCGGGTTGGTGCTGACCAGCAGGATCGCGCCAAAACCGATAATGAACGTCAGGATATAGAAGTAGCCGATGAAGCCGGTCGCATAGAACACGCTCTTGCGCGCTTCTTTGGCATCAGCAACGGTAAAGAAGCGCATCAGGATGTGCGGCAGGCCAGCCGTGCCGAACATCAATGCCAGACCCAGCGAGATCGCGGAAATCGGGTCGGAAACCAGGCCGCCCGGGCTCATGATCGCCTGATGGCTCGGATGCAGCGCCACCGCCTCGGAGAACAGACGGCTGAAATCGAAGCCGACGTTGTACATCACCATGACCGCCATGAAGGTTGCGCCAGACAGCAGCAGCACAGCCTTGATGATCTGCACCCAGGTGGTCGCCAGCATACCGCCGAACATCACGTACATGACCATCAGCACGCCGACCATCACCACCGCGACCAGATAGTCCAGGCCGAACAGCAGCTGGATCAGCTTGCCGGCACCGACCATCTGCGCGATCAGGTAGAAGGCCACCACGATCAGCGAACCGCACGCAGATAGGATACGGATCTGAGTCTGTCCCAGGCGGTAGGAGGCTACGTCGGAGAAGGTAAATTTACCCAGGTTGCGCAGTCGCTCGGCCATCAGAAACAGAATGATCGGCCAGCCCACCAAGAAGCCGATCGAATAGATCAAGCCGTCGTAGCCGCTGGTGAAGACCAGCGCGGATATTCCGAGGAACGAGGCAGCCGACATAAAGTCGCCCGCGATCGCCAGGCCGTTCTGGAAACCAGTTATGCTGCCGCCAGCGGTGTAGTAGTCGGAAGTGGAGGTGTTGCGCTTGGCCGCCCACTTGGTGATACCCATCGTGAACACGATGAATACGATGAACATGGAAATGGCGGTCCAGTTGGTGGCCTGTTTCTGTACATCGCCGGTTAGGGCGTCAGCAAACAGCGCCGGAGCAACTGCCATCAGAGCAGCTGCAGTCAGCAGGCGAGCGAACATTATTTCTGGGCCTCGTCGAGAATGTCCTGGGTGATACGATCGAACTCGCCATTGGCGCGTTGCACGTAGATTCCGGTCAGCACGAACGACAGGAAAATCAGGCCCAGACCCGCCGGGATACCCCAGGTGGTGACGGAGCCAGTGCTCAGAGGTGTTCCCAGCACCGCAGGGTCAAACGCGATGACAAGAATAAATGCGAAGTAAGCGGTCAGCATGATGGTCGCCAGCATCCAGGCGAAACGACCACGCTTGGCAACCAGCTCGTGGAATCGTGGATCAGCATTGATCTGCTGAATTACTGTCTCGTTGTTCATTGGGGTCTCCACACGGTCTCTGCCCACACATGAAGGCAGGGCGGCTACTTTAGGGCCGGCCCGTCTTAACGCCACTCGACCATGGTCTTGTTTTTATTTAGTGAGAGGCCCGTGCCAGACGCGTTGGCGCCTATCAGGCCTACGCAAACGGAAGGCTATAGCGCTGGCCTATCTGGTCCATCGAACACGGTTATTTCCTACGCTTCGCAGGCACAAGCACACTCCACCGCAACAGAGAATAATTCTCGATCGCTGCGGAGAATCGACCATGACCAAGACCGTTACCTTTACCCTGATGCACTTTTGCATCGCGTTCTCGGTCACCTACGCCTTGACCGGCAGCGCAGCAGCCGGTGGCTTGGTTGCCGCTATCGAACCCCTGTGCAACTCGGTGGGCTTTTACTTTCACGAGAAGGTCTGGCAGCGTCTGGACAAGCGTCAAACTGCTGCCGAGAAGCGCATCCCCGCTCACGCCTGGCTACATCACCAGGCGTAAGCGCTACCGCTCTCATCCAGCGCTACCACTGCAATCCCACGAAGCACCTGTGCCGTTAAGAAGCGTGTTAGCAAGCGTTCTAGCAACGACACTCAACTCAAACGTCTGCGCCTGCCGAGCGGTGACCAGCCGGTCACCAATCCACACTGGCCAGTTCGCAACCGGCTTTTTGCTATCACCGCTTAAAAGCGACGCAACCTGCCGGCTTAATTGCGGTCAATGCTTAGCGAAACGACATAGGGCAGGCAATTCCAGGCATCATCTGAGCGCGAAAATGCATGGTCACGGCGATCAGACCAAACTCGATGCCGACACCCCCACCGGTGTCCCAATTATCGTCGAGTGCACCGAACGGACCACGGCCCCGCCGCCGGCCCCTGAAAACTGAATATCAACCAGCCAAACCCCACCGTAGTCACCGGAGATCACCTCATATGCGATTGCTGCTGTGCCTGAGCGCACTGCTTGCACTGGTCGTTACGCCTGCCCACGCGGCAGACATCAGCGTCGAGCAATATGGCTATCCCTTAAGCAACCCATTCGAGGCGACGATAGCCACGACACCGGCGCCATTTCGCGCCGACTTGCCTGAAGATGACGACATCGATCAGGCGGACTACAGCCTGCGGCTACGTCCCGAGCGGGAGTTCACCCTGCCTGATAACTTCTGGGCGGTAAAACGACTCACATATCGGCTAGCAAAACAGCCTGGTCCAGCGCCGCTGATGTTCATCATCTCTGGCACCGGTGCGAGCTACTCAGCCGGCAAGACCGAGTCGCTGAAGCGGTTGTTCTACGGGGCCGGCTATCACGTGGTGCAACTGTCCTCTCCCACCAGCTTCGACTTCATCGCCGCTGCCTCGCGCTACGCAACGCCAGGCTACAGTCCGGGTGACGCCAAAGACCTCTATCGGGTAATGCAAGCCGTTCGCGCGCAGCAGCATGAGCTGCCGGTCACTGAGTTCAACCTGGTCGGTTATAGCCTGGGCGCGCTTAACGCTGCATTCGTCAGCAAGCTCGACGAGACGCGACAGAGTTTCAACTTCAAGCGCGTGCTGATGATCAACCCCCCGGTGAACCTCTACACCTCGATCAGCAACCTCGACAAGCTGGTGCAGACACAGGTTGATGCCATCGACAGCACCACCACCTTTTACGAAGTCGTCCTGGAAAAGCTCACGCGCTACTACCGGCAGCAAGGCACGATCAACCTGGACGAGGCGATGCTTTTCGATTTCCAGCAATCAGCGCTGCGACTTACTGACGAGCAGATGGCCATGTTGATCGGCTCGGTATTCCGCTTCTCGGCGGCCGATATTGCCTTTACCTCCGACCTGATCAACCGACGCGGCCTGATCGTGCCACCGAAATACCCAATCGATGAAGGCACCAGTCTCGAGCCGTTCTTCCGCCGCGCGCTGCTCTGTGATTTCGATTGTTATATCACCGAGCAGCTGATCCCCATGTGGCGCGCGCAGCAGGACGGCGGCAGCATGGCGCAACTGGTGCAACAGGTGAGCCTGTATGCGCTCGAGGATTACATGCGCAACAGTCCGAAAATCGCCGTCATGCATAACGCCGACGACATCATTCTCGGCGCTGGAGATCTGGGGTTCCTTCGCCGCACCTTCGGTGATCGCATGACGCTCTATCCTCGCGGTGGCCACTGCGGCAACCTCACCTACCGGGTCAACGCCCACGATATGTTGGAGTTCTTCCGTGGCTAAACGCGCTTTGCTTGCCGTCATGCTGCTAATCAGCAGCGTGACCCATGCCCAGACGGGGACTGTCGATGAGGATGGTTTCACCCATCCGCTGCGCAACCTGGAGTTCAACCCCGGCCTCGACCAGCGCGAATTTGAACGCGCCACCTTCGACGCGCTGAACATTTACGACCCCTGGGAGTCGCTGAACCGGCGCATGTACTACTTCAACTACCGTCTGGATCAGTTTGTGATGCTGCCTGCCGTCCGCGGGTACCGTTATGTCACGCCCAAGATCGTGAGGACCGGCGTCAGCAATTTCTTCGATAACCTCGGTGAAATCCCAACGCTTTTTAACAGCATCGCGCAACTTAAGGGCGAGCGGGCCATGACCACGACCGCGCGCCTGCTGTTCAACACGATTCTCGGCGTTGGTGGTGTTTGGGACCCTGCAACGCGTATGGGCTTGCCCCGCTACAATGAAGATTTCGGCCAAACCCTCGGCTTCTATGGCGTACCTCACGGCCCGTATCTGATCCTGCCCGCACTGGGCCCGTCGAACCTGCGGGACACCGCTGGCCAGGCAGTGGATTTTGGCGTTGAGCGACAGGTCGACTACTTCAGCTATGCCGAAGCCAGCGGTGGTGAATTCGGTCTCACCGCGCTGCGATTGATCGATATCCGTCACACGACGCCCCTGCGCTACGGCCAACTCAATTCGCCGTTTGAATACGAGAAGGTCCGCTACGTCTACACCCGCGCGCGGGAACTGCAGATCGAGGAATGATCGGCTGAATCGATACGATAGGTTCGAATTTCGCATTAGCGCATCGAGTTGCCGGCCGTAGTCTTAGTCCATCTGTTCTAGGAGCGATGCTATGACCACGCGTGAAGTCCTATCTGTCAGCACCGGCCGCGCCACCTCCGATGGCGCTGGCGTCAGCCTGACGCGGCTGTTCGGCGGCGCCGCGCCGGAGCGCTTCGATCCCTTTCTGATGCTCGATGAGTTCGGCTCGGACAACCCGGACGAGTACATCACCGGCTTCCCGGCGCATCCGCACCGTGGCTTCGAGACCATCACTTACATGCTTGAAGGTCGCATGCGCCACGAAGATCACCTCGGCAATGTCGGCCTGCTAGAGAGCGGCGGTGTGCAATGGATGACCGCCGCACGCGGCGTCATTCACAGCGAGATGCCTCAGCAAGAACACGGCGCGATGCGCGGGTTTCAGATGTGGCTCAACCTGCCGGCGAAAAACAAGCTGGACGAACCGAGCTACCGCGACTTCTCTCCCGCCGAAATCCCCCGAATAACGCTGCCGAGCGGTGTCGAAGCAGTGGTGATTGCCGGCCAGCTCTGCGCCGAAGGCGTCACACAAGCCGGCGCTGTGCAACGCCCGGATACCGAGCCGCAGCTGTTCGATCTTTGCCTTCCAGCCGGCACTCGGCTGAGGCCGCAGGTGTCCGACGGGCAGCGAGTCATCTTGTATGTGTTTGACGGCGAGCTGATGGTGGGTGGGCAACGCCTTGCAAAGAATCAGCTCGCTCGACTCTCCGACCAGGGTGAACTGGAGCTTTCAACCAGCAGCGGCGCCCGCGTCCTTTTTCTGGCAGGCCGCCCGATCAACGAGCCGATTGTGCAGTACGGCCCGTTCGTGATGAACAGCCGCGAAGAGATCGAACAGGCGCTGCGTGATTTACGCGACGGTGTGTTTACACACTAACCGGCTTCTTCGGCCGCTTGCGGTACAGACTCGACTCCCCCTCCGGTCGGGTCTTGAAGCGCCGGTGGGCCCACAGGTACTGCTCAGGATGCTGCCTGACCGCGTCTTCAATCCACTCGTTGATGCGGCGACAATCAGCCTCCTCGCTTTCGCCGGGGAAATCGTCCAATGGCGGATGCACCACCAGGCTGTAGCCTCTTCCTTCAGGCAGGCGTTCCAGCGTGTAAGGGATCACCCTAGCCCTACCAAGGCGTGCGAACTTGGTCGTTGCGGTCACGGTTGCCGCCTGAATACCGAACCAGGGTACGAAGATGCTTTGCTTGCGGCCATAATCCTGGTCTGGCGCATACCAGATTGCCCGGCCCGCACGCAGAACTTTGAGCATGGCACGCACATCTTCACGCTCTATCGCTGTCGCATCCAGGTTGTGCCGCTCTCGGCCACGCCGCTGCACGTAATCGAACACCGGATTCTTGTGCTCACGGTACATTCCATCGATGGTGTGCCACTGGCCGAGCAGCGCTCCGCCGATTTCCAGCGTGGTGAAATGCAGCGTCATCAGGATCACGCCCTGCCCTTCTGCCTGCGCCTGCTGCAGATGCTCAAGCCCTTGGATTTGCGCCAGTCGCTGCAAACGCGACTTGGGCCACCACCAGCTCATGGCCATTTCGAAGAAGGCAATCCCGGTCGAGATAAAGTTCTCGCGCAGCAGTCGTTCACGCTCCTTTTCGCTCAACTCCGGAAAGCACAGCTGCAGGTTGCGCCGGGCAATCTGCCGTCTCGACCGTGCTACGCGGTACATCAATGCACCAAGACCGCGCCCCAGCCACAGCAAAATCCGATAGGGCAACTGCACCACCAGCCACAGTAGACCGAGGCCAAGCCACAGCAGCCAGAAACGAGGATGAAGAAATGATGCGCGAAAACGAGGACGATCCATTGGCAGTCCGAACCGATAAAAGCGCGCATTCTAGCGATAAATCATCCGCCAATGCGGCAGCGTTGCGATGCACGGCACCCGTCCGAGAGTGTGGGCGAGACTTGCAGGCGGCAGTTCGCCCCGCTATAAGTCCTCGCCATTTACCGCAGCAGGCAGACCATGAGCCAAGCCGATCTTACCGACCAAGCCCCCGTATTCCAGCTCAAGGGCAGCATGCTCGCCATCACCGTGCTGGAGCTGACACAGAACGACCTGCAGCGTCTGGATCAGCAGCTCGCCGTCAAGGTCGAACAGGCCCCGGACTTTTTCAATAACACGCCCCTGGTGCTGGCGCTGGACAAACTTCCCAGCGATTGCAACCTCGACCTGCCTGCCCTTATCGCGCTCTGCCGAAAGCATGGCTTGCGTACCCTTGCGTTGCGTTCAGGCGACCCGCAAATCGTCGACGCCGCCGGCCGGCTCGATTTGCCCGTGCTACCGCCGTCGGGCGCTCGTGAACGCAAGCTCGACGTCACCAGCAAGGCCCCAAGCGAACCCGCCAAACCGGCAGAGCCCGCCTACCGCCCCACCCGCGTGATCACCACTCCCATCCGCGGCGGCCAGCAGGTCTATGCCCAGGGTGGCGATCTGATCGTGCTGGCCGCGGTGAGCCCCGGCGCGGAACTTCTCGCCGATGGGAACATCCATGTGTACGGCCCGCTGCGCGGGCGTGCGCTGGCAGGCATCAAGGGCGACGCCAATGCACGTATTTTCTGTCAGCAGCTGGCTGCTGAAATGGTCTCGATTGCCGGGCATTACAAGGTCGCCGAAGACCTTAGACGCGACCCTTTGTGGGCCAAAGCCGTGCAAATGAAGCTATCCGGCGACGTGTTGAACATCACCCGCCTTTAACGGATACTGCCGCGAATTTTCAAGCACCAAAACGGGCGTACTGTAAGCCGACTCGGCTACGGTCCCGACTTCATATTTAGGGTGAATCACCTTGGCCAAGATCCTCGTAGTCACTTCCGGCAAGGGTGGCGTCGGTAAAACCACTTCCAGCGCCGCCATCGGTACCGGCCTCGCCTTGCGCGGCCACAAGACCGTCATCGTCGACTTCGACGTCGGTCTGCGTAACCTGGACCTGATCATGGGCTGCGAGCGTCGCGTGGTGTATGACTTCGTCAATGTCATTCAGGGCGATGCCACCCTGACCCAGGCACTGATCAAGGACAAGCGTCTCGAAAACCTCTACGTCCTCGCGGCCAGCCAAACCCGCGACAAGGATGCGCTGACGCTTGAAGGCGTCGGAAAAGTCATCGACGAATTGGCCAAAAACTTCGAGTTCGTCATCTGCGACTCGCCGGCCGGCATCGAGAAAGGCGCGCACCTGGCCATGTATTTCGCCGACGAAGCCATTGTCGTAACCAATCCGGAAGTCTCGTCTGTTCGCGACTCGGACCGCATGCTGGGCCTGCTGGCCAGCAAATCCCGCCGCGCCGAAAACGGCGATGAGCCGATCAAGGAACATCTGCTGTTGACCCGCTACAACCCCGAGCGGGTGGTCAAGGGCGAAATGCTCGGTGTCGAGGACGTCGAGGAAATTCTGTCGATTCGTCTGCTCGGCGTCATCCCAGAATCCCAAGCCGTACTTAAAGCCTCCAACCAGGGCGTACCGGTCATCCTCGATGACCAGAGCGACGCCGGCCAGGCCTACAGCGACGCCGTGGATCGACTGCTGGGCAAGGAAGTGAACCATCGCTTCCTCGACGTGAAGAAGCAGGGCTTCCTGCAACGCTTGTTTGGAGGCCGCGAATGAACCTTCTCGACTTCTTTCGTGAACGCAAGAAGAAGGAAACGCCAGCTAACATCGCCAAGGAACGTCTGCAGATCATCGTCGCCCACGAGCGCGGCCAGCGCACCCAGCCGGACTACCTGCCGGCGCTGCAGAAAGAGTTGGTCGAGGTGATTCGCAAGTACGTCAACATCGACAGCGATCAGGTTCAGGTCGCCCTGGAAGATCAGGGAAGCTGTTCGATCCTTGAGCTGAACATCACCTTGCCCGATCGTTGATCGACCAGGTAGTCGCCAGCACCGTAGTGTAGCGACAGATTCATCGGCGACTTCGGTCGCCGATGTCGTTTGCGGAATTCGAAAATGCCCCTCAGTCACATCCAGTTCGTTCATCAAGATGCCGCTCTGCTGGTCATCAACAAGCCTACTCTGCTGCTGTCGGTGCCCGGTCGCGCCGATGACAACAAGGATTGTCTGGTCACCCGACTACAGGAAAACGGCTACCCCGAGGCGCGCATCGTTCATCGCCTGGACTGGGAAACCTCCGGCCTGATCGTGCTTGCACGTGACGCGGAAAGCCACCGCGAATTGTCGCGCCAGTTCCATGACCGCGAGACAGAAAAAGCGTACACCGCCCTATGCTGGGGCGAGCCCGAACAGGACAGTGGAAGCATTGAACTTCCGCTGCGCTACGACCCGCCGACCAAACCGCGACATGTGGTCGACCATGAGCTGGGCAAGCATGCGCTAACGTATTGGCGAGTCCTGGAGCGCTGCGGTGATTACAGCCGGGTCGAGCTCACCCCGATCACCGGCCGCTCCCATCAGCTACGTGTCCACATGCTCTCGATCGGCCATCCCCTCTTAGGAGATCGCCTCTATGCGCACGAAAAGGCGCTCACCGCCCATGACCGGCTCTGCCTGCACGCCAGCATGCTTGCCCTGACCCATCCTCAAACTGGCGAACGTATGCGATTCGAGTGTCCGGCGCCGTTCTGATGCGTGATTTCCTCGAGGCGACCCGGGGCGCCCCAGAGCACCCAACTCTGCGCAAAGCGCTCAATCTGTGGACACAACCCCCAAGTCAAGCACTGGACCTGGGCTGCGGAGCAGGACGAGACAGCCTGGCGCTGCTTAGATCCGGCTGGGACGTCGTCGCTCTTGATCGCGATCCGCGTGCGTTGGAGGCGCTGCGCGAGCAGTCCGACAACTATCGCTCAGGAGCGCTCATCACAATTTGCCGCTCATTCGAAGACAATGTGCCATTGCCAGCTGTCGACCTCATAAACGCTGGCTTCGCTCTGCCATTCTGTCGACCAGATGCGTTTCAGGACCTATGGTCGCGCATCACCCAATCGTTGCGGCAACAAGGCTTATTCAGTGGACATTTTTTTGGCCCGAACGACGCTTGGGCGGACAAAGGTCTAAGCATCCTCAACCGCGAGCAACTGATGCGGCAGATGGATGGCTGGACACTGCTGGAACTCAACGAGTTCGAGTACGACGGCAAGACTGCCGTGGGCAGCAACAAACATTGGCATTTGTTTGAGGTGATAGCCAGGCGCGACTGAGCTCCTGAAGCTGCGATCTGCAGCGGAACCGGCCAATGGGATAAACTTTCAACCCTAGCCGTCCGGAGCCAACCATGCGCGAAGAACTCAACCAGGGTCTGATCGATTACCTCAAGGCCTCCCCTACCCCATTTCATGCCACTGCCAGCCTTGCCCAGGCCCTGCAGGCCGCTGGCTACAAGCCCCTGGATGAAAGCGAGACTTGGCACACCGAACCGGGCGGTCGCTACTACGTCACCCGTAACGATTCAGCGATCGTCGCTTTCCAACTGGGTAGCCACTCGGTCATCGAACAGGGCATGCGCCTGGTCGGTGCGCACACCGATAGCCCCTGCCTGCGCGTCAAGCCGCAGCCCGAACTGCAGCGCCAAGGCTTCTGGCAGCTTGGCGTAGAAGTCTACGGCGGCGCGCTGCTTGCTCCGTGGTTCGACCGCGACTTGTCCTTGGCTGGACGCGTAACCTATAGCCGCGACGGTCGAATCGAAAGCCAGCTCATCGATTTCAAGCTGCCCATTGCGGTGATTCCAAGCCTTGCGATCCACCTGAATCGGGAAGCCAATCAGGGCTGGACAATCAACCCACAGAACGAACTACCACCGATCCTGGCGCAAGTCGCCAGCGAAGACAGCCCAGATTTCAGGGCGCTGCTGGCGGACCAACTCAGCCGCGAACATGGTCTGGTTGCGGACGTCGTACTCGATTTCGAGCTGAGTTTCTACGATACCCAAAGCGCTGCCGTGATCGGTCTGAATGGCGACTTTATCGCCGGAGCCCGCCTGGATAACCTGCTGTCTTGCTACGCGGGCCTACAGGCCCTATTGCGTGCGGGCACTGAGGAAACCTGTGTACTGGTCTGCACCGATCATGAGGAAGTCGGATCTACGTCGATGTGCGGTGCGGACGGGCCTTTTCTCGAGCAAGTGTTGCGCCGCGTATTGCCTGAAGGTGAATCCTTCCAGCGCAGCATCAACCGCTCACTGATGATCTCGGCCGATAATGCTCACGCGGTGCATCCTAACTACAGCGACAAACATGACGGCAACCATGGCCCGAAACTCAATGCTGGGCCGGTGATCAAGGTCAACAGCAACCAGCGATACGCGACGAGTAGCGAAACCGCCGGCTTCTTTCGCCATCTCTGCCTGGAAAACGAAGTCTCGGTGCAGAGCTTCGTCACCCGCAGCGACATGGGCTGCGGCTCGACCATCGGCCCAATCACCGCCAGCCAGCTGGGCGTGCGCACGGTGGATATTGGCTTGCCGACCTTTGGTATGCACTCGATCCGCGAGCTGGCCGGCAGCCAGGATCTGGCGCATCTGGTGAAGGTACTCAGCGCATTCTATTCGAGCGCCGAGCTGCCTTAACTCTGGTCTCCAGGCGCATGCGCCTGGATTGTTTAGGCCAGACTGTCGTCGATAACCAACGCAACCTTCCCGGACACCCGGTTGCTTGCCAGGGCAGCAAATGCCGCTTCCACGTCGCGCGCCGGGAAACTGCGTTCCAATCGCGGCGAAAGAGTCTGGTTGGCGAAGAGCGGCCAGATTTCATTCTGCATGTCAGCCAGTAAATCGGCTTTGTCGGCAGCCCCACGGCTACGCAACGTAGAACCAATCAGCTGGATTCGTTTAGCCAATAGCAACCCCAGATCAACCTCGGCTTTGCGTCCGCCCATCAGGCCAATCATTACCCAACGTCCGTCCGTCGCCAAGAGCTGGGTGTTGAGCGCTACATACTTTGCACCAACCGGATCGAGAATTAGATCAAAGGGTCCAAAATCGCGAAGCGCTTCCAGTGACTCACCCCGGAGCACGCCGCCCTGGGCACCCAGCGACTCGCAATAGGCCAGACGATCGGTCGAACCGACGCTGACCCAGCATGGGTTGCCAAAGGCTTTGCACAATTGAATTGCAGCCGATCCCACACCACTGGCACCGGCGTGCAAGAGCACCTTCTCGCCGGGCTGCAGCACACCCAGGCGGAACAGATTGAGCCATGCCGTGGCATATACCTCGGGGATAACCGCCGCCTCTGGCAACGACAGGCCTTGCGGTACCGGAAGAACATGGCGGCTATCGACCACAACCTCCTCGGCCATGCCGCCACCCGCCAATAGAGCACATACACGGTCACCAATCTGGTAGGAAGCGCCAGCCCCAACCTCGCTGATCACTCCGGAGCATTCCAGACCAAGGATATCGGTCACGCCGGGGGGCGGCGGATAGTGCCCCGCCCGCTGCAGCAAATCAGCACGGTTCAGACCTGCAGCGGCTACTTGAATCCTGACCTCTCCATCGCCGCACTTCGCCGCGGTACGCTCCACCCACTCCACCTGTCCCTCGACGCCTTGCAATGCCTTCATGCTGCCTCCATAGTGGTTCATACCTGCGCCCGCTAAACCGTGACTCCGGCAGTGCAGGCCGTTGATTGAGTTCTGCCGAGGCCACATAGCGATACGCCCGTCTAAAACCGTGGAATGCCTTTTCGGTATCCTCCGGTGCAGCGAACCGCTCTGCCCCTCGGTGAGATCTGAATCGCGGCGTGCCAGCCGCCAGATACCATCGGGCTGTGTTTTTCCCGCCGAGCGGATTCCGTCCCGGCGCCTGATTTGATGGCCTAATATGCGTTATTACTCAGCCTCGCGTCGCTCCTTCGATATGAAACGATCATTGACCGCAGGCTTTCTAGCCCTGCTGGTTGGCCTTCAGGCCACTGCCACCTTCGCCAAACCTGCCGACCCAAATGCATGGGACTACCTGCAGCCTGACCGTGACCAGGTGATTGCCAGCCTCAACGTAGTCGAGCTGCTCAAGCGCCACCACTACAACAAGCCCCCGCTGAACGACGCCCGCTCGGCGAAGATCTTCGACAGCTACCTCGAGATGCTCGACCCTTCGCGCAGCTATTTCACTGCAGGGGACGTTGCCGAATTCGAAGCCTGGCGCAACCAGTTCGATGACTTCCTGAAGAATGGCAACCTTGAACCCGGGTTCATCATCTATAAGGTGCATCTGGAGCGACTGCAGAGCCGGCTGCAATATGCGCTGAGCCTGCTGGAGCAAGGCGTCGACAGTTTTGACTTCACCGTTGACGAGGAGCTGTTGATCGATCGCGAAAATGCAGCGCGTCCCGAGAACGAACAGGAACTGGATGACCTCTGGCGCAAGCGCGTAAAGGATGAGGTGCTGCGGTTGAAGATCGAAGGCAAGGAACCCAAGGCCATCGAGGAACTGCTCACCAAACGCTACAAGAATCAGCTGTCGCGCCTTGAGCAGACTCGTGGCGAAGACGTGTTCCAGACTTATATAAATGCCTTCGCGCAGTCCTACGATCCGCACACCCAGTATCTGTCTCCTGACAATGCAGAAAACTTCGATATCAACATGAGCCTTTCTCTGGAAGGTATCGGGGCTGTACTGCAGAGCGACAACGAGCACGTGAAGGTGGTGCGCCTGGTCCCGGCTGGCCCTGCCGAGAAGAGCAAGCAGATCGCGCCTGCCGACAAGATCGTCGGTGTTGGTCAGAGCGACGAAGAGATGGTCGATGTGATCGGCTGGCGGCTCGACGAAGTCGTCAAACTGATCCGCGGCCCCAAAGGATCAGTTGTCCGACTCGAAGTCATCCCAGCGAGCAACGCGCCAAACGACCAGAGCAGCAAAGTCGTCGCAATCACCCGCGAAGCGGTCAAGCTTGAGGAGCAGGCGGCGAAGAAGTCGGTGTTTAAACTCAATCAAGACGGTCGTGACTACAAGCTCGGGGTCATCGAAATTCCGGCGTTCTATCTCGATTTCAAGGCCCTGCGTGCCGGCGACAAGGAATACAAGAGCACGACCCGAGATGTGAAAAAACTGCTCACGGAGCTGGAGAAGGAAAACGTCGATGGAGTGGTCATCGACTTGCGTAACAATGGCGGCGGTTCCCTTCAGGAAGCCACCGAGCTGACCGGCCTGTTCATCGATCAAGGACCTACGGTTCTGGTCCGCAATAGCGATGGCCGCGTCGACGTTCTGGCTGATGAGCAGCAAGGCGCGTTTTATAAGGGCCCGCTGGCAGTGCTGGTTAACCGACTGTCCGCATCGGCCTCGGAGATCTTCGCCGGCGCCATGCAGGATTACCACCGGGCACTTATCGTCGGTGGACAGACATTCGGCAAAGGCACCGTACAAACTGTCCAACCGCTTAATCACGGCGAACTCAAGCTGACGCTCGCCAAGTTCTACCGAGTCTCCGGACAAAGCACTCAGCATCAAGGCGTCATCCCGGACATCTCCTACCCCGCCGAAGTTGATACCAAGGAAATTGGCGAAAGCGCCCTGCCTGAAGCGATGCCATGGGACAGCATTCGCGCAGCGGTCAGCCCGGACATGAATCCGTTCAAGCCGTTCCTCGCCGAACTCAAGGCTCGCCATGAGGGGCGGACCAATGAGAATCCAGACTTTGTATTTACTCGGGATCGCCTCGCACTGACGCAGGAGCTTACTCACGAGACGACTATCAGTCTCAACGAGGAAAAGCGCCGGGCGCAGCAGGAGCGGATCGAGAAGCGTCAGCTGACACTGGAAAACACCTTGCGCAAGGCTAAAGGCGAGGAGCCGCTGGCCAAGCTCGAAAAAGAAGATGAGACGACACCGCACGTTGAAGATAAAAAAATCAAACCCGAGGACGATGCCTATCTGTCAGAAAGCGGCAGAATCCTGCTGGATTACCTAGGCTTGCAAGAGACGATGGCTAAGAACCAGCCTGTCGAGCGCTAAGCAACAGATGTCATCAAAATGACATCGTAGTGTCGTGAAATGCGAAGGGCCGCCATTGTGCGGCCCTTCGCATTTTAAGGCCGCACGAGACCACCATGACCGTTACCGAGCAGTTGAGCACGCTGGATTCCATCCTTGCTCACGGCAGCGTTACCAGCCTGTTCCAGCCCATCGTGTCGCTTTCCGAACGACTCATCCTCGGCTACGAAGCGCTGACACGAGGGCCATCGAACACCTCGCTACACTCCCCTATCAACCTGCTCGCAGCGGCTCGACATGCCGGCCGACTGAATGAGCTGGAAATGACCTGTCGCGAGAATGCCTGTCGTCGCTACAGCCAGCAGCAGCTGCAGAGCAAACTATTCCTCAACGTGTCGCCCGAAACGTTATTGGATGCTAAGCACAAGCCGGGCCGCACTCTGGAGTTACTGCATCAATACGGCATCTCTGCCGACAAGGTCGTGATCGAACTTACGGAGCAAACGCCCACCGATGATTTCGAGCTGCTTCGTGCCGCCTTGCATCACTACCGTGACATGGGCTTCTCCATCGCTCTGGACGACCTCGGTGCTGGCTATTCCAGCCTGCGCATGTGGTCGGAGCTACGCCCGGATTACGTCAAGATTGACCGCTACTTCATAGACGGTCTTCACCGCGACGCCGTGAAGCGCGAGTTTGTCGAGTCGATCATGAAGATTGCCAGAGCGTCACAGGCTCAGGTCATCGCGGAAGGCATCGAGCTGAGTGAAGAACTGCACGTCCTTTCAGACATGGGCATCGACCTGGTCCAGGGCTATCTGCTGGGGCGACCTGAGGAGGAGCCAAGCGCCAGCGCTAGCCTTCGTCTGCCCAATTTTGAAAATCATGGCAAGCCGCTAGGGGACGACCACCCAGCTTGGGCGCTCTGGCATTCAAGCAAGGCGCGCTCCTTTCCTTCCATACGGGCAGCCTGTTGTAACTGTTCCATCAACAGGCAATTTTGAACGTTGCAGGGCGACACACAGGTGGTCTTCAACGTAAGCAAAGCTGCTGTCCGGCGATCTGTCACAGCAGAGCCATCACTGACGATGGATGATCTCGTCGAAGCTAGCAGCCGTGGAGGCAGCATCGGGGCGAGGGTATTCTCCTTTCGCCGTTACGGGCTCATAGAGCGGGTTCGATCAATCCTGATCTCGATCGCCCAATGTCCGGCGCGGGCGATGCTCCATATCGGTATCCGTGTCGCCATGGTTGGATTGCTCGTAAGCCTGTTGCGTTCGCTGGTCGGGTAGTTTGCGATCCTTATCAGACTGTTCCGGTAGTCGCTCGATACCCGCACCGGTGCCCATGGACCCATTACCTAGGGTTCGATCGACCGAGCCCGAGTTCTGCGCCAGCTGAACGGTGCCTGGCATTGTGACGCCAGCTGTTGCCGTGGCTGTAGCTGTAGCTGTAGCTGTAGCTGCAAGCGCCGCTGCCAGCGCGATAGGCAAATAGCTCCGCATACCCTTCTCCTCTATTCGAGTCGCTCCCCACAGTTTAGGCAGCCGGCTGCCGGCATAGGTCCACGTTGCCGACAGATGGCAAGCGGAACCGTTGTTTGCATTTCGCGGTCCACTACAGCGAGAGCTGATGATGTCTGGTTAGAAAGGAATCCAACGATGATCACACCGCCACTGGTAATTCTTCTGATAGTGATTGGCTGGAGCGCAGCCGCCCTGGCGATGCTTTGGGGCATGCTGCGAATCGCGCGTCACCATCACAAAGCGTCCCCTGGCGCACGACCGGCTCGACACCAGCCCCCCTCGGCCGAGCCCCACGCCGCGCATGTTTCGCTAACTGCCTGACGAAAGATTGTCCGTTTGGCAATAAAACCGTGACAGATCAACCGAAAGATGTAGAA